>CAYMCQ010000014.1:0-64544 GCA_964389025.1 uncultured Verrucomicrobiota bacterium
TCTTGAAATACTTCAGATACATTTCGTTCACCGCGTTGAACTCGGCGGCGAACTGGTCCTCGGTGCAATAGATGTGGGCGTCGTTCATGTTGAGCGAGCGCACGCGCATGAGGCCGAACAACTCGCCCGATTGCTCGTAGCGATAACAGCAGCCGTATTCCGCGAGACGCAACGGCAGGTCGCGGTAACTCTTGGGCTCAGCGGCGAAGATGCGGTGATGATGCGGGCAGTTCATGGCTTTGAGGTAGTAACGCTCCAATTGCGGCCCTCCGGATTCACCTATGTCTGCAATTTTCTTTCCGTCTTCAAAAAGCCTTTCGATTTCGGTCGGCAATGCCTTTGTTTTTTGCTGTTCTCCCAACAGTGACCACATCTCGAACTCTAAAGCATTATCAGCCAGCCCGTCTTTGTTTAGATTGGCCTTTGTAAACTCAAACAACTTGTTCCAATTAGCATCTGCGCGTTTGTCGAATCGCTTCCCAGCAGCCTCTCTGAGTTCAATCGCGGGAAACATCGACTCTGCGTAATACGGCAAGTGACCCGAAGTTAAGTACATTTTCTCCCGCGCCAGATGCGGCGTGCGGACGCGGACGTAGCCGGCGGCGAATTCGGTTTCCTTGGCCAGCTTCTCCAGTTCCTCGACGAGCACCGTGCCCTTGGGCAGCCACAGCGGCATGCCAGGCCCAACGTATTCGGTATCAATCGCGAACAGCCTCATCTCCGCGCCGATCTTGCGATGGTCGCGGCGCTTGGCCTCCTCGAGCATCTTGAAATACTCGTCGAGCTGCGTCTTGTTCTTGAACGCCGTGCCGTAGATGCGCTGGAGCTGCGGACCTTTTTCGTCGCCCTTGTAATACGCGGCGGCCACGCTGGTGAGCTTGAACGCGCCGATGTTGCCCGTGCGCATCACGTGCGGCCCGGCGCACAGGTCAATGAAGTCGCCGTTCTTGAAATAGGAAATCGGCTCGCCCTCGGGAATTTGCTGCAACAGGTCTAACTTAAATTTACTCGGACTGGTCGGCCGCTCGGCGAGACCGCCCAGGCGACCACTCTGCGCGTCGGCGATGGCCTGCTCGCGCGTGACGGTGAGTTTCTCGAAGACATTGTTGGCCTTGATCTCCTTCTTCATCTCGGCCTCGATCTTCTCGAAATCTTCGGGCGAGATGCGATGCGAGCATTCAAGATCGTAGTAAAAGCCGTTCTCGACCGGCGGTCCGTAGGCGAACTGGGCATCCGGCCACAGCCGCAGGATGGCGGTGGCCATGACGTGGGCGCACGAGTGCCGGATGCGCTCCAGCTCGGTCATCTTCGCGCGGTCGTCGAGAGTTTTGCGGTCTTTCTGATCTTGTTGTTCGTCGGCCATAAAATCAGACACTAATTTCACGAATTGACACGAATGCGGAAATGACAGGAGAAGGGAAGAAACCGTTTCTCTCTCGCATTTGTGCAAATTCGTGTAATTCGTGTCTCATAAACAAAAACGCCCCGGACGTTCGGTCAGAGGCGTTGGCGTCCATCCCGGTTTGGGCGGACGCTAAATCGTTGTCGTCGTGGTTGGCTTAAAAATCACGGCGAGAAAATAAAAGAAACGAAATGGATTGCAAGGCTGGTTTTTCACCGCGACGGCACGGCTTCGCGTTCGAGGAAGAATTTTTGCACTCCGTCCAAATCATCGGTGTTGACTAAATCCACGCCGTTGTCCAAAAGAAATTTCCAGAACGCGGCGTTGTCCGGCGCGCCCCAGAAACGGACTTTGCTCCCCCGCGCATGAGCTTTCGTCACGATGTCCTGAAGCTTTTGCTTTTCGTCGGCGGGCATTGAGCCATCGCCGCGCCATTTGAAAGCACTCCGCCAGTTGTCACTGATCCATGGGATGAGATGTTTGGAATCGTTGCCATCAAGATCGGGCAACCGGCCATCCAGAGCTGCGTAACGGAGAGGCTCGGCCGCCATGACGCTGCGCGCGCGATTGCCGGAGACGATGGCGGTGACGGCTTTCGGCTCGGACGCATCGGGGCGGAAAACGGTGAGCATGTCGGCGTATTGCTTGAGGACCTCCCGCAATACAGAGTAGGTTTTTTCAGCGTCAGTCTTCACGTCAATAAGCAGCGTGAACTCCGGGCCATTCTTGAAAACGCGTCCGCCATTTTGTTTCACGCGTTCGCGCAACGGATCGAGGTAAAGCGCCTGCAACGTGCGCTCTGGTTTCACGTCCGCGCGGTTGTGCGCGACGAGCAGTTTGCCCTCCACCAGATAAATGTCCGCCTCGACGCTGCAAAAGCCGTGGTCGAGCGCGTCCAAGAGCGGGCGCTGATGTTCGTAATCGTTGTGGGCGTGGGCGTGGATGAGAGGGATTGGCGCGGCAGCGAGCCGGAAAGCCGCTCCGAGTAAAAGTGCGCCGACGAAAAGCCGGAAGAAATTTGGAAGGCGCGGATTCAATGGAATAATTTTCTTGGAGCGGAGTTTATCTCAAACAGCGCCGAATTCGCAACCGAAGGAACGTGTTTCAATTCATCGCTGGTCACGCCCGAAGTCGTCGGTTAATCTTGAGTCATGACCGCGCTGCCAAAACCTGAAGTGATTTTGACCCACGAGAGCGATCTCGACGGTCTGGTTTCCGGAGTTTTGCTGCAGCGGCTCGCAAAAAAACTTTTTGGCACCGACGTTCCGCTTGAAGCCTACCACTACAACGCGTGGAAACAACGCGAGCCGCGTGAAAAAGCCGCGTGGGTTTGCGATTTAACTTTCGAGGCGCGGTTGGACAAACCGAACTGGCTCGTCGTGGATCATCACACAACGGAAACCGTTGCGAAACATGCTTTGCTCATCCATGACCTGAACAAGTCCGGCGGCTCGCTTTGCTATGAACTTTGCAAAGAGCGCGAGCTGGGTTCGCCTGCGCTCGACCGGCTTGTTCACTTGAACAATGTGGCTGATCTGTTTTTGGAAGATGACCCCGATTTCATCGTCGCCAGCGATTATGCGAACCTCGTCAAGGTTTATCAGTTCTGGAATGTCCACGCGCTCATCGGCGGCGAGTTGGAAAAACTTCTTGACCATCCGTTGCTTGAGGTGATGGCTGTAAAGAGGCGCATCGAAAATCCCATCGGCTTCGCGTGGAGCAAGGAGAACATCGTCGAGCTTGCGCCCAATATAGGTTTCATGGACACCGTCATTGGCAACAACAACCTCATCGTTCACGAACTTCTTGAGAAGCGGGCGACGAAATATCCAGTGCTTGTCACGCTGTTTCGCCGGCCAAACGGACTCGTCATCGCCAGCTTGCGCAGCCGGAACGGCGAAGCGCTGAAGGTCGCGGAAAAGCTTCAAGGCGGCGGCCACGCGAACGCTTGCGGCGCGACGTTGCCCAAGTCCATCCGGAACATTCCCGATGCCATCGAGTATTTGCGGGAGGTGTTGAATCCGAAAAAGGGCACGCCGTTGAACAGTCTCGAAAGTTTGTTCAGCGAATTGGAGGCGGCGAAAAAATGAAAAGTTCGGGATAGCTGGAAAAAGAAGTGGACGAGGAAGAGAATGTTTTTAATTCCGCCATCTTTATCAAAGCCAAGCGTCCCTTGCCGTGTGAGTAAGCAACCCGGAGACTGATAATCGTGAAATCTTTGCTGCATGTTCCAGTCTTAGCTTTGATATTGTTCTTCTCGCCAGCACAGAACTATGCTCAGGGGACGGTTCGCTTTACGTTTGATGGTCCGCCTCCGCAGTTGCCCGGGACGCAATCTGGTGTCACCCAATATTTCGAGGCAGGCATGCTGTTCAGACCTATCGGACCATCTGTTCCTGGCAATCAGTTTACACGGAATGGAGGCGGAATCTCATTTTACCCCGAAAACTACACTGCTTATTTGCAGGCGGCCTTGGGACAATCGCTGATGTTCAGCCCAACCAACGGTTCACTTTTTGGCGTGGTGTCCGTGGACTTGGCAGAATACAGCACGGTGGCTCCCATCCCGCTCAATGTCTCTTTCTTCGGTTACCGCTTTGACGGCAGCGTTGTCACAACCAATTTCATCTTGGACGGCATCATTGACGGCACCGGACCAACCGTTGACTTTCAGACGTTTTATTTCGGCGCTGAGTTCAACAATCTGTCGCGGGTAGAAGTCCCTGACTTTGGGTCACTCGACAACTTGACGGTTTCACAAATTCCAGAACCCAGCACCGTCGCGCTATCTGTCCTCGGCGGCGCATTGTTCGCAGCGTTCAGATTCCGCAAGCGCAAGAATTAGGAGTTGGAAGTTAGCAGATAGAAGACCCGTCCTCCGTAGCCCCGAAAGCTTTCGAGGCGGAGGGTGGATAGTTGTTCCTGAACAACTTTTTACAGGCGACGAAACCCGACAGAATTAAGAATTGCAATCACACGCTTGAAAGTTTACGATATACGCAGATGTCTCAGAAGCTTGCAGCCTTTTGTCTTGCCTTAGCTGCCGTGTGTTGCAGTTCGGTTTCCCGCGCGGATTATTTCACCGCCATCACGAATCTTTCCGTGGGCGACAATCCGCAGGGCGCCTGGCTGGGAAATCTTCGCGGCGACGGCAATTCGCGCGACATGGTGGTTGCAAATTACAACGCCAACACCATTTCCGTCCGGCTTTTCATCAGTAACGGATTGTTCGGTCATGAGGACATTTACGCCGTGGGATTGAATCCCGCCGGAGTTCATACGGGAGATTTCAATCGCGATGGCCTCGAAGACATTGTCGTGGCCAACTCCGGCACCAATACCGTGAGCGTTCTGTTGAATCTGGGCGGCGGCGCAAATTTTGGCGGCACGACAAACTTCACGGTCGGCACGATTGCAAACCCCGTGCCCGTGGCGGTGACCGTCCGCGACGTGAACGGCGATAGCAGGCTGGATTTGATCGTGGCCAACTCTGCCGAGGACAGCGTGAGCGTTTTGTTTGGACTTGCCGGCGGAGCGTTCGGCGGGGCAACCAACAATTACAGCGTCGGCGACAATCCAAGATCGGTCACCGTCGCCAATCTCAATTCGAACAGCTTTGTGGACATTTTGACGGCGGACAAAACCGCCGGGACGTTGACGCTTTTGCCCGGCCTGACCAACGGCCTCTTCGATTCGCCGATCACCATCACGCTGTTTCCCGGTGGCGACCCGCAACCGGTTTCCGCGCTCGCGGGCGATTTCAACGGTGACGGCCGCCAGGACATCGCCGTGGCGAATTATGCGTCGAACAGCATCAGCATTCTGTTGCAGGACGGCATGGGCGATTTTGCCATCACAAATTCCTACGACGTTGGCAGCGGCCCGACGAGTCTGCTGGTGCGGGATGTGAACCGCGACGACATCCTGGATATCACGGTGGCTAACAGCGGCGATGACAACGTGCAGGTTTTCATCGGAGATGGAAACGGAGGGTTCGCGTCCGTGGGAACTTTTTCAGTGGGAGACAATCCATCGGTGGTTGTCGGAAGCAATTTCAACGAAGATCGCGCGACGGATTTGTGCGTGGCCAATGCCGGCGACGACAACGTGACGATCCTGATGTTCAACGGCCCGCTGGCCGACAACGTGGCTGTGACCGTCAACGAAGATTCCATGACGAACGTGGTGTTGCGGGGACGGATTTTCGACGGCACCACGCTGACGAACATTCTGGTGACTTGCCCGACGAACGGAACGTTGAACGTGGATTGCCCCACCAACGGCCTGCTCACGAACCTTGTTTACACGCCGGACCCGGACTTTTTTGGGACGGACACTTTCACTTATCAAGTCACGGATGGAACGCTGACTTCCTTGGTCGCGACGGTGACAATCACGGTTTTGCCGGTGAACGACCAGCCCAGTTTCGATTTGTCGGACACGGAAATCACGGTTTTGGAAGACGCGGCGACGACGAACATCACTGGTTTCGCCACAAACATTTTCCAGGGCGCGGACAACGAAACCAACCAGTCCGTTTTCTTCACTTGCACGACGACGAACATCGGATTCTTTGCGCTGAAGCCGCTCATCTCGTCGTCAGGCAGGCTGAGTTTCCGGCCCACGAAAAACGTGACCGGCACGGCGACAATCACCGTTTACATGAAAGACAATGGCGGGACTTTGCGCGGCGGAGTCAACACCACCACGACGCAGGCGTTCGACGTGGTCGTGTCGCCGCATCCGCTCAAGCCGTTCAAGGGGACTTACAGCGGGCTGTTTTACGACACGAACGGCGTGCAGCAACCGTCGTCGGGTTTCATCAAGTTCACGATGCAGGCTTACGGCGCGTTCAGCGGCAGGTTGATTGGCGACGGGGGAAATTATCCGATAGGCGGGCAGTTCGATCTGGACGGGCACGCGCACACGGAGGTTGTGCGCAACAACTCGACGCTGCAGATCGACATGGATTTGGATCTGGTGAACGGCTCGAACCAGGTGACCGGCACGGTCGCCGAACCGACGAGTTGGACGGCGCAATTCATCGGCGACCGCGCCCTGTTCGATGCGGTGACAAATCCCGCGCCGCAAGCCGGTAAATACACCATGACCCTTCCCGGCAACGAAAACGACCCCGCGTTGAAACCGGCGGGCGACGGTTACGCCACGCTGACGGTCACTTCCTCCGGGAAAATCCGCGCCAGCGGAAAACTTGCCGACGGCACGTCATTCAGCCAGACGGCTTATCTTTCCCAGAGCGGGCAATGGCCGTTCTACGCGCCGCTCTACTCATCGCGCGGCTCGGTGTTGAGCTGGATAACGTTCACGAACGAAGTGGACTACAGTTTGGAAGGCGCCGGAAGCTGGATCAAACCGGCCATCGCCTCGACATTTTATCCGAACGGTTTCACCAACTCGCTCGCCATTTCCGGTTCCACCTACACGTCGCCGCCTCCGGGCACAACCGTGCTTCCGTTCACTAATTGCGTTCTTTACCTCGCCGGAGGAAACCTCGCCGGAAACATCACCAACGCGGACGCGATCCTGAACTACGTTGACAACAAAGTTTACATCGGCACGCGAGTTGTCCTGACCTTGAGTCCTTCATCCGGCCTGATGACGGGGATATTCGTTGACACGGATTTGGGCGTCACGCGCATGTTGCGTTCGGTCGTGCTGCAGCAGGAAGGCACTGCGCGCGGATATTTCAAAGGGACAACCCAGAGCGGCTCGGTCTTGTTGCAGGAGAATTGAACTGCCTGGCAAATATTTAGCCGTCTGGCCAAATTTCGAGCGCGTGCCGCTCTCGACGATCCCGAGTTCCGCGCGTTTTCTGTTTGAATGAAGCTTCCCGATCGAGAATCATTGCAGGGTCGCCGAAATTCTCGTGAAGCAAAACTCGCGAAAAAAATCCGCTGCCGTCGCAAAAAGCGGCAAGCCTGCAATTCCGCCGGAATTTCCTTCAAGTTCGAGATTGGCTTTTTTGATCAGCGCGGTGCTGGTCCTGGTCACAGCGGCAGTCTATTTCCCGGTCGTCACGTTTGATTTCGTCAACTTCGACGACCCGGTATACGTCACCGGCAATTTGCGCGTGCTTCACGGGCTGACAATGGATGGAGTGTCGTGGGCTTTTACGAAAGTCTATTTCGCCAACTGGCTGCCGTTGACGTGGCTTTCGCACATGCTTGATGTCCAGATTTACGGGCTGAAACCGTGGGGACATCACCTGACGAATGTGTTGTTTCATCTGGCCAACACGATTTTGCTGTTCGCCGTTTTGAGACGAATGACCAGCCTTCGCCCGGAAGCTTCGCCTCGGCAAGCAGGCGCAGTCTGGAAAAGCGCAATCGTCGCCGCGCTGTTTGCGTTGCACCCGTTGCACGTCGAATCGGTCGCGTGGGTCGCGGAGCGCAAGGACGTTCTGAGCGCATTCTTTTTTCTGCTGACGATTTGGGCTTACGCCCGTTATGTAGGGTTCCAAGTCCGAGGTTCAAGGTTCAAGGTTCAAAGTTATTTGCTGACCTTGCTTTTTTTCGTGCTTGGCTTGATGAGCAAACCGATGCTCGTGACGCTGCCATTCGTGCTGCTCCTGTTGGACTATTGGCCGCTGAATCGTTTTGAACTCTCAACTGTCAACGTTCAACGCCCAACGATTTTCCGGTCTCTTGTCGAAAAAATTCCGTTCTTCGCGCTGACACTGGCCGCGAGCGCGCTGGCGTATTTTGCGCAGAAATCCGACAACACAGTCGGGTCACTGGAAAAATTTCCAATCTCCGGTCGCATTTCGAATGCGCTGGTTTCATACGTTCGCTATCTGGGGAAAATGATCTGGCCGGACGATCTCGCGGTTTTTTACCCGCATCCCGGGACATGGCCGTTGCCGCAAACGATTGTGGCGGGACTGTTGTTGCTCCTCGTGACGGGAGTGGCTCTTTGGAAAGCGAGATCGCAGCGCTGGCTGGTCGTGGGCTGGTTTTGGTATCTGGGAATGCTCGTTCCAGTGATCGGGTTGGTGCAAATCGGCGATCACGCGATGGCGGACCGCTACTCGTATCTTCCACTGATTGGAATTTTTATCATGATTGTTTGGGGAGCTGCAGAGGTGGTCGCGCGGTTTCAGCGCGGGCGAAGTGTGTTTGCCGCTTTTGCCATCGCGGTGCTGGCCGGTTGTGGCGTGGCAGCGGCGTTTCAACTTCGCTTCTGGAAAAACAGCGAGACACTTTTCACGCGCTCGGCGCGGGTGACGACGGGAAACTACATTGCTTTTTTGAATCTGGGAATCGTCTGCGCAGAAAAAGGAAAACTGGATGAAGCCTCCAACAATCTTTCCGAGGCGCTGCGATTAAAACCGGATTATGCGCTGACCCACATGAATCTCGCCAACCTGCTGCGGCTGCAAGGCAAGACCGATGAGGCCGCCGCCCATTACGAAGAGGCGCTGCGACTGCAGCCAGATGACGTGGGGACGCGCTACAATTATGGCGGCCTTCTGACCGCGCAGGGCAAACTGGACGAAGCGGAAAAACATTTTCGCGCGGCGCTGCGTTTGAAACCCGATTGGGCGGAGCTGCATTTCAAAATGGGCTACCTGTTGTGCCTGCGCGGAAATTTGGACAACGGGATAATCCATTATCAAAGGGCGTTCGAGTTGAAACCCACGCCGGAGACGCACACACATCTTGGCATCGCGTTCGCCCGGCAAAAAAAATGGGGCGAAGCCGCCGGCCACCTGCGGCTTGCGGCGAAAGCGCTTCCAAATAACCCGGCGGTCGCGCGCGACCTGGCGTGGGTTCTGGCAACGTGCGACGACCCGAAAATTTACAATCCCACCGAGGCAGTCCAACTGGCCGGGCGCGCGTGCGAACTGACGGAGCGGCGCGACGCGGGTTGCCTGGACGTTCTTGCCACCGCATACTCGGAGGCGCGGCGATTCGACGACGCGGTCCAAACGGCGGGCGAAGCGTTGTCAGTGGCCGTCGCTGCGAAAGATAATGACCTGGCAACGCAAATTCGGGAACGATTGAAAAATTTTCAAGCGGGCAAGCCGTTTCGGGAGACGGTTCGGGCTGCCCAGCCCTGAAGAATACGGCTAAAAATCAACGCCTCATGTGCGCGACGCGGCCATAGATGCGCCCATTTGCCTGACAATTTGAAGATTGACTCTTGAGGCTGGGCGGAAATAATTATCGAGATTCAAAAGCTCGCGCACCGCAAATGTTGTTTCCAATCCTCACGTCCAAAAAGTCACAGGCACCATGAAAAACTTTTTGTGCTTCGCGCTCGTGGCTGTTGTTTCGGCCATAGCCCGCGCCGATGATCCGGCGATTGTCCTCGCGCCAGCGAACACCACCCACTGCCCCGGCGATACGGCGTCGTTCACTGTCGTTGCCACCAGCCTCGGAAACCTCACATACCAATGGAGCACGAATGGCACGGCTCTTGTTGACGGCGACAAGTATTTCGGTTCGCAAGCCGCCACCCTGTTTATCACCAACGTGACGGCAACCGACGCGCTCACTTACAGCGTGGCAGTGACCACGGATTTCGGCGGTGGCAACACCACAAACGTCGGTGCCACTTTAACCGTGAACCCGACGACGGACGCCGGCGCAGGCATGGCCGACCAGACCAATTGTGTAGGCGCAAACATCACGTTCACTAGCACCGTCACAGGCGTGGATTTGACTTACGTTTGGAGAAAAGACGGCGACTTGCTGTCTGGCGAAACCAGCAGCAGTCTGACGACGAACAACGTTGGCACAAGCGCCAGCGGGACTTACTGCGTTGAGGTCACCGGCGCGTGTGGCAACGCGACAAACTGCGCGACACTCACAGTGAACCCGACGACCAGCGCGACGGCGCTGACGAGCCAGACCAATTGCCCGGGCACTAGCGCAACATTCAGCACGACAGCCGGCGGCACGGGTCCGTTCAGCTACATTTGGAGATTCAGCGGCAACGAACTTGTCAGTGAGACGAACAGCAGCTTTACGACAAACAACTTGAGCGCAGGCAGCGCAGGCACTTACACCGTGGAAGTCACCGGCGCGTGCGGGAGTGTGACCAACAGTGCGACGCTGACGGTCAACGCGCCGACGCTCGCCGGGGCGGGCATGGTCAGCCAGAGTGTGTGCGAAGGCGCGAGCGTCACGTTCACCAGTAGCGCCACGGGCACGGGACTGACTTATGTGTGGGTGAAAGACGGTTTCGTGCTCGATGGCGAGACGGGCAGCAGCTTCACCACGAACGGAGTCAGCGTGGCCTCCAGCGGCGAATACTGGGTTCAAGTCACCGGCGCGTGCGGGAGTGTGACCAACAGCGCGGACCTGACCGTCATCGCGACGACGGCTGCGGGTGCTGGCATGGCCAATCAGACCAAATGTCCGGGCGGCAGCGCGACGTTCACGAGCACAGTCACGGGCACGAGTTTGACTTACATCTGGAGATTCAACGGCAACGCGCTGACCGGCGCGACAAGCAGCAGTTTTACGACGAACGACTTGAGCGCAGGCAGCGCCGGCACTTACACAGTGGAAGTCGCGGGCATGTGCGGGAGCGCGACCAACAGCGCCGATTTGACGGTTCTGACGAACGTAAGCGCAACGGCATTGACCAGCCTGACCAATTGTCCGGGTTCCATTGCCAGTTTCAGCACGGTGGCTTCAGGCACCGGGCCGTTCACCTATCAATGGTTCACGAATGGCGTGGCGCTCAGTGACGGCAACGAATTTTCCGGTTCGACAACCGACACCCTGACAATCAACCCGGTGACCGCAGCCGACGGGTTGACTTACAGCGTGGTGGTCAGCGGCAATTGCGACAGTGTAACCAACAGCGCGACGCTCACAGTTGACGCGACGAGCGCGACGGCATTGACGAACCTGACCAACTGCCCGGGCAGCAGCGCGACGTTCAGCACGACCGCTAGTGGCAGTGGCCCGTTTAGTTACGTGTGGAACAGGGATGGCGTTGTCCTGGCAGGAGAGACAGGCAGCAGTTTTACAACGAACAATGTGAGCGCGGCCAGCGCCGGCACTTACACGGTGGAAGTTACCGGCCTATGCGGCAGTGTGACCAACAGCGCGACGCTGACAGTCAACGTGGTCTTGACCGCGACAGCCTTGACAAGCGTGACCAATTGTCCGGGCGCGAGCGCAACGTTCAGCACCGTGGCTTCGGGCACCGGCCCGTTCAGCTACGTCTGGAGAAAGGATGGGAATGTTCTGGCGGGAGCGACGGACAGCAGTTTTACGACGAACAACGTGAGCGCGGCCAGCGCCGGCACCTACACGGTGGAAGTCCACGGCCCGTGCGGAGACGTGACCAACAACGCGACGTTGACGGTAGTGAATGACTCAGCGCCGCCAATTATTTTCTGCTTCCCCGACAAAACGGTTGAGTGCGCATCCGCGTGGAGCTTTGATTCACCCACGGCCCTGGATGCATTTTGCGGCACCAATGTGACCGTTGCAATTCTCAGCACCGTGACCAATGGCGACTCGTGTTCTCAGGTCATCGTTCGGACGTGGAGCGCCACCGATTGTTGCAATAACAGCGCAAATTGCAGCCAGACGGTCACAGTGGTGGATACAACGCCGCCTGTCTTCGGCTCTTCCGCGACCGATATTCTTGCGGTCGGCGGCACTAACGACAACTTCGCCGGACCAGAGCCAGGCTTCCCAAGCGCAGGGCTGATAACATGGCTGACAAATCACAGCATAAACACTTTCAAGGGCTTTGATAATTGCACAAACAACCGCACGTTTGCGCACACGTTCACAAACCTTCCCGCCTGTATCAGCAAGGCGCGCCTGCTGGCGCGGCTTAGGCCCTGCAGCGACAGCCCGGACAATGACACGATCGAACTGGCATTCACTGATGCCACCGGCGAGAAATTGGCAAACTGGAGGCGGTTTCTTGGCACCTCTGGGAATGAAAGCAATCCAGTGGAGCTTGGCCTGTTGCCGGGTAATTGGTGGAGCCATGGAGCGGGATATGAGTTCGCTCTCGACGTTTCCGCGCTGCCACTGGCTGGCGGCGGGACGACCAACATGCTGCCGTATTTGAACCACATGCGTCTGCTGGACATCCTCGTGCGGGACGACTCCTCGGTTGATTACCTGACATTGGAGCTGACAATCTCTTGCGGTGCCCCCGACAAAACGGTCGAGTGCAGTTCCGGCTGGTCGTTCGACACACCTGTCTCCGTGGACGCCTGCGCCGGCAACGACGTCACAACCACGGTGATCAGCACGTTGACGAATAGTGCTGCGTGTCAGACGATCATCACCCGGACCTGGCAGATTTCCGATCCGTGCAGCAATAAAACACATTGCAGCCAGCAGGTGACATTGGTGGACACCACACCGCCGATTTTGCTATGCGAGCAGAACAAGACTGCGGAATGTGGTTCAGCCTGGACGTTCGATTCGCCCCTGGCGTTGGACGGCTGCTGCGGAACGAATGTGAGCATCTCGGTCCTTGACACCGTCACAAACGGCGCAGTCTGTCCGCCAACGATCACCCGCACCTGGCAGGCGGCTGATTGTTGCGGCAACAGCGCGACCTGTAGCCAGACAGTCTCGCTCCTGGACACCACGCCGCCGGTGATCACGTGTCCGTCCAACATCGTGGTGGCGGGATGCACCAACGTCCCGGTCTGTTTTTCAGTGACGGCGGCGGACAGTTGCGGCAGCGTGACGGTGGTGACCACGCCGGCGTCATGCAGTGGATTTTCGCTGGGGATGACAGTGGTTCATTGTGTGGCCACGGACGCATGCGGTAATACCAATAGTTGCGACTTCACGGTTGAAGTCGTGGAACCAACGCTGAGGATTCAACTGATTGGCACCAATACCGTCATTTCATGGAGCGGCGGCGGAACTCTGCAGGAGATAGGCCAGATGTTCGACACATGGACAAATGTTTCCTCCGCCACTTCGCCTTACACGGTTCCATTGCCAATGTCTGAAATGAAGTTCTATCGTTTGATCTGCGATTAGTTTCAGCGTTCTGTTTGCGATGCGATCCGCGACCGCGCTCTCGGGACTCAACCTGGGGAGGCTCGCTGCGATTGGGTGCGCAAACAAACGTCCACGACAAAATCACAATTGAGACGCGGGCGGGATTTTCATAGCCTCGCTGCGTGCTTTCGAATCAACAGATCAACGACGAAAAGTCTGCGCTGCGAACCCGCATTCGAGCCGGGTTGAAAAAAATCTCCGACGATATGCGCAAACAGCTTTCGTCCCAGGCCTGTGAGTTGTTGCGACAGCAGGCGCTTTGGCAAAAGGCAGATTCGGTTTTGCTCTATGCCCCGCTCACGGACGAGCTGGAAGTTTGGGATTTAGGTTCTGAAATTTTGGCGGGCGGGAAAATTTTGGCTCTCCCACAATTCCGTCCAGGACGGGGAGACTACATCGCGGCGCAGGTGAAAAACATCGAAAAGGCTCTGAAAAAAGGGCAGTTTGGCATTCGCGAGCCGGATGAGTCCTGCCCCCCCATTGAACTAAAGCGGCTGGACTTGGCGCTCGTGCCGGGTGTAGCATTCGATTTCGCCGGGCGGCGGCTTGGACGGGGAAAAGGGTTTTATGACCAATTGCTGAAGCTCGTGCGCGGGATGACCGTGGGCGTGGCTTTCGATCAACAAATCGTGAGCGAAATCCCGGCCGGCCCGAATGACGTCCGTGTAAATTGCATCTTGACGCCGACGCGCTGGAAAGTCTGTGACGCCACCAGCGCGGGGCTCTGAAATGATTGTTTTGGCGACCATTTACGAAAGCGCCGGTGTTTTCTTCGCCGGCGCGGTGACCGGCTTTTTGCTGTGGCGATGGAAAGATCGCACGGCGAGAGCAGCCGGGCTCCTCAAATCCAAAAATCTTCTTGATGACGCGCAGCGCGAGGCAGAGTCCATTGCCCGCGAAGCCAGACTTGCGGCCAATGAAGAGGCGCTAAAAATCCGCGAGCAGACGGAGCAATCGTTTGCCGCGCGGCGACAGGAGCGCGCTGAACTGGAACGGCGTTTGAGCGAACGAGAGGCGTTGATCAACTCCCAACTCGAAGGAATGCTCTCGGCGGAAAAACATTTGCGCGGGCAAAAGGAGTCATTGCAAAAACAGGAGGCCGGTTTGTCGGCGCAGGAACAGGAAACCCGCGTGATCCAAAAACAGCTTCGCGAGAAACTCCAGGCACTTGCCCACCTTACCGAAGCGCAGGCCCGCGCAGCGTTGATCAAGGAAGTCGAGCAGGAGGCGTTGTGTGACGCGAGCAATCTCAGCCGCGAAATTATCGAGGAGGCGAAAGCCAGGGCGGAAGAAAAAGCGCGGCAAATCATTTCGGTGGCGATCCAACGCTACGCCGGCAATCACACATTCGAAACCACAACGGCGACAATTGCGTTGAATGGCGACGACATCAAAGGCCGCATCATTGGCCGCGACGGGCGGAACATCCGCGCGTTTGAGGCGGCAACGGGCGTGACGGTGTTGATTGATGACACGCCGAACGCGGTTGTGTTGTCGGGATTTGATCCGGTCCGCCGCGACATCGCGCGCGAAGCGATGCAGCGATTGGTTGCCGACGGCCGGATTCATCCGACGCGGATTGAAGAAATCGTCCAGCAAGTTTCGCGCGAAATGGATGAAACGATTTTCCGGCTCGGTGAAGAGGCCGTTCACAAGGCGGGCTTGCCGCCGATGCCCCCGGAAATTTTGAAGCTGCTCGGCAAATTGCATTTTCGCCAGAGCTATTCGCAAAATGTTTTGAGCCACTCGGTCGAGGTCGCGCACCTGATGGGATTGATGGCGGCTGAGCTGGGCATTGACGTGCCGTCTGCAAAGCGCGCAGGGCTGCTGCACGACATCGGAAAGGCGATGAGCCATGACGCGGAAGGGCCTCACGCAGTCGTCGGCGCGGAGTTCATCGCCCGCTTCGGCGAATCCGCGGAAGTGGTGAACGGCGTGGCGTCGCACCACAACGACGTTCCTCCAGTCGGTCCGCTGGGGATTCTCGTGAGCGCGGCGGACGCCATCAGCGCGTCGCGTCCGGGCGCGCGTTCGGAAAGCATGGCGACTTACCTGAAGCGCATCGAGGATTTGGAAAAAATCGCGCTTGATTTTCCGGGTGTCGAAAAGGTTTTCGCGGTGCAGGCCGGGCGTGAATTGCGGGTGTTTGTTCAGCCGGGAAAGATTTCCGATGAAAAAGCTTTTGGCCTCGCGCGCGCGATTGCGGGCAAGATCGAGGAGCAACTGCAGTATCCCGGCCAAATCAAGATCACAGTGATTCGGGAAACGCGGTGCGTGGAAGTGGCAAAGTAAACTGAAGCTTAACGGCCTTCGTATAACCCCATCGGGATTCCGTTTTCCCAGCCTCTCGGCGAATTCCAGGGTCGCTCGGAGGCGTTTTGAGTGTCGGAATCAGTCGTTGCGCAACCAACAGCGCCAACGAGCAAAAGGCAAAGCGCCAGCACAGCCCGCCAGTTTCGAATGAGGAACTTCAAATTCATATTCCGGGAAGAACGGAATCGCCTTCCATCACTTCGCCGAGCTTCCAGCCGGGAAGGACGTTTGCGATGGCGCGGTCAGGCTGGACGCTCCGGACTTTGAGCTTGGCAACGAGTTTGCCGTTGCGATTGACGAGGAGCACGCCGTTTTCCTTCAGCCCTTTGTCTCCGCCGACATTGAGAACAACGAATTCGTATTTGGGATCCACCACGACGACCGTGCCGCGAAGTTCAGGCGGCAATATGACATCGCGGTCGCCGCCTGTTAACTGGTCGAGCTTGTTGGACACAAAGGCAAGCTCGCGTCCCAGATTTGCAATCGTCGTTACAAGATTTGTCCGGTCATTGCGAAGTCCTTTCGCGTCGCGAATCGCGTCGTTGACCTGGGCCACTGTTCCCACAACTTTGTATTGGGAGAGTTCCTGGTCGAATTTGTCGCGGTCTTCGGTGGCCTTGGCGAGTTTGCCGGCAATTTCAGTGGCGCGGGCTTTTGCGCTGGCCGCTTCAGTCACCGCCGTGTCGCGTTCGCTGGTCGTCGTGGCGAGATCGGCTTTGGTCTTGTCGAGGTCTTTTTTGATTTTGGTGAGGTCGGTCTTGGTGGTCGTCAACTCCGCGTCGGTGGTGGTGAACCTGCCTTTCCAGTCGTCGCGCTCGGACACCAGCGTCGTGATTTTTTCTTTGACCTTGAGGAAGCTGATGCCGGCTGTGGCAAGGCTGGCGACAATGGCTATGATGAGGCTAATTCGAATAAGCATAATAAACTTTCACCAAAATTCAGTGTGGGGAGAGCGTAGTTACTTGCCGGAAGTCTGTCAACGGTGATAAGTGGCCTGTCTCGACTCTATGGAAAGTCCCCGTTTTAACTCAATGGAAACGACCCCTTGGGATGCCAGCCTTTCTGCAATGGCTGCCGTGTCCATCCTTCGATTTCGTTTGCGAGCGGGTTGACAGCGTGCGGTTTCCCAGGCTCTGAAGATTTTCTCTTGGGGAAATAATACTACTGCGGTGAATGGTAAAAACTGTCCAACTCAAAGACTGTTTGTTCATGTGCTCGACGAAATCCAATTCGCCGCGAAACAGGTTTGCTTTTGCATTTTTAATTTTGCATTTTGCCCTCGGTGAACATTCCCGAACATCGCAAGGCCATTGACAGGCTCGACGCGCACATCGTGAAGCTCCTCAACGAGCGCACCAAGCACGTCCTTGAGATCGGCAAAATCAAACTCACGGCAGGCGAGGAAATTTACGCGCCGCACCGCGAACTCGCCGTCCTCCAGCGCCTCGCGAAACTGAATCAAGGCCCGATCACCAGCGAATCGCTCCGTCACATTTATCGCGAAGTCATGTCCAGCGCGCTCTCGCTCGAAAAGTCCCTGACCATCGCGTATCTCGGGCCGGAGGCGACGTTCACACATCAGGCCGCGATTCAACGTTTCGGTTCGAGCCTTCGTTACGCGTCGCAAAAAACCATCGCCGACGTTTTCGCCGAGGTCAGCAAGAACCGCGCGGATTACGGCGTCGTGCCCGTCGAGAATTCCACCGAAGGCGTCGTCACGCACACGCTCGACATGTTCGTGGACAGCGATCTGAAAATCGTCGCGCAAATCGTTTTGCCGATCCAGCAATGCCTGTTGAGTCGCGGGAAAAAATCCCAGATCAAAAAACTTTTCGCCCATCCGCAAAGCCTCGCGCAATGCCGCGGCTGGGTTCAGAACAATTTGCCGCACGTTGAAATCATTGAGACGTCGTCGAACGCCCGTTCAGCCGAACGTGCGCACGCCGAGAAAAACTCTGCGGCTATTGCGGGGGTTTTGGCTGCGGAAAAATATGAGTTGAACGTCCTGGAATCCGACATCCAAGACAACGCCGCCAACGCCACGCGCTTTCTCGTCCTTGGCCGCCAATGCAGTCCGCCGACGGGCAACGACCGCACGAGCCTGATGCTCAGCATCACCGACAAAGTCGGCGCGCTGCACCAGTCCCTCGCCGCGTTCCGGCGTTACAAGATCAATTTGACCAAGATTGAATCACGCCCCAACAAGCGGAAGCGCTGGGAATATTTCTTCTTCGTGGATTTCGAAGGCCACACCCACGACAAAAAAGTCACGAAAGCCATCGCAGATTTGCAGCAGCAGTGCAGCTTCGTGAAAGTCCTCGGTTCGTATCCGAATTCCGAGTGAGCGAAATCCGGCGAACAACCGCAATGAACCATCCAGCTCGCGCCCGCGAAGGTTTCGACATCGAACTGGCCAACATTTTCGGAGGGCGGAGTTCCACGACGCCCTAAACAATTTCGACGCAAAAGAGTCAGGGCGTCGTGGAACTCCGCCCTCCGAATGAATTTATGCGAACGACGAAATATTTTTCAGCGCTTTTGCTCGCGCTGCTCAGTTGCATCCCAATGAAATCGAAAGCCCAATCCATCCCGCAAGGCGGGACGCCGCTGTTGGCGGACAAGGTCAAATGGAAGATCTCGCGCAAGGTTGAGATGAAATACCTTTTTTATCTGCCGAAAGATTACGACGCGAAGAGCAAAAAGCGTTGGCCGTTGCTGCTGTTTCTCCACGGCGCGGGTGAGCGTGGCACGAATGTCCAGCGCGCGGCCATCCACGGGCCGATGAGCATGGTGAAACAGGGAAAAGAATTTCCATTTATCATCATCGCGCCGCTTTGCCCTCAGGGCGGGCGCTGGCAAAACGAAACATTGCTCAACTTGCTTGAACGCATAGAAACGAAATTCAACGTGGACACAAACCGCGTTTATCTCACCGGCCTGAGCATGGGCGGCTACGGAACTTGGAATCTGGCAACTGCTCACCCGGAAAAGTTCGCAGCCATCGCGCCGATTTGTGGCGGCGGCATGGGCATTGATGTGATTCTCGCGGGCTACGGCAAGCCAAAGAATCCGCTGATTCATTTGCCGGTCTGGGCGTTTCACGGTGCGAAAGATCCCGTCGTGCCGCTCGATGAATCCGAACGCATGATTGGCGCGATGAAAAAAATCGGCGCGATGGACGTGAAGCTGACGGTCTATCCTGAGGCGACGCATAATTCATGGACGGAGACTTACAACAACCCGGAGCTTTACGAGTGGCTTTTGAGGCACAAGCGAAAGTAAGAAGGCCGGATATGAAACGAAAGAAACTTCTGCTTCTGCTGACACTTGGCTGTCTTCTTATTTCAACAATTTTCTTTTTAAAGCAGAAACGGTCAATCGAGCTATTTTCGGAACCACCTGCCTTGGACTGCAAAGCAGGAAGTCTCAAAGCAAGTCATGTCACGGCGCACATGGATGTTCCAATTCGCAGCGGCACCAATCTCCTGTGGTGCGGAACTTTTCAGTTGGCGTGGAACGAGGCGGCGAATTTTTTCGGTGAAGAGTTGCATTTTGCTGAAGACATTCCGTTGGCGATTGCGTTAAGCAATAGAAGCTTCACCAAGGACAATCTTGATGAAGAAGGCTACGTCGTGGCGGCTGGCGTGCTTTCGGAATCGCTGGTTGACCGAATTCAAGCGGAGGCGAGGCATAAGTTTGGCGGTGCATTCAGCCCAGAACTAATTCCGCCATCAAATAACCAATCGAACGAACAGTTTCTTTTTTACGCGTGCTTTTTCAAAGGGCTTGCCTTCGAAAAAGAGTTTCAACGGATTGATTATCCGTTGATGTTCGGCACGAATGAAGTAGCCGCGTTTGGATTGGAAAGATATGCGCCCGGAAACGTTTACCTCCGAAAGCAGATTGCTGGAGAAAATAAACCCGCAACATCCGCTCCAACCCAACGGGCGGGCGTCCGCGCTGCCCTTTGGGATAGAACGGTTCGATGACGGCCAGCAGCTTGGCCCAGGGAATGACGGCTTCCATGCGTGCCAGAAACTTCTCGCGGCGCGTGATTTTCTTTTTATCAGCGAACCCGGCTTCCGAAAAACTCGGTTGATGGGTCATGCCCGTCAGTTGAGGAAACGAGGGCCGAGCCGTCAGTAATAAATGAAAGCGCAGGGATTAAATCAGCGTTTCCATAGGGGAGAACATGGCGGATGAGTTGGTCGGCCAAGGACGAGCCAAGCGCGCCGCCGACGACGCCCAACACGCCGCCCAGCAGACAAAGCGTCACCGTCTCGCTCAACACAATTTTGAAAATGTCAGCTGGCGACGCGCCGACACAGCGCAATGGCGGGCGCGATGCCGAGCACGGCGAACATCAGCGTCTTGCTTGATCCGATGAGTTTCAGGATTTGTTCCATCATCTGTTGGGCGGTCACGACGTAGGCATCGGGGATTTGTTCGAGGGCTTCCTTGGTTTCCTGGATGCGCTCGACGTTCGCGAGGTTGACGCCGACGCCGGTTAGTTTGCCTTCCTTCTTGAAGATGCATTGCGCGCTCCTGAGTGGAATGTAAAACCAGCCGTCGTCCTCGCTGCCCGTGCGCTCCAGCACGCCAGACACGATGAACTCGGCCTCAAGCTTCGGGAAGAAAACCTTGTCGCCTATCGCGCGCTTCTCGACGCGCGCGGCCTCTGCTCCGAGCACGATGGATTGCTCGTTAATGAACCAACTCCCGGTGAGTTTCCAGTGCGGCTTGAGCTTCGGGAACTCGTCGTCCACGCCGTTGAACAGGTCAATGCGTTTGCCTTCGCCGGGGACGGAGAAAATCAAGATGCTGGTCGCCGCGCGGACGTTGGGTGCGGCACGAATCGCGGGCACGCGCTCTTCCGGCAGAAACTTCGGAATCTCGCCGCCGTGCAGCGCCATCGAAGCCGCTTCCATCGGACAACCCTCAGTCGAAACGAACATGTGAATGCCCGAATCGCTCATCTCCTTCTGCAAAGCCAGCCGGTAGCCGCTGTTGAACGAGAGCAGGCTGAACAACGTGGCCGCCGCGAGCGCCACGCCCGCGACTGTGAGCGCGGAGCGTGCGACGACGGCGAAGGTCTTTGAGACTGAGGGTGAATAGATTCATGGCTTGATGCGAAACATGAGTGAAGCCCCCGCGAGGAACAGCACCGCGCTGTAACCCAGGGCCACGGACACGCTGAAGGAGGACCAAAGAACGCCCACGACGATGCTGGAAAGAAAATCCCCGATGCCATTGACCGTCGCCAATGTTCCGAACGCCATGCCGTGATGTTCTTCACCGACCAATTCGGCGCAGAAGGAGTCTTCCAATGTCTCTTCCATCGCCACGTAGATGCCGCCCACAACGAAAACGGCTGCGAGTGTCCAGACCGTCATTGGTAGCAAGACAATCGTAAGCGCCATGAGCGCCGCCAGGAAATATCCTGCCGCCAGCAGCAGCCCTTTGTTGAAGCGGTCCGCCAGCCAGCCTGCGACCATTGAGAACGTGGCGTAGAGGACGTTGTGCAGCACATAGAGTCCAGTCGCAATGCTGGCCGCCTTCACTGCGCCGAGGGTCGGGGTGAGTTTCTGCGCGGCCAGGAGGATGAGCATCGTGTGCGCAAAGTCACCCGCGCCGAACAAACCAACGGCGACGAGGAACTTTCGGAAACGAGGCGGCAAGGCGCGGAGACTTTCGCCGAAGCTGATGTGCGGCACGGGCGCGCGCGTTTTCTCCTTCACCACAAAAGCGATCAGACCCACGGCCAGCAGACCCGGAATCAAAGTCAGCGCAAAGAGCGTTGGATAGTGATGGCCCACGAGTGGAAGCAGGACGAACGCGGTCGCCGGGCCGACGATCGCGCCGAGCGTGTCCATCATGCGCTCGAAGCCAAAAGCGCGGCCATAAGTCTCCTTTGTTACCGAGCCCGCCAGCAGCGCTTTGCGAACCGGTGTTCGCACACCGCGCCCCAGCCAGGCCCACGCACGGGCAATCAATACGTGCCATGCGCTGGTCGCCAATCCGAACGACGCCGTGCCGAGCGCGGTCACAACGTAGCCCGCTACCGCGATGGGTTTCCGCCTCCGCAGCCGGTCGGTGTAATAGCCACTGGCCATTTTGGCGAAGCTCGACAATCCATCCGACACGCCTTCAATCAATCCCAGCCATGCCGCCGCCACACCCATCGTCGCTAGGAACGCTGGCAGCAGCGTCGTTGCGATTTCATGCGACCAGTCGCTGAATAGAGACGCGAGGCCGATGCCGAGAACGGTGCGGTTCAGCCAGCGGCGAGGTCTTTGGTCGGTGTGGGCTGGCATAATCCAAATTGAAACAGCACAAGCAGAACTGCGCCCGCGAGCCATTGCACGGTGGCCGTCACCAAATAGATGCGATGCCAGCCATAAAAGTTCTCGTCATCGGCGACTTGGCGTCCCGCGAAATCGAGCATTCCCGCCAGCTTCGTATGCAACACCACGAGGGCGACCGTCGCGGCCAGAGTCAGAGTCCAAGCAATCCATGTGGCACGCTGGCGAGAGCGTGAGCGAGAGGCGAACAACTCCCAAGCAACGAATGCGAGCGCAGCGACTCCGAGCCAGTTCAGTTCGGTGGTCACTCGCTCCGTGATGAAGCCCTGGCG
This sequence comes from uncultured Verrucomicrobiota bacterium, assembly GCA_964389025.1. Taxonomy (GTDB): domain Bacteria; phylum Verrucomicrobiota; class Verrucomicrobiia; order Limisphaerales; family CAYMCQ01; genus CAYMCQ01. The sequence goes on from CAYMCQ010000014.1 coordinate 22,373, forward strand.
AATTTTGCTGCGCAGCACTTTATGGCCGATGAACACCACACGGCCTGCGTAAAAGCTGAAACCTCCCCACCAGAGAGCCAGCAGAAGCATCGCGAGCACGCGCCGAATCGTCGGGATGACTCTCATCGGTTCGCCTCCACGATGCGTTTGAGATTGGCGAGTCCCTGTTCCATGTCGCCGCTCATGAGTGATTCCATTGCCAGTCCGGCCCAACGCTTGAACGGATTTGCGCCAAGATCGGCATCGAGCGTCCAGGTAACGCGCAGACCGTCCGCCAAATTCGTGTAGCGAATCGCTCCGTTGAATAATTGGACGCCATGATTGAAATCGAGCGTGTAACTGATGCCGCTTGCCGCATCTGCCTCGATTGTCTTCACCACGCCGTCACCGCTCGATTTCCCTGCGGCAATCATCGTAGCGCCGACGCCGGATTCCGGTCCTTCAAAACGAATCGTCATGTCGGGAAAGCGGTTGGTCGTCCATGCAGTCCACTCCGGCCAGCGCCGGAGTGTGGCAATCAGGTTGAATACGTCTTGTGCTTCGACACGCAAAGTGATGCTCCGCTCGATCCGCCGATGCGATGGTAAGAGCCATCCCGCCAGAATCAGCAGAACGACGAAAGCGACCGCGCTTAGCAGGACTTTCTTCCAGCGTTTCATGCGGACTCAGGTGACGGCTTGACGAACCTCCCCAACCGCAACGCCAGCGCCGGCAGCACGAGCAGGTTTAGCACGGTGGAAGTTAGCAGACCGCCAAGGATGACGATGGCCATCGGGGCTTCGATCTCATGGCCCGGTTCGCCGAAGCGGATGGCCAGCGGCAACAGGCCGAGCGCGGTAACGAGTGCTGTCATCAGAATTGGCACGAGGCGTTCGCCGGCACCCCGCAAGGCGGTTTCGAGATTCCACACGCAGCCTTCGGCCGTGACGAGGTGTTCGTAGTGCGAAATGAGCATTATGGAATTGCGCGTGCTGATGCCGAAAAGCGTCACCAGGCCGACGAGTGTTCCGAGACTCAACAGGCCGCCGAGGGCGAAGATGGCCAGCACGCCTCCAATGAGCGCGAAGGGAAGGTTCGCGAGCACGAGCAAAAGATTCCGCCCACTATGAAAGACCATCGCAAGGAGCACGACGATGCCGACCCCCGCAATGGTGGCGTGAATCAAAATCTCGCGTTGAGCCGTGGCCTGCTGTTCCGCCGATCCGCGAAAGACCGCATAGACGCCGGAGGGAAACTGCACTTTTTCCGCGACCGCGCGCTTGGCGTCTGCGACGAACGATGTGAGGTCGCGGCCGGCGACGTTGCAGGTGACTTGCTGGCGACGTTGCGCGCCTTCGTGGACCACGAGGCTGCGGCCATTGCCGCCCTCGATGTCCGCCAGTTCACGCAGCGGCACGCGCGTTCCTTCGCGGTTGCGCAACAGCAGATCGCCGACGCGCTCCGCCTCGCGCCGGTCGCGCTCGCTGAGAATCACGTTCACGTCCACGACGCGATTGCCTTGATATGACTGCGCAACAACCGCGCCCTGGCAGGCCGTCTCAATGGCGTCGAGGACTTCCGCCGGCTGAAATCCAAACGCCAGCAATCGCTCCGGCCGCAAGCGCACGGTCACCTCTGGCGAGCCGGGTTCGGTTTCCATTTGCACATCGGTTGCGCCGGGCACGGCGGCGAGCATTTCGCGGATTTCCCCGGCCTTGCGGTCCATCAAATCGAGATCGTCGCCGAAAACGTTCACGACGACCTGCGCCGTCACGCCGGAAATCGTTTCTTCGATTCGCTCGGCGAGGAAGGGCATGACTTTGAACGACAGTCCGGGGAACTTCACCAACGCCTCGCGGATCTCTGCCATCGCAAACTCGGCTTCCTCGCCGGACAGCGGCGCAAGTTCGACGTGCATTTCGCTGTAGTGCGTGCCCCACGTATCGTCGCTGTTCTCCGCCCGGCCTGCCTGTTGCGCGACCGATTTGATGTGTGGATTTTTCAGCAACTCAATGGCGACCTGTTTGCCGAGCCGGACGGATTCCTGCACGGACGTGCCGGGCAACGCCGCCATGTGGACGATGAAATGGCCCTCGCGAAATTCGGGCAGGAACTGGCCGCCGAAGAACGGCAACGTGGACGCCGCCGCCACCGCCAGGGCCAGCGCGAGGCCAATGACGGTTCGCGGCCGGCGCGTGAGTGTTTCCAGCCACGCGCGATGTCTGGTCTTGAGCCAGCCAAGATAGCGCGGCTCGGTGTGCGGTTCGGTCCGGCTCAGGAGCAGCAGACACAGCGCTGGCGTGACCGTCAGCGCCACGACCAGCGAGGCCATCGTTGCAAGGATAAACGCCGTCGCCAGCGGTGTGAAAAGCTTTCCGGCGACGCCGGTCATCAGAAACACCGGCAGGAAAACCAGCGCCACGATGAACGTGGCATAGACGACGGCGCTGCGAACCTCCAGGGACGCTTCGAGGATGACCTCGAAGGCGGAACGCGGCGTGCCGTGGCGCAGACTTCCAGTCTGCTGTATCGCCGGGCTTCCAGGCTTCGGGCCTTGCGCTGCGGTTGGAGTTCGGGATTCATCGGGAGTCTGCCGACTGGAAGTCGGCGATACGGCAGGTTGGAAACCTGCGCTGCCAGCGGCGATGTTCTCCCGCAACCGCCGCAGGATGTTCTCCACGTCAATGATGGCGTCGTCCACAACGACGCCGATCGCAATGGCGAATCCGCCCAGCGTCAGCGTGTTCAGGCTCACGCCCCAGCGGTCGAGCACGACGACCGCCGCGAGCAGCGACAGCGGAATTGAAACGAAAGAAATCAACGCCGTGCGCCAGTCGAGGAGAAACCCAAAGAGCACCACCAGCACGAGCACGCCGCCCAACAGCAGGGCGAAGTTCAGGTTGCGCAGCGATGACTCGATGAACTTCGCGGGACGAAAGAGCGAAGGGTTGACCTGAATCTGCTCGGTCGCAAACACCGGCTGCATCCCGGCCAGTTCGCGTTCCACGGCGCGGGTCACGTCGAGCGTGTTCGCGCCGTATTGGCTGAAGACAAGCACCATCACTCCACTCATGCCGTTGAACTGCGCGTCGCCGAACTTTGGCTCTGGCGCTTCCACCACGTCGGCCACGTCCTTGAGCTGCACGCTGCGGCCTTCGTGATGCGCCAGGACGACTTCGCCGAGTTGCGTGGGGCTGAACGCCTGCCCGATGGCGCGCAACACGACCCGCTGGTTGACGTTTTCGACAAAACCCGCGCCGCGCACGGCGGTTGCATTTCGCGCGGCGGTCACCACGTCATTCAAGGCAAGTTCGTGCGCGACGAGACGTTCGGGTTTCACCTGGATTTGATACTGCCGCACCTCGCCGCCGAAAATGTCCACGCGCGCCACGCCCGACACGCCCAGCAGACGCGGCTTGAGCGTCCAATCGGCGAACGTCCGGAGGTCCATCAGCGTGCGATTCGTCGAAGCGAGTCCCACGGCGAGAATCCGCGCCGTGGACGACGTGAGCGGTCCGATCTTCGGCGGCTTCACGCCCTGCGGCAATTGCACCTGGGCGAGCCGTTCCGCCACGAGTTGGCGCACGCGGAACACATCGGCCTGCTCGGCGAAGATGAGCGTTACGACCGAGAGGTTTTGGATGGATTGCGAACGAACCGTCGCGAGGCTGGGCGAACCGTTGAGCGCATTTTCAATCGGACGGGTGACAAGTTGTTCGACTTCCTCCGGCGACAGGCCCGGGGCTTCGGTCTGAATGATGACCATCGGCGGCGCAAACTCGGGAAACACATCGAGCCGCGTGCGCGACGCGACGTAGAGGCCGTAGCCGAGCAACAGAACCGCGAGCACGACAACGATCCCGCGGAATCGGAGCGAGAAATGAACGAAGGCGCGCAGCATGGCTACTCCAGCATCCGAATCGCGGACTTGCCCACTTCGGAGTGGAGCACTTGCGCGCCGGTGACGACGACTTTTTCGCCGGCCTTGAAGTCCGACGTCACAAACCAACCGTCGCTGGTCGGGCGTGTCAGCGCGACCTCGCGGCGGATGAACGTGTCAGCGCCGGTTTGCACGAACGCCCATCCGCGACCGTCCGAACGGACCACTGCCCCGCGCGGAATCACAACGCCCGTCGAGGCCTCGCCGGGCAAATCGAGAATCGCGGTCAGGTTCGCGCCGGGCGCAATGCGTCGGCTGATCTGACGCGCCAAACAGAGGAACGCCTGTCCTTGAAATTCCGGCTCAACGCTCGTCGCCGGACCGATGAACTCGGCTTCGAAGGTTTCCGCCTCGTTCGCAGGAGCGAAGAGGTGCGTCCTCGTTGCGGCCGCTGGCATCGCCTCGCCCGCCGCCAAGTCCACACGCACCAACACGGAATCCAACGCGGCAAGCGAACGCGATAGTTCCAGCAAATCCGCTCGGGTCGCCAGTTCGCGCCCGAACGCCAGCGCCAGCCTGGCTTCCGCTGCTTGCGCGGCGAGGCGGTCGCGTGCGGCGGCACTCTCGGCGGCGAGGAGCGACTTCTCGGAGAGGTTCGATTGGCCAAAGAGAAGTTTTGAACGACCGAGTTCCTTTTCAGCAGCCGCGAGGTTGGTTCGGGCCAAAGCGACTTCGTTCAAGAGTGCAACCAGCGGCGCGGCTTCAAGCACGCGACCGAAGCCCCGCCGCGTCGGCCGATGTTCCGCCGCAGTCAAAGCCGTCATGCTCAAACCGACGCGCTTCTGCGTTTCCGGGTCAAACGTCACCACGAATTCGCCTTGCGGATTGCGGCTGACACGCGTCGGCGCGGCGATGGGTTGCTCGCGTTCGGCTTCCCGCGCCCGTTCCGCGCTCATCTCGAGAAACGCAAAGATCAACCCGGCCATGACAATGCCTGCGACCAGCAGGCCCAAGGAAGTCTTCAGTGGAGCTTTCACATTGAGTTCAAGGATTCGTGCGCGGATTGCGACTCAGGTCAATCGCCCTCGTTTCCGACGCCTCGAGTGGTTGCTGAACGGCGTCCTCAAGCTGGCCGAAGGCGGATTGCAGCCGGGACAAAGCATCCAACCGCGCGGACTCGGCGAACGACCGTTCCAGTTCGGCATACAGCAAATCGAGCGGGTCGGCTGCGCCGGCCTTGACCTGTTGTTCGACGGTCCGGTGCTGGGCGGCTTGCGCTGAGACGAGATTCTCTGTGGCGACGAGTTGCTCGCGCGCGATGCGGAAGGCGCTCGCCGCGGCGTCCAGTTCGCCGATGACCCGCGCTTGCAACCCCGTGAACCGGGCGGCGGCTTCCGCACGGCGTGCTTTCGCTTCGGCGACCGGCCCTTGATTCTGGTTCAACACCGGCAGTTCCATGGACACTCCAAGCGCCCACTTGTTTTCGCCTTGATCGAATTGGTAGCCGGGGTTGAGGCGAACATCGGGATACTGCCGCGCCACTTCGAGCCGCAGCGCCGCTTCCGACGCCGCGTATTCGGCGAGCGCGGCCAGCACATCCGCCCGGCCCTGCAACGCCTGCTGCCGCATTGCCGCAGTCGTGAATCGCTCCGCGTCGGCGGCGCGGGTGGACCAATCGAACTGAATCTCCACGCCGGCCATCGCGCTCAGGGGCAAGCCCAACGCCTGGGCCAGGCGAATCCGCGCCGCCGAACCGCGCGCCCCTGCTTCGCCAGCAGTGACCAGCGTCTTGTTCAACGCAACGCGTGCCAACACCACTTCGCGATTCGCGACGGCGCCCGCCGCCAGACGCTGTTCCAACGCGGCGACGATATTGCTCTGCAACTCCTGCTGCCGTTGAAGCAACTCCCCCGACAGCCGCGCCGCCGTCCATTCAACCAGACTGGCCCGCACGCCGCTGCGGACTTTCCAAGCCGACGACGCCAGTTGAAGAAAGGCCGCCTTCGTCAGTTGCTCCGCACGCACGATCCGGTGGCGCCGCTTGCCACCCGTCTCAATCGGCACATCGAACTGGATCGTGGCAATCCACGGCGTCATGCCGGAGGCGGCGTTGAAGTTGTATTCGGGCGCGATGCTGACCGAGGGATTGGGCCGGGCGCCCGCCGTGATGATGGAAGCACGGCCCGCCTGCCATCGCGCCCGCGCCACGTCGAGGCTCGGGTGATAGTAGAGTCCTACGAGAGTCAGTCCGGCCAAGTCCCACGCCGGACGCGGCCATTGCTCCGCCAGGCTCGGCGAGTTCGCGGCGATGAACGCTTTCAGCCCGGCGTCATCCAGCGCGCGGGCTTCGAGACGCTTGCCCGAATCCAACGCGGAAATGGATTTCGGCTCGTAATGAACACAGCCGCACATCAGGGAGACAGCGACCGCCATCATCGCGACAACTGCTTTGTTTGCGAATCTGCCCATAGCTCAGCGAAATACTTTCTTCATCAGAAACGACAATCGTTCGATGACTTCCTCGACCTCCTTCCGCCCTTTGGCCGTGGCGCGGTAACACTTGCGGACCTTCCCGTTCACAATGCGGCTCGTCACCTTCACGTCTTTTTCTTCCAGCAACGCGCGCAGCGTCGGATACAGCGTGCCCGGACTCAGATTGAAGCCGAGTTCGCGCATCTCCTGCATGATCTCCATGCCATAGACTTCGCCCTTGGACGCCCGCCAGAGCGTGTAGAGCTTCGCAAAGCCCCGCATGAAATCCCGGTCAATCATTACGGCTGTCGTTATCGGATTCTGATATAGGAATGACGTTAGAGAAACAGGAAGGAACTGTCCAGTGCTCATGTGCCGCTGGCGTATTCGGGCATCTCGGACAGCGCAGATCCTTCAAACTGAGCGTGAGCAAATTCATTTCTTCACTTCCTCAAAAGTCTTCACGGCGATGGCAACCTCTTTCTTCTACCTTTCACCCTTCACCGTCACTGTGCCGGTGACGTTCAACATCGCGCCTGCCTTGGGCGTTTTCTTGAACCCCTCGGCTGGGGGTTTGCCTTCGATCATGTCGAACTTGTCCTTGAGCGTGAGACAACCATCGCTGGCGCAAACGTCCGCCAGCCCCGCTTTGACGGACACTTCCTTGCCGGCGTAGCGCTCCGGTTTCACGAGCAATTCGGCGATGGTGACTTTGGATGGAGCGTTGGTGTCGGCGGCAAACGAACTGCCTGCGAACGCCAGTAACAGGGCCAGCGCCGTCGGGGAAAATTCGCCGTTGCGCTCCAATGCGTGAAGTAATCGCAGCCGCGTTTCGCTGGCGAGGAAGCCGAACACTTCGGCCACACGCGCCGCAGCTTTGACATTCATTAACGGCCTGTCACCAAGAGAAGGTTTCGCCGGACAAGCTTTCCGCCGTGGAGAGGTTGACCTGCTCGCACTCATTACACGAATCGGTGTAATCGTGTATTCAACAGGCGCAAGCTCCGTTTTGTGGTTTTACGCCTTCGCCTAAAACTGGCTGCCTTTCTCGATGAACTCGCGGGACTTTTCTTCCATTCCCTTCTTCAACGCTTCTTCCTCGGCAACGCCTTGCTTCGCCGCGTATTTCCGTGAACAGGTCAGGCCGGAGTATTGACACAAAACCATCTGGCGGATAGTGAATGGCCATGCTTCGCGCGTCGCTCGGTTTCATTCTGGCCGCAATCTCAGTCTCCGCTGCCGCTTCCACCAATCGCCTGGCGTTTGATTCGTTGCCGCAGGCGCAATTCAAATTCACCGGTCCGGTCGGCGGGCGCATTCACGCCAACCTCGACAACTGGCTGTTGCGCGCGCCGCAGGCCAACCCCGGCATGTTGGAAATGTTCCGCGTGCGCGATCGCCAGCCCGTGCCGCAACTGGTGCCGTGGGCCGGCGAGTTCGTCGGGAAGTATCTCATCTCCGCGGTGCAGGCATTGCGGATGTCCGACGACCCGCGCCTGCGCCAGCAGGTGTCGAACGTGGTCGCCGAGTTGATTGCGACGCAGGCCGACGACGGCTACCTTGGGCCGTTCCCGAAGAACATCCGCTTGTTGAAGAACTGGGATCTCTGGGGTCATTACCACGCGATCCAGGCGCTGTTGCTCTGGCACGAACACAGCGGCGATTCCGCCGCGCTGGCCGCCGCGCGCAAGGCGGGCGATCTCGTTTGCAACACCTACCTCGACACCAGCAAGCGCGTGTTTGACGCCGGCGATTCCGAGATGAACATGGCCATCCTCACCGCGATGGCGATGTTGCATCGCGTCACAGGCGAGCCGCGTTATCTCCGCATGGCGCGCGAGGTGGAGCAGGATTGGGAACGCGCGGGCGATTATCTCCGCAGTGGATTGGACGGGCGCGAATTCTTCCAGTCGCCGAAGCCGCGCTGGGAAAGCCTGCACGACTTGCAGGGACTGGTGGAAATGTGGCGCATCACCGGCGAGCCGAAATATCGCGAGGCGTTCGAGCATCACTGGCGGAGCATCCGCCGCTGGGATCGGCGCAACACGGGCGGGTTCAGTTCCGGCGAGCAGGCCACCGGCAATCCCTACACGCCGAGCGCCATCGAAACCTGCTGCACCGTCGCGTGGATGGCGATCACGGTGGATTACCTGCGGCTCACCGGCGATTCCCGCGCGGCGGACGAGCTCGAACTCGCCACGCTTAACGGCGGCCTGGGCGCGCAACATCCGAGCGGGCGCTGGTGGACATACAACACGCCGATGGACGGCGTGCGCGAAGCCAGCGCGCACACGATTGTGTTCCAGTCGCGCGCCGGCACGCCGGAGTTGAACTGCTGCTCGGTGAACGCGCCGCGAGTCCTCGGGATGTTGAGCGAATGGGCGGTGATGTCGGTTGCCGATGGACTCGTGCTCAACTGGCTCGGCACCGGTCGTTGCGCCGCGAACCTCGCCGATGGAACGCCCGTCACGATCAAGTCGAGCGACGATGTATGGCGGAGTGGGCGAACGGAATTGCGGATGGAAACAGCGGCGAAGAATCCGTTCACGTTGAGCGTGCGAATCCCAGCGTGGGCCGTCGCGCCGAAACTTTTGCTCAACGGCAAGCCCATCCCGAACGTCGTCGCCGGAAGTTACGCCGTGCTGAAACGCAAATGGAGCAAGCGCGACAAACTTGAACTCAGTTTTGAAATGCCGGTGCGGTTTGTGGCTGGCGCCAATGAGGCGGCCGGCAAGGTCTCGCTCTATCGCGGGCCTTTGTTGCTGGCGTGGGATCAAGCGGTGAACGCCTTCGACGCTGACCAGATTCCGGCGGTGGACCTGTCGCGGCTCGGCGAAGCGCGGGCGGTTGTTCCGGCGCAAAACCGCTCCGCGCTCGAGTCGCCCGCCTGGCTGCAAGTGGAAATGCCGGCCGAGCGCGGCGGCGGCTTGCGGCTGGTTGATTTCGCGAGCGCCGGCAACGCTGGCACGCAATATCGGTCGTGGCTGGCCGCAGCCAAACCACCCGCGCCGCCCGCGTTCACGATGCACCCGCGCGACGGCGAGCGGATCCGTCCCGGCGCGATCCAGTTCCGATGGCGCGGCGCGCGATCCGCCACGCCCCTCACCTATCGCATCGAGGTTTCAGCCGACGCTGCGTTCACCCGGATTCTTTTCACCACCAACCGCCCGGCCACCGGAAAAACGATGCTCGACGCGACGGTGTTTCATCCGATCTCCGAACGCGACCAGTGGTGGCGCGTGATTACCATCGGTCCGCACGGCGAAACCACTCCGGACGTTCCGCCTGCACGGTTCACGCTGGATCCAGGCGCGCCGGCGCAACTGCTCCCCCCGGCAAGAAATCCCGGGCCGGATGGCGAATTGATTCTGCATTCACTGCGTGGCGGGGAAGCGCCGAAGTTTGGCAAATTGAATTCCTCGAAACACGAAGTCCCCGCCGCCGAGGGAACAAAGGTCAATGGTCGCGATCAGATGCTCGTCTATGCCGTGCCAGTCTGGCCGGAGGAGGATTTCACCGTGTCCGTTCGCGTCCGCATTGATGAAATGCCCAGGGGCCGGCTCGGCCAGATTTTCAGCGCGTGGGCGACGGGCATGGACGACCCGCTGAGGTTGGCGGTGGAGAACGGCAGGCTGTTCGCCCGCATCGAAAGCGGGGGCTTTTTCGGAACAGCAGGCGCGCCCATCACCAGCGGCGGCTGGCATCACGTCGCCGCGGTCAAGCAAGGCGCGACGCTCAAGCTGTTTCTCGACGGCCAACCCGCCGGTGCCTGCGCCGCGCCGGAATTCGCCACCACCACCGCGCGCGACTGCGCCCTCGGCGGCAATCCGCATTTCGGCGGCAATGAATTCCTCGCCGCCACGTTCGCCGATTTTGGTTTGTGGGAACGCGCCTTGTCCGTCCCGGAAATCCAGCGCCTGGCTGCGCCATGAACTTGCGCCGACCGGCTTAAATCCGCAGGAAAATCTTTCGGCGATACATCCAGAGCAGGATGAGCCAGAACATCAGCAGAATCGCCGCGCCGTGGAAGAAAGGTTCGTAGGCCGCGCCCGCGAACTGGAAGAACTTCTGCCCGAGGTGGGTTTTCAGATTCTTGGAAATGAAATCATCGAACAAGTGGGCGATGCAGTAAGCCGCGATTGAGTTCGCGCCAATGACCACCAACGGGAATGCCCAACCTTTCTTCTGCCACATTTCCATGACCGCGTAAAATCCCGCCAGCAGCAGGAAACACCAGCCGCCGCTGAACAACACCCAACTGGGCGTCCAGATGCGCTTGACCACCGGGCAAATCCCCAGCGCGCCCAACAACCAACCACTGACCAGACCGGCAATGCCAGCGATCACCAGCCAGCGTATCTTGGCCGATGGCATTTTGTCGCTGCGCAACAAACCACCGGCGATCAGGCCGAGGATCATTGTTCCCAGCGTCGGGATGAAGCTGAGCGTCGAGTAACCGCCTCCGTTGGCCACGAAAGGTTTTCCCCGCGGAAACAGATTCATCCACCAGGTATCGAACGCCCAGGCGAAGTTGCTGTTCTTCTGCCAGTGCGCGGCAAAGCCCGTGTGCCCGTGCTCCCGCAGCCACTCCGCCGAGACGCCGACTTTGGCGTAATCGAAGTCCGCGGGCGGCAGCGGATACAACGCGAACGCCGCGAAGTATCCCAGCACTACCACGGCGAACGCGATCCATTGATCGCGCACCGGGCGGAAACCCAGCAGGAACAGAAAGCCGTAACCAAGGCCGATTTGCGACAACGTATCCTCGAAAGTCCAGTTGGTTTGCCCCGCATGGGTCGAGCGCAGAAACACGCCAAGGAGGATCAACACGAGCGCACGCCACCACGCATGGAGCGACATCAGGCCGAAGCCCTGCCCACGCGCGCGACGGCTCGCAATCGAGAACGGCAGCGCGACGCCGACCAGGAAGGAGAACGAAGGCTGGATGAGATCATGCAGCGTGCAGCCCACCCAATCCACATGGCTCTGGTGGTTGGCCAGGAAAGACCAAATTTTTGAGTCGGGCAGCGCCCGCGACACAGCGCGCAGGCGCAACACTTCCGCCATCATCAGCAACATCACAAGGCCGCGAAAAGCGTCAATGGAGGCGAAGCGTGCTTGCGCGGGCTGGGCGGGCGCGGTGGTCGGGCCGGAGTCATTCATTTGGCAGTTGGGTTGGGTGGGTTCATTTTGCGGACTTCGCCTCCGCGATGCGTCCCGGTTCGCGGACGCTCTTGCCAGTGCGCTTCGTGAGCGAGTCGCCCAATTCTTCGCGCGCTTGCTCGGCAAAGGCTTCGAGACGTTTCACGGTGTCCGGATGCTGATTCGCGAGGTTGGTGGTTTCGCCAATGTCCGCGGCCAAATCGTAAAGTTCTGGCTGCTCGATTCTGCGCTGTTGGTAGGGGACGGGCGTTCCGTCGCGTCCGCCGAGTTGACCGGCCAGCGTGCGATACGTGTGCGGCAGTTGCAGCTTCCAATTGCCGCTCATCACGGACTGAAGCTCGTTGTCCTGAAAATAAAAGAAGTAGGCGTCGTGCGGATTCTTCGCCCTCGGATTGCCCGACAGCAGCGGCCAGATGTCAAGCCCGTCAATCTTGTGCTTCGGCAGTTCCGCGCCGACGAGTTTTGCCACGGTCGGCAGAACATCAATCGTCATGGCCGGTTCCTTGCAGACGCTCCCTTTCGGAATTTTTCCCGGCCAGCGCGCGATGAACGGCACGCGCACGCCGCCGTCCCAGCAAGTGCCCTTGCCCTCGCGCAACGGCAGCGCCGACCCGGCGTGGTTGCCGTAAGAAAGCCACGGGCCATTGTCGGACGTAAAAATCACCAGCGTGTTTTTCTCCAGCCGATGTTTTTTCAGCGCGCCGAGAATCTGGCCGACCGACCAGTCAATCTCCTCGATGACATCGCCGTAGAGTCCCTGCGCCGACCTGCCCTTGAATTTGTCACTCACGTGCAGCGGCACGTGAGGCATGTTGTGCGGCACGTAAAGAAAGAACGGGCGATCCTTGTTTCGCTCGATGAATTTCACCGCATGTTCGGTATACCACGTTGTGAGTTGGGACTGCTCCTTGGAAGTGACAACGGGCACGACTGTCTGTTCGCCTTCAATCAGCCGCAACTCCGGGTAACCGGGCCGGCGCTTGTGCTCCGCCAGAGTTTTGTTTGCTTGATCTGGATGCCACGGCCACATGTCGTTCGAGTATGGCAGACCGAAGTATTCGTCGAAGCCATGCCGCGTCGGCAGGAACTGCGGCTGGTAGCCCAGATGCCACTTGCCAAAAATAGCCGTGGCATAACCGCGTTGCTTCACGATCTCGGCGAGCGTCACTTCGTTGCTGCTGATGCCGACCTTTGAATTCGGATTCAACGCGCCCATGATGCCGATGCGGCTGGGATAGCAACCCGTCATCAACGCCGCGCGTGACGCGGAGCAAACCGGTTGCGCATCGTAGAAGCGCGTGAAGCGAATGCCCTCGCGCGCCAGCCGGTCAATGTTTGGCGTCGTCCAGCCTTTCGCGCCGAAGCAACCGACGTCCGCGTAACCGAGGTCGTCGCAGAACACGATGACGATGTTTGGGGTGGCCGCGCGATCCGGCGCCGCCGACACCGTCAGCGTGGCAAACAGCGCGAGAAATGTGGCAATGCGTTTCACGGTCGAGTCCTCTTCTGTTTTTGATCTTTCGGCCCCGGATAATTATCCTTGCCCGCCGCTGGCTAGATCGGGCCTTTCGGCAATCTCCGCTTCACAGCGAGCGGACGTTCAACACGCTCCGAACACGCTGAAAGTCCTTGTCCTGTGTAGCGATGGCCAGATTGTTTTCACGCGCCACGGCGAATTGATAGGCATCGTCGAAATCCAGGCCATGCCGGGTGTTCACTTCGGCGAGCTGAGAATAGCCGGCTTCGCTCAACGAAAGAATGGTGAACTGCGACAATGTGTCCGCGGCAAACTGGTCGAACAATTCCGGTCGCTTCTGGCGGAACAGCAGCACTCCAATGGAATGGAGCGTGAAGTCAGAAATCCAAGCCGCGCCCTTCTCGCCCCGCAAAAACGCTTCGCATTTCTTTCGTCCGGCCTGGTTGAGCAGAATTTCCAGGAAGATGTTCGTGTCCACCAAGTAGTTCATCGCAATTCGTTGAGGTGATGCTGCAACTCAACTGCGGTGAACTGTTTCTTCAAATCCGCCAAACCGCCCGCCCAATCGAATTTGAACCGGCGCTTCGCGGAGCGCGCGGATTTCGTCGGAGTCGTCTTCGACAAAAACTCGATGAACGTCTCCACCTGCTTTTGCGCCCCGACGGGCAAAGTTTCATACTTGGCAATCAAGGTGTCCTTGCTCATAGCGGAATCAAGCTACCCACAAACGGCAAAAGCTGCAATCTGCTTGTTAAGGAAGCGGTGAAATCACGAGTGGCGGTCTTGCGAAACCCCGTCATCTCATTTCTGGTTGAACCCGGTGGCGCGTCGTAAAATCGCGTGAAGCGAATGCCCTCGCGCGCCAGACGGTCAATGTTCGGTGTCGTCCAACCTTTCGCGCCGAAACATCCGACGTCCGCGTAACCGAGATCGTCGCAGAACACAATGACGATGTTGGGAGTCGAGGCTCTGTCCGTTGCCGCCGACAATGCGAAAGCGGCGAGCAACGGGAGAAATGAGGCAACGTGTTTCATAATTGGGTCTTGTTTTGTTTATCATTGCCCCAAGGCGTTCGGAATGTCCTAAATCTCCACCGTCTTGCCTGGGATGGGTGCCGGATAGCGACCTTGGGCGTCAGCCTGCACTGGCGCGGGGCTGTTGGCGGTCAATGCATCCACGTTGGGGCAGAACTGGAAGTTGGACGCCATCGCCTCGTCCCATGTGATGAGTTTTCCCGAATGCACCGCCGCCCTGCCCATGATGGCGCCGAGATTGGAAAGCGCCGCGCGCCGCGTTTCGTTGTGGGGGCGATCGTTTCGGATGGCGCTCAAGAGCACGTCCCACTCCGCCTGCCACGGGTTGATGGCTTCCTTCTCCGGTCGCCAGGCGATATTGGACGTCTCAAGGCGATTGTCCTTGGCAAGCCAGCCGTTGGGCGCATGAACATTGCCCGAAAATTTCGCGGCGCACTTCGTCCCGTGAACATAGGTGGCGAAGTCGTCGTGGCAATTCGGAATATAGCGGCCGGTCACCAGTGCCTTTGCGCCATCTGCGAAGGTGAATTCGACCGAGTAGCTGTCGAGGTTCTGGCTGCTGTCGGTGCTGCCGGGAAAACGCCCGCCGACGCCATGCGCGGACACGGGCCAGGAATCCTTGATCCAGAAACACTCGTCAATCTGGTGGATCATCAATTCGATGAAAATTCCGCCGGATGACCACATGAACTGGTAGGGATGGCCGGGGCTGAGTTGCCAGAGCAACTCGTTCTCGCCGCGCGGGAAGGGTTTCATGAAATAGCCGGGGTCCATGCGGTAAGCGCGGACGAGATGGACGTCGCCCATGGCACCGTCGCGAATCTTCTGGATCAGAGCCTGACGCGCGGAGGAATGGCGGCACATGAGGCCGGCGGCAATCTTGAGGTTCTTCTTATCAGCGGCCTCGCCCGCGCGGAGGATACGTTTCACTCCAGCCGGGTCGGACGCAAAATCTTTTTCCATGAAAACATTGACTCCCTTCTGCACCGCATACTCCAGATGAGGCGCGCGGAAGGCGGCGTGGGTCGTCAACATCGCCACGTCGCCCGGGCGCAGGCAATCAATGGCGTGCCGATAGGCGTCGAAGCCCAGGAACCGGCGCTCCGGTGGCACGGCGATCCAGTCGCCCAACGTCTGCTTCAACACGGTGTGGGATTGGTCCAACTTGTCCTGGCGTAAATCAGCCATGGCGATGAGCTTGATGGGGCCGCCAGCACCGGTGCCGGCGGCCCTTTTGGTGCCGGAGTCGTCCCCTAGGACAAGTCCACCAGCGGACATTGCATTAGCCACCGCGCCGCTGCCCCGGCCGCCGCAGCCGATCAACGCCAGACGGATGGTGTTGTCTTCGGCGGCATGGACGTGGGGAATAGCCATGCCCGCCAAGGCGGACGCGGCGGCGAACTGGCCGGTGGTTTTGATGAATTCGCGACGTGAGGGAAGTTGGTCCTGGATGGTCTTCATATGATCTTTCTCCACCCATCACTTCTGGTTGAACCCGGTGGCGTAGCGGAATGACTCGACATAGTGGCCGTCCTTCTTCTCGTGATTTTTGCGATAATACTCCTGAAGTTTTTTCAAATCCTGCGGGTCCCAGTCCGGACGATATTTGGTAGCGGACGGTTCAAATTGACTGACCTGCTTCGAGACTGCTTCCACTTTCAAATCAAACGTGGATTCGATGTTGACGTAATAATTGGCTTCGTTGGTCGTCGTGTAAAAGAAGTAAAGGTTCGGCACCACATACGGCTGCAATTTGTCCACGAGCAGGTGTTCGGGATAATAAAGATGAAACTCCGCCGCGCGCACGGCGTCAATGGTGTTGAACGCCGCCATGCGGTGATCGGTTTTGTGCCAGCGTTCATACCACTCGCCCGGGTCCACCGAGAGAATCGCATCGGGGCGAAACTGGCGGATGATTTTCGTGACCTGGCCGCACAATATTTTCGGCGGCACGTATTCCAGTTCGCCATCGTCGTGGCCGAGCCAGATGATGTTTTCCTTGGAGATGCCGAGCACCGCGCAAGAAGCTTCTTCTTCGGCCTTGCGGATGCGCGCGAGGCGTTCGGAAGTCATGTCCTGGTCGTAGCTCCCCTTGTTATCGTTTGTGTAGATGACCACAACGACTCTGTTCCTGTTTTTGGCCAGCAGCGCCATGGTGCCGCCGACGGCGAACGTGTCGTCGTCGGGGTGCGGGGTGAAAATCAGGACGGTTTTGTTGGTGTAATTCTCAAGCCGGTCGGCGGCCTGACCCATGGAGATCAGCGAGAACAACCCCACTGTCAGGATCAACATTTTGGTCTTCATTTGCTTTTATTGGGAAACAAGGTTGAGTGTTTTTTTGAGTTTCTGGCTTCAAGGTGACGGCATGGACTTGAGTTTGCCGGACATTTGAAAAAGTTTCACCAACGCATGATCCACCATGGCCTCGCCGGCACCGACTTCCGTGCGAGTCGTCAGGCTGTTCGCGCCGTAACCGCCTTCCACAGCCGCTTTGATCGTAGGAAAATAAGCGTAGTAGCCGTTGGCATAGCCGACGAAGAACGCAGCCGGCACCGGCGAACGCTCGCGAAAGTCCATCGCGAATTCCACAAACGGCTCACCCGGCATTCCCATCAACGCGATCTCGTCGTTGATCAAAATGGTCATGACGGGGCAAGGGATAGGTGAAACCAGTGACCGCCGATAATATCCGGCTGTGGCTGCATCAACCCGTTGCTCCACAAGCGCCATGACTTTCTCCGCGTCCCAGCGCAGATCGAAGTTCATCGTGTCGAGGGAAAATTTCAACGACGGTTTCTCCGGCGCCTTCGTCGTGATGCCGCGAGCGACGCGCACCGCTTCCTTGCCAAGTTGCTCGCCGGTTTCCTTCATGAGGCGGTCGGCGTCTTCGTTGAGCGGCGTTTTGTCGAAGTAGGGATTGATGTCACCGGGCGCGGCTTGCAGGAAGAAACAGGTCGGCGACTTGTCGAATTTTTCTTCAACATATTTCGCCATCGCTCCGGGATAATCGGCTGAATAGCGCAGGTTATCCGGGCCGAACACGACTGGGTGGCAGGAATAACTCACCAAGATGGCCAGCGGTTTGCCGGTGGCATCGTCCACGCGAATGATGCCAACGGTCGGATCCACAGGACTGGTCGGAATCTTGGTCGCGTTGCGCCAGAGCATCTTTACCGTTCCATCCGGCTGGATATAACGACGATTATGTCCGATGTAAGTTTGTCCGAAGTCGGTGCCGATGCGCGCGGCAACGAGCCGCCCGCTGGCTTCTTCGATTGCTTTCGTGATTTTGATCTTGGCTTCCGTTTCCCACGGCGGAATTTTTCCTTCCGGATAACTGTCGTCAATGACCGGCCCGGAATGCGTGTGCGACGCCATGAGAAAAACCTGATGAACACCCGCCGAACGTTTCACGTGTTCGAGGAGAGATTCCCTGAACGGCGGGCCGAACGAACGTCCCAGATCCAGCGTCACCAGCGCCAGCCGGTTGCTGCCGTCATCGAGCACGAGAACGCGCGCGAACAGCGGATCCAGCACTGCCGTCGCGCCGCTCTTGCGATCCGAATAACCCCAGAGCTTGTAATCCAGCGGCGGCGTGATGTCGGTTCGCGCCACGCCGGCCTTGAATTCTGCGGCGTTGGAAATCTCGGCGGTCATGATTGTCATCAAGAGTGGAAGAAACAAAAGCCGAAGGGAAATCGTTTTCACACCTCCTTTATTCAAAATCCGCGACGACTAAGCAAACATTTTTCAGGGTCACTTCTTGAGCGGCGTTCGACTGAAAAAGTCCAGAATATGTCCGGCGATTTCCTCGCCCTTGTCTTCTTGGAGAAAATGCCCGGCGTTTTGAATTGTGATTTCCGGTTGTTCGTTTGCAGTCGGAATGAGTCGGCGGAAAAACCGGTCTCCGCCGCGCGTCACCGGGTCGCCGTCTGAGAACATCACCAACGCCGGTTTGTTCCAGCCGGCGAGGCGACGCCGCGCTTCTTTCATTTCTGCCGCTCCGCCCATGTCTGGCGAAATTGGGACGAGTCGCGGGAAGGCGTGCATGCCTGCTTTGTGCTTTATGTCCGGGAAAGGAGCGTCGTAAGCGGCGAGAACATCGGCGGAAAGATTTTTCCCCGTGGCGCAAGCGTTGCGCACGACCATGCTGGCGATCAACTCCGGCGTGCGCAGCGCGAAACTTCGCCACGCCATGAACCCTTCCGACATTTTTTCTTCGCCGGTCGGGAGGCCGGTGTTCATGATCACCAGTCGGGCGAAACGCTCTGGACATTGCGCCGCCACTGTCAGCCCGATCAAACCGCCCCAATCCTGACAAACGAGCGTGATGTCGCGCAGGTCGAGTTTCTCGATGAATGATTCGATGGTTCGGTAGTGCAACTTGAAACTGTAATCCTCAATCTCAGTGAATTTGTCCGAGCGCCCGAAACCAACGAAGTCGGGCGCAATCACACGCTTCCCGGTCTTGACGAACGGCGGGATCATTTTGCGATAGAGATAGCTCCACGTCGGTTCGCCATGCAGACACAGAATGATTTCTCCCCGTCCTTCATCCACGTAATGGACGCGCAGCCCGTCTATTTCCACAAAGTGCGGCGCATACGGAAATTCCGGCAAGTTGGTGAACCTTTCAGGAATGGAGTGGACGACAATCATACTTTTTCAATTCTCAATCCAACTCGCTCGGGATTGTTTTCAAGTTTCCATAAATTTTTCGCGAGCGCCCGCCGCGTGGCGGCCCGCGTGGCGGCACGCGTGGGCATGGCTTCCTGTGCGCCGGGTTTCAACGTCGCCAGCCCGCCCGCGCAATTCGCGAAGGCCACGGCCTGATTCCAATCCAGCCCTTCGGCGATTCCAGCGGCGTAAGTTCCCGCGAAGGCATCGCCAGCGCCCACGGTGTCCACGGGTTTCACTCGCAACGCCGGAACTTGAAACACTGCATCCGCCGTGAGACAGAGGGTTGGCTGCGCGCCGCACGTCACGATGAGCCGGGTGATGCGTCGCTTCGCGAGACTGGCCCGGCGGTGGGCTTGATTCGTTTCCATGTCCGTCGTTGACCAGTCAAAAATCTGCCGCGCCTCCAGTTCGTTCACGATGACTGTATCGAGCGCCAGCCGTCCCCACGGAAAATCCGGGTGCAACGGCGACGGATTGAAAACCACCGGCACGCGGGCGGCGTTGGCGAGTCGCATGGCTTCGAGCACCGCTGGCAACGGCACTTCAAGTTGCGCCAGCAACACCCGCGCGCGCCGGATGATTCCCGCCTGGGCGCGCACGTTCGCCGCAGTCAGTTTCGCGTTTGCGCCGGCGATGACCACGATCTGATTCTCGCCGCGCGCGTCCACGTTGATGAACGCTTTTCCCGTCGGCGCGCCCGCCACGACGCGAAGGCTTCCGGTGTCAATGCCTTCCCGAGTCGCGAGATGCACCCGATACGCCGTCCCGTCGGCATCGCGACCAACGCAGCCGATCATCGCCACGCGCGCGCCTTGTCGCGCGGCCGCGACGGCTTGATTCGCGCCTTTGCCGCCAAAGCGCTGTAACAACCCGAGCGCCGCCACGGTTTCGCCGTCCGCTGGCAACCGCAGGACTTGCGCAATGACGTCCACGTTGAGCGAACCGACCACGACCACGTCCGCCTTCGTCTGACTTCTGCGTGACAAGTCCGGCGCGGAGCGGGAATGAAGTTTTGTCTTCATTTGCCGGTTGCTTTTGGCGGCTCGGTGCAAAGTTGAACGAGTGCCTCACGCGTGCGGGAGATTTGCGCGGCGTCGAGTTTGAGAAAGCGGTCGCGCCCGTTTGGTTGCGGCATGAAGCGGGTGAAACCATCGTTCTCGACCGTGACTGTTCCCGGCGCCGAGAGTCCAAAATATCCGCGATCCGGTTGCACCGCGAACAGCGCGCTGGTCAAATCCCACGTCGGTCGTTCGTGCGGCGGCGGCAGGTAGGCGATGTATGCCTCGGCAAGCGGATGATGCGGGACGTAGGCGTAATCCCGCTCGATGCTCACCGCCGGATACGGCAACGCGATCCCGATCTCGAACCCGCTCCACACGATGGGCGTGGGCCATTCGCGCGCGAGCTTTTGCGCCGCCGGAATGTCTTTGACCACGTTGAACTCGCAGTAGTGATTGTTGTCGTCAATGGTCTGGAACGCGCCGGCCATCACCGAAAGCAGTTTCACTTTTTGCTTCACCAACGCTATGCCTTTGAGCGGGGAAATTTCGTCCGGCGGAGTGTCCAGCAACGCGGCGAAGTTCGAGAAATAACCCACCTGCACGAGCGTCACGCTGCCATCGGCTTGCGACGCGAGCAGCCGGCGGAGCAGCTTTGCGGAATCCGGCGCATCGCTGCTGCGCTTGAGTTCATGCGGGTAACGAAACTTTTCTCCGTCCTTGATCTCGACGAGCGGCAGGAACTTGCTCGCTTCGCGCTCCGGCGTGCCACGGATGCAGCCCACGGGCAAATTGGGCCGGCCGTAAAAAGTGTTCACGGCGTTCACGAACGGCCCGGCCAGCTCATCGCAGCGCGTGATCGTGACGCCCAGCAGTTCGCACGCCCCCCGCGCCTGCAGCGAGTGCAACAGGCCGAGCGCCAGTGCATCGTCCACGTCGTTGCCGATGTCCGTGTCAAAAATAATTTTCACCGGCGGCGGCGCGGGCGGACTGTCAGTTGCAGGCGCGGACAGGGCGATGCCCATGACGGCGATGGTCGCAAGGTGGAAGGCTCTTCTCCCTCTCCTCCATCGGATGGAGGAGAGGGCCGGGGAGAGGAGGTGCGTTTTTGTTGGAATGCCCCTCTCCTCGGTCCTCTCCCCGCTCGTTCCTCGCTGGGAGAGGAAGTGGCAGCGCGAGTTTTGAAAGCGAATCATAAAATTACGATTTTAGCGGCTCGACCGCAGTCCGACCCAACAGACGTTTCCACAGCGGAAATGGTTTCCTCGCTGCTCGTTGCCGCCAGGCGTCGGCGAGGACAGCGAGGACGATCACCGCGCCCGTGACTAGCCGCTTCACCGGTTCGGACGCGCCGACTTGCGCGAGTCCCGCCTCCAGCGTGGCGATGATGAGCACGCCAAAGAAAGTGCTGATGACCGAGCCGCGTCCGCCCAGCAAACTTGTCCCCCCGATGACCGCCGCCGCAATCGCGGAAAGTTCCAGGCCCGCCCCCGCGTTCGGATCCGACGCGCCGAGCCGCGAGGTGTAACAAACCGCGCCCAATCCCGCCGCCGCGCCAGCCAGCGCGTAGGCCGACAGCTTGACGGGGCGCGGATCAATGCCGGAGTAGTGGGTCGCAGTTTCATTCGAGCCGGTGGCAAACATCCAGCGCCCCAACACCGATGCGCTCAACAACAATTGCGCGATCGCGACCACCAGCAGCGCGAGCAGAAACGCCCCCGACAATCCAGTGCCCCACAGCGGACGCGCCAGTCCCTCGACCGCCGCGCCCAGATATTTGGTTTGCGAACCGGTTACGAGATATGCGGCCCCGCGCGCCATTTCCATCATGCCAAGCGTGACGATGAATGGCGGCACGGCCAGTCCGACGATGAGCGCGCCGTTCGCGAGTCCCGCGACCAGCCCGACCGCCACCGCGAGAGCAGCGCACGCGGGAAACGGCCAGTGCCAGTCCACCAACGCCACGCCCAGCACCGCGCCCGCCAGCGCCAGCACGGAGCCGATAGACAAATCAATCCCGCCGACGATGAGCACCAGCGTCATGCCCGCCGCCGCGAGAGTCAGCGTTGGGATGCGATTCGCAATCGCGCCCAGAGTTGCCGCCGTGAAAAATCGCTCGCTCAACGCCGCGAAAAGGAGAACCAGTCCGGCGAGAATTATCGCCAGCACCACGAACTCGCGAATCCAGGACGGCGTTTGCTTCATGTTTCAAAACCAACTGCCCAGTGCTACCGGGTGATGATATCCACGACTGTCGTCTGGTCGGCGGGTGGAACTTCGCCCTTGAGAATTTTCAGCGCGGCCTCGATGCCGAACACGGCCAGTTGATCCGCGTGTTGATCGGCGGTGGCCGTGACGCGCCCATCCGCGACCATTGGCCGAATGGCGGGAATGCCGTCGTAGCCGGCCACCAAAACTTTTCCGGTGCGGCCCGACGCCTGCACAGCCGCCACAGCGCCGAGCGCCATGCTGTCGTTGCCGCAGAGCAGGGCCTGCAAGTCCGGGTGCTCGTTCAACATCGCGGTGGCCACGTTGTTCGCCTTGTCAATTTCCCACTGGCCGCTTTGCACGCTGACGATGTTCAGGCCTGCAGTTTTCATCGCCTCTTCGAAACCCAGCCGGCGTTGCTGCCCGTTGAACGCCGTCGTGATGCCTTCGATGATCGCGACCTTTGCGCCCGGCGACAGTTTTTTCGCCACAACCTCGGCAACGCGGCGCGCGCCGGCGCGATTGTCCGGGCCAACGAACGGCACCGTCAAACCCGCCTCCTTTAACGCGTCGGCGTCGAGTTTGTTGTCAATGTTCACGAGCCGCACGCCGGCGGCTTGGGCGCGTTTGAGCACGGGCACGAGCGCCTTGGAATCAGCGGGCGCGATGACGATGACGTTGACCTGTTGCGCCACCATCTGCTCGACAAGGCCGACCTGTTCCGCGAGATCGGTTTCGTTTTTGATGCCGTTGACGATGAGTTCGTAATCGGCGGCGTGCGCGGCCTGATGTTTCTTCGCGCCATCGGCCATAGTCAGGAAGAACTCGTTCGCGAGCGATTTCATGATGAGGGCGACGCGCGGCTTGGCAGGTGCGCCGCCGTCCTTGCTCGCCGGCTTGCAGGCGGGAAGAAAAAGTGAAAGCGCAAGAGCAACCGCAGTTGATGCGGTGATGGCGGAGCAGCGGAGCAGGCGAATTTTTTTCATTGAGCAGGAATTGGTTTGGCAGTCCATGTGAGGTGTGACACTGACATCGGGTGACCATCGTATGCCGCGCAACTAATCTCTGCCAAGCTGATTTTCCGGGCCGGCATCGAGGCATTGCCAGATTCAAAACCACGTTCGGCAACGCCGCCTGCCAGTTGACTGAGAAAGAACACATGGACGAGAGCTGAATACTTCCACCCGATGCGCGTCGGATTTCGATTCAAAGTCTTTACGAACCTCGAAGAATATCTAAACTCACTCACACCAACAAAGGACTGATTATGAAATTAACCCGCAGACAGTTCATCGGAAAAACCACGGCGGCGGTGATCGTCGCCGGCACCATGTCCGCCGGCAAAGTGTTCGGCGCGAACAACCGCATCCGGATATGCACCATCGGATTCCACGGCCAGGGCCGCAGCCATATCAAGGACATCCTGAAGATGAAGGATGAGGCCGAATACGTGGCGCTGTGCGACGTGGATTCGGAAGTCCTCGCGAGCGGCGGCAAATCAGTCGAGGCTGCGCAGGGCAAGGCGCCCAAACTTTACAAGGACATCCGCGAGGCAATGCAGGACAAGAGCATTGACGCCATCACCATTGCCACGCCGAATCACTGGCACTCGCTGGCCGCTGTGTGGGGCTGTCAGGCGGGCAAGGATGTCTATGTCGAGAAGCCGATGTCGCACAGCATTTACGAAGGTCGGCAAGTCGTGGCCGCCGCCAAGAAGTATGGGCGCATTGTGCAGCACGGCACCCAGAGCCGATCGAACGCGACGCTCATTCGCGACATGAAGCTGATTCACGACGGCTTCATCGGCAAGATCGGGGAGTCGCGCGGCTACGTTTACAAGAACGGAAATCGCGGGCCAATCGGTCACGGCAAAGCGGGTCCCGTCCCCGAAAACCTGGACTGGCCTTTGTGGCAGGGGCCGTCGCGCGATCATGAGTTCATGATAAACACTGATCGGAAAAAGCCTGGCCTGTATGTTCATTATGACTGGCACTATTTCTGGGAATACGGCAACGGCGAGATTGGCAACCAGGGCGTGCATCAAATGGACATCGCTTTCTGGGGACACAACCGCGGCCTGCCGGTGCGGGTTTACAGTTCGGGCGGACGCTACGGCCTGAACGACGACGGCCAGACGCCGAACACGCAGGCCACCACCTTCACCTACGCCGACGGCTCGATTATTACCTTCCAGGTGCGCAATCTCGGCTCCTTCGAGGAATGCGACGGCGGCAACTGCGGCAACAGCTTCTTCGGCACCAAAGGGATGTATGTCGTGGGCAAAGGTTTTTTTTCCTACAAGGAAGGCAAAACCGCCGAGCGCGAGGCCATTCCCGTGCCGGACGATGCCTCCGAGCCGGACAAGGGCGGCAAGTGGGAGCGTTTCTTCAGAGCCGTCCGTTCGCGCAAACCAGAAGACATGTCCGTGTCCACGCTCGACGCGCATTTTTCCTGCGTCCACTGCCAGCTCGGCAATCTCTCCTACCGGCTGGGCCGTTCGTTGGAATTCGATCCCAAGACCGAACGCTTCAAAAAGGACGACGAAGCCAACAAACACATCAAGCGCGAGTATCGCAAAGGCTTTGAAGTTCCGCAGTTGGCGTGAGCGTCAATGCGGATCGAATTCGGCCCGTCCTCCGCAGTAGCTCTGCTAGGGAGGGTGGACACGCCGCACTCTGATGCGGGCGAATTCACCTCTTGCAAGAAGCAAACTTTCATGGATAGTTAGAACCATGAGCGCGCAGGAAGTCATCGAGCAATTCAAAGCACTGCCCCCGACCGAGCGGACGCAAGTCACCAAATACGTCGTCGAGCATGATGATTCATGGATTCCAGATGAGTTCAAGGAAGCCATGAAAGACGCCGAGGCAGGACGTTTTGTGGACATGGAAACCGCTCTGCATGAAACGCCGCCGCCGCATCTGCGATGAAATATCGCTACCGGGCGGTCGAGAGATTTTGGACGAGCTTCTATCGTCTTAGCCCGGCGCAAAAAGAATCCACCCGCAAGGCGTGGAAAATTTTCAAGGAAGACCCCTTCGACCCACGGTTGAGAACCCACAAGATTCAACGTCTCTCCGCAGAATACGGACGAACGATTTACGCCGTCGAAATCGAGGGTGATTTGCGTTCGACGTTTTATCTGGACGGCGAAACAGTTGTTTCTCTGATCGTCGGCACGCACGACATTTACAAGGATTAAACTGTCCTTCTAATTTTATTCCGCGTTCCGAATTCCGCACTCCTTGCCGCGCCGAAGCGAAGCGAAGGCGGGCGCATTTGAATGCCAGGAGAATTCGAGTGTGCCGGAATGAAAAAATGGGAACACGCTTGTTGCGCGCGGCGGCGAACGCGCCAGCGTCTTGGAGTGCGGCGGCCCTCCGCCGCTTTGGAGACGCCGGGCACGCAAGAAAAAGCGCCAGAGGGCTGGCGCAGTCCAAAATCTCGCGGGACAATTATTGGTGTTGGGTTCACTGGACGAATTTTTCAACGCGAAGGCGCAAAGGCGCAAAGACGCCACGGCGCTCACCCGCCAATACCCCTGTCATCTATTCACGTCTGGCCTCTCCGAGGCCGGGCGATGCCGGGAGAATTCGAGTGTGCCGGAAAGAAAAAATGGGAACACGATTGTCACGCGCGGCGGCGAACGCGCCAGCGTCTTGGAGTGCGGCGGCCCTCCGCCGCTTTGGAGACGCCGGGCACGCGAAGAAAAAGCGCCAGAGGGCTGGCGCAGTCCAAAATCTCGCGCCGAAGTTTGCGCGTGGGGAAATCGTCGCGCTGTCGGGCGCGTGGGATGACGCGAGGTGTTTCCAGATCAGCGTGCCGGTGCAGCCGGACAATTCTGGCGGCGCGCTGGTGGATGAGCGCGGTCCCGCCGTGGCGGGATGGTGGGCGTGGTAGTTGAGCGCGGTGGCCGCATTGAAAACGAGCGGCGCGCTCCCGGCGAACGTGAAACAGCGGTTGAAGGCAACTGCACCTGCCCATTGCGCAGCGTCCGCACGATCACCTTCTGCCGCACCGGCGTGTTTCCAACTTGAAACTTCAAACCTGAAACTTGAAACTCCGCGCCGCATGAATCGCATCGTCGCCAAGTTCGACCAGCTCAAGATAGCCGGGCAAAAAGGCTTCGTCGTTTACATCGGCGCGGGTGATCCGAATCTGGAGGCGACGCGGCAGCTTGGGCTCGCGTTTGAGAAGGCAGGCGTGGACATCTTAGAACTCGGTGTGCCGTTCAGCGATCCGCTCGCGGACGGTTTAGTGAATCAACTTGCGGCGCAACGCGGTCTCGAATCCGGCACCACGCCGCCAAAAGTTTTGGAAACTGTCGCGGCCATTCGTCGCGAATCGCAGATTCCCGTTGTCCTCTACATTTATTTCAACCTCATCCATCGCATCGGCATCGAAAAATTCATTTGCGACGCCGCGAAGGCGGGCGTGGATGGATTGCTCGTGCTCGATTTGCCGCCGGAAGAATCCGGCAATTACGAATCGCTCATGAGCAAATCCGGTTTGTGCAACATCTACCTTGTCGCGCCAACGACGCCGGACGAGCGCATCGAACTCATCGTCAAGCGCGCGGCGGGATTTGTTTATTACGTCTCGCGCGAAGGCGTCACCGGCATGCAGCAAAAAATTTCCGAAACCATTCCCGCGATGACGGCCAAAATCCGCGCGCACACGAATTTGCCCATTGCCATCGGCTTCGGCGTTTCAACGCCGGAACAGGCGAAAACGATCGCCGGCTATGGCGATGCAGTTGTCGTCGGCAGCGCCATCGTGAATCAAATCGCCGAGCACGGGAAATCGTTGGAGCTTGTGAAGCGGGTGAGTGAATTTGTGAAATCGCTAGTGGTCGCAACAAAGCAATAGAAGCCAAAGCCACCCGGATTATTCCATCGGATATTTCAATCCCCATTGAGAGCGGATGGCGTCGAGCGTTTTCATGATGGAAAGTGTTTCATCGAGCGGCATCACGCTGCTCTCAGATTTCCCGGCGCAGAGATAATTCATCACTTCCGACGCCTCGAACTGATAACCGTTTCCCGCAAATGGAAATTCGAATGTCTCATCTTCGCCAGCATCAAGCGACAGCGTCATTGCCTCCGGTCGCCACCACTCGCGGTGGATGCGGATGCGTCCTTGCGTGCCGATGATGATCGCTTCCTGCGTCGTTTCGGTGCGGATGGCGGTGTGCAAGACGGCCAGTTGGCCTTGCGCGTGCGCCAGGATGATCGCCGATTCTTCATCCACGCCGGTTTTTCCCAGGTGAGCAAGACCGGCGATCCGTGTCGGTGTTCCAAAAATCATGGAGGCCAGCGACACTGGATAAACTCCCACATCCAGCAACGCCCCACCGCCGAACGCCGGGTTGAACAATCGTTCTTCCTCGTGGTATTCCGCCCGGAATCCAAAATCCGCCGTCAACATCCGCACTTCGCCGATGGCTTGTGATTCCAGCAACTCGCGGAGCTTAATCATCAGTGGGAAAAAGCGCGTCCACATTGCTTCCATCAGAAAAATCTTTTTCCTCCGCGCAAATGTGATGACTTGTTCGGCTTCGCGGGCGTTGATGGCGAATGGCTTTTCGCACAGCACGGCTTTGCCGGAGGACAATGCGAGCAGGGAATTTTCCTTGTGACAGGAATGAGGCGTGGCCACGTAGATCACATCCACGTTGGGATCATTCGCGAGGGCTTCGTAACTGGCGTGACGGTGCGAAACGTCGTATTGCTTTCCAAAAGCGTTCGCCTGTTCGGCGGTTCGCGAACCGACGGCCACCAGTTTGGCGTCCGGCAAAATCTTCAATCCTTCGGCGAACTGTCGGGCGATCTTGCCGGTTCCCAGAATGCCCCATCGAATGGTGTCGTCCATGGCGGGTTATTTTTTGCCGGCGTTCGATTCCTTCGGCTCAGGAAAAAATAAATCGTCATCGGCGATGTCGGGGATGCCTACGACCAGCACCCGCACACGGCCTTTGGCGCCGTGAACCACTCTGGGCGGGATGTGAACAATAGAGCCTTTGCGCACGGAATGTTCCACGCCGTCGAGCATGACCGAGCCTTCGCCTTCCAACACGTAGTAGAGTTCGGTGCTGCGTTTGTGGTAATGCTCGCGCGCGCCGTCAATGTCCACCGCGTGCGCCCAAGCAGCGACTCCCTGATTCTTGTCCTGCCGGCTGATCAATAAATGTCGCCAGTCACAGATGCTGGGCTCCTTGGGTGAATCCTGTTCGTGACGCACCAGTGTCGTGTTCGTTTTCATAAATCGGCTATTTCTCAATGACAAATTCATCGCGCACCTTGCCGTCAACGTCGTGTGCGCGATACACGAGCCGGTTGCCGTCAATCTGAATATCCAGCACTTGATAAGTCGAAAGTTTCGTCAGGCCCACTTCCGTGTAATCGTGCGGCAGTTGCTCGTAATGCTTCGTGCCTGAAACGGAGATGATGTAAACCGTTCCATCCTTCGCGCTCGCCACGCGTTGCTGACCCCGCATCGGATACGTCCGCAGATATGCGTGGTCGTGTCCCTGCAAGGCGAGGTCCACGTGATACTTGTCGAAAAGCGGAGTCCAGAGATTGCGGACTTCGAGATTGTCACGGTTGCCGCCGGAGGAGTAAGCGGGATGATGGTAACTGACGAATTTCCACGTGGCCTTCGTGTTCGCGAGCTGTTTCTCCAGCCACGGAACTTGCTTCGCCGCGTCGAGATTGGAGTCGAGGATGATGAACTTCGCGTTGCTGTATTCGAAGGCGTAGGCGCGCTCCGGCGGAATGTCGCGCGGCCCGTTTCGTGGAAGCGCTAACTGCGCGAGGTAAAGCCTGGGCTCATTGTCTCCCTGATATTCGTGGTTGCCGAGCACGGGCACGAGTTGGCGGCGGTCGAAGACGCCCTTTGAATTTTCAAAGAAACTGTCCCAATCCCAGCGTTCCGCGCCGCGATTCACCAGATCGCCCGCCATCAAATAAAACGCTGCGTCGGGCCGCGCGCGAAACGCGTTGTGCAACAGCACGCCCCAGCGATCCAGTCCGTTCTGCGCGTCGCCCATGTAGATGAACGAGAACGGCGCTACGCCGGCGGGCGCGGTGGTGAATTCCGCCGGCCCGATCCAGCCTTCCGGCGAACCGTCGCCCGCGGAATACACGTAAGTTGTGGCGGGCTTCAGACCTTTCAACACGACAGTGTGGCGGTGAATCAACGGATCGTTGAGCAGCAGCGGCGCTGAAAGTTTTTCAGTTTTGGCGCGCTCAGTCCGCACCTTCGCAACGGCGGCAGCCTTCGGTTGAAAACGAATGAAGCCGCGTTTGACCTTGCTGGAAGTCCTCCACTGAATTGCCTGAGTCGTGCGCGGGTCATCGCTCCATGTCAACACCACGTGGTCGGGGCGATCCGGCGCGGGATATTGCGTCTTGCTGAACCGGCTGACGAGCCGCGCATCTTCCTCGCTGTCGCTGGCGGTCTGGATCAACACCCGGCCTTCAAGCGCCGGAGGCACATTGTTGAGACGCACCGCCTGATCAACGTATGGCTCCACGCCCGCCACAAATTTTGCCGTGCGAAGATGTCCCGGATAGAGACCAGTCACCTTGATCGCGTCGCCCGCCCGCTGCGCCCGCAACAAAACGAGGTAATGAGTCCCGCGCCCCGAGAGATTGTGGACACCCAGGCCGATTTCACCCGCAGAAAAAGATTTCTCCCACGCATCGAACTCGCGGTTCGAGAGTTGCGCCATCAGGCCATTTGTGCTGAAGCCGCGCTCGCGCAGCCAGAACGGTTCGTCGCCGAGACTGGCGTCGCGGAGAATCGTGACCACGACCGGCACGTTCACGCGAAAGCGAATGTGCGCCGTGCCGAGAACCTCGCGGTCCCGCGCCGTCAAGAGCGACTCCACCTTCGGCACAGTCAGATCGATGAGTTGGTCCGCCGTCAACTCGCGCTGCATCCGCTGAATGATTGCCGCCACGGTGTCGTGAACTGAAGCATGTGAGCCGTCGTGTGCGGTGACAGGCCCGCAAGCGAGCGCCGCCAGCAGAATGCAGACAACAAAGCCGAGGTGTCGTTGAGTGGGTTTCATCGTAAGTTTTTCATCCAGCGTTCGCGGGCAGACTTCCCCATCGGAGGAGAATAGTCCTGTTGGGTATTGCACACCGCTCGACTTGCATAAAATACGCTCACAAATTACGGAAACGAAAACAGACTAACCAATAACCGGTGAGCATAAAGACGCTTGGCGATTGGATTCAAGTCAAACGGCAGGAGAAATATCATACCACTTAGCCGGAACGATTCAGTTGAAGTGACATCGCTGAACGCATCGCGCAGTCAATTCATAGCGAAACCATGACCGACAAATTGCAATTCGGTGAACCATTTGGTTTGGGGTTCAACTGCATAGCAGTTGGAATTGGATGGTTTGTCACGTTGAAATTCAAGCAGTTACAAAATTACAGGTTAAAAACGACGCTTTGTTCTGAATCGTTCCGGCTAAGGAACAAGCCCGAAAACCGGACGAGCATACTTACGCCCCGCGATCCAGACTAAAGACCGCCGCGAAGTCGTCCGGCTTACACCAGCCCGCTCAACTTCCTCCCCACCCAATAAACCACCAACAGCAAAAGAATAGATCCGCCCCACCACGGGTTTGACCAGATGCGGATGCGTTTCTCGGTCGGCTGCGGTTCGGGTAACGCGGAGATTTGCTTCACGATTTCGTTCAGTGCCTCGTAGCTCGCACTCGCGCCGTGAGTGATGCCGGAAATTTCCCGGAGAATTTGCATGTTCACCGGCTGGCCTTGCTTTTCGCGCACCGGTCGTGTCACGGCGATCTCAGTTTCGAGTTTGCGACCGTCGCGTTCCGACGTGACCTGCACTTTGTATTTGCCGCCTTCACTTGGCGCGAAGCTGGATTTGAAAACGCCCCAGCCGCCGGGCACTGCGGAAAATCCAAATTGCTCCGCGCGTCCGCTCGGCGAAATTAATTTTCCGGAAACAGTAGTAGCACGGCCATCTTGGCCGTGTGTTTCTGGACTCACAGGCTGGAAGCCTGTGCTACTACCCATTTCGTCCGCAACGCTCGCCTGCAAAAAAATCGTGTCGCCGACTTGCGGCGTCTCGGGGCTGTAGCTCAGCCGCATGCCCTCGCTCTCGCTCAAGTGACGCTGGTGCGCCATCCAGCGCACGACCTGGCTCCAGAAGCGGTAATGAAATTTGTCTTCGACGCCGCGCCGCCATCGCCACGCGCTATCCGTGCCCATGAACAAAACTTTTCCGCTTCCCGCCGCGCGCGTCACGAGCAGCGGCATGCGCCCCCACGAGTTGCGCAACTCCGAGTGCACCGCCAAAACTTCCGAGCCGGGCCGGCTTTTTTCGATGGCCGCCGACCAATAAAATCCCGGCAACTGTTTCCAAAGCTCCTCGTTGCGGCCTTCGTCGGAATCAAACCGTGTCAGCCAATGACGCTTGCCCGCCGTCGAAAGCAGCAGGTTCGATTCGTTTTGCAACGCGACGCCTTCAGGTTTTGTTTTGTCGAAAACAACCGGCAGCAAATCCGCCAGTCCCGCCCCGGCGGGATTGAGAAATGTGAGTTGGCGACCGCGCGAGCCGGGCAGAAACACAAGCCCGCTCGATTGTTGCTCAACGAGACCTTTGATCAATTCCGCATCGCTGGCGCTGAGTTCGCCCTGGCCGATGCCGACGTCGCCGAGAAAAATCACGTCGTAGCGCGAGAGCAGTTCCTTGCTGCCGGGAAACGACGCGAGATAATTCCGCCCGCTGCCCATTCCCATGCCCGGATGAAAAAGAATGCAGTGCATCTCGACGCCGGGGTCGCGTTCGAGCGCGTTGCGCAGGTAGCGATACTCCCAGCGCGGCAGCGAATCCACGACCAGCACCTTGAGCTTCTCGACGCGCACGTTGATGCGAAAATCCTGCGCGTTGTTTTCGGGAATCGCTTCGTCCTTCTCGACGGGCAATTGCAGCTTCAACGAAACTTCGCCAACGACGTGCGGCGACCAAAGAATTGATTCCTGCAATTCACCGAGCGCTGGAATGGAAATTTCCTTTTTGATTTCGTCGCCGTTCGTGTCAATCAGCGACACCGCCGTCTTCACGTCGCGCGGCAAATTGCTGCGCACCTTGAACGGAACGATGATCTGCTCGCCAAAAAGTCCATAAGCCGGCGCGGAAACATTTTCCAAAACCAGATCCGGCAACGGCGTCTCGCGTCCGACCGCGACGCTGAAAATCGGCACGCCCTGCTCGCGAAACCGTGTCGCCGCCGCGAGCGGTGACTGGCCGAGATTCCAATCGCCGTCGGTGAGAAGCAGGACGGCTTTGAGATTGCGCTGGCGTTTGAGGACGGATTCGAGTGCGGCATTCAAATCAGTTCCGTCGTCGGTAGGGACGCCCCTCTCCCGGCCTGCGGCCACCCTCTCCCCGTCCGACGGGGAGAGGGCAGGGAGAGGGGTGCTCTTCGACGTCGCAAAATCTTCCACCAAAACTTTCGCGGACTTTTCGAGCGGCTTCCAAAATTGATTCGTGCGTTCCTTGGCCAACCACTCCGCCCGACTCGTCGCGCGATTTGTCACAACAACATCGCGCGTCTTCATGCTCGCCGATGTGTCGAGAAGCACCGCAATTTCCGGCCGCGCCGTTCGTTTGAGGTGCTGAACAAATTCGGGCCGCAGCAAAGTCAGCACGAGCAACGTGAGAATCACGAACCGCAAACTCTCCAGCCGACGAATCACCTTTCTTTCGCCACTCGCGCGCCAGTGCAAAACAAAAATCCACGCTGCCGCGAGCCAGAGAACAGCGCAGAGGATGCTGATTGGAATGGAGGCGGCGAAACTCATGAGAAAAATTCCAAGTTCCAACGTCCAAACTCCAGAGAAACACCAAGGACGAACATCCAAATCAACATTCGCGTCGCGGCTCCAATTGGAGCTTTGAATTTCGAGCTTCTCTGGATGTTGGATGTTGGAGCTTGGTGCTTTGGCAAAAGGAGCACTCCTTCAACAAACAAGAACACCAGCATCGCAAACAAAAACACGCGCCAGATTTCCCGCTGCAAAACCTGACCGCGATTCCCGCGCTCTTCCCAAAGTTGAAAGGCCATGCCACGAAAGAGATTCCGTGTCTCGTCCACTTCCAGAATTTCCGGTTCGTCTTCCACAAGCGGACGATTCACGGCAACGAGCCGCTCGCCGTCGCGATAAACGCCGGCTTGAAGCTGGATATTTTTCGGCGCGGCGGAATCAACGCACGTCCATTGCTTTGCGCGATCAACGGCGCTCAACTCACCGCAGCTTGCCATCGAAACCTGTTGCAAGCGGCGTCCACCAGCTTGAAGCAGTCGTTGCAGCATCGGAACGATGACCGGGCCATCGGCGAGCGTTGACCATTGCGCGTTCGGCAGCGAGGCGCAGAAATAAATTTCGCCTTTCCCCAGACTTTGCCGCGCGAGAAAAGTTTCCGCGTCGGAAAATGCAGCAAGCGAATTTTTCTGGCCGACGATGAGTTGGCGCTTCTGAAATTCCGTCTCGCCGAGTGGCAGGCTCAAACCTTCGTCAGTTTTTGCCAGCGGGCCTTCGGCTTCATCCCAACGCGCGATGTGAAAGAACTTTTCTGACTCGGCGGATTGCGGTTCGCTCCAACCTAAACCATTGAATCGTCCAGCGTCCGTTGCAGCCGGTGGAAAGAAAATAACAACGCCACCATCGGAAACAAACGTTCGCACACGCTCGGCAACTTCGCCGTTCGGCAACGCGCCTTGCCAAATCAGCAGCGCGCTGTCGCCGAGTGAAATGTTTGCCGCGTCGGTAGGGACGCGCTGCTGCGCGTCCTGGCCGACCGGCAGGTCGGCCCTACCAGTTTGTTTGTTCAGCGCATTCGCAGCGGCTTTCAAAATGCGACCGCTCTCTTTGTCGTTCGCGACGATGGTGGCGTGCAGCGGCATGTCCGTGCCGTAAACGAAATAGGAGGTGCTGTCGCGGGCGTTGGCGTCGACGGGCAGTTGAAAACTTCCCCAGCCGCCGGATTTTTTCGCGCCAAGCGGCGCGCGATGTCGCCAGCGAAATGCCTGTCCGTCCATGTTCAACTCGAATTGCGATTGTGCGCCGTCAAGCGTCATCGCAAGCGGAAAGGCAGTCGTAGAATTTGTGTTGCGCTGAATATCGAGAGCGAATTGCAACTCGCTTTCGTTTCCGCGCGGGCGTCGCAAAATTTCCGAGACGGTGACTGATGAATTTAGCGCGGGCGGTTGATTGAGCGCGAGAAGACGGACGCGGACTCGTTGTGGCAATGCGCCAAGTTGCGCCAAAACATTTTTGAAACGGGCGTCGTTCGGTTGCCAATTGCTCTTTTGCAAGTCGGAGGCGATCCAGATTTCCGATGCGCCCGCGCGATTTTCGACGAGCCAGTTCAGCGCAGTTTGCAACATAGCGGGAATGTCGGCGGCGGTGTCGGTCGGCGCGGTGAGCGAAAGTTCGGCAAGCGAATTGACGCTGGCGATTTCCTGCGGAGTGCGCAGCGCACTGTCAATCAGAACGAAATGGCTGCTGCCTTCAAATGATTTCGCGGCTTGGGAAATCAGTTTCAACGCCTGCTCGCGCTTGGTTTGAGTTGAACCGGCGGCGCGAGTTTCCATGCTCGCAGAGCGGTCGAGGAGAATGAGCACAGTGTCGGGCGCAGGCGAAAATATCCAGCCCATCCAGCCACCGGAAATCGGCCGCGCCAAAAACAACAGGAGCGCAGCGATGGCCAGGACGCGAAAGAGAAGAATCAAAAATTGCCGGAGCTTGGCCTGACTGATGGAACTTCTATTTGCAGCGATCAACAATCGCATCGCGCCCCACGGTTGGGAGCGGTAGCGCATTCGATTCAGCAAATGAATGATGAGCGGCAGCAGGAGAAGCGGAAGCCCCCAGAGAATGAATGGCTGCAAAAACGTCATCGTCCTGACAATTCTTGCAGTTTAATCCGAGACCGGCAAGCGCGGGGGAAATTGTTGACGACCTTTTTGCAAACTTTTTCAAGCAATGATCGCATCCGCCAACTGTTCCTTTTTAGGAGGACGACCCTTTCTTGCAGCTGGGACATCAAAAATTCCTCGATGTTGTGCATCAACAAAATGTTCGTGGATTTTGTGAGCGTATTTGTTTTGCAGATTGATTTGCTCACGACGGATAGCGTCGGCTTGTGCGCCTTCGATCATTAAATACTTACCGCTTACTACGCCGCGCCGCGCAATTTCAGAACAGACGGCTTCCGTTATTAACTCCGCGAATAAAACTTGTCCCTGTGCTGTGCCGCTGCCGTTACCATGTTCATCAAGATAGGTTCGCAATTGAAATCGTTTCGGAAACAGCAAGAAACAAGTCGCCACAATATCTTCGGTATTTATTTCCTTACCCGACTGCGACAAATAATAAACGGCGTAGACCACGAGATCGTTCATCGCGATTCTCGTGTAAATCTCCGGCGCGAATGTTGGAAGATTTTGATTTGGCTCGAACATGGAAATTAGTTTTTTAACCAGCCAATCTTGATTTCCTTCTCCACTTCCTTGAACTCCAAGTCGCCGGTCACGAATTCTGCGTTCTTAATTTTTGCGAGCGCTGCGCCGAAGCAATCCGCGTAGGACATTTTTTTGGTGGCTTTGTAGATGGCCGCCTGTTTTGTCTGATGAAGGTCTGCGCTCACAATCTCAATGGGCATGGCATCCATTTCCTTGAGCTTTTGTTCCGCCATTTCAGGTGACGCGCCGCGCAACACGGAATAATAGACCTCACCCCAATTGACCACGCTCATCAGGAGCTTGTGCCTTTCAGCCGTGGCGTGTTCCAGAAGTTTCTCCGCCTGTTCGGCGGCGGGTTCATCATTGAAAAGTGCCATGAGCACCCAGCTATCAATAACCTTTGTGGCCATAGTCAGTTCAAATCAGATTTCGACACCTCACCCAAAGCCCTCACCCCCAGCCCCTCTCCCATCCGATGGGCGAGGGTGGCGTCGGACTCTCCCCGTTCGAGGCGGAGAGGGAGAAGATTTTTGCGCGCCTTGTGTTCTTTTGCGGCCATGTGTCAGAGTTCCCGCTCGCGTTTGCGCTCGGCCATGAACACGTCCATCGCCTTTGTGCCTTTGAGCGAACCGCGCAGACTTTTGATGAATTTGGAAGTGATCGGCTTGAGAACGATGTTGCCGTTCTCGACGTAAACCTGGGCTTTCGTGCCTTCCTCGATCTCGAATTCCTTGCGGAGCCGGCGGGGAATCACCACCTGGCCTTTTGCGCCGAAATTAACTGTGTCGGCTTTTAATGTTGCAGTCATGGCCTGAAGTTAAACCAAACATTAAAAGTGTGTCAACTGTTGTTTTGTATGACTTTTATCGCACAGTTGCCACTTTTCTCAGACAGCTAGGGATGTGTTCACGCCGGCGACAACGCCGCCTGCTTCGCGCGTTCAACCAGAAAGTCCGCGAGAATTTTTTCGTAGCTTTGGTCGGTCGTCACCTGCCGGTAATCCATGTTGAACTCGTGACAACTGGCGCGGAGGCCGTCGAGAAAGACGCGGAGTTGACGGAGGTATTGTTCGCGGATCATCGCAGGTTCGGTGACGAGGCCAAAGGAACTTTCCAAATCCACGAAGCGCGTCGGACGGTCGAATTGAAAATCCAGTTCCATGCGGTCAAGCAGATGGAAAATCGCAAGATCGTGCTTTTGAAAGCGTAGATGCTGAAAGCAGCTCGCCAGTTCCTCAGTCTCGCAAAAGAAATCCGAGAAGACAATGATGAGCGCGCGTTGACGGACTTTTTCGGCAAGCTCGTGCAGCGCCGGAATCAATGCGGTCGTGCCGCGCGGCTCGGTTTTGTCGAGCGTTTCCAAAATGGTTTGCAGATGAGTGGGATTTCGTCGCGGCGGAATCTCGAACACGGTTTTTTTGCCGACGCAAACCAGCCCGGCGGCGTCGCCTTGATGGACGGTGAGATACGCGAGCGTGGCGATGAGGCGGCGCGCGAGATCGAGTTTGCTGCCGTTTGCGCCGGTCAGTCCCATCGAGCCGCTGCAATCGAGCACGAGGTAGCAACGCAGGTTCGTCTCGGCCTCGAACTCCTTCATGTAAAAGCGGTCGGTGCGCGCGAACACGCGCCAGTCGAGACGGCGGATGTCGTCGCCGGGCGTGTAGTTGCGATACTCGGCGAACTCGACGCTCGAACCGCGATGCGGACTTTTGTGCTGGCCGGAGATGTTGCCCTGCATCGGAAACCGCGCGAGCAGCGGCTGCGCCATCAGCCGTGCGACGACCTTCGGGTCGAGGAATTTGCTGGAAAAATTTTCTGCCATGACAACGAAAAATTCTAAATGCAAAGACGCAAAGGCGCGAAGAAATTATTTTGAATGCAGCCTGGAAACGGCGTCTCGCAAAGAGTCAATCAAGGCTTTTGCAGAAGCGCTTCAAAGAAGTGAGTCTGAACCCTTGCCTCGCGCTCGACCAGCATCCGCCACTCTGAAAACGGATAATCCTCCCGGCGAATAATGACATTCTCGACGGGAATCCGTGACACTTTCCATTCCTTGATATAGCAGCACCCGTCGCGGCGCGTCAGACGGCGTATCTGGGAAAAGTAGTATCGGATTTGCTCGATTCTCATCTCGTGGAGCGAGGAAATGTTAATGAAGAGATCGAAAATTTCATCCGGCAACATTTCGATCTGCGAAGGCAAAAGGAATACGAGGTCCGCCGACTCAAATTCCTCCTTGATCTCGGAGTAAGATTTGAAAGGCCGCCACGTGAAGACATTTCGATTGGGATACACCTTGGAAAGATATTGCTGCGAAACGTATAAGGCCGGAGGAATATCAATGATCGTGTAACGGATGCCCGGGCGAAGCGTGAGCAGCACGTGTGCGGTCCGTCCGTAGCCGGCTCCGAGTTCACAGACTCGATTCAGGCGGAACGTTTTCGGCAGACCTTCAAGAATGAACTGCGCTTCCAAAGAAGAATTGGCAAGGTCTTGCGAAATGAGCCGGCCGTTTCTATGGATTCGGGGAGGATTCCCGATGGCGGGTTCGGAAAGTTTTGTGATGTCCGGATTGTTCCGTGCCGCATAATCCCAGATCATGTTTGAAAGAAAAGTATATGCCAGCGATTCGAATAGCGGGATATGCCTGTGTTTGATGGGGAAAAATGTGCGGAAGATATTTGCGACAGTGGCGGAGAGGGGCAGATTTGAAACAAGAAAACGAATCTGCGCGTCCCACGGCCAAATTTTAGTCCAGGTAAAATAATGCTTGGCCACTGTCCTTTTGAAGTTTTCAAAACCCGTGGCGAGAAGTTGCCCGCGATCGCTCTTATTCAATTCAATCCAATACTTGGACGGCTGCACTTCAGGCCGGCCACGCTCCAAGTCGGCGAACATCGCTTCAATCGCTTGCTTTACTCGCAACATCTCGTTCGAAGGCGAATTGACATCGGAAGGCAATTTCTGATTCATGAATTTTTGAATCATGCGTATCAAAGCGCCTGCGTGCAAGAAATCTCCCGCGTGGCCAAAGAGAAATAAATTCAAATTCCCAATCGTTCCGCAAGCCGGTCGAGAACCAAATCCATTTCAGCGGAAGTGAGTTCGCCCATTTTGCGTTCCAGTTTCACGGAAGCGACTG
Source organism: uncultured Verrucomicrobiota bacterium (assembly GCA_964389025.1). GTDB lineage: Bacteria > Verrucomicrobiota > Verrucomicrobiia > Limisphaerales > CAYMCQ01 > CAYMCQ01. Next base: position 60,918 of record CAYMCQ010000014.1, read on the forward strand.
TAGCGACTCGTTGCACATCGAACGCGCCTTCATCGTCGAGAAATGCTTTTTCGATTTGAACTTCCCAGCGATTGCCGCGCAGCGATGTCGTGTGTGCGACGACCGTAAACACGTCAAGTTCGTTGAGCTTGGGTTGCGAAGTGAGAATGAGACAGGGCCGGACTTTGGCAGCCATACCGAGGTCAACCCACCAGACTTCACCGGGTTTTGCGGCGGGCATTGGCGGCTTCCTCTTTGTCCATCTGTTGGAATATCGCGTCGGCGGATTCGTGGAGGAACTGCACCTCGTCGCGCTCGTCGAGTTCGCGCAGGCGACGGCGGACAGCCGCAAGCTCGTCAGCCGAGAGCTTGGGCAGTTCTGCGATGATTTGTGCGGCGCTCACGGTGAGAAATTAACGCCGTGCGGCTCTGCTGGCAAGCGGCGGATTCGGCGGGAATTGTGGATCACATTTCGTTTGTCGTGATGCGGCGACTGGGAATTTCAAAAGCATTCACCAACGACAGGCATTTCAAGGCCGCTGGTTTCGAGACGATGTTTTGAGAGGCGCGGCGCGCACTAACTTTCAATCGCCGTCAGAGTCAACGTAAGCTCGCGCCCAGAAAAATTTGTTATTCGTTTTGGTAAGCAGGATGTCCGTCGGCGTCCCATTTTGTCCCTCCGCGCCGAGAACAAATTTTTCTGAAATCCAATTACTGTTTGCCAAGGAAGTCTTGCTCAAAATTTCATACGTCACGTCCGCTTCGGAGTTGGTCAAGATGTCGAAGGCATTCAAATAAACGACGGTGTTGTCTCCGATGAGTTCGCCGATGCTTTTCCTGACCTCGCCGAGAAGGAGGCTTTGTCCGCTCGCGGCATCGTGCAGCGCCAGGAACGTGGCCCGACAGGCCAGTTTGCGCCCGTCCGCAGTGATGATGCTGAGGGGCGCTTCGGTGATCTCCGCCGGGAAGAAAACCTTTTGCAATCCGTAATCGGCCACCGCGCCGTCCTCCAGCAACCGGATTTCCTGCCGCACAATGCTGGACGCGCCAACTCCGAGGTCTGTCCCGGCAACACTGTTGGATTTGGAGAGGCTGGGTTGCTCAACGATGGCTTCCACCTTTGGTGCGGTAGTGGCCAGTTTGACTGTTGCCCAAATGCCGCCTGAAGGAAGGTTGGTGGATGTCGCCGTGGACGATGAAGTTGTAAGCTCTGCCTGAGCACTGAGCGCCACGCCCAGCCCAACGAGAAGCCCGACAATAGTTTTCATAGTTTTCCTTTCCGTCTGAAGCGGATTTCCCACTTGTTTAAGAATACAGAACCGAAAACACAGGAACGAAGAAGGCGAGCGCGATTCACGCATTAAAAGCCAAATGATGCAAGAAAAAATACCGTCTCAAGACGGTGGATAGATTTTCCAGTTCTTGCTTGCGTTGCGCCACGTGGCCGCAGAACCAAATCACCGCAAAATTTTAGGCGAAGCAATTCGCATCCACCGCAACAAGGCAAATCTCAGCCAAGAGGAATTGGCGGAGAAAGCTGATCTACACCACAACTACATCGGAGAAGTGGAACGCGGGGAAAAGCCTGCCACGATTGATACAATGGTCAAGATTGCCAGAGCCTTGAAAGTTCGCCTGCGAGATTTGGTTGAAGATATTTAAGCGGGAAAATGCGACCAAATCTCGAAAGTCAAACTGCATGACTATTGACGTCTTGCCGCTGCGTCAAAAACGGTGTATTGCCAGTCGGTCGCGATGAGAAATTTTCAAGCCTTTGCTCACTTTTCCATTCTGTTGCCCGCGTTTCTGGTTTCCGGCTGCTCGAAGGAAATTCCGGTGCCGCAGTCAAAATCTCCCTTGCCGCAGCCGCCGCTGGTTTCGACAGCCGAGCCGGGGCGTCATGGCGGACGATTGATGCTCTCCACCATCGGGACGCCCGGCACATTCAACCCACTGCTCGCAATTGATCCCGCATCGGTCGAAGTGAGCCAGTTGCTTTTCAGCTCGCTGGCGCGGATGGATTTTGCGGCGCAGGAAATCCGCCCCGCGCTGGCTGAATCGTGGAGCGTCGCGCCCGACCAGAAAACATGGACGTTCAAATTGCGTCGCGGTCTCCGCTGGAGCGACGGCGCGCCGCTGACTGCAGACGACGTTTTGTTCACATGGAACGACGTCATTTACAACCCCGAGATTCAGACGCCCGTTGCCGAGATTTTCCAGCTCACCACGGCAAAACTTTCCATCACAAAAACGGGTGAAGATTCCATTCAAGTCGTCGTGCCGGAGGTCTTTGCGCCGTTCGCGGAATTTTTTGGGACCATTCCCATTTTGCCGAGGCATTCGATGGCACAAGTCGCGCGTGAGAAACAATTCAATGCAGCGCTGGCGAAAATCGTCTCGTCCGGGCCGTATCGGGTCAAGCAGATGAACCGGAACGCGACCGTCCTCGAACGAAATCCCGAGTATTGGGTTGTCAACTCCAGGAACCAGCGGCTGCCCTGTTTCGATGAAATTGTTTTCATCGCAGCCAGCGGGTCTGCGGAGCAATCCGGGCTTTTTTTGAGCGGCGAGACGATGATTCACGAGCGCGTGCGGCCTGATGAATTCGACCGCTTCCAAAAAGCCGCGAAGAAAACCGGCTTCCGGCTGTTCGATCTTGGCACGGGAACCGAGAAGGACTTCATCTGTTTCAATCAAAATACGAACACCGACGCGCCGGGCGGAAAAAATCTTGTCGCGCCGGCGAAACTGCAATGGTTTCGGAATGCGAAATTTCGGCAGGCGATTTCCTGCGCGATTGACCGCGAGCGTCTTGCGCGGGAAATTTATTCCGGCCGCGCAGTGCCGGCCTACGATTTCATTTCGCGAGAAAACACTAAATGGTGCAACACAAACACTGTTCGTTTCGCTTTCGACTTGAGCAAGGCCCGCGCGTTGCTGGCTGAGATTGGAATTCAGGACCGGAACAAGGACGGGATTTTGGAAGACGGAGATGGAAACCAAATCGAATTTGCGCTCGTCACGAACAGCGAGAATTCCGGCCGCATGAAAACCGCGATGATGTTGGGCGAGATGTTTGGCAGGCTGGGAATCAAGATGACTTTTCAGGCGGTGGATTTCCCGACGCTCATCGTAAAAGTGAACCGCAGTTTCGATTACGATTGCGCGCTGCTCGGTCTTGGCGGCGGCAGCAGCGACCCCGTCACGAGCTGGAGCGTCCTCAAGTCGAGCGCGCCGGTTCATCAATGGTTTCCGAATCAATCGAAGCCTTCCACCGACTGGGAAGCGCGGATTGACGAACTGATGGACGAGCAAATAGCCACACTCGATTTCGCCGCGCGCAAAAAAGCGCTCGACGAAGTGCAAGCCATCCTTGCCGCGCAGCAACCGATGATTTTCACCGTCTCGCCGAATTCTTTTGCGGCGGTGAGCTTGAAAATCGGGAACGTCCGCCCCGCCGCCGCGGCGCAGAACCGCATGTCGTGGAATCTGGAGGAGCTTTACTTCAAATGAGGAAAATTTGGACCTCAGAAAATTGCCTTGCGAAGTCCGCCTTCCGCTGCTTCATTGTGTCGCGTGTGCGCATGTGGCGAAATTGGCAGACGCGCTACTTTGAGGTGGTAGTGGGGTAACCCGTGCAGGTTCAAG
>CAYMCQ010000015.1:0-63929 GCA_964389025.1 uncultured Verrucomicrobiota bacterium
AAGGAAAGTCAGGGCGTCGTGGAACTCCGCCCTCCGAAATCCGTTGAACCTTTTCCCGCCTTCCATCGGAAAGGACTTTTCGCGAAACTGTCTTGAGGCAGAGTGAAAATGCAGCCTGACTTGGCCGCGATGAAAAAATCACGGAAGAAAAAGCTGTCTTTGCCGCGCCGAACTTGGCAAATCAATCCAGTGACGCGGGTCAAACAATCCGAGAAAAAGTGTTTGCGGGCGCGGACAAAAGAGAATTTGCAAAAGGAACAAAATGATTAACGCGAAGGCGCAAAGTTTTGTTTTTGTCATTCTGTGCGTCTCTGCGTCTTTGCGCCTTTGCGTTAAAAAAGTTTCATGAGCAAAAAGAAATTACGATTCGGTCTGCCCAAAGGCAGCTTGCAGGACGCCACCATCGAAAAGATGGCGAAGGCGGGCTACAACATTTCCGTCAGCAGCCGCTCCTACATTCCCTACGTGGACGACGACGAGCTGGAGATTCGCCTGATTCGCGCGCAGGAAATCAGCCGATACGTCGAGCACGGCTATCTCGATTGCGGCATCACGGGCTACGACTGGATTCAGGAGAACGGCTCGCATGTTCACGAGGTGGGCGAATTTCTTTTCAGCAAAGCGACTCGTCAGCCGGCGCGCTGGGTTTTGTGCGTGCCGGAAAATTCGCCGATCAAGTCCGTGAAAGATTTGAAAGGCAAACGCATCGCGACGGAAGTCGTCAACCTGACGAAAAAATATCTTCGCCGGCACAACGTGAAGGCTGAAGTGGAATTTTCCTGGGGCGCGACCGAGGTGAAAGCGCACGAGCTTGTGGACGCGATTGTGGAAGTCACCGAAACCGGCTCATCATTGCGCGCGAACAAACTTCGCATCGTGGACACGCTGCTGACCTCGACGCCTCGTTTGATCGCCAATCACAAAACGTGGCAGGACAAGTGGAAGCGGCAAAAAATCGAGACGATGGCGTTGTTGCTTCGCGGCGCGCTGGAGGCGGAGGCGAAAGTCGGTTTGAAGATGAACATCGCGGAGAAAAATCTCGCGAAGCTGTTGAAGTCTTTGCCCGCGCTGCGCAACCCGACCATTTCCGCGCTCACTCAAAAGGACTGGATTGCAGTCGAGACGATCATTGACGAGCACATCGTCCGCGAACTGATTCCGGCGCTGAAGGCAGCGGGTGCGGAAGGCATCATCGAGTATCCGCTGAACAAAGTGGTTTATTAGATCGTAATCGTCCTCGTTCTCGCCCCTCGTCCTCGATCAGAACAGACTTGTCGAGGACGAGGGACGAGGCGAGAACGAGTCGGCGAATAAGAATTTCATTGCATTACTGCAATTCTCCGTTACTCCATTAGCACATGGGTTCACTCAAAAAACGACGCAAAGCAAAAATCAACAAACACAAACGCCGCAAGAAGCTGCGTTTGAACCGCCACAAGAAGCGCACCTGGCAGCAGTAATCCTGCGGCCCGTGTGTCGAAGCGTGAAAGAGCGTGACTCGAATCGCGGGTTGCGTCGTTTTGGGTTATTCTGCCACATGCCGTTTCGTTTTTGTTTTTGGACTGTCGTCGTAGCGGGCGCCGCGCTGATGAGCGGTTGCCGCGCGTCGCAGTCGCAAAATGCACGGACGAAACACGAATCCGCCGTTCGGGCAGCCGTCCAGACGCAGGCTTCGACAAATTCCAGTTCCAAAACCAAAACCCCATCGGCCGGGAAGTCGGCGTTTCTGAAACGCGGCTCGGATAATTCTCCATCCGAAGAGGACCTGGTGAAAGCCCACTCGCATTACGCGCTCGGCGTCATTCACGACTTGAATGGCGAGGCGGACGAGGCGTTGAAGGAATTTTCCAACGCGGCGGAAATTGATCTGGGCAACGAATCGTTGGTGCTCGCCGTGGCGTCGCGTTTCATCGCAAGGAAGCAATTCGACAAGGCTGTCGAATTGTTGTCGAAAGCCGCAATGCGGCCGGATGTTTCGGGCGCGGTTTTCGCGGAGATGGGTTCCGTTTATTCGCGGCGCGGGAAAATGGATGAAGCAATCGAAGCCAGCCGCACCGCGATCAAGAAATCGCCGACCTTGTTCGCAGGCTACCGAAATCTTTTCCTGAACCACCTCCAGCAAAAACACAAGGAAGATGCGCTGAAGGTTCTTGATGAGGCCGCGACGCAAACGGACGCGGACGCCGCATTTTTCGTCCAGCTTGCCGAGCTTTACGTGAACTACTCGCGACAATTTCCATCCGAAAAAGAAATCATCCGGCCCAAAACTTTGGCTGCGCTGAATCGCGCGAATGAATTGAAGTCCGACGATCCCGAGGTTCAAATCAAGCTGGCTGACGGATTCAGCCTGCTCGGCGAAACGGACAAGGCGGTGAAGATTTATCGCGATCTTTTACGGCAGCCGGCCGGGTCGCCGCTTATTCGCGAGGCCGTCCGCGCCAGACTCGCGGAGGTTTTTTTACGGGGCGATGATCCCGCCAGGGCCGTTCCGGAACTGGAAGCGCTGCTGCGCGACGACCCGACGAATCCGCAGGCGAATTTTATTCTTGGCCAGATCGCCTACAAACAGAAACAGTTCAGCAAGGCGGAGGAATATCTTTCGAAGACGGTGATACTCGACCCCGATTTCAAAAACGCTTGTTACTTGCTGGCCGAAGTCCAGCTTCGGTTGAACAAGCCCGATGACACACTCGAGACGCTCGACAGGGCGAATTCAAAATTTCAAGGCAGTTTCATCAGCGAATTTCTCAGCGGCCTCGCCTACGCGCAAAAAAAAGAATATCAACGCGCAATCACGCATTACATCGGCGCCGAAACTATGGCGCGCACCTCTGAGCCGGAACGGCTGAAGGAAAATTTTTATTTTGAGCTTGGCGCTGCGCACGAACGCAACGGCGAATATGAGGACGCGGAGAGCAGTTTCAAAAAAGCGCTCGAACTCGCGCCGGACTTTGACGAAGCGCTGAATTATCTCGGCTACATGTGGGCTGACCGCGGTGAAAACCTCGAAGAGGCGCGCGCGCTGATTGAAAAAGCGTTGAAGCAACAGCCGACCAACGCCGCGTATCTCGACAGCCTCGGCTGGGTTTTGTTCAAGCTGAAACAGCCGGAAGCCGCGCTGGAACAACTGCTCAAAGCGGAAAAATTTTCCGAGCAGCCCGACGCCACGCTTTACGACCACCTCGGCGAAATTTATTCGGCGCTTCGCCAGATGGACAAGGCGCGCGAGGCCTGGAAAAAATCTCTGGCTGTTGAAAAGAACGAGGAGATCGAGGAAAAATTGAAGGCCGCCGCGCGTTCAAAACCAGAACCATGAGCCACCAGTTTCGCAAGCACTACACGCGCGACGAAGCCAACGCGCTGCTGCCGCAAATCCGCGGCTGGCTCAAGCGCATCGGGCAACTGCGCGAGGAATTGCAAACGTATGACAAGCGCCTCAGCAGCTTGATGGCAAAAGGCAACGACCTTGGCGGTTTGCTTGTCAACGACTGGGTGCAAAAACTCGCCGCCACAAAAGGTCTGCTCGACGAATTCAACTCGCGTCAGATCATGATCAAGGATTTGGAGCGCGGGCTGATTGATTTCCCCGCCATCATCGGCGGGCGCGAAGTTTTTCTTTGCTGGGAACAGGATGAGGACAGAGTCGAGTTCTGGCACGATCTGGATTCGGGCTACGCGGGGCGCGAGCGGCTTTAATCGCAGACAAAGTGCGCGCCGACGGCTTGCTGATTTGAGCCAGTCACGCTCACGCTCGCAGCGCCGAAACGTTTTGATTGCATCGCCTCCACGGCAACCGCGATTTGCCAGGCCGCCGAGGCAGTCAATCCCTCGCCTAGAATTTTTTTTGGCGAGACACGCGCGCCGTTCCAATCTTTCCACGCCGCAGTTTCGGGCGTGTCGAGGGACGGAAGATTTTGCCGGCTGTCGCACAGCAGGTGAGTCAGCGAAGACGGAGGTAATTCCGCCCGCATCTTGCAAACGGCCTGAAGCCGGGGCTGGGTGGATGAAAAACAGTGCGCGTCTGTGACGGCGCGTAATTGCACGGGGGCTCTGCTGCCAGGTTCGCGCGCGAGATAAACCGCTCCTGCTCCGGCGCTGACGATGATGTTCCGATTGAACATCTGGAACGCGTCGGCCACCATCCAGTCGAGTTCCTCCGAAGCGATCACGAGGCAGGCGTCCATCCGCTGCATCGAAATCCAGTCCGCACCCATCGCGAGCGCCTGCAAAAAAGTTCCCTGATCGCCGACGAAGGTGTAATTCACGCCCGTCGAGCCGAGCAAGGCGGCGATGTGGCTGGCGGGAGCATTGAAAACTGTTTCCGGAAAAATCAGCGGGCTGGCCGTCGCCGGATCCGCAAGCGTCTCTTGGTAGAACCGCCGTGAATAATTCACGCACCCAACCATCACACAAAGTATGACTCCCAACCGCACGCCATCGTTGCGCACCCTCGCGAGATCGTCGCCCAACGCTTCGATTGCCGCCGCCGCTGCGTATTGCGAAATCGGACTCGTGCGCCGAAAGCGCGGATGATTGACAAATTCAGGACGAGCCGTCAGCGCCGGGACTTTGCGGCAGACCAGCGGCTTGCGTGCGCCGGGATGTTCGAGAAGTTCTGTTCCCAATGCTTCATCTTTCGCGACGCTGTTGCACAGGGCCTTGACATCCCAACCGGCTGGCGAAACAGCGCCAACTCCGCGAATGAAAACTCTTTCCTTCATTTCCACCTCCGCAAAATGAGACTCGCGTTCGCGCCGCCAAAGCCGAATGAGTTGCTCAACGCATATTCCAATTTCGCATCACCCGGCTGGCGGACGATTGGAAATGCGCACACCGGGTCGGGCGTCTCGACCGTCGCGCTCGGCGGCAGCCATTGGCCGCGCAACGCCATGAGGCAAACCACGGCTTCGACTGCTCCCGCAGCGCCGAGCAAATGGCCGATACTCGCCTTCGTCGAACTGACGGGCAACGTCGCCGCGCGCGCGCCAGCCCACGTTTTGATGGCGGCAGCTTCGGCGCTGTCATTGAGCGGCGTGCCCGTGCCATGAGCGTTGATGTAATCAATTTGCTTGGGCTCAATGCCGGCGCTGACGCACGCGGCGCTCATCGAAGCCACTGCTGCGCAGCCTTCGGGATGTGGTTGCGTCAGGTGGTGCGCGTCCGTCGCAGCGCCGTAGCCGACAATTTCGCCGAGGATTTCCGCGCCGCGCCGTTCAGCGCTTGAAAGTGTTTCGAGCGTCAGCACCGCAGCTCCTTCGCCGAGCGCAAGGCCGTCGCGATGCGCGTCGAACGGTCGGCATTGCGTTGGCGACAATGCCTGCAAAGAATCAAAGCCTGCAAAAACCAACTGGCAGAGCGCGTCATATCCGCCGGCCAAAACTTTTTCAGCGTGGCCGTGCCGCACGAGTTCCCAAGCGTAGCCGATCGCGTTGCCGCCGGACGCGCAGGCATTGGCGATGATTGTCACCGGCCCGGTGAATCCAAATGCCTCGGCCAGGTCGAGCGCCTGCCGCTGCGCTTGATAATGCAACACGCGGCCTGGCTGGCGACGATATCCAAGCGGAGTCGCGATGGCTTGACGATAATACGCCTCGCCCAAACTCATCCCGCCGCTCGTCGTGCCGAGGACAATCGGCAAGCCCGGCTCTGATTTCCATTTTGATTGCCGCCATGCTTCGTCGGTCGCGTGCAACAACAATTGCCACGCGCGGTCTCGTTGCTTGGCTCGGCGGTCGCTCAATCGCGTCGCGGGCAGGCGCGCGGGCAGTTCGACTTGTGCCGCGACCTTGACGCGCTGCCTCGTAACGTCAAAAAGTGTGACTGGGCTGAAGGCACGGCGGCCCGCGCGAAAACCTTCCGCATTGCTCTCCCAGCCGAAGCCGAGCGAAGTCACGATGCCTGCGCCGGTGACCACCACACGCGGCGGAGGATGAGGAATTTTTTGTAAAGGAAACAACACAAGTTGAGTGTCACCCAGTGCGTTGACCGTAAAAAAATTGCCTGCGCAAGTCAAACGAAGGCTCGTAAAGCTGGTTGCTACACGACAACGGCGTTCGCAATTCAGCGCAAGAAAATTCCTTCGGCCAGGCTTGTCGCGTTGAAAGAAGCATGAGAATGTCCGCAGTCGTGATCCAGCAATCAATAATTCCAAGCCGAGTAGATTTCGTAAAGGTTCACCGGACCGCCCGCAAAGTATCTCGTTTGCGGAAACAAAAATCTTCTTTGTGCGCGATTAAAGGTGATCGTAATCGGCTGGCTCATGTCGTTCGGGTCGTAAGCGGTGAACCTGATTTCGCTTTCCGTTTCTTTCGCGTCGAAAACCAGCAGCGCGTGATTGATCGCCAGCTTTGGGAAGTTCACCACATGAACCAGAGGCGGCCAGTTTCGCTTCGATGACGCAAGAAGGTCTTCAGCAACCGACTTCTGGCCGCTTCGTGTGAATGGAAAAGCCATCCGCCAGTTGCCGCGCTGGAAATAACTTCGCCACGCGCCGCCGCATTCCGCTTTCAGCAAGCTTTCATGCGCCTCGCTGAACTCGCGCAAGTTCGAGTAGCCGGGAATGATAATTTTTTCGGCATCAGGCAATGGCTTTCTCGGATTTGAACGCGCCACACGCCGGACAAGTCTTCGACAGGTTTCTTCGTCAGCCTTGGACTGCGCCGGCGCGAACCGCGCGTTGGAAAAAAATTGCCGCGCAGTCCGTGCCAGGACGAAACAATGTAGTGTGTATTCCGGCGCTGGCGCGCGCCGAGTCACCAGCCGCCTGCCATTTTCGTCAAAATGATATTCCCAGACCAGTTCATTCGCGTAGGCGAATGTGTCGTCTGAAAAATCAAAATGGCGCTGCGCGACAGGCTTGTAAGTGGCGCAACCTGAAACTAAAACCGCAACGAGAAAAAAAACAGCGGCGCTCTCAAGTCGCGGACGGATTCTGTTGAGGCAGCAAGTCATTCTGGCCTTGTCCGTTTTCGTAACATCCAAATTCTCGGCAATCGCGGCAGCATTTGCAGCACAAGCCACGCGTGCCGGCGAATGAGCAAAACATTATCCCGCCAATAGTGGAAGTGCGAAACGCCGCCTTCCGCCGCGCTGAAATAGCGGACTGGCGCAGGAATATTGACCGGCAGCCAGCCTGCCCAAAAAAGCCGCACCACCAATTCCGTGTCGAAATCATAACGCCGCCCGCCGCGAATTCGTTGCATGATGCGCACGGTGTCGGCGATCGGGTAAACGCGAAAGCCAAAGAGCGAATCATTGATGCCGCCCCAAAGTGTTTCAACGTTCGTCCACCAATTGCCGATGCGCCGGCCCTTGAGCCGCTCCGGCGGCGTGTTGGCGGGAAATTGCGGCACGCCGAGAATCATCGCGTTCGGATTTTTTTCCGACGCGCGCATGAATTCAGGAATGCTTTGCGCCGGATGCTGGCCGTCCGCGTCCATGACGAGCGCGAAGGAAAATCCAGCCGCCTGCGCCGCGAGGAAACCGTGCAAAACCGCGCCGCCTTTGCCGCAATTTTTTTCCAGCCGCAAAACCCGCAACGAGCCATCGGCAGAATTTAGTTTCGTCAGCGCGGCGTCGCTGCCGTCCGTGCTGCCGTCAATGACCACCCACACCGGTTTCCAATGCGTGAGCGCGTCAGCGACAGTTTCCGACAGTTTCGCACCAGTGTTGTAAGTGGGAATGATGACAAGATGAGATTGGCACGCAGTCACGTGTTTAAAACCATGGTCGAACACTTTCAGTCGGCAAGATTTGTGGCGAATTCGATTCGAGTCAATCACGATGTCCAATCGCCGCTTTTGGGCTATACTCCCGTCGTGCAAATCGGCTTGTTAAAGCTCGAATCAAATCTCTTCCTCTCGCCGCTGGCGGGTTACACGAACCTGCCATTCCGGCTCGTCGTGCGCGAAATCGGCGGCGTCGGACTCTGCACGACTGATCTGGTCAACGCCCGCTCGCTGCTCGAAAAAAAATCCAAGGCGCTCAAGCTCATCGAAACTTCGCCCGCCGACAAACCGCTCGCCGTGCAACTCTTCGGCAGCGTGCCGGAGGAAATGCGCGACGCGGCGGTTTATCTCGAATCACTCGGCGTCGCTTCGATTGACATCAACATGGGTTGCCCCGTGAAAAAAGTCTGCAAAGTCGGCGGCGGCTCGGCGATGATGACGGAGCTGGCAAAAACTTCCGCGCTCGTCAAAGGAATGGTGGACGCGGTGAAAATTCCCGTGACCGCAAAAATGCGGCTTGGCTGGGACGAACAAAATTTGACCGCGCCGGATTTGGCGCGCGCGCTGGAAGGCGTCGGCGTGGCGGCGATTTTCGTTCATGGCCGCACGCGCGAGCAAGGCTTTGGCGGTCGCGTGAATCTCGATGGCATTCGCAACGTTGTTCAAGCCGTGTCAAAAATTCCCGTCATCGGCAACGGCGACATCATCACGCCGCAGGCTGCGAAAATGATGTTTGCAGAAACCGGCTGCGCGGGCGTGAGCATCGGTCGTGGCGCGTTTTATGACCCGTGGATCTTTCGGCGGACACTGGAATACTTGAAGCCCACGGATCCCCGCAAGGTTTTGGACTGCGGCAGTCCTCTGCCGCTTTAGAACGAGGCAACAACTCCTGAAAAGCGCCAGAGGGCTGGCGCAGTCCAAGACGCTGACGCGGTGAACATGCCCCCTCCCGAACCAAAATTCTCCGAGCGCGTGCGCGTGATGTGCCGGCATCTGGACTTGATGGTTGAAGTCTTCGGCGAGGAACTCGGCTGCACGATGTTCCGCAAGGTCGCGCCGTGGTATTCCAAACGGTTCGGCCCGGCCAGCGAATTCAACAAGGGCGTCGTGCGCGTCTCGACCCGCGCGGAGTTCCACGACGTTCTGGAAAATTATTTGCGCTGGCGCGAGCAATTCCTCGACGAGAACGGCGAACTGAAACCAAAATTCCAACCCGCGCCGATGGTTGCGTCATTCATGCAGGAGCCTGCGGTTGCGCAACGCGAACAAATTCCCGTGCCGAAGGGGCCTGTGGAAGCCTGGTAGCCGCAAGATTTTGATTTGTCAGGCTCGCGCGGCTGCGGCTAAATCGGGGCATGAACTCATTCACGGACTTGCTTTTTCACGATGGAAAGTTTCTCGGCATCGAGTGGAGCGTCTGGAAAGTCATCGGCTGGACGGGCAACGTTGTTTTCTTTTCACGCTTCTTCGTGCAGTGGTATGCCACGGAGAAAAAGAAACAAGTCATCGTGCCAACCGCGTTCTGGTGGTTGAGCTTGACCGGCTCGCTTCTGCTCCTGAGCTATTCACTCCGTCAAAAAGATTCCGTTTTCATTTTTGCCTACGTGTTCACCTGGATTCCCTACATCCGCAACCTGGTCATCCAGAAGCGGCACAAGGAGGCGCATCTGGATTGCGCGGGGTGCGGAACGGCCTGTCCGCCCCGGTCAAAATTTTGCTGCGAGTGCGGCGCGCGTCTGGGTGTCGTCGCGCGTGAACCCGGCGCGTGAGTTATTTTTTTCCGGGCGCGGCTTTCGGAGCGGGCACGACGACTTGCTGCGCGGGTGCCTGATTTGGAAGGAAGCCATATTTCTCGAGGAGCGGATTCAAATCCGGATGCGTCTTCGCATAATTTTGCAGGTTGCTCACGAAGTGAAGGTAGATATTGCCCCTGACCTTCTCGTAGTCGTTGATCGCGCGTTGCGCCTCGGCTAATTGCGAGTTCAAGCCACGCTTTTGCACCCACAGATAAACGAGCAATGAACCGCTCACCACGATCATCAAGGAAAGCGCGACTGAAACCAGCGACTGCAACGAGCGAACTTGCTGTTCCAGTTCGCCTGCGGGTGAACTGCCGCTCAACGGGAGGGGATTGTTGCCGGAATTGTTCATGGTCATTTACCGGCTGGTTTCGGCGCCGGCGGCGCTGTTTGATCCAAACCTACCGACTGCAAAATCGGTTTTACGTCAGGATGGCGGCTGCTGTAATCCAACATTTCCTTGGCGAACGCCTGCATCAAGATGTCTTTGTTGTTGTAGAAAGCCGCCTTGGGCTGCACCCGGTGAAGCTTTCGGAGCGAAAGGGCGTAGGTGATGACAAACCACGCCGTCAGCAAGGCGGTGACGGCCAGGATTGCCGTCAAAGCTTTCTGCAAATTGTTCGTTTTCATAAAGCGCGCTGAATTTACCGGCTGCAACGAAGTTGTCCATGTTGATTTTGAAATTCGGAGATTGCTTGATTTTATCCGATGGCAGGGGCAATTTTCGCGGCGAAGGAACAGTCCTTTTATTTAACGAAGCGCGGCTCATGGCCAAAGAAGAACCTATCGAATTGACAGGCGCTGTCACTCAAGTGCTGCCCGGCACGATGTTCCGCGTCGCGCTGCCCAACGGCCACGAAATCCTCGCCCACATCTCCGGCAAGATGCGCAAAAACTTCATCCGCATCAGCGTCGGCGACAAGGTCAACGTCGAAATGTCCCCCTACGATCTCGGCAAGGCGCGCATCACTTTCCGGCATAGCTGAAGTTTCAAGTTTCAAGTGTTCAGTTTTCAGAAAAACATTCTGCGTTTTATGAAAACTTGAAACTGAAAACTGAAAACTTCCATCCGTGTTCCCTTTGTGGCTGAATTACCGCCATGCGAATCCACTTTTTCGGCGCAACCCGAACCACGACCGGCTCATTGTATCTCCTGGAAATCAACGGGCGAAAACTGCTGCTCGAATGCGGGCTGTTTCAAGGCAGGCGCGATGAATCCATCGAGCGCAACCGGAATTTTCCATTCGATCCAAAGCAGCTCGACGCCGTCGTTTTGAGCCACGCGCACATTGATCATTGCGGCAATCTGCCGAACCTTTGCGCGCGAGGCTACGAAGGAAATATTTATTGCACCTTCGCCACGCGCGATCTCGCGGCCATCATGCTTGAAGATTCCGCCGGGATTCAGCGGGACGACGCCGCGTTCATTTCAAAAAAGCGCGCGAAACAAAAACTGCCTCCAGTCCAGCCGCTCTACACCGAAACCGACGCGGAAAAAGCGGTCCGCCAGTTTGTGACAATCAATTACGACCGGCCAATATCCGTGCTGGACGGCGTCACGGTCACGTTTCGCGACGCCGGACACATTCTTGGCGCAGCGCAGGTGATTCTGGACATTCAGGACGGCTCGCGAAAATTTCGTTATCTGTTCAGCGGCGACATTGGCCGAGGCAACGACGACATTCTTCGCAACCCACAGCCGGTTGAAAACGTGGATTATTTTCAGGTCGAGAGCACATACGGCGGACGCGAACACACCTCGCCGCCGGGCGCCATCACGCATCTGGCGCAGATTGTCCGCGATACTCTGGTCGAGCGCAAAGGCAAGGTCATCATCCCGTCGTTTTCCGTTGGCCGCACGCAGCAGATCGTCTATTCGCTTCACCGCCTCGCGCTCGACGGCCAGTTGCCCAAAGTCCAGATCTTCGTGGACAGCCCGTTGAGCGTGAACGCCACGGAAATTTACCGCCTCCATCCCGAATGTTTCAACGAGACCATCTACAAATTTCTCCGCGAAAAAGAAAATCCGTTCGGCATGGAAAATCTCACCTACATCCGCGAAGTGGCGCATTCAATGAAACTCAACGAACTTGCAGACCCGGCCATCATCATCAGCGCGTCAGGCATGGCCGAGGCCGGACGCATCCGCCACCATCTGAAAAACAACATCGGCGATCCAAAGAACTTGATTCTGTTCATCGGCTATTGCGCCGAGCATACGCTTGGCGCGCAGATTGTGTCGGGGCAGAATCCCGTCAACATTTTCGGCGAACCCCATCAAGTCCGCGCAAAAGTTGTTTCACTGGATTCCTTTTCCGGCCACGCGGACAAGAATGAATTGCGGCGTTACGTCGAAGGAATTTCCGGCGACATCAAAAAAATCTTCTGCATCCATGGCGAGGAATCCCAATGCCTCACCCACGCGGAAACCTTGCGCGCGATGAAACCCAAAGCCGAGATCATCGTGCCGGAATACAGGCAGATGGTGGAGATTTGATGAATAACGGCTATTGACACCTAATGTTATTCCGCCAGATTGGTTCCATGAATGTCGCCTTGAGCAAATACTACGAAGACATGATTGGAGATTTGATTGAAAGCGGGCGCTACGGAAATTCGAGCGAAGTCGTGCGTGCCGGTTTGCGCGCGTTGGAAAAAGCCGAGCAACAGGCTGCCTTGAACGTTCCTGATCTGGACAGGAAGCTTCTCGCTGGCGTTCGCAGTCCAGCCAGGCCGTTGACCGACGCCGACTTTGATCGCATCCGGAGCCACACCCGCCGGAAACTCAAGGAACTTGAAGCCGCTTAAAATCATCCGTGCTGGGGAGGCGATTCACGACATCGCGGACATCCATTTGTTCATCGCGGTGGAAAATCCTGACGCCGCCGAAAGATTTCTCGCCGCGCTGCGATCAAGTGTCCGCACGCTGGCGCAATGGCCGGAAATCGGGCCGCGCTATCAATCCAATCGCGCCGAACTTGCAGGATTGCGTTTCTGGCCGGTGCGGCGTTTCACGAATTATCTGATTTTCTATCGCGTGATTGAAAAGTCCGGCCAATTGCATATCGTCCGCGTTCTTCATGGTGCGCGGGACGTTCCGCAAGTTTTGGGTTGAGCCTCGCCCACGTGGAAACCTTGCGCGCGATGAAACCCAAAGCCGAAGTCATCGTGCCGGGATACAGGCAGATGGTGGAGATTTAACCCGCCGCCACGGTAACTTCAAAGCGGCGCGGCGGCGGACATCTTTGCAAGGAGCCGGTCGTTCAATTCTTTGGCGGGATTGTGCCCGGCGGCTTTGAGTTTCGTTTGGAATGCCGCCACTTCGATGAGCCGCGCCAGATCGCGCCCGGGCCGGACGGGAATGACGATATGGGGGATTTTGATTCCCAAAACCTCGACGAATTGCTCCTCCATACCGAGGCGGTCAACGTCCTCGACTCCGTTCCAGTCTTTCAACGTGACTACGAGATCCACGCGCTTCTCGTGGCGGATGCTTTTGACGCCGAACATCGCGGCGACATTGATGATGCCGATGCCGCGCACTTCCATGTGGTTGCGGGTCAATTCCGCGCTCGTGCCCATGACTTCGCGCCCATCCACGAGTGTGACTTTCGTGATGTCGTCGGCCACGAGGCTGTAACCGCGTTCGATGAGCGCAAGGACAGTCTCACTTTTGCCGATGCCGCTTTCGCCGCGAATGACCACGCCGATGCCGAGGATGTCCACCATGCTGCCCATCTCGCTGCCGTGCGGCGCGAACATCATTTCGAGCGCAAGCGTGGCGAGGTTGATGAACTTCATCGTGATGAGCGGGCATTGGAAGATCGGAACGTCCACCTTCTCGGCGGCCTTCAAAAAAAGCTTGTCCGGCCTCAAGCCGCGGCTGAAAACAACGCAGGGAATTTTGTAGGAGAACAGGGTTTCGTAACGCGCCCTGCGATCCTCATGGTCGAGCGACTTGATGAAATAAGCCTCGGCGTTGCCGATGACCTGCACGCGTTTGCTCGCAAAATATTTCGTGAAGCCGGACAGCGCGAGACCGGGGCGGTTGACCGTAGGCTCGCGGATGATGCGCTTGAGTCCGCCGGCACCGGCGACAAGTTTCAATTCCAGCGCGCTGGATTGCTCGGTGTAAAACCGCTCGACTGTGACAATGTCGCGTTGCATGGCCTTAGCGTGAAACGCCTCGCGCGAAACGTCCAGTGGATTCTGTTTTCAAGAAAGCTTCCTGAGCAATCGTCGGACGAATGCCCGCGATGGCGGCGGCGCGAAAATCCGCTCGAGTTTCGTTCGTTGCGCCGCTCCATTAGCCACCCGGTCGCCTGCGTTCACGACGATGGCCTGCCGCGCGCCTTCCCAAACCGCGAAATCCACGGTGGAATTGCCGGCGTAATCGAATCCGCGCTCGCCGAATCGTTCCGTGAGCGCCTTGAGTTTGTTGTGACCGCGAAGATTGGTTTTGCCGTCGCTGGCGAGAACATCGTCGAAAATTCCGACGTGGTCGGCAACCGGCTTTGCCATCGCGCGGTCGGATGCCGTGACGAGAATCAATTTGCGCCCGCCACGTTTTGCTTCGCGGAGAAACGCGATGAATTCCTCGTTGTAAGGAAGCGTTGCAGCATCAATTTTTACCCGCGCTGCGAGTTGTTGTTTCAGAAACGCGCGCCCACGCGCCCACCAACAGAGGACGGCGGGCAGGTAAAACGGATTGCGCGTCAGCAGGCGGACCAGAGATTCCCACATCATGTCCGTCTTGATGAGCGTGCCGTCCAAATCCACGCAAAGCGGAATGGCTGACTCGCCGGTTGCGGGCCGCGATGATTGTTCGATGCGCATGTTCACGCTCCTGCTGTGACCGCACGAAGGCCTTGCTATAAATTAAATTCCGGCCCCAAATAAATTTCCCGCGCCCTGGGATCATTGACCAGTTGCTCCGCGTCGCCTTCGTAAACCACTTCGCCCTTGTGAATCAAATACGCGCGGTCAATGAGCTTGAGCGTTTCGCGCACGTTGTGGTCGGTGATCAGAATTCCCAGGCCGCGCTCCTTCAATCGCCGCACGATTTTTTGCACTTCGTAAACGGCGATGGGGTCAATGCCGCTGAACGGCTCGTCGAGCAAAAGCAGTTTCGGGCTTGTGACGAGCGCGCGCGTGATTTCAAGTCGGCGCTTTTCGCCGCCGCTCAACGTGTAGGCTTTGTTTTTGGCGAGCGGGGCCAAATCCAGTTCATCGAGCAAATATTTCAGGCGGACGGCGCGTTCTTTTTCGCTGACTTCGCATGTTTCCAGAATCGCGAGGATGTTTTCCTCGACGGTCAGCTTGCGAAAAACCGACGGCTCTTGCGTCAGGTAACCGATGCCCAGCCGCGCGCGCTTGTGCATCGGCAGGCGCGTGATTTTTTTGTCTCTGAACGTGACGACCCCCGACTCCGGTTTGATGAGGCCGACGATGATGTTGAAGGTCGTGGTCTTGCCTGCGCCGTTCGGCCCGAGCAGGCCGACGATTTCGCCCGGTGCCACGCTGATGGTCACACCGTTGACGACGCGGCGGTTGCGGTATTCCTTGACCAGCTTTTCGGCTTTGAGGAACTGGCCGTTCAGCCCGGTCGCAATGTCTGCGCCGGAATCTGGTTTCGCCAGCGACGGTTTTGTCTCGGTCGGCTTCACGGAGAATTTGTTTTTGCTGGGTGCGAGTTGGTGTCTAGCGCGCCCGGCCGGATCAAACCCCGGAAATTTTTTATGACGACCTGGCCGCTGCCGCGATGAAACGTGATGACGTCGCCATAGTTCGTGCCGCGCTCCGACTCCAGTCTTGGATTTTCCAGCAACTCAACGGTGTCGTTTGTGGCGGTGGCGGTCACGCGGTAAGAGTAGACAGCTTTGCCGCCCACGCCACGGATTTTTTTCCCGTTCGGATCCGTCAAATCCGCCACGACTCCGCGCTGTGCGACGATGGTCTTGTCCGCGTTGCCCCTGGAAAACTCCGCGTTCATGGTCTCGCAAATCAATTTCATCTCCGGATGATCAACGCGGACGTTTCGGAGAAACTCAGCGCGGTTTGTGTTGAGCGTGTATTCGTCGGAAAAAATTTCCGCAAAAATGTTGGTGCGGCTTTGCGGTTCTGTTTTTGAGACGGAATTTGTCTGGTTTGGCGTCGCAATGACCATTTCGCCCGCGGGCAGTTTCAGCCACGCGCTGCCTTTGGCGCGCATCTGTTCCGCCGCCGTGTCCACGCGCAACTCGTCGCCGCGCCCCTCGCGCAGACCCGCGCGCCACGTCGGCGAGCCGCGCAGCAAAAGGATTCCGTTCGTGGCGGTGTAAACCGCCGAGTCTGCGGTGAAACGCTTGTCGCGCTGCTCGATGACCACGTCCAGTTCGGCGACGGCGCGCTGCACGTCGTTGGAACCCGACAACTCGATGATCAACATGCTGCACGTCAATTTGCTCAACACCAGGAACTGCAACTGATTTTCGGTGCGGACCATTTCCGTCGCCCGAACGTTGCCGCTGAAGACCGCGCGGTTGGTCTGGATCGTGTAGCTGTCGGAAAAAATTTCCATGAACCGGTTTGTCGAGATGGGCGTGTTCGTTGCCGCAGGATTTTTTCCGGCGAGAAAAATCGTGCCGCCCGAAGAAGGTATTTTCAAATACGCATGACCGGACGCGCGCAGAATTTTGTTCGTCCGGTCAACCGAAATCACATCGCCGCGCCCTTCGCGCTGACCCGCGCGCCACTGGGGATTTCCAAAAAGCTGGATGAGATTTGACGCCGTCGTGTAAAGCGCGCGGTCGCTTGTCGCATGAATTTGCTCGTAATCAAATACGACGTTCTGCTCGGCAGAAAGGCTTTCCACGCCGTTTGTGGTGGCGGTCGGTCGTTTGATCTTGAGCGTCGTGCTGGTGAGTAGAAGATTCGTGCCGGTGACGCGCAAATGGCCGTCGTAGGTCGCAAGCCCGGTTTTTCCATCATAGTCAAAATGATCTGAAAAAATATCGAGGCGATTGGCGTCCGGCTGATTTGTCCGCGCGGATTTCGAGTTCAACATGCCAGAATCCACGGTGGAGTGGACGCGGTTCGACACCACAAAACTGTTGTCCGATTGGCGCCAAAGAAATCCTTCGCCCGCAATCATGTATTTTCCGTCGCCGCTTTCAGCTTTGATTGCCCCGGGCGAAAATGCGACGCGCGCCTTTGTGTCGTAAACGCACTCCGTCGCTCCGAGCCGGATTTCCCGCTGGCCGTTCGTTCGAAACGTCTCCATCTCGACGTTGCCGGTAAGCGCGATCAAGTTGTTCGTCAGTTGCCGGCCTTGGCCGCCTTTGATGACGGATTTCACCTGGTTCAAATTCGGCGGCGGGTAAAAGATTTCGTTCCTGAAATCTTTTGCCGTGGCCGTGCCGAAGGAGGGGGCTTGTGCTTCGCACAAGAAAGCACCAAACACCAAACACCAAACACCAAACAACCACCACGCTCCAAATTTCAAACTAATCTTCCGCCGCGAATCCGTCAGCGATTTCCAGAGCGCGTCGTTTGGCACGCGGAATTTCTAGCAGCGATGGCGGGGAAAGTAAATCAAACCGTTGAATCTTCAGATCGTTTGGCAGGAAAAAATTCATCAGCCACGCGACCGCCAGCGTCACGACAACGCCAATGAGTGAACCACGGCCAGAAATTCTGGTCGGTCCACATCCTACGTCGGCGCGGGCGCGAATATTGGCGCGTCGCCGCGCAGCAAAGTGTCAAACTGATCTGCGGCCCAGGTCACGCTTCCGCCTTGCGCTTGAAGAACGCGCTGGCGAGAACTCCGGTCAGAAAAGTCACCGACGAGCCAATCAGCACATACCATTGCCACGACACATTCAGACGAAGCCAGACGAATGTCATCACAGCAATGCCCGCAATAACTCCGGCCAATGCGCCGGTTGAAGAGACGCGCCGCGTGAGTCCAAGCAGGAAAACGCCGAGGACAGGCCCGTTGGTAAACGAGGCCACCGCAAGCACAGCGTCAACACCGCGTCCCTTCATGGCGATGGCCGCGATCGCCACGGCAATTTGCACAACGCCCCACATCGCCGTGGCCAAGCGGGAGATTTTCAGGTAATGAGCGTCGGTTTTGTTTGGCGCAAACAGTGGCCGATAAAAATCCGTCACAGTCGTGGCAGCAAGGGAATTAAGAGAACTTGACAGCGTGCTCATGGCAGCCGCCAAAATCGCCGCCACCACCAGGCCTATCACACCATTGGGAAGTTGCGTCACGATGAAATGCGGAAACACGCGGTCGGCCTTTGCGGCAACTTCCGGGGGCAATCCGCCGAAATTTCGATAAAAAACAAACAGCATCACGCCGATAACGAGAAACAGCACGAATTGCCCGAAGATGACTGCACCGCTCGTCAGCAAAGCAGCCGTCGCCTGCCGCGAACTTTTCGCGCAAAGGTAGCGCTGCACCATGAGTTGATCCGTGCCGTGCGTCGCCGTGGTCAAAAACGCGCCGCCAATCACGCCTGCCCAGAACGTGTAGCTTCGACCGGCGCTGAATGTGAAATCAAAAAACTGGAATTTATCGAATTGGTTGCCCGCTGCGACAACTTCGTTCCAGCCGCCGGGAATTTTTCCCAGTAGAACCAGCGCGGCGATGACTGCTCCCGCGAGATAAATCACCAGTTGGATCGCGTCCGTCCAAATCACCGCCGCCATGCCGCCAAGGTAAGTGTAGCCAATGGTGACAACCCCGATGACAAGGATCGAAACGGGATCGGCCCAGCCCGTCAACGCGACCAGCACAATCGCCGTGAGAAAGAGCCGGATGCCGTCGGCAATCGAGCGAGTGGTGAGAAAGAGTGAGGCCGCGGTGCGTTTGACGCGTCCGCCAAATCGCTGGTCGAGAACCTGGTAAACTGTGAATAGTTCGCCACGAAAATAAAGCGGGATGAACAGCGCGACGATGACGAGCCGGCCGATCATGTAGCCGATGACGAGTTGCAGGAACGTGAAATTGCCGCCGATGCCGCCCGCGTTTGCCGCGAACGCGAACGCCGGCACGCTGATGAAAGTCACCGTGGACGTTTCCGTTGCGACAATCGAACCGGCCAGCGCCCACCACGGGGCGTTTTTGTCCGATAGAAAATAGTCGCGGATGTTGCGCTGCCTCCGGCTGAACCACCAGCCCACGCCCATCACGCCCGCCATGTAAAAAACGATGATCGCCAGATCGGCCGGGTGAAGTTTCATAAAGCGCCCAATTACTGAAGGAGTGAAGCGGCAATGGCCAGAAAAATTTTAAAACCGCGGGTTGAGTGGATTTTATTTTGAATCCGCGCAATCCGGGGTCTGAACAAGAAGTGTTTCTATCGCTGCGGGCGCGTCTTCGCAAAGTTCTTCCAGAAGTGTGGCGGCTTTGGTTTCTGAAAAATGAAGCGAGCGTCCGGCGGCGTGGATGAAACCACGCATCGTCTCGATGGCGTAGCGGTGCATTCCCTGCCGCAACGGCAGCGAATAAACCGCGAGCGTCACTCCGTAAATCAGAGTGTGCCAGCCTTGCGCTTCGCCACTTTCAACTGCGGCGAGGTAACGCTGGACGAAACGCTGGTCGCGCAACGGACGGAGACGTTGAAGCTGACTTTCGCCGACGCGACGGCTCGCTTCTGTAAAGTTTTTCAGCAAAGGTTCAGCAGCAATCTTTTGATCGAGAGCAACCAGTTCGCGAAGTTCATTGTGGCTGGCGTGGTTGAAAGCGTCCCGGATGGCGGGCAGTTCAAGCGGCAGGAGAATTTGAGAGTGATAATTTTTCAGGAACTCCCGAAGCGTCCGAAAATTTTCGACCGGCTTGATTTGCAGCGAGGCAGACACCGTCCCCAGCGTCACCAGCCCATCCACCAGGCCGAGTTGCTCAACCAGCGGATGGAAATCGCCGAGCCAGAGGCTTGGCTCCTGCGCGATTTGTTTTTGCGTCAGCATAAAGTTCTTCCGGCAAGTTCGCCTGCTCTCGACTGAATTCTTGCCGCATCCATTGGACGTTGCACTCCGGCTGCGGAGATTGCGAGAAACTAAAGTGCGTGAAATGAAGATTAAAAACTTGCGCGCGGTTTTTTCCGCGCTTAAACTTCGCGCCTTGCGTGCCCATGGGTTCTTCCAGTCAATGAGTGTTTTCTTTTTTTGAAAAACTTTCGGCTTTTATTGTTGCAGAAAGCAAATTTCAGTTGTTAATCAGCAAGATATGGAAAGCGGCGCGGAAGGCTTTCTTTTTCTTTGAGTCGAGGTGAATCAATAGCTATTGTTTTACCAAGAGCATATGAGCAAAACGACTGAGCCGGCAGCCACTCAAAAAAAATCTTCACGCTCCAAACCGAAATACCCCGGCATCCGCGTCACGGTCAACGGCAACCAGCTCATGGCGGAATACGTGGAGACGCGCATCACCGAGGGCGGCGTGTTTTATCCTATCACTCCGTCCACCGAAGGCGGCGAGATTTATCAAGGCTCGTTTGCGCAAGGCCAACTCAACGTCTGGGGCCAGCAGAAAATCGCCGTCGAGGCGGAGGGCGAGCACGCAGCGCAGGGCGGCGCGACAGCGTATGCGGTCACCGGCAAGCGCACGGTCAATTTCACTTCCGGCCAGGGAATCGCTTACGCGATGGAGCAGTATTATCACGCGCCGGGAAAACTTTGCACGATGGTGCTCGAGGTCGGCGCGCGCGCGCTCACCAAGCACGCGCTGAACGTCCATTGCGGCCACGACGATTTTTACGCCGCGCTCGACACAGGCTGGACGATGCTCGTCGGTCGCGATGCGCAACAGGCCGCCGACCAGGCCATCATTCTGCGCAAGGTCAACGAGCTTTCGCTCAATCCCGGCATGAACATTCAGGACGGGATGCTCACGACGCACTCGGAACGAACCTATCTCGCGCCTGAAGCTGAACTGCTCCGTGAATTTCTTGGCGCGGCGGATGACATGATTGATTGCCCGACGCCGGCGCAGCGCGAATTGTTCGGCGCGAAACGCCGTCGCGTGCCGGAGATGATGGATTTAAAAAATCCAATCCTCCTTGGCCCGGTGCAAAATCAGGAGCACCACATGAACGGCGTCGTCGCGCGCCGGAACAATTTCAACGAGCACATCCTGCCGATGCTCGAACGGGCCTATGAAGAATTTGGCAATCTCACTGGCCGTCATTACGGACTGCTCGTTCAATACAAGTGCGAGGACGCGGACACGGTTTTCGTTTCGCTCGGTTGCGCGGCGGAAAATATCGAGGAGGCTTGCGATTATTTGCGCGACCAACGCAACGCAAAAGTTGGCTCGATCCACGTCAACGTCATTCGTCCGTTCCCTGAAGCCGCCATCATCAACGCGCTGCGCGGAAAAAAGAACGTCATCATCCTCGAACGCACCGACGAAAGTCTGGCTGGCGACAATCCGCTCGCGCGCGACATCCGCGTCGCGCTTGCCAAGGCGAACGAAGTCGCCAAGTTCGGCGGCGCGTTGCCCGCGCTCACGCCGCAAGAAGTCCCGCGCATTTTCCGCGGCAGCTACGGCATCGGCTCGCGTGATTTCCGCCCCGAACACGTTCTCGGCGCTTACGAATTTGCCGTCGGCCAGACCAAGCGCAAGGACGGCAAAGGCGCTGCGGACGGTGAAACGTTTTTTGTCCTCGGCGTTGACCATCCTTACGCCGTCATTTCGAAAGACACGCCGTCGTTGCTGCCACAGGGCGCGATTGCAGTGCGTTTTCACTCCATCGGCGGGTGGGGAATGATCACGACAGGCAAAAATCTCGGCTCAATCATTGGCGAATTTGGCGATCTCATCTCACGCCAAAAACCTGAATACGACGCCGATGGCCGTGTGAAGGAAAAGCTTTTCGTCATGGCCAATCCGAAATACGGCTCGGAGAAAAAAGGCGCGCCGACGAATTATTATCTCACCGTCGCGCCCGACCGCATCAAAGTGAACTGCGAGTTGAACCACGTGGACGTTGTTCTTTGCTGCGACCCGAAGGCGTTCACGCACACGAACCCGCTCGAAGGCCTGAAGAAAGGCGGCTGTCTCGTTTGGGAATCGAGCGACACGCCGGAAACCGCGTGGCAGCGCGTGCCGACGCATTACCGCCAGTTCATCAAGGAAAACGGCATTCGTGTTTTCATTTTGCCCGGCTTTGAAATCGCGCGCCAAGCGACGAACCAGACTGAGTTGCAACTCCGGATGCAGGGCAACAGTTTTCTCGGCGCGTTTTTCCGTGTTTCGCCGTTCCTCGAAGAGTTCGGCATCAGCGAGGATCTGTTTCACAAAACCGTTCGCAAACAATATGAGAAGAAATTTGCGCGCTTCGGCGAAGCCGTTGTCACTTCGAACATGACCGTCATGACGGAAGGTTTCTCGCGCGTGCAGGAAATCAAATACGGCGAACTTGACGACCCAGACCGTTCCTCGATGCGCAACCCGCCAGTCCTTCCAAACACAAAGATTCCAATCATCCCCACCGCCGCCTGCGGCTGCGTGCCCATGAGCGGCGGCATTCCGACGCCCGCGCAACAAACACCGCGCTACACACTTCAGACGATGGGGAAGTTCGATTCGGAATTTCGCAGCGGCTTCGCGTATCACCAGCCATCGTCCGCGCTCGCATCGGTTGGTATGATGGCCGCAGGCACGGGCGCGACCCAGTCCAAATACGTCGCTCGCCGCGAGACGCCGGTTTACATCGCGGAAAATTGCACGCAATGCATGGAGTGCATCACCGCCTGCCCCGACACCGCGCTGCCGAACACGGCACAGGACGTTTCGACTGTTTTGAAGACCGCGGCGAACTATTACATCACGGATGCGGCAGAGCGTCCGAAGCTCGTCGCTGAATTGAAAGGCGTTGAGGAACGCTCGCGCGCGAAGATGAACGAAGCGATCAAGAACAAGGCGAAGCTGCCGTTCAAAGACATCATCCGCGACGAAATCTCCGCGCTCGCCGGAATTGGCGACAAATCCAAGGCCGAATTCACCGGTATCATTGACAAACTGCCCATCGCTTACACCGCAGTCCCCGCGATTTTCCGTTCGCTCGAAGCCAAGACGCCGGGCGCTGGCGGACTGTTCTCCATTTTCGTTTCCGACTTGTGCAAAGGCTGCGGCGAATGTGTGCAGGTTTGCGGCGACCACGACGCGCTCCGCATGACCCGCGAGACGGAGGAACTCAACGCCGAGTTGACGACTGCCCAAATTTTCTCGCGCCTCTTGCCTGACACGCCGCAGAAATTCCTCGGCCTCTACAACGACCTTGATGCCGCGAATTCGCGCGAAGCCGCATTGCGAAATCACTTGATGGTGCGTCGAAATTACGAAGCTCTCGTTTCTGGAGACGGCGCGTGCGCCGGTTGCGGCGAGAAGAGCATTTTGCGCGCGGCGGCGTCCGTGACCGAAGCCTACATGCGCCCGCTGTATCACAAGAAAGCCGACAGGTTGCGCGGCAAGGCGACGCATCTGGAAAATTCCGGCCTGACGAAATTGCAGGCGCTCAAAGCCCGCGACGAAAACGAATACAACATTTTCTGTCGGACCGTCGCGCACGTCATCATGGGACTTGGCGGCGAGGACGACAAGGACACGGCAAAGCGCATCGCCGATTACGAAGCTAGGCACGGCGCGATCACCGACGAGCAGATCATCGCCAGCATCGCGGCCGTGATGCGGCAGGACGCGTTCAATCACCGCGATTTGCAGGCGATTGATGGACGCCGCGCCGACGGCATGAGCGTGATGTTCATGGGCGCGAGCACCGGCTGCAACACCGTCTATGGCTCGACACCGCCGTCGAATCCGCACCCGTATCCGTGGATGAATTCGCTGTTCCAGGACGGCGCGACGATCTCGTGGCTCATGGCCGAATCGGCCATCGTCAATCACGCGCGCCGCTCGGTCGTGCCGGAGCGTTTGTGCAGCGCGCTGCTCGAACGCGACGAAAACGTGATTTCTGAAGCCGATTATTTCACGCTCACGCATCTCGACGACACGCTGATGACCGAACAGGAAATTCGCGAGTTGCCGAAAGTCTGGGTCGTCGGCGGTGACGGCGCGTTCGGCGACATCGGTTTCCAAAACGTGTCTAAGGTGATTTTGCAGAACCGCCCCAACGTGAAGATACTCATGCTCGACACGCAGGTTTATTCCAACACCGGTGGACAAAATTCCGACAGCTCGACGATGCTCGGCGGCTACGACATGAACCAGTTCGGCGTCGCGTCGCAAGGCAAGCTCATCGAAAAGAAATGCGTGGCCGAGGCGTTCACGAGCGGACACGGCTCGCCGTTCGTCGCGCAGGTTTCGATGGCGAACGCCGCGAAACTTTACAAGGCGATGCTCGACGGACTTGAATATCGCGGCACGGCATTTTTCCAATGCTACACGACCTGCCAGCCCGAGCACGCCGTCGCCGACAACATGAGCGCCGACCAGGCCAAGCTTATTCGCGACGCGCGCGGCATGCCGGAATTTGTTTTCAACCCGCGCAAAGGCGAAACGTCACAGGAAGCGTTCGACCTCAAAGGCAATCCGACGCCGGAGCGCGATTGGTGGGTGACCAAATACAAATCCAGCGGCGAGACTTACAACTTCACCGTCGCGCACTGGGCCATCACCGAAGGCCGCTTCCGCAAACACATCAAAGCCATCAAGGAAGAAGAGACGGCGGAAATGATCCATCTCGACGACATGCTGATTTTGATCACGCAGGACGACGTGATTCATCGCCGCGTTTTCGACCAGAGCCACCGCAGCCACGTTCCGAACTTCGGTTGCTACATCAAATCCGAATCGCACGACGGCAAAATGAAATACTACGCCGTGTCACGCCAGATGGTCTTGTTCGCCGTGGAACGCCGCAAAGCCTGGCGCATGTTGCAAAGCAAAGCCGGTGTGGTGAACAAGGATTACCTCGCGCAAAAAGCGCTGCTCGCGAAGATGGACAAGGGAGAAATCGCTTTGTCTGATGCGCAGAGCCGGACGAAAGAGTTGTTCCAAGCCGAGTTGGCGGCGATCAAATAACAGCACTCACCTCGTCCGCTCGAAGGCCCTTCGCCAAAATTTTTCGCTGCAACCGAACGTTTGCACAAACGCATTAAGAAAAACGGGCGACAACATCAGCCACTGCAACCAGCGCGCTCTGCCTTTCGATTGGCCACAAACCAGTGTGTCACCATCATCGCGCATCGCTCTTCCAAATTCCAATCAGCCGCCGCGGGCCAAAGCGATGACAACTCGCCGCCAGAAAAGCCGGACTTCATGCTCAAAACAGCGTCGTGCCGCGTGACGGAATTGCAACCGATGATGCCGACCAGACGGCTCGCGGCGATTGCCCGCCGCGAGCGGCGTGTTTCGCACGCGGCAAAAAAATTTGTCCTGGCCGCAAGCAGGCCGAACAGCGCGGAAAGTTTTTCGTTCGTGAAGTGGTGCAGGAACAAATTTGCAATCATGCAATCGAGCGGAACGGAAAGTTTTGCCGCCCAATCAAACACGTCGCCTGTCACGATTTCAACTTGCCAGTCCAAGCCCCGAAATTGGGCGAGAGTTTGCGGTGAGACAATGTTTTGCTGGTCCACGAAGGTCACCGTGGTTCCACGCCAGCGCGTTCGCTGCGCGATTTTCAACATCAGACTCCCGTCGCCCGCGCCGAGGTCGGCGATGCGCCTGGGCGGCTGCGAAAATTTTTTCGTGAGGCTTCCGGCGAAAATTTCTGCGTGCCGCATGATTTTGTTCAAGCGACGCAAGTCCGCGCGCGAACGAATCGCGCGCGGATCATCCGGCGGCAAGTGATCGAGCAATTCCGGTTCGAGAATTCGTTTCATTCCACTTCCAAAAGCGCGCCGCGACAACTGAATCCCGCGCCGAAAGATGACATCCACCAAAATCCGCCGCGCGCGTTTTCAGCCAGCGCGCGTTCCAAAATAAAAAACACGCACGGGCTGCTGACATTGCCGAATTCATTGAGCACAGCCGCGAGACGCCGCCGAACTCGCAGGCTGGAAGCCTGTGCTACAAGCCGATGGGATGCCACGCGGTCTTGAATTCCACGGTGTCGAGAATCCAATACGGGTCCTGGGCTTCTGCGGAAAACCATTCGCCGTCGGCGAGCGAGTGGTTGGAGTAGCGTTTGAGGTTGATGGCGACACCGCCTTGCAGCGCTGAACTGATTTCTTTGTCGCCCGCGCCATCCACGATCGCGTTCACGTCCATGTGGCCGGCGATGTGCGGGGCGAGTTCACTGCGTTTGCCGGTGAGAATGTTCACGACACCGCCGGGCAAATCGCTGGTGGCGAGAATTTCAGAAAATGTGAGCGCGGGCAGCGGAAATTTTTCCGACGCCAAAATGATCACCGCGTTGCCGCTCAAAACAACCGGCGCTAGCAGCGAGACGAGCGGCAGCAGCGCGGGCGCGTCCGGCGCGAGCGCGACGACGACGCCGGTCGGTTCGGGCGTGGTGAAGTTGAAATGGGATGACGCGACGGGATTCACGCTGCCAAAAACCTGCTGGTATTTGTCCGTCCAGCCTGCGTGATGAACGAGGCGGTCAATCGAAGCTTTGACTTCGGCGCGGGATTTGGCGGCGGTCGCGCCGGTGGAGCGGACCAGTTCGTTTGTCAGTTCGGAGGCGCGTTGCTGAAGCATTTCAGCGGCGCGGTAAAGAATTTGTCCGCGCAGGTAGGCGGTTTTCTTCGACCAGCCGTCAAACGCCGGGCGCGCGGCCACGACTGCATCGCGAAAATCTTTTCGCGAGGCGCGGCAGAAGTTGTCGAGATGCTGTCCGTCGCGGGATTTCGCGGGAAGGTAGCGCCCGCTTTCGCTGCGGACAAAATTTCCGCCGATGTAGAGCTTGTAGGTTTTGCGAACGTCGAGCTGAGTTTTCATGGCTGCGAGTTGGCCGCACAGTAGCAATGGCCTGCCGAAATCGCAAGGCAAAGCGTTTCCAACTTTTTCTTCCTCTCCCCGCGACGAAGGAGTGGGGAGAGGACCGAGGAGAGGGGCAAACTCATAACGCGCCTCCTCTCCCCGGCCCTCTCCTCCATCCGATGGAGGAGAGGGAGTGGTTGCAGCTTCGTTGCGTTGTCGGCGAAACTGACGCTTCAAGCTTCGAGATGCATCTATGGCACAATCAGAATCTCCGCCCGCAATCTTCCTACAAACTGGCCGGGCATTCGTTTATCAATCGAGCCGGCGACGAATTTTTCCGGTGCGACGTGGCCGTCGCAGAAGAGGACGCTGGCTTTTTGCGAGTGGCGGAAGTGGGCGTTGGGATAAGCGGCATTGGTGTCCACGTAATAAAATTCTTCGAGCATCGGGTTGTTCCGCGACGCGGGCGGCTGGAAATCGTTCACCTGCGCGGCGTCGGCGAGCAGCGCGGTTTCGGCGGCGCGCGTGAGTTTGGAAATTTTCACCGGCGGCGACGCGGACAAACTGGAGTTGTAGCCGTAACCGAACGCCGCGCCGGTGGCTTTGAATTTGAACTGCGCCATCGAGTAGTTGAGCGACGGGCAAATCTCCACGCCGCGCCCTTGCAGATACGGATACAGCGCGCCTTGCGTCGCGTCGAATGGTCGCCGGCCTTCCACGCCCGCGCCAAGCCAGCCGAACCAGTAAAGCATCCCGCTGTTGGTCGCGCCGACGAGGTAGCGAAAACAATTTCCGCCGTTCTCGTCCCAATACATCTGCGCGGCAAGGCCGAGTTGGCGGAGGTTGGAGGTGCATTTGATTTTAGCGGTGGAGGTTTTGGTTTGGACGAGCGTCGGCAGCAAAAGCGCGGCGAGAATAGCGATGATGGCGATGACGACAAGAAGTTCGATCAACGTCAAGGCTTGTAGCAGCCGACGTGAGGAGGATCGGGCTTTACATCGTAAATCGTAAATCGTAAATCGTAAATTCAATGGAGCCTCCTTAGGTCGGCTGCTACGCGGATTTCATGGCCGCTCGGCTTTCACTCGATAAAACGCTTTTCCGATTGGCGGGTTCGTGTCTTGCAAAATGAGATTCGTCCCGTTGCCCGGAACGGTTGGCGCCGCCGCGCTCCACGATTGAAAAGTTGTCGAGCGCTCCAACGTGTAAAGCCAGCTTGCGTCGCTTAGAAACTGGCCTTGCCACGTGTTGCTCGTCAAACCACCGCTGACTCGCGCGACGGG
The DNA here is from genome assembly GCA_964389025.1 of uncultured Verrucomicrobiota bacterium. Lineage (GTDB taxonomy): Bacteria > Verrucomicrobiota > Verrucomicrobiia > Limisphaerales > CAYMCQ01 > CAYMCQ01. The sequence goes on from CAYMCQ010000015.1 coordinate 27,686, forward strand.
AAGCGGCGACGCGAAAAGGAGATTGTCCACGACCCCATGCGCGAGAACGGAGCCTTCATAGCCGGGAAATTGTCCCGCGTCGTTGTAGCTGCTGATTGAAACGGCATCCAGACGGAAATCATCGAAGCTGGAATTCAGTTTCGCGTCTTGCAACGGGCCGACGGGCACGCCGTTGCTGGACAAGGCCGAGCGCAACGTCTGCTTGTCCGCCGAGTAGGTCATGGTGAATTGATAAAGTGTGCCCGTCGCCAGTTCGAGCGGGAAGGTGAAGCCGCCGCTCGCGAAATTGTTGCTGGCGGAAATCATCGGTGTCGTCACGCTCGCGCCGAAACCTGAGTCGGGAAAATAATTGAACTCGACCAGATTGGGCGCTTGATAGCCGGAGCCGACGATGAAACCGGCGTTCGTTGCGTCCGTAGTGTTGTGCAAACCGATGGCGATCTGAAATGTGAAAGGCTTGTTCGTGTCCACGCCGATGGCGATGTCGTTCAGACGCAAATCGAATGCGAGCATGAAATCATTTGTGCGAGTGAGCGTGGTTTCCAGCGGATGATAGAAATAGCTGTTCGGCTGCGAGGAATCCCACGTGACGCGCAGGTTTTGGTTTGTGGAATCCCAGGCGAAGAGATTGATGTTGCCGAACGTGACCCAGCCGTTGGTTAGCGGATCCTGGGAGAAGTTTTGGGACAATGTCGCGCCAAAGGATTGCGATGGAGCGAAACAACAGACGAACAACAGGCCAAACGAGAACAGAATTTTTTTCATGACTGATCTTTCAATTGGTTCCGCAATGTTTGCGGAACGGTTTTGTGATTGAGAGACCAGCGGCGGGATGGAATCGTCCTCGTCCTCCTTCTCGTCCTCGTCCTCGAATTCGTCTCGATGTAAAATCGAGGACGAGGACGAGGACGAGGACGATTACGAAAAACAAAAACGCCTTCACTCCCGTCAAAACGGCGAATGAAGGCATTCAACGAATCCCGGCGAAAACAGTCCGGCGGGCTGGCCTCATCCTTCTCTTGACGGAGAAGTTGGTCGTGAAGGCGACGGTCACAGACCGACGCTACAACGACCAGACGAGCACAACCAAACCGGTATCCTGACTCCGGGCTTGACCTCGCTCCCGCCTTCCCGTCCGTGTGGACAGTGGCAATGGGAGTTTGTAGCCCGTTACAGTGGCGCAACCGTCGCAGATTTTCACTGCGTTCCCTGACGCATGGCTGTGTTGGAGATGGACGCAAGTCCATCGGTTTCAAAGAACAGGTTGTTGTTACGCCTTCTGAAAATTTTTGCCAAGTTAATTCTAAAATCTTTTCCGCGCCCTTGTCGAAGCCCTAACTCTGGCCCCTGAAATCTAAAGCCCTGACTTGTCAGTGCGCTGGTATCAAAAATAAATTTTACCCTTGCCAGCCTGCGTTCACTGTGACCAATCAATCGCACCGGGAGATATTCAACCAATCAATACTTCAGCTGCTCCTGCTCCAGAAATTTTTCAAGGTCAATACATTCGACCTTCAGGTCGGCACAAACAGTAGGAATTCGTGCGCCGCCAAGCTTTAACGACTCTTGGGTAACTACACAACCCTTATGAACTTTTGCGGCAGCGATGATGAACGGGTCGGCAACTGGAATTCCCTTCAACATTTTTTCTCGCCTCACCAGACCTCGGTATTGCTCTTTTTTAAAAATTTCTGCGACAATTTTTGATTCCTCTTCATTTGGCGGCAGGAATAATTCATGATGTTTCTTTACCCAGTCTTCTATGCTGTCGAAAGGGCAATTTCCTTCGATTTCTCTCCGGACTTCTTTTACGGATTTTAAAACACCGTTTTGAGCAAGCTCATCAATCTTGGCCCAGATTGTTGGAAAACGAGAAGGGTAAAAATTCCCTATCGCCCAAAAAACATTGGTGTCGAAAATATACATGTTTACCAGCGCAAATACCCTTCTAACTTATCAATGTGTCGAGCGTTCCTGTTAATGAACAGTGGGCCGAATTTGCACCAACATTAATCAAAAAAATCTTTGGCATGGGGTTCTGAATCCGTAACAACTTCAAGTTTAGATTGAAAGTTTAAACTCCCAACTCCTTCCGCCGTTTCTCCGGCAAAACTTTCTCAAGCTTTTTCTGCCATCGCCGGATTTCTTTTTCGGCTTCTTCCAGTCTCGCCTTTTCATTTCCCGGCAGAGTGGTTTCGAGTTCGGGGTCATGATTCAGTTTGAACTTCTCTCCGAGTTGCAGGGCGGCTTGGATTGCGCGAAGTGCCTGCGCAACTCGAATTTCAACAATGCCTGCCACGCCGTTGCGAGAGAACATCTCGTCACGCAGAAGATAATGCCAAAGTTCAAGCGCCTTGCTCCAATTGCCGGTCCGGGTGAAATATTCCGCGAGCGAGTGCATCAATGTCGCTTGCATCGTTGGGTCGGCAGCGGCATGGATGGCGTGGGGCAATTTCCTGGTGAGTTTCTGTATTTCTTCACGCTTGCCGCCGGTGGCAAGCAATATGTGCGTGCAATAGGCCAATTCCATCAGCCTGAACTCGCCCTTGAATCGGCGGGGGACGAATCGCTTTGCCGCCTCCATGTTGTCCGTGTAACAATGCAAACAGAGCATCCAAAACCGGACGGACGGCTGGCTGCGTTTGGGCAAGCGGGCATGCGCGGCTTCAATCAACTTCGACCACGGCTTGAGCCTATCCGCGAGCGGAAAGATGGCGTTCATCGCCGCGTGAAACAATTCCACGGTGATGCTTTCCTGCTTAAGAATGCCGCGCGCGCGACGCAACGCTTCGCGCTTCATCCCAAGCTTAACCACTGCATCCAATTCTTCGGCGATGGGGTTTGGCGTTCCTTCCGGTTCACCCGTGTTCCGATTATTTTTCATGGTGAAGTTTTTACTCTGCCCGGTCGGTCAAAAACAGTCCAAGCCTAAAAATATTGTTTGGGGCGAATCATCCCGCCATCGCCCGTCCCGCAATCCATCCCGTCGTCCACGCGGCCTGAAAGTTGAATCCGCCGGTGATGCCGTCCACGTCCAGCAATTCGCCGGCGAGAAAAAGTCCGGGGCAAACGCGGCTTTCCATCGTCTTGAAATCCACTTCGCCCAGCCGCACGCCGCCGCAAGTGACGAACTCATCCTTGTTCAAACTTTTTCCAGTCACCTGAAACTCCGTCCGCAATAACTGCTGGATCAACTTGTGTTGCGCCGCGCGAGCCAGCGCCGACCACCGCGTCTCGCGCGCGATGCCGGACGCGAGGACCAGTTGTTCCCAAAGCCGCGATGGCAACGAAGCGAGCGGCGTGTTCACGATAAACTTTGCCGGTTGCGAATCGCGTTGCGCTTGAAATTCCGCCGCGAGCGAATCCGCATTGAGATGCGGCAGCCAGTTCACGAGCAGCGGAAAATGATAATTCATCGCGTGCAACTCGCGCGCGCCCCACGCCGACAACCGCAGAATCATCGGCCCGCTCAATCCCCAATGCGTCGCCAGCAACGCGCCGCGCTCGCGCAGCTTCGTCCCCGGCACGGACGCCTCGGCTGTCGGAACGGAAATTCCCGCCAGCGCGCGCAGCCACTTGGTTTCAATGTGAAACGTGAACAGCGATGGCACCGGCGCTTCCAACGTGTGCCCAAGCGAAACCGCCAGTTGCCCTGCCACCGCCGCGCGGCAACCGCCCGTCGCCAGCAACAGACGGTCACAGTTCAGTGTCGCGCCTCTTGTTTCTTCTCCCTCTCCCCATCCGATGGGGAGAGGGCCGGGGTGAGGGGCGCACGACAATTTCAACTCAAATCCACCGCCAGATTTTTTTACAACGTTCTCGACGCCGCAATTCGCAATCAACTTCACACCAGCCTTGCGAGCCGCATTGAGCAGGCAATCAATTATCGTTTGTGACGAGTCCGTCGTGGGAAACATCCGCCCGTCGCTTTCCGTTTTGAGTTTCACGCCACGACTCTCGAACCACGCGATGGTGTCGCTCGCGTGAAACCGTTTGAACGGCGCGATCAACGCCCGTTCGCCGCGCGGGAAACGCGTCGTAAATTCGCGCGCGTCGAAGCACGCGTGGGTGACGTTGCAACGTCCGCCGCCGGAGATTTTGACTTTGGTGAGAAATTGCGGCCCGCGTTCGAGCACGATGACTTCCGTTCCCGGCGACGCCTCCGCGCAAGTGATGGCCGCGAAAAATCCAGCAGCGCCTCCGCCGACGATGACGACGCGTTGTGCGCTCATGGCATCGCCGCGAGTTTGCCGGCTTCGGCTTCCCACTCGGGATTCAGTTCTGCCAATCTTTCCTGCGCGTGCAACAGTTCGCGGTTCACTTCCACGGCGCGACCGGTTTTTTCGTAAGTTTCCGGCTTTTCCAATTCAGCGGTGAGTTCAACCAGCCGCGCTTCGAGTTCCTGAATCTCTTTTTCCAACCGATGAACCAATTGCTGCTGCGCCTTGCGTTTGCCCGAGCGCGCCTGCCGTTGTTCGGCTTCGAGGCGCTTTTGCTCTTTGCGATTCACCGCGCCATCGGAGGGCGGAGTTACACGACGCCCTGAATTATTCCCTGAATTATTGGGACTCGTGGAACTCGTCCCTCCGGAAGTCAACGCCGCGCGCGCGGAAACCGCCTTCGTCTTGTCCAAATAATATTGGTAGCCGCCGGGATAATGCTTGAGCTGGCCGGAGTTGACGTGGACGACGTGGTTCGACAATGCGCGAATGAAATAAACGTCGTGGCTGATGAAAATGAGCGTGCCCTCGAACTGGTCGAGCGCGAACGCCAGCGCGTCAATGCTCGACATGTCGAGATGCGTCGTCGGCTCGTCCATGAGCAGAAGATTCGGCGGATCGAGCAGCAGCTTCACGAGCGCGAGCCGACTTTTTTCTCCACCACTCAACACGCTGACCTTTTTGAAAACGTCGTCGCCGCGAAACAGAAAACTGCCGAGCAACGTGCGGACGAATTGCTCCGTCACCCGCTGCGGCGTGTCGAGCGCCTCCTCAAAAACCGTCCTCGACGGGTCGAGCATGTCCACGCGATACTGCGAATAATAACCGGCCTTCACGTTATGGCCGAGCGTTCGCTCGCCGCTCTGCGGAACCAAAACTCCAGCGAGAATTTTCAGCAACGTTGATTTGCCCGCGCCGTTCGGCCCGACCAGCACGGTTCGCTGGCCGCGCTCCGCCTTAAATTCCATGCCGTGATAAACCACGTTCTCGCCGTAAGCAAAATGAATGTTTTCAAGCGTGATGGCTTTCAATCCGCTGCGCTGCGGTTGTGGAAATTGGAAGTCTATCTTTTTGTCGTCGCCCGTCGGCGCTTCGATCTTTTCCATCCGGTCAATCTGCTTGAGTTTGCTTTGCGCCCGCGTGGCCATTGTGTTTTTCGCGCGGAAGCGGTTCACGAACTCCATCATGTGCGCGATTTCGCGCTGCTGATTTTTGTAGGCGGAAAGAAGTTGCGCCTCGGCGGCTTCGCGTTGCACGAGGAAATCATCGTAGTTGCCGCGATAGCGCATGAGCTTGCTCTGCCGGATCTCCACGACGCTGCCGACGAGCTGGTTGAGAAATTCGCGGTCGTGGGAAATGACGACGATGGCACCGGGATAATTTTTCAAGTAGCCCTGAAACCAGATCAACGCTTCGAGGTCGAGATGGTTGGTCGGCTCGTCGAGCAACAGCAGATCCGGCTCCTGTGTGAGCAGCCGCGCGAGATGGGCGCGCATCACCCAGCCACCGCTCATCTCTTTGGCCGGGCGGTCGAAATCTTTTTCGCGAAAACTCAAGCCCGCGAGAATCTGCTTCGCCTTCGCTTCAACCTGATAACCATTTAGCTCGTTGAAACGGTCGTGAACGTCGTCGTGAATTATTTCCGGGTGCAACGCCTCGGTCGGATGGTTCGCGTCCCAAGCCTTGATGATGCGGCGCAACTTCACAAAGTCAGGCGTGATGGCCGTCGCGAGTTCAACGACAGTTTCATCACCGGCTGGCGCGCTTTCCTGCGGCAGATAACCGACGGAAACATTTCGTTCCCGCGTGACTTCACCCGCGTCCGCCGATTCGTTGCCGAGGATAATGTTGAACAGCGTGGACTTCCCCGCGCCGTTCGGCCCGACCAGCCCGATGCGGTCTTCGCGGTTCACCTGCAACGTGGCGTCGGCAAAAAGCACGCGCCCGGCGTAGGCCTTGCTGATCTCGGAAATCGTCAACATAAGAAATGCGAGCTTACGTTGGATTCGAGTGCGAACACAAGAAGATGCAGCCATAATCGCCGTAGCAAAGGCGCAAATCGCGCAGTCACTGAGTCGCTGATTGACGGAATAAGGCAAGCATCATATTTTCAATTCAAAGTATGAGAATAACAATTGACGTTGATGCATCTGAGTTGCGGCGGATTCAGAAAATCACCGGCCAAAAGAAGAAATCTCCTGCCGTAAGCCAGGCATTGACGGAATTCTTGAAACTACAGGAGCGGCAAAAGTTCATTGAGCGCGCGGTGTCCGGCCAGACGGATTTTTCCATGACGAATGAGGAATTGGAAGCCCGCGATGTCTATGAAGCTCATTGACACGTCGGCGTGGGTGGAATTTTTGCGACGCAAGGGCGATCCGGTCGTGAAACATTCTGTGGCCCGACTGCTACAAGTGGATCGCGCCGCCTACACCTGCCCGATTCGATTCGAACTTCTCAGCGGCATGAAGGCGGGTGAAGAAGATGATCTGAACCAGGCGCTGGCATTAAGCCATCACTTCCCGTTTGAGGCCGGCGACTGGAGCGAGGCGGCTTCGCTGGAACGCCAGCTTCGCGCCAAAGGGCTGACCGTTCCACGAAATGATTTGTTCGTGACCATCGTCGCCATTCGCACCGGACTGCCCATTGTCTGCCGCGACACACACTTCGACACAGCGCGTAAAATCGTGGGCAGCACTTTACAAGTGGAGCAAATCTAAACTTTTGAAGAAACGCGCTTGGCTGAATCCCAAATCGCTGGCATATACCTGTAACCAAACCGCAGCCGAACCACTCCTGAAGTTCATGAAATCAACAACTTTCTTTGCCAGCCTCGTCATTCTTTCCATCGCGCGTGTTGCGACCGCGGCTGATCCATCCGCCGACGTAAAAAATTCCTGGCCGCAATGGCGCGGCCCGCTCGCCACCGGCGTTGCGCCAGACGCCGACCCGCCGACTGAATGGAGCGAAGCGAAAAACGTGAAATGGAAAGTGAAAATTCCCGGCGAAGGAAGTTCGACGCCGATTGTTTGGGGCGACAAAGTTTTCATTCTCAGCGCCCTGAAGACGGAAAAAACGGCCGGAAAGAAAACTGCAGCGACAGAAAATTTCCGCGGCAACCCGGCACCGTATGGAGACGGAACCAATTCCGAAGTAAAAACTCCGCCAACTGAAAACCCGCCGCCGCGCGAAGAGTCTCCAGCCGGCGGATCCGGCGGTTTTCGCAGAGGCGGCGGCCCCGGTGGACCGGGCGGCAATCGTGGCGGGCGGATGCGCGCCGAGGCGCCGAGCGAAGTTTACCAGTTCGTCGTTCTCTGCATTGATCGCAACACCGGCAAAACGCTCTGGCAAAAAGTCGCGCGCGAGGAAGTGCCGCATGAAGGTCATCATAAGGATCACGGCTTTGCTTCCGCTTCGCCGGTCACGGACGGCCAGCTCGTGTTCGCCTACTTCGGCTCGCGCGGACTGCATTGCTACGACATGGACGGAAATTTGAAATGGTTGAAAGACTTCGGCAAAATGCAGACCAAGTTCAGCTTCGGCGAAGGCGCTTCGCCCGCATTGCACGGCGACAGGGTCATAGTGAATTGGGACGACGAAACCGAAAATGATTTCATCGCCGCGTTCGACAAAAAGACCGGCGAGGAGCTCTGGAAAACTCCGCGCAGCGAAGGCACCGGCTGGGCAACGCCGCTCGTCGTCGAACACAACAGGAAATTCCAGGCCGTCATCAACGCCACCGGCAAAGTCCGCAGTTACGATCTCGCCGACGGCAAGGAAATCTGGTCGTGCGGCGGCCAGACGGCGAACGCCATACCCAGTCCCGTCGCCGATGCGAACACGGTTTATGTCACCAGCGGCTTTCGCGGCGCGGCAATTTTCGCCTTTGCGCTCGGCAAGACAGGCGACCTTGCGGGCACGGATGCGGTTCGCTGGAGTTACAACAAGAACACGCCTTACGTCCCGTCGCCGCTGCTCTCAGACGGTTTGATTTACGTCCTCAAAAACAATGACGGCATCCTCACCTGCTTCGACGCGAAAGATGGAAACAAAAAATTTGAGGCTGCCCGGCTTGAAGGCATTTCCAGCGTTTACGCTTCGCCCGTCGCCGCCAAAGACCGCGTCTATGTCCTAAGCCGCGATGGAGTCTGCGTCGTTCTGAAAAAAGGAACGGCTGAAATCCTCGCCACAAACAAACTCGGCGAGCACACCGACGCTTCGCCCGCCCTTGTCGGCAGAGAAATCTTCATCCGCGGCGCGGAGAACCTCTATTGCATCGCGGAAAAATAGACACCGGGAGAAACAATTCAGTGTTCGCCAGTGGAAAAATATTTTTGTCGGCGCTCTGGTGCGCGAGTCTTGCTTTTGCATCGCCCGCCGCGCAAACAAACGAAGACTGGCCATGTTTCCTCGGCCCGCGCGGCGACAACACTTCCAGCGAAACCGGCCTGCTTGACCGATGGTCCACAAACGGCCCGCCGTTGCTCTGGGAAAAAATTGCCGGCACAGGTTACAGCGCGCCGTCGGTGCGTGGCGGTTTGATCGTGCTGCATCATCGCATCGCCGACGAAGAGATCGTCGAAGCGATGGACGCGCTCACCGGCAAAACCAAGTGGACGCACAAAGATGCGAGCCGTTTTGTTGACCCGTTCGGCTACAACAACGGCCCGCGCTGCACGCCGTTGCTCACGTCGAACCGCTGCTACACGTTTGGCGCGGAAGGGAAGCTGACCTGCCTCAATCTCGCGAGCGGCGACGTGATCTGGCAGCGGGACACGGCCAAAGATTGGAACGTGCCGGAGCCATTTTTTGGTGTTGGCAGCACGCCGTTGCTTGAGGACGGGAAGTTGATTGTGATGATCGGCGGACAACCGGACGCTGGCGTCGTCGCGCTCAATCCTGAAACTGGAAAAACAATCTGGGAAAGCGTCGGCAAAAAAACGTGGAACGGCGTCAAGACAATCGGCTGGCGGCAGGAGCAGCCTTACCAGTGGAGCGGTCACGAAAAATCCACCAGCTACGCCTCGCCCATTGCCGCGACGATTCACGGCCAGCGACACCTGTTTTGCCTGATGCGACAGGGACTCGTCTCGCTCAACCCAGCGAACGGCGAAGTCCGGTTTAGCCGCTGGTTTCAATCCTTCGTCAACGAATCTGTCAACGCGATGACGCCCGTTGTCCGCGACGATTTGGTTTTTATTTCCGCCGCGTATTTTCGCGTCGGCTCGGTGGCGCTGCGCGTGAAGCCGGATGGCCGCTCGTTCGAGGAAGTCTGGAGCAGTCCGAAAAATCCGTTCGAGCGTAATCCCGATGGAACTTATCCCGCGCCGGTTTTGGAAATCCATTTCAACACGCCTGTTTTGCACGACGGATTCCTCTACGCCTTCAGCGGACGCAACGAACCTGACGCGAGTTTCCGCTGCGTCGAACTCAAGACCGGCAAGCTGATGTGGGGTCGCAGTGAAAGTTTTCCGGCGCACAGCGCAAAACAACCCGCCGTTTACGGACGCGGCTCGGCGATTCTTGCCGACGGCAAACTCATCGCGCTCGGCGAAGGCGGCAAGCTCGGATTGTTCCGTCCGAATCCGCGAGAGCCGGTCGAAATCTGCTCATGGCAGGTCCCGCAACTGCATTATCCCTGCTGGGCCGCGCCCGTGCTCTCTCGCAAAAAACTTTATCTGCGAAGCGAAGACCGGCTGGTGTGTTTGGATTTGGTGAAGTGAAATTTCAATGCTTGCGTCGATTCTGTTCGAACGCACCACCCGAAACAGTCTGAACACTTTGGCTTCCCTTTTTCGCCTCCTTTAGTTTCGGCGGCCGAAAACAATTGTGCTTCGGCCATCGAATATAGTTTTCAGGTAGCAAACCGTGTTCGACGCAAAGACGAAACCAGCCGAGTGGTTTGGCTTTCTTGAACCAAAACTCTGCTTCTTTTTGACTCGTGGCATCGTTTTCGGGAATTTTCAACCACTCACGATCGTTGAGTTCGATTAATTCGGCAAAACACTTCAGTGTTTCAAGACTCGGACGTTGCTCATCCTGAATTGCTACAAGAAGAGCTTCCCGAGTTTTCTTAATGGCTTCTGCCAAATTCATAAGAACCTCAGCATTTTACCTGCATATAAACACCTATCGCTTCTTCGCCTTTTGTTCCGCTTCATCTTCATGCTTCACATGAAAGCCAATTTCCCGGCCTTGGTTTCCGGCGGCGACATTAACTGCCGGATGCCGTCAAAGACAACTTTGAACTGGGCGTCGTATTTTCCATTTCACGCTTCAACCAATTGGATGACCAAATTCTTCCCAAGCGCATGAGCCACCCGTTCGATGGTGGAAAGGCGCACGTCTTCAGCATGGTTTTCCAAACGCGAGATGGCTGACTTGCGGGTCTTGGTGCGGCGGGCAAGGTCTTCCTGCGTGATGCCCGCGCGTTCGCGCGCCTGGCGCAGGAGCACGCCGACTTTGAATTCCTGATAGCCACTTTCAAAATTCTCGTTGAACTTCGCGTCGCGCTTTTTGCGGCGGCTGATGTATTTGTCGAGGTCGTCTTTCATCGTTTTGTCTTTCGGTTCAGGTAATCGCGCCTGCGCTGTTCGGCGAGTTCGATTTCCCGATGCGGAGTTTTCTGTGTTTTCTTTGCAAATGCATTGGTCAGGACAATCAGCCTGCCCGCGTCCCAAAAACCCAGCAGCCGGAACGCATCGCCGCCAAATTCGGCTCGCACTCCCCAGAGATCGTCCGTGCCTTCCAGCTTCTTGAAATATTGCCGGGGCACGATGGGCAGATCCTTCACAAGCCGGAGCACCCATGCCACTTTCTGCGCCTGCTTTGATCCCAGCCCGTCGAAAAACTCTTCCACCGGGCAATCGCCAGAGGCATTGCGCTAGAATTGAATTTCCCGCATCCGCGGGAAGTTAGCACATTTGTGAACTTGGCGTCAATGTCGCGAGCAGGAAAAATCGTTTTCTTCCCGCGCTTCAACCTGCTAATTTCTCCCTTGGCGGCAAAACCCAAACAACAGGAAATCACATGAAAAAATATCTCGTTGAATTCATCGGCACGTTTTTCCTCGTCTTCGTCGTCGGCATGACGGTTATCGCACCGGGCGCGGGTGCGCTTGCGCCCATTGCCATCGGAGCCACGCTCATGGTCATGGTCTATGCGGGCGGACACATTTCCGGCGGGCACTTCAATCCCGCCGTGACCGTCGCCGTCTGGCTGCGCGGCAAATGCGCCACCGCCGACGTGCCGGGCTACATCGTTTCGCAGATCGTCGCGGCGACCGTCGCGTCGTTCGCAGTCCTTTTTCTCAAAGGCAATCCGGTGATGCCGCCGCCAGGCGAACTTGACGTCGCGAAATCGTTGCTCGCGGAATTTCTCGGCACGTTCGCGCTCGCGTGGGTGGTGTTGAACACCGCCACAGCCAAAGGGACCGCCGGGAATTCAAATTATGGACTCGCCATCGGCTTCACGGTGGTCGTCATGGCGTTTGCAGTCGGCGGAATTTCCGGCGGCGCGTTCAATCCCGCCGTTGCCACCGGCATCACGTTGATGAAACTGGTCAGCGGCGTGAATGTCTGGATTCACCTCGTCGCGGATTTTTCCGGAGGCATCGCGGCGGCACTCGCGTTCAAGGCTCTGAGCGCGGAAGATCACAGAACCTAAGCTTCCTTACGGAAAAGCTGCAGGGAAACCTAATAAACTTTTCACGCATGGTATTGTCTGGCCCAAGTCGCAGTTGACGAAACCGGAGATTGAATCATGAAATTGTTTTCGTTTTGTTTCGTGCTCCTCGCGCTGCGGTGTTTTGCCCAAACAACCGAGAAATACGAACTGCCGCCAATCAATTACTCCAAAGCAACGCCACAGGACGCAACGGAGACACTACAAAAACAAATCACGACCGGCGAAGTCCGATTCAAAGGTAACGACCGGGAGATTGTTCGCGATCTTCTCCGCCAACTGCGGGTTCCGGTGGAAAGCCAGGTCGTTGTTTTCTCAAAAACCAGTTTCCAGCGAGACCGCATCCGACCGGAACATCCGCGCGCGATCTACTTTTCCGACAATTGTTATATCGGCTGGGTTCCGGGCGGGCTTGTCGAGGTGACAACGATCGATCCGGTGCTTGGGCCGATTTTTTACACGTTGAGCCCGGCCGCGCTCCGGGCGAATTCGCCGCAGACTTTTGTTCGCGACGGCGATTGCCTTCGTTGTCACGGCGGAAATTTCGTGAGGGGCATTCCTGGCGTTTTCGTGCGCTCGGTCTTTGCCGATAAGGAAGGCGAGCCGTTGCTCAGGCACGGTTCTGAAGTGGTGGACATGCACACGCCATTCACAAATCGCTGGGGCGGCTGGTATGTGACCGGCAAACATGGCGCTGCGCTGCATCGCGGAAATGTTTTCGCACGCGAGAAGCAGGAAAAGTTGTCCGTTGATTTCAGATCGGGTGCGAATATTCGTGACCTCTCGAAATTCTTCGACACGGAAGAGTATCTTTCTGGCAGCAGCGACATCGTCGCGTTGCTCGTGCTTGAATGCCAGACAGCGGTGCAAAACACCCTCACACGCGCCTCGGTGAACTGCCGCTACATGTTGCTCTATCAGAAAAATCTCCAACACGACTTGAAAGAGCCGGTGTCCGACGAATTGGTTTACGACAGTGTGAAAAGCGTCTTCAACGGCGCGGCGAAGGAGATCGTGGACGACCTGCTCTTCCACGACGAGGCCAGATTGCCTGAAGGACTCGAAGGCTCGCCGGATTTTCAACGCGCGTTTCAAGCCGACGCTCCCCGCACAAGCGCGGGCGATTCGCTAAAGGACTTTTCGCTCGACGGCCACCTGTTCAAAAACCGCTGCCACTACCTTGTTTACTCCGACGTATTTCTGCAATTACCCGCGCAACTTAAACGCCTCGTTTACGAGCGTCTCGCGACGATTCTTAAATCTACAAAACCGGAACCGCGCTACGCTTATCTCGGAAAAGAGGAACGCCACCGCATCACCGCGATTCTTCAGACGACGCACAAGGAATTAGCGGCGGCGCTGGCGCAATAAAATTGCCATTGGTTTAGCTCCGCCAGATCTTCCTCAAAATCCACGATCTCCTTGATCTGCACCAGAAACCAGCGGTCAATTTTCGTGAGGTTGATAATCTCTTCGATGGTGAAGCCGGCGCGGGCAGCGGAATCCTTTACCGCCCACGCTCCGCCGCCAGCGACACGCACACGATCTCCTTGTCGTTCCGTGCATAGACCGACTTGTTCGCGAATGCCGGATGCGACCAGACCACCGGCCGGCCGGGATCGGGATTCGTGGGATCAAGTAGGCGCGCGCGGCTGATTTCCGTGTATTTCTCCGGCGTGAGTTTTCCGATGATGAGGTCTCCCGTTTCGCTGAAGAGAAAACAGCGGTCGCCGTTCTTCACGATAAACGCGTTGCCCCAACGTGTGGACTTGCCGGTGGTCGGCTCGAACGTCTCCCAGATGCGCTCGCCGGTGTCAGCCTTCAGGCAGCGGAACTGGCCGTAGCTGCACGGGCTGTAAATGTAACCATTCTCGAGCAGCGGCGTGGCCATTACGCTGTGCAATCCGTCCGTGTCTTTTTCGCTCACCTTTTGGCTCTGCCAGACCGGCGACGGTTTGTCCGAGCCAACGCGCAACATCAATGAACCGTTGTAAAAGGAACTGAGGAAGAGCCGGTCTCCGGATTGGCGCGGGCTGGGAATGGTCATGCCGGAGCGAACCGACGGCGTGTGCGGATACGACCAAAAAATTTTGCCCGTGTCGGGGTCGAGCGAATTCACCGCTTCCGGATGCCAGATGATGAGATGCCGCTTGCCCGCGAACTCGTAGATCATCGGCGGCGCGTAACCCGGCTCCTTTGCGCTGAGCGCGCGCCAAAGTTCCTTGCCCGTGTCCTTGTCGAAAGCCACGGCCACACTGCCTTCGCCGCCGGCGAGACAAATCAACTTCTTCCCGTCAATGAGCGGATGACCGGCGAAGCCCCACAGCGGTGTTTTGAGATTGAAATCCTTTTTGAAATCGCGCGACCAAATCACCGTGCCCTTTTCCGCGTCCAGACAGACGAGATTTCCTTCTGCCCCGAGCGTGTAAACCTTGCCATCGTGAACCGTCGGCGTGCAGCGCGGACCGGACGCGTAGCTGACCGTATAAGAGCAATCGTATTCATGCTGCCAGACAATCTTGCCGTCGGCCTCGTTGAGGCACAGCACGCGTTCGCTGCCGGGAATTTCGCCGCGCGCAAAGGGATTCGCTGGATTGCTCGCGCCCTTTGCAAGCTGCCGATCCGCAACGTAAACCCGGCCCCTGGCCACCGCCGGTCCGGCGAATCCGCCGCCAATCGGCACGCGCCAGCGAAACTTGAGACCGTCCGCCGGAAATTTTTCGACAATGCCCGTCTCGCGCCAGACCGCGTCCCGTTTCGGGCCGAGCCATTGCGGCCAGTCATCGGCGTGAAGAGCGGAAAGCGTCAGCGTGAAAAATCCGAAGACCAGCGCGAACCGCCGACCACAAAATCGTTGGAGCATTTTCATATTTGGGGGAGTCAATATTGACGACAGCTAAACAGGCGGCGCGGATTCCGTCAAACGGTTCAACTGCGAGTATATTCGGAGTCAGAACAGCGGAACGGAGAGTGACTCGATGAGTCGCAGCCCGGGGAAAACCGCAGGCTATGGGAAAGGTTAGGCCCAACCTGCAAGTGCTGGCTGTTGTGTGCCAACGGGCTCGTTCAGCACGCGTGAATTCAAATCCGGACGGAGGCTTACTCGACCGTCACCTTCGCGTCTTCAATCAACAAATCGTATTTGTAGCCGGAGCCGAAATCCTTGTTTAGCCCCACCTTGCCGACGATCAGAACCGTGTCGCCGCGTTTGGCCTCATCGGTGGTGGTGACGAGGAGATCGTTGCTGCCGGCACCGCCCGTGCCGTCCTGGATATGCAGCCAGTTCTTGCCCAGTATCTCGGCGTTATACTTGACGACCTTCCCGCGGAATTTAACGGACTTGCCCTCAAGCTTTGCACTGGCGGTGTAGATTTGCTCGATGGTCTTTCCATCCTTGGCCGGCTTGAGCCCGGTGAAATCCACTTTGGACGGCGGCGTCCTGGCAGCTACCACAGGGTGACTGGCGGGAAGTTCCCCCGCCCCGCTTCCGCCAATGACGGGATGACCTTCGGGCAGATTCGCCGCGCCGGGATTCGCACCAGCCACCTTGATGCTGCTGGCGAAATAAATCAGCGGAAAATCACGGTTCAACGACTTGCTGTGAAAGTCAGTCATCGGCAGGGCGTCGGACATCGACACCACATCATCCTTCTTGACCGGAAACTTTGTCGCGGCGGCCCAGATTTTATTCGTGCCGGTGTCCACGAGCACATACGTGTATCCAGCGGCGTCCATGGTCTCGGTCACTTTGCCGGAAAAACCTCCCGGTCCGGCCACCGCCGGGGACCCAGCCAGTGCTGCGCTGAACAGGAGCGATGCCATCAATGATGCGATGTGTTTCATAATCAAATCAAACAGCCACCCAAAGACTGACCCGTCCCCGGCCAAAAATCAATCCTTCACTTTGTGGAATACAATCGGAAGCGCGTCCTGCGAGTGCGGATTGCCAGGCGCAAGCAAGCCCCGGCAGGGCGACATCTTTGTAGAATCCGAGAAGGAAATGGATTCAAGCTCCGTTAAGGAAGCGCTGAATTAGTTTTCACACATGAAGGAGAAGAGCAGTTGTGCCTCGTTCGTTTGCATAACCGAAGTGGCACTGCGTTTGTCTTTCGGGGTGAGCTTGGCAGGATGGTATTTTTCGTGGGCCGCTTTCAAATCGTGCATGTTCAAATGGAGGTAAATGGCGGTTGTGTCCAATCTGGTGTGGCCGAGCATTGCCTGGATGTGTCGCAGGTCGCAGCCATTCTCCAGCAAGGCCGTCGCAAACGCATGGCGAAAAATATGACAACTGCCGATTTTGCCTAACCGGGCTTTTGTGACGAGATCGTGAATATGTGAAGCGAGGCGTGCTGGACGAATGTGTTGACCGTGCATGCCAAGGAAAAGAGCCGATGCAACAGATAGTCTGTCGAGAAATGGACGGCCTTTCACCAAATATTTTTCCAACCACATGAGTGCCCTCGCACCGATTGGAACGTAACGGTCTTTTCCACCTTTGCCCTGTTCGATACGGAGAATTGTGCCGTGGTGAACCAGACCCAACTCCGCGCAGCCGAAAAGCACTTCAGTCATCCATGCAGTTGGGTCATTTCGGGATGGCAGTGCGACTCAATTGCGCAACTTCCGCGTCGGTGAGGGCGCGTGGCCAGATTGCGGCCTCTTCCATTTCGCCAGTGAAAAAACGCTTGGGAACGCCGTCATAAGATTCCGCCCCGATGAGAATCGGTTCATTGTTTTGAGTCAGTTCACCCGACCACGGCTTCCCGGCCATGACGCGGCCATTGCAGAGAAGCGCGATGGTCTTCCCGTCGTAACGCCCCACAAGGTCAAGCCAGCCTGTCGCTTCGACCTTTGAAACTGGAAAGCTGACGGCGACAAAACCTTTGCCGGTGTGAACCTCGAACCCAATGTCCGGTCCGGGCGTGCCGCTCAGGTCTGTGCTGAACATGCAGAAGTTGACGACGTCGTGATTGCCGCGCTTGGCGATCAGGGCGGAGTTCCATGAACCATCCGGGATTCTCGCGCGCAGATAAACCGTGAGCGCCTTGCCGGTGACATTCCAGAGCTTCGGCTGGTTCAAATCTTTCTGGAGGTCGAAATACGCGCTTTCGAGTTTCGAAATCTTCGCACCCGGGTGCGATCCAACCCCGTCGGCGGGCAGACCTGCAGTGATCTTACCGATGGCGTTGAGCGGTGGTTGGTGGGCATTCAGCCGTTCGCCGAAATGCCACGCGAGCGCGGCGTCGGCGAGCAACGTTTCGCGGGCGCTGGGTTTGCGCGCGGTAGCGAGGCGCTTGAGGCGGATGTCCTTGAACTGCGCCTTCATCGGCGGGCCGGTGTGAAGTTGCATGGCGAGGATGCCGGTCGCCTCGAAACTGTCATCGTCGTTGTCGGTGACTTCGGCGATGAGTTTGCCATTCACGAACAACGAGAGCCTCCGGCCTTGGGCGATGAGATGATACTCGTGCCATTCATCGAGCCGGAAATCATCCGCGCCCGGTTCGAGCGCCAGCTTTTCGGTGCGTTTCGTGCCGTCGTGGTCAAAAACCGTGCGCTCGCCTTGCAGCGCCAGGTCGTGGCGACCGAACTCGTCGTAGAGCCGCGCCTTCCATGGCATGTTGTAGTTGTTGTCCACCTGGTAGCCAGCGACATCGCCGTTTGGGAGTCGCCGGCTGCGGAATTGAAAGCCGCCATTAACCGCCGGTGAATTCGCGCTGCGCAGACGGAACGTAACCTTCAACTCAAAGTCGTCGAGCAAGCCGCCCTGCCAGACGAGATACTGATTCAGCTTGGGCGCGTGTTCCGGCGAGATTGTGCCGGTGATCGCTCCTTCCTCGACAGACCAGAAGATCATGTCCTGACCGAGCCAGCCCTCAAGCGTGCGCCCATCGAAAATCGGCTCGAACCCGTCTGCCTCTCGAGCGGTGAGTTTCGTCAAGGAACAGGTCACGAAGGCAAGTGCGACTATGGCGAGGCGGGTGATGAGTCTCATGAGTCAATCTTGCTTTCAGTGATCCTTCGGCTTGGGACTCATCGCGAACTTCAAAACTCCGCCCTTTTCGATCTCCGCGTGGGTGATCCAGGTGCGTTCGAGCGGAATGTCATTCAACCACACTTTGTGCGCATACAGGTGGTTGGTCGCATAATTCTCCGCGATGATCACGAGCGGCTTGTCCTTCAACTTCATTTCCACCTTCTCAAACAGTGGCGCGCCAAGTTCGTATTTGTCCGAACCAGCAATCGGATAAAAACCCAAGGCGCTGAAAACATACCAAGCCGAGAGTGTTCCCGCATCATCATTGCCATCCAGCCCGTTGTAGCCGTCGCCGTATTTGTTGTCCAGGATCCACCGAACCCACTTTTGCGTGAGGTCGGGCCGACCAGCCTTGTTGAACAGATATGCGGCGGGGATATCGGGTTCATTGCCGTGCCAGTAGTATGGGCCCGGATTCCATGCGGCCATGGCCGGATCGGACTTGGCGAAGAAACTGTCTAGTTCTTCGACGAAGTAGTCACGACTCTTGAACAGGGAGATCAATCCATCCGCATCGAAGGGCGCTGCCCAACGCCATTGCAACGCGCTGCCTTCCACGTAGTCTTTCGTGAACTTGCCACCGCGATCCATGTAAGTCAGGAGCAGCGGCTTGAACGTTTCGACAAACTGTCCTTGCGCATCGCGCGGTTGAAAATACTGGGTGTTGGTGTTCCAAAGATTCCGATAGAACATGGAATGTTCCCGGAAGAGCACCGCGTCTTCGTGATGGCCGAGGGATTCCGCCAACAGCGATATCGCATGGTCGGCCCACGCGAACTCCAGAGTTCGGGAGACGGATTCGTCCATCAGCCCGGCAGGGCAGTATTTATATTTCAAATAATGCTCCACGCCCTCCCGGCCGGAAAACGCCGACCCCGGCGGAGTGGGCGCAAGCGCGGTGTGACGCATCGCTTGATAAGCCTGTTCAACGTCGAAATTTCGTATCCCTTTGAGATAAGTGTCCGCGATGACAATGTCGGCAGGCGTGCCGAGCATCGAATTCGAGTAGCCGTGTCCCGACGGCCAGCGCGGCAGCCACCCGCCTTGCTCCAGCATTTTCACGAGCGACACCACCATGTCCCGCTGATCCTTTGGCGCGATCAACGTGTAGAGCGGATGAACCGTCCGAAAAGTGTCCCAGATGGAAAGGTCGGTGAAATACTGGAAGTCGGAGGTCTTGTGAACCTTCCGGTCAAATCCCAGATACTCGCCATTCGCGTCGTTGAACAAGGTCGGCATCTGAAACACGCGGAAAAGCGCCGTGTAGAAAATCCTCTTCTGCTTTTCAGTGCCGCCCTTGATTTTGATCAAGGAGAGCTTCTCCTCCCAGACTTGTTGCGCCTCGGCCAGAATCTGATCGAAGTCTTTTGCGCCGGCTTCGGCTTGCAGATTGGCCCGCGCATTTTCAATGCTCACGTAGGAAATCGCCAGCTTGAGCGTGATGACCTGCGGATGGCTCGCGGTCGCAAAATTCAAATCAACACCGACGCCCTCACCCTCGGCCGTTGTTTGGTTGGTGAAAACCGTGTCGTTTTGCCAGGTGTCGAAAGAGGCGAACGGCTGGCTGAACCAGGCGACAAAATACGCCTTGATCCCGCCATATCGCGCGGCAAAAGTTCCGAAAGTCCGCACCGCCCCTTCAACTTCTTTGGCCTCGGGCAGGACCCGCAACTTTCCTTCGCGACTCTTGCGACCACCCAAAGCGTTCATCACGTCGAGCATGAGATGCGGAGTCTTGTTCTTGCTGAACGTGTAGCGGTGGACGCCCACGCGCGGCGTGGCGGTGAGTTCCACCAGCGTCCCGATTTTCGGCAAAGTAACCGCGTAATAACCGGGCGAGGCAATTTCCTCACTGTGTGAAAAGTTCGTGGTTTGCCCCTTGCGGTAGGACTCGGGCTGAAGCGGCTCAACCGCCGGCACCACCAGGAAATGCCCGCCGTCGGTCGCGCCCGTGCCATTCAACCGCGTGTGGCTGAACCCAAGAATCTGATCATCGCCATAGTAATATCCGGACGTGTTGAGCGCCCGTTTGCGGGCCAACATGGAAGTCGTTTCAGGCCCCAGGCGAACCATCCCGAACGGAACCATCGCGCCGGGAAAATTATGGCCGCAGACCCACGGAATGCCTCCCGTGCCGATGAACGGGTTCACCCAGCGCCCAAGTTCTTTGGGTTGAACCTTCGTCTGCAATTTGCCCGGCTTCGCGCCGACGATGCGTTTGTGTTTGAAAACCAACGCGCCGATTAATGCAGCGCACCCCACCACCACAACCAGAATCAGGCAGAGTGCAAACTTCAACAGCCGCTTCCACCGTGGCGTTTGCCGTGTCTCGCGGCTGGAGAGCGCAGGAATCTTTTTTTCATCACCAGTCATGCTTGCGGTTGGATGATAACGGAGACCAACTGCGTGGAAACCACAAATACGCTTGAAAACCAACGCATCAAGCGCCGTTGGCGCGACATATTTGTAGAACGTCCATTCCACAAAATGAAAAAGCCCCGTCAGGGGCGGCATCGGCAGAATGTGTTGCTCCTGACGGAGCTGAGGAATTTGTTGGCAGCGGATTCTACAAAGATTTCGCCCCTGACGGGCTGACGGAGTGCGATCCCGCACGGCGGGGTCGCTTCAACGGGCGATGGCAAGTGGTGTGGCGATTTCAATTTGGACGTTGAAGCGGCGTGAACGCCGCGCGTCGCTTTCACTTCTGCTTCGCGAATGTGCCAGTTGAAATCTTCACTTTTGGAAAAACAAGAGTGCCTTTCCATTCGTGATACTCGTGAGGATTTACATCATCATGCGGCTTTGCTATGAGTGTCGCATTGGTAGCTGTGGAAATTGCGAGCGAACCGGATAAATAATAAATATTCGTGTCACTCGATTGGATTTTCCAATAACTCCAAGGCTCGCCGGTTTCAGTAATTCGCAAAGGCGACCTGCTTCCAGGATTAACAAACAGCCGAATCGTGGAATTGTAAGGCAGCACAACCCAAGAAGGAGCGAAAGCTCCTCGACCGCTCCCACCCACCCCTTGCGGTTTTGGTGCAGGCTTGCCGTTTGCATCTACCAACTTGCATTTCAGTCCCATCACATCGAAATATAGTTTAACGCTGCCACAACATGCTTGCTTCACATATTGGAGTTCCACAAACATCATCGTGTGATTTGTAGTTTCAGCTTTCGGGCCACCGTAAGCTGGTTCGCTCCCTCCGATGATCACTAGACGGCCACGAACGGGATAATCCCCATCCGCGACGGGTTCTGACCAATCGGTTGCGACGATGATGTTTGTGTCGTCAGCCAAACATCGGAGGCTGCTCAAGATCAAAAGAATTATAGTAATCGGTTTCATTGTTTGACTTGTGTTTGATTGTTCAATTTTGAACGAAGTAAGCACCCTCTTCAATCCTCCCCATCGCCTTCTCCTTCCCCATCACCTCCAGCAAATGATACAGGCTCGGGCCGGAGGGGTTGCCGGTGCAGGCGAGGCGGACGGTTTTTATTTTTGTTTTCATGCTGGAAATTGACGGTCGAATTCCTTGTGGTTGCCAATCCATACCCAAACCCATGCGTCGCCTTCAAATCTTTGCGCCACGGCCCGGTAATCGCGCGTCACTCGCACCCCAGAAACGGGGTCCGAACGCAGCCGTTCCAACTGCAAAGAAGGATGCGCCGGATTCTGGAGAAATTTCTGGTGCGCGGCACGGGCGGATTCTTTGATGCCGGGCGGAAGCGCGTGGTAAGCCTGCCAGAACTCTTCCGTGCCCAGCGACTTCACTTTGATTATTTGAGGTCACCGTCCCGCACTTCACGGAAGGCGGCGGGGTTGGTTTTCAATTGCGCGGCGATTTCATCGCCCAAGGCTGTGAGCGTCGGACGCGGGCGGGCATCGTTGGTGATGCGCTGCCATCTGGCATCGCCATTCAATTCCGGCAAGATTGATGGCAAGTCATCGGCCAGGCGTTCGCGCTCAGTTGGAGGCAACGCCTGTATGGCGGCTTCAATTTCAGCAACGGTGCTCATCGTGCTGGCAAGTTACTCCGGCAGAGGCGCGCGGTAAAATGATTTTTCAAGCAAATGATTGCAGCGCCCGTTCAATCCGCTGCAACACCTTCTCTTTCCAAATCACCTCCAGCTAATGATACACACTCGGGCCAGAGAGGTTGCCGGTGCAGGCGCGGACGGGATGGATGAGCACGCCGGCTCTCACGCCGAGTTCGATGCGATTTTTCTTGAGCTTTTGGGCCGTGAGGCTTGAGCTTGAAGTCATGAGATTCTTAATTGGAAATCGTTGGACGTGGACGGCACTCTTCAGCGTCATTACATTTGCCTGCGCTGCTGCTGACGTTTCCTACCAGCTCGAAGTCCTCCCGCCGGAATTCAAGCGCATGACTGATCCCAAGACCGGCGCTGAGTTGCTTTTCCTCACGACCGCTCCGGAGAAAGACGCGAACCTCTACTTCCACGAATACTCGTGGCTGGCGGACGAGTCAGTAATTCTTTTCACCTCGTCACGCGCGAAAGGCGGACTGATGGGCTACGTGACGGCGACCGGCGAGTTAATCCGCTTCAAGACACCGCGAGGTCCGCTCGGTGGCGCTACTGCCGCCGCCAAAGGCAATGCCGTTCTCGCTTCGCGCGGTCGCGAGATTGTTGAAGTCAAGCTGGTCATTCAACCTTCTGACGAACCGACGGCGCGCCGCTCCCGCGTGACCGCCACGGAGCGTGTCATCGCGACACTGCCGGAGGGTTCGCCGTCCACGTCGCTTAATCCGAGTTGCGACGGCAAATACGTTGCGCTGGGTGTCACTGGTCTCGCGGGCAAGTCGCGCGGGCTCGCCGCGCCGAAGTCAGACGAAGGCGGGTCGGGCATCTGCAAGGTCAATCTCAAGACCGGCAAGCTCACGGAGGTTTGCCGCTTTCCGCAGCCGCCCGGTTTCAGCGGTCATGTCCAGTGGAGCCGGACGAATCCAAACTTGATCAGCTTCGCCGGCGCGCGCGGACCCACCGGCGATGTGGCTGGCCCGGTGCATGTTTCGGCGGGGCCGGAAGACTACGCCGCGCGCGGGCAGAGATTGTGGGTGGTGGACATCCGCGACGGCATTCCCCGCAATGTTTATCTCGCAGAAGAAGGCGAGTTGGTCACGCACGAATCGTGGTGGGTCAACGACCAGCTCCTCTTCTGTGGCGGCAAAAGTCCGACGGCTGCCGTGCTGTCGCACGTGAAGGTGTTGAACATTTACTCCGGCGAGGTTCGTATCGTCGGCGCGGGCGCTTGGTTGCCGGATGCGTCGCCGTCGGATGCCGCACGGCTGAACTGGTGGCACGCCGCCGGCAGCGCGAATGGCCACTGGATCGCCGCGGACAACTCGCACGGCGACATCATGCTGTTCGAGGGCAAGACGACGCGTCCGCATCTGCTCACGTCAGGCCATCGCACCTACGGCGGAGGCGAGCATCCGCACGTCGGCTGGGACCGCAGGGGCGAAAAAGTTGTGTTCGCTTCGCACCTGCTCGGCGACCTTAACGTCTGCGTCGCCACGATTCCAAAGGCGTGGCAGGACACCGTCTCCGCGAACGATGACGGTCTGCGAACAAAGTAGGGCAACGCTTCCAGCCTATCACCGAGTGGAAAGAGAGAGTCTCACTTCGGCAGCCAACTCTTCACCGGGCCACCCTGCTTGATCCATTCCTCGTCGAACACGGCGTGATTCACGACGGTGCGCTCGTGCGAGGTGAAGATCAGGTGAATCTTCCCATCACGTGCCTGCACAGCCATCGGGTAGGCGTAGTCGTAAGGGCCTTCAGCCACGTTGCGCCGCCACGGCCATGTCTTGTCGTTATCAGATGAGAGCGCGACGGTCAGCGGTGTGCGCTCATTCATGCTGTCGTTGAACACGAGCAACAGATTCCCGCTGCGCAGCTTGATGAAGTCCACCGAGGAGTTTGGATTTTTGAACCTTGTATTGACGCCTTCACTCCAGGTCCAGCCGCCGTCGTGCGATTCAGCGCGGATCGTCCAGCCGTTGGTCGTGGGTTCAAAATTCCCGCCGCGCCGGATGTAGGCGATGAGAAAGTTTTCGCGGACTTCAACCGGCACCGGCTGGATGTTGCCCGTGGCCGAACGGATGCGGCCGGTTTGTTTCCATTCTTTTTTCTTCACGTCATAGCGGAGAAACAGACCGCAACTGTCTGGAGCGGTCATTTCGGTGTCGTGGCCGGTTTCATAATAGAGCGGCAGCAGGTAATCGCCGTTGTGCAGCACGATGGGCCGGTTGCAGACCATCATGCCTTGGTCGCTCACGAGCGGAAACGCCTCCGACCACGTCCGGGCGTTGTCGTGCGAAACTTTGGCCTGCACACGCGAGGTGGACCACGTCTCCCCGTAGCGCACCACGTAGAACAGCCACACCAACCCGTCGGGCGCCTGCCAGATCACCCCGTTGCCGAGCGAGCGGAAGGGATCGTGGGCGATGCGTGCCGGCTGCGTCCACTTGCGGCTGCCTTTCTTCAAGCGCGAACCGAACACGCCGGTGTCAATCGCATATTCACCCTCGCCGCCGTAATAGACCGCGTAAAGGTCGCCGTTCGCAAGCACCTCGATGCGCGCCGGATGCTTGTAAGGGCCGGTCTCGATCTCCGGGCCAAACATCCGCTCGATGCGCAGCTCGTTTGCTCGAAGCGTGGGTGTGGCCGCCGAAAGCAGGAACAACGAACCGAGCACGAAGGAAGAAACAACGGGACGGCAAACCAAACTCTGGAAGCAGCAGCGACGGGTCATGCGTCCAAAAGAACATCCCGGCAACCGGCGGTCAAGCCAAGACGAGCACGCTGCCTAAAAGTAACGCGCAGCGCAAGCCGATCACGTGGCGGTTTGGTGGGCGTCCTGAGAATTGCGATTGCGGCACAAGCCTAATGTGGGGAAAATCCGGCAGCCGGGCGCGCAAGAAAACGTGGGGAAATATGACTTGGAATTGACCGTCGTAATCGTTAAGTAATTAACCTCATGGGTTACCAGTTTCGCTATCGATACGTCGGCTACGGCACGCATTTCAAACATTCAATCCACCAGTTGTGCGCCGCCTTTGGCGTTTCGCGCAGCGGTTATCAAGCCTGGGCGCGCCGCGCGCCCAGCGCTCGGGCGCAAGCGGACACCCATTTGCTGGCTTTGTTGCGTCAAGGCCATGAGGAAAGCCGCCGCACTTACGGACGCCCACGGTTGTTGATCTGGTTGGCCCGGCGCGGCCATCGCTGCGGCCACAGCCGTGCCTGGCGCTTGTTGCGAGAGGCTGGCTTGAGCCAATCGCGGCGTAAAAAGTTCCGGCCAGTGAGCCTGACCGACAGCGACCACGATCTGCCCGTGGCTCCGAATCGTTTGTTGGGACAAAGCCTGCCCGCACGACCCAACGCCGTGTGGTTGGCCGACATCACCTACGTGAACACCGATGAAGGCTGGCTGTATGTGGCCGGCATTCTGGACCGTTGCACGCGCCGGTGCATCGGTTGGGCGATGAGCCAGAGCCTGGCCACGAGCCTGCCGCTGGCCGCGTTGGAGATGGCCTTAAAACACCGCCGCCCACCACCTGGCCTGGCGCATCACTCCGATCGCGGCGTCCAATACGCGAGTCGAGCCTATCGGCGAACATTGGCTCAAGCCGGGGGCATCAGCAGCATGAGCCGCCGGGCCAACTGCTATGATAACGCGCTGATGGAAAGCTTTTGGAGCACGTTCAAACGCGACCTGATCCACCGCCATCACTTCGCCACGTTGGCTCAAGCCCGCGCGGCGATCTTTGAATGGATCGAAGTGTTTTACAACCGCTCGCGGCTCCACAGCGCGCTCGGCTTCCAATCCCCTGTGGACTTTGAAAACCAAGTCAACTAAAACCATGTCTCATGCGCCACGCAGTAGCCCACAAAATCGGGACAAGGCCACAATTGAAGCAATTAAATCAATGGGTTAATCAGTTTCTAACCTAGTTATCTGGGACAGCCCCTAAAAATTACATCGTCACCTGCTCAAAAATGGCCTTGTGCGCACAAAATCTTAGTAAATTCGAGTCACTGGCATGAAATCAAAACTGGCCTTTTCAGATTCCAAAAACCGCTTCGTCATCATCATGGCGGGCGGGCGCGGCGAACGGTTCTGGCCGGTGAGCCGCGAGAAAACGCCCAAGCAATTGCTGACGCTGCTCGGTAAAAAATCTTTTCTGCAAGAGGCCGTTGACCGCGTGCTGCCGCTTGTGCCGGCGAAAAACATTTTTATCATCACCAACGAAGCGCAGTTACCGGAAGTGCGCAAACAGCTTCCGAAGATTCCAAAGGCAAATCTCGTCGCCGAACCAATTGGGCGCGACACGTGCGCTGCGGTCACGCTCGGCGCGGCGCTCGTGGGTGCGCGTTCGACGACGGGCGTGATGGCCGTTTTGCCCGCCGACCACGTCATTCCCGACGAGAGAAAATTTCAACAGGTGTTGGCCGACGCGTTTGATCTGGCAGCGCGCGGTCAGGCGATTGTCACGATTGGCATCAAGCCGACCGAGCCAGCGACGGGTTACGGTTACATTCACGTCGGCGAGCCGTTGCCACCGCCGCCGGGCGTGAAGAAATACAAGACCACATTTTGCCGCGCGGAACGTTTCGTAGAGAAGCCGCACCTCGACAAGGCGCTCGAATACTTGCAGAGCGGCCAGTATCGCTGGAACGCGGGCATGTTTGTCTGGAGCTTCGTGACGATCACGGAAGGTTTGCAGAAGCATCAGCCGGAAATGTATGACGCCTGCCAGCGCTGGTTCAAAGTCGCGACGAAGCCCGCGAAGCTCGCAAACAAACTCGCGAAGGAATATCCGGTCATCAAAAAAATCTCGATTGATTACGCGCTGATGGAGCACGCGCAGAACGTCATCGTTGCGGCTGGAGATTTTGAATGGGACGATCTCGGTTCGTGGAATGCGCTGGCGCATCACTTGAAAGCCGACCCTGAAGGCAATTGCGCCGTCGCGGATTTCATCCACGTAGATGCGGCGCGGAACATCATCTACGACGCGCGCACCAAAGACCGTCGCACTCCCATCGCAGTCGTCGGATTGCGGGATTCAATTCTCGTCCAGACGGACGACGCCGTTTTGCTTGCTCACAAAAGTCAGGCGCAAAAGGTGAAGGAGTTGGTTAAGAAACTCGCCGAGGATGCGAGGTTGAAGAAGCTGGTTTAGACACGGATTGCACTGATTATCGCGAATTGATTTTGATTCGTGTCAATTCGTGAAATCCGTGTCGTCAGTTCTTCCTTTCCAAAAGCTGCACACTGTCACCCTCGCAAAAAATCACCGGTCCGGCGCGCGGGCCGATGATCATCCGTATATCTTCCGGCTTTTTTGCGTAACGCCGCAGATGCCGAAACAATGAGCGGAAATTCCTCGGCTCAGGCGCGAACGGCACGTGCAGTTCCTCGTAACACCAGATTTTGAACAGGAAAAGATTCGGGCCTTGGAACTGTGGATCGTAGTCCGGATAGGGTTGAACATAAGCGCGCAGTTTTTCTGGGAGTCGTTCGACAAATTCCTTCGTCACGAAAAAATTGGCTTCCGCCTCGCGTCCGGCATAGAGCGTGAACGAAAAATCTGAATCCCACTTTCCGGAATAACTCAAGCCTGGCAAACAAGTGTAAAGCGCCAGCACAACAACAGCAAATTTGGAGCACCACAGTTCAAGGAATGTTTGCCTGAGCGTTTTGACCTGCGAGCGCCCGGCAAACAGGGCGCAGACAAGCGCAATCATCGCGACATTCCATGGCCAGATGATGAAATTGTAATTCCGACCAAGCGGCCCGAGAAAAAGCAGCGTGGCCAAATGCAACAAAACAACGGTTGCGATGGCAATTCGACGAAGCGAGTTCACCCAAAGGCCCAGCCCGATTCCGATTTCCAGGAAAGGAGCGGACGCGATGCACCAGCGCAGCAGAGCGGCAACTCCTGAAGGCAGATGCCAGCTATCTGCCACGGGATTTACAAAAAAACCCGGCACACCGCCAAAAAAGTTTGGATTCAACTTTTGGATGCCGCTCCAGATGTAGGCCACGGAAATCGCGCAGCAGCACGCGGCGATTGCCGTCTGTGTTCGCAGCAGACTCAACAGCAGCATCACCCAATACATGTAGACCCACGGCTGGCCGCGATTTTGATCTTCAAGGAAGGCAAACAAGCTTGCCGCCAAAAAAATTCTGACCGCCGCACGATAAAACCAACACGCAGCCACCAGCAACAGCAGCAGCAAACCGAAAAAACATTTGTCCCACGGCGACGGCAACACTGGAAAACCCGGCACAATCGGAAGCACTGGAAATTCGCGCGAGTTGACCCACAGCGGCGCGGATAGAATCATCCCGACGAAAGTTGCGCTCAATAAAGCTGCCCGAAGGAAGGCTGTGCGGCGATCAACGCCGGCGAACGGGCGGGTGAATCCCATGCGTGACAGGATTAACTTCGACATCGTGTCAGGTCAACAGAATGAAAGCGGACTGCGCTTACTCTCGAACCGCCGCTTTCAACTGCGCCTTGAACGCCTCCACAATTTTCATGTGCGCGGCGTTGACCTCCGCGTCAGTCAGCGTTTTGTCAGCAGCGCGATACGTGAATGCGTAGGCCAGACTTTTTTGGCCTTCTGGCACGTTCTTGCCTCGGAACACGTCGAACAAATCCACGCTCTCCAAGTTCGAGGGCTTGGCCTGCTTCACGGCCTGCAACACAGCGTCGTGCGTCGTCGGCTCCGGCACGAGCATCGCCACATCACGGCGGATGGAGGGAAATTGCGGCAGCGGCTTGAACGACTTCGCGGGATTCCGTCGCGCGAGCAACTGGTCGAGGCTCAGTTCCGCGAGAAACACGCCGTCGCGCAGGTCGTATTTTTTCGCGAGCGCGGGTGAAAGCTGGCCGAGTTCGCCAAGCTGCAATTTGCCGCCGAGCGAAACCGCCGCAGACTCAAGAAACATCGCCGTGGGTTCATCGCGACGCGCAAACGTGACGCCGCGCAAACCGAACTGCTCCAGAAATTCCTCCAGCACACCCTTGAGGTCGAACGCGTCGAACTTCGCGTCACGCTCCTCGCCACTCCAGAAATTCTGCGCGCGCTGCCCGGTGAGCGCGATGGCGACGCGGCGTTCTTCAACGTAGGACAGGCTTCCAGCCTGTCCAGCGAGCGCATTAGCGCGAGCGCTGTTTTGCGTCGGCTTTGCAGACGCGGGCAGGCAAGATGCCTGCCCTACTTTGAACACGCGCCCGACTTCAAACAACGCCACGTCGGAATTTTTCCTGCTGACATTGTGCCGTAGCGCGTGGATCAATCCGGGCAGCAAGCTTGGCCGCAGCACATCCATGTCCGAACTCAAAGGATTGGCTAGCGACATAATTTCTTCGTCCTTCGCCCTTCTCACTTCGGACTTTGAAATCAATGTTTGTCCCTGGGCCTCGTTCAAACCGAGTCCGCAAAGAATTCTTCGCGCCTCCGCGATTTGGTCATGCACCGCATCAAAGGCATTTGTGCCGATAGCGCCGCGTGGAGGCGTGGCGGGAATTTTGTCGAGGCCATGCAACCTCTCGATCTCTTCGATCAAATCCACTTCACGTTTCAAGTCCACGCGCCACGTCGGGATTTGAAACGTCGCCGGTTCGGTCGCGCCCCCGTCGTCCACGGGCCGCGCTTTGCGGTTCATCGCGCGCAAGCCGAGCTGGCCGAGATAAAATTCCATTTCTGCCGGGCGCAGCGTGATTCCCAGAAGTTCGTTGACCTTGCGATGACGTAAAGTGATTTGCTTCGGCTCGGCAGGTTTCGGATAAGCGTCCACGACACCTTCAGCCAACCGGCCGCCAGCAGTTTCCAGGATCAACTGCGCCGCGCGGCGGCTGGCACAATCACAGATGCCGACGTCCGCACCGCGCTCGAAGCGGTAGCTGGATTCGCTGCGCAGCCCAAGCGCTTTGCTTGTGCGGCGAATGTTCGTCGGCGAAAAATACGCGCTCTCGATGAGAACATCCGTGGTGTGCTCGTTGATCTCCGTGTTCTGTCCGCCCATGATTCCGGCGAGCGCAATTCCTTTTTGCTCATCGGCGATAAGAAGCATTTCATTCGTAAGCGTTCGCTTCTGCCCATCGAGCGTGATGAACAACTCACCGGCTTGTGCGCGGCGAACAACCACAGTAGGGCAGGCATCTTGCCTGCCTCCTGATAGGCTGGAAGCCCGTCCTAGCTTGGAAATCAGGCGATAATCAAACGCGTGCAGCGGCTGGCCGGTTTCCATCATCACAAAATTCGTCACGTCCACGACGTTGTTGATACTGCGAATGCCGACTTTCTCCAAAGTTTGCCGCAGCCAATCCGGACTCGGCCCAATCTTCACGCCACGGACGACTCGCGCCGTGTAACGCGGACAAAGTTCCACGTCTTCAATCCGCACGGCAATCAAACTTTCCATTCTGACTTCTGACTTCTGACTTCTGACTTCTGGAATCCGCAGCGCATTCCCCGTCACCGCCGCAATCTCGCGCGCGATGCCGATGACACTGTTGCAATCCGGCCGGTTCGGAGTGATCTCCAAATCGTAAACAACATCGCCGCCGCTGCGCCCAAGATATTCCGCGAACGGCTGGCCGACTTTCGCGTCCTCGCGCAGAAGCAAAAGCCCCTCCGCGTCCGCAGACAGGCCAAGCTCCTGCGGCGAACACAACATTCCGTGCGATTCAACTCCGCGAATTTTTCCGACCTTGATCGTGAACGGTTCTTTCTCACCGGGCTTCGGCGGCAGCGATGCGCCCGGAAATATCAGCGGCACTTTGTCGCCGGCCTTGAAATTGTCCGCGCCACAAACGATCTGGCGTTCGCCTTTGCCGTCGTTCACTCGGCACAGCGAAAGCTTGTCCGCGTTCGGATGTTTGTCGCGCGAGATGACTTGCGCCACGACGATGCCATCGAATTCGCCGCCGAGTTTTTGCATCCCCTCGACTTCGATGCCGAGCATCGTAAGCCGCTCGCGCAATTCCTCGGGCGACCAATCGAAATCAACGTATTGTTTGAGCCAGTTAAGTGTGACTTTCATTGAAAATGTATTCTTTATTTAGGGCGGTCGCTAAAAGCGAATCCACAATTTTCGCACCGCTTCGGAAGAATAAATACTTTTCCAACTCTGAAAATTGAAAAAGGGAACTTGCCCCTTCCATCAAGCGCGGCTTGGCAATTCGGGCATCGGATGGTTGCTAAGAATGCACTTATGGAAATAGCCCATACAAAAATCAAAGCGATAAACCATTCTGACATCTTTAACACTAATGCCAATAAGAGCGCAAATCCCAACGGTAATACAGCGAAAAGGACAAAGTAATATTTAGTTCGAATATTCATGCCATCGCAATCAACGGTCGGACAGAAGATAAATCCGGTCAATCCAAACCGTCGTCACCGGCCAAACATCGCTTGTTGTTCCAGACTGATGACATCCGTTATCGGCGAAGCGCTTTGCGGAAATGCGGCGCGATAATCTTGACCGAGCAGCGCAGCAATCGTCGCTGCCACCTGACTCGCCGTCACGGGCGCGCAATCTTTTCGTTCACCAAGCGGCGGCGTGTCCGGGCCGATGACTGCGATCCATGTGTTTTCCGAACCGGCGATTTTTTCATTGTGGCTTTTCCATTCCACCGGGCCGGAGCCGCGACCGTGGTCGGTGGTGATGATGAATGTGGTCTTGTCGCGATACTGCGGCATGGACTGGCAGAGTTCCCACAAGTCATGGATGAACAAGTCCACGTGTTTTGCGGAGATGAGATATTTGTCGTAGCGGCCTTCGTGCGCCCACTCGTCAGTCTCGCCGAACGCGATGTAGAACGCGCGCGGTCGTTTCTTTTCGATGTAGTCCAGCGCGACGTGATGTGTGAACGCATCGAAGATGATGCTGGAAAATGTCGGTGTCATATCTGCCAAAACGTCCTGAAGAATTTCCGGCACGTCAATTCCTCGCAAACCTTCCGGCGGCAGGTAACCGCTCCAGACTGGGATCTGGCTGCGCGGCGTGTTGAGAATCCACGGAATGACGCGCCAATTCACGACCGCCGCGACTTTGCCGTGATACTTGGGTTGGTTGTTGAGCCACTCGAAGACGTTGGTGTTTGCATTTGGCTTGGCGTCATTGCTGGTAATTCGCGGGTCGGCTGCGCCGGTGAGAAATTCGTTGTAGCCGGGATAGGAAAAATTCTTTCCGTTGGTCACGCGCGACTCGCTACCCTTGGTCTGGTTGCCAAAAATCTGTCCGTGTTTGGCAATCTCGCCCCAGAGAAACGGCATGAGATACCTGCGGCGCTCTTCCAGCGTCGGTCGCCAGAAAACTGTTTTCATGCGGTCTGGATTCGCGGTGGCGTTCGTGTCAGCGAGCAACACTTCGTCCGGGCCGTTGAAAACTTCCTGCCAGCGCAATCCGTCGGTGGTGATGAGAAAGACATTGCGGGTTTTGAGCGCGGTGGTGTGCGGTGATGTTGTTTGGCAACCAACGAGGCAAAACATTGTGACGACCAACAATGCGATTTGCCAATTGGAACCAGCGGCTTGTTTGAGACTGACCTTCATGTAAAAATTACAAATAATCAGCAATAAATCTCTGAACGCCTTTAATCATATCTGCAATATCTTGTTCGTTGAAGGTATTCCAATTCCCGTGTGCAGCATCATTTCTCCAGTGTGCCCAAGCAGTCACTTGTTTTTGGACGCCAATATTGTAAACTCCGGCCTTAGCCAAATCAGCGTTCATTTTGTCGAGCTTTGCGTGAGAAACCGAATTGTTGTCGCAAAGTTTTTTCAATGTCGTCTCTAATGCGACACCAGTAATAACACACGCTGGACCGACATATTTAGCTGCGAGTAATTCCTGTGCCTGTTCTAGAACATCATCAATAATTTCTGCGGAAATCAGTGTGTTAAGTTTGAAAAGATAACCACCTTCGTAGTCTGATTTCGCAGCTTTAAAGACGCCGATAGCTCTTTCAACTTCTCCAGCATGACCCTTGAATTCAGACTGGTGCTTCGAAAAGTTTTTAAAATGAACTGAATCCTCTCCAAATACGCGTTGAAGCACATTCGCAACTTTTGTCGCCCATTGGTCGAATTCACGGGGCCCAATAAATCGTTGTCCCCACTTGTTAGTTTGAAGCGTTGCTTCGACTTGAGCAATTTCCTTCTCAAGTTCGGCGAAACGATCTAAAACGATTTTCTCCAGTTTCATCAAAGAGTTTTGATTTAAAACTGTTTCAAAAACCGCACATCATTTTCGTAAAACAGCCGGATGTCGTTGATGCCGTAACGAATCATTGCGATGCGTTCGATGCCGAAGCCGAATGCCCAGCCGGTCCAGATTTCGGGATCGTAGCCGACGTTTTCGAAAACTTGCGGATGCACCATGCCGCAGCCGGCGATCTCCAGCCAGTCCTTGCCCATCTTGCGGGTGAGCGCGCTGGCGAAATCAATCTCGTAGCTCGGCTCGGTGTAACTGAAATAGTGCGGACGAAAACGAATCTTCACGTCGTCGCCGAGCAATTCCTTGAAAACGAATTCCACCGTGCCCTTGAGGTCGCCGACGGTCACGTCTTTGTCCACGTAAAGACCTTCGATCTGCTGGAAGGTCGGATTGTGAGTGGCGTCGGCGTTGTCGCGGCGATAAACGCGGCCCGGCACGATGATGCGCACAGGCGGCGGCTGCGATTTCATCACGCGGATTTGGACGGAGGAGGTGTGAGTTCGGAGCAGGCGATTGGCTATCGGCGATTGGCTATCGGGCTGCGCCAAATAAAACGTGTCCTGCGCATCGCGTGCGGGATGGTCGGCGGGGGTGTTGAGCGCGTCGAAGCAA
Organism: uncultured Verrucomicrobiota bacterium; assembly: GCA_964389025.1. Lineage (GTDB taxonomy): Bacteria > Verrucomicrobiota > Verrucomicrobiia > Limisphaerales > CAYMCQ01 > CAYMCQ01. The sequence goes on from CAYMCQ010000015.1 coordinate 61,500, forward strand.
TGATACTCGTCTTCGATCTCCGGGCCATCAGCCACAGCGAATCCGATTTTGCGGAATGCGCGCACGATGTCTTCGGTGACTTGCGTGAGGGGATGGAGTTTGCCAAGTGCGCGACGTCGTCCCGGCGCGGTAAAATCAGTCGGTTCTTTGGGCAATGCGGCTGCAAGTTCTAGTTCTTCCCGTCGCGAAACGAGCGCGGCTTCGAGTTCAACTTTGGCGGCATTGATGAGTTTGCCGGCGGCGGGCTTTTCTTCTTTCGAGAGCGAGCCGAGTTGCTTCATCAACGCGGTGAATTTGCCGTGCGGGCCGATCCATGCGCCTTTGGTTTGTTCAAGCGCGGCGAGGTCAGCGGCAGCTTTCAATTCCGCGAGTGCCGATTGTTTCAGCGGTTCGATGTCGTCGAGGAGCGGCATAAAGGTGGTGAATGATGAGGCAGGATTTACAGGATTTACAGGATATTTTTTCGCAGAGCTGCTGCACGCATCCTGTTCATCTTGTTAATCCTGTCAGAAAAGGAAAACGGGCGAGCCATCGCTGGTCGCCCGTCGAGATTGTTTGCGAAAAACTTTTACGCCTTCGCCAAGGTGGCAGCGGGTTTGTTCTTCAGCGCGGCTTTGGCGACGTTCACCAATTCGGTGAATGCGGCCGCGTCCGTGGCGGCGATGTCGGCGAGAACCTTGCGGTCGAGTCCGCACTTGGCGGCTTTCAAACCTTCCATGAAGCGGCTGTAAGTCAGCCCGGCTTCGCGGACGGCGGCGTTGATGCGGATCTGCCAGAGCATGCGGAAATTGCGCTTCTTGGTTTTGCGATCGCGGAAGGCGTAGGCGCGACCGTGGTCGAGCGCGTCTGCGGCGTAGCGATAAAGTTTGGAGCGGCGCAACCGGAAGCCTTTGGCGGCTTTGATCGTGCGGATGCGGCGTTTGCGGGAGGCGACTGCGTTTGTTACTCTCATAAAATTGAGGCGCTGGGTTCTGGCGTCTTGGTTCTGAAGAAAATCAGTGGCTGAACGGCATGTTCTGCAGGATGCGATAAGCATCGGTCGAGTCCACGACGGCGGCCTGCCCGAGATGCCTGCGGCGCTTGGGATTTTTACTGCCGAGCAAGTGGCGTTTGCCGGCGTGCCGACGCAGAACTTTTCCGGTGCCGGTGATCTTAAACCGCTTTGCGACGGATTTCTTCGTCTTGATGCCTTTTGGACGTCTCATAATTTCAAAATGAGCGCGGAATATAGAGAGCGGGTGGGGTGTGAAGCAAGAAGGAATTTCGTTTGTTTTGCCACAGAGACACAGAGTTCACAGAGAAAAGATATTGTCCGTAGATTACGCAGAGTTTCGCAGATTAAAACGTGGCTTCATCTGCGTTAATCGGCGTAATCTGCGGATAAAAAGCCATTTTCCCTCTGTGCCCGCTGCGTCTCTGCGACGAAATTGAACCTTGAAACTGAAAACTGAAATCTTGAAACTGTGCCAAGAATTTCATGGAAACCTCCTCATTCGCGCCAGATAGACCGAACGCCGACATGCCCAAATGCCTCAGCGTCATCGTGCCGGTCTACAACGAAGCATCCACCATCGCGGAAGTTTTGAAATCCGTCCTCGCGCAGGCTGTTGTGCAGGAAATCATCGCCGTGGATGACGCTTCGTCAGACGGGACTTGGGACAGATTGCTTGAAGCTGCTGAGGCCGACCGCCGCATTAAAATTTTTCGCCACGACAACAATCAGGGCAAAGGGGCGGCGTTGCGCACAGGATTTTCCAAGGCCACCGCGCCCATCGTCATCGTGCAGGACGCTGACCTCGAATATGACCCGCATGAATTTCCTGTTGTCGTCAGACCGATTATTGCGGGGAAGGCGGACGTGGTTTTCGGTTCGCGTTTCCAAGGCACCGGCGCGCATCGTGTGCTCTATTTCTGGCATTCAGTCGGCAACACATTTCTCACGCTGCTCTCGAACATGTGCACCAACATCAACCTCACCGACATGGAAGTTGGCTACAAAGCGTTTCGACGCGAGATCATCCAGCAAATCAAGATCGAGGAAAATCGGTTCGGCTTCGAGCCGGAAATAACCGCCAAGGTCAGCAAAATAAAAGGCATCCGCATTTACGAAGTGCCGATTTCCTATTATGGCCGCACTTACGCGGAAGGAAAAAAAATCGGCTGGAAAGACGGCGTGCGCGCGTTGTGGTGCATCATCAAGTATAATTTTCTTAGGAAATAGCCGACGAAAGAATGTTCAGAGTTATGAATGTAATCCTTCGCTTACCAATTCTCCTGGTAATTCCATTGCTGACTGGTTGTCCCTCAAACAACTCTCAAAATCGTTCACGCTATCCTGCCGAAATAACCGGCATTGGAGATTCTCTAAGCTTTCCGTTAACAAGTTGTTGAAAAACGATTGAACGGGGTTTGTGGGTGAGGGTCAGAGAA
>CAYMCQ010000016.1:0-63024 GCA_964389025.1 uncultured Verrucomicrobiota bacterium
TTGTGACGGCGACGGGCCGGAGCACGTGCGGGACGGAAGTGTCGGACACGGACACCAACGTGTGCGTGGTGACCGAGCGTCCGTGCATCGAGGTGACGAAGGCGTGCGACACCGTGGCGATCGGCCAGGGCAACACCGTGAGCGGGACGGTGACCAACTGCGGCAACGTGACACTGACGAACGTTTCGATCGTGGACAACCTTTACGGGACGCTGGTGTCGGGCCTGACGCTCGAGCCGGGAGCCGGGACGACCTACAACCAGCTGGTGACGAACAACACATGCGGCAACTTCACGAACATTGTGACGGCGACGGGCCGGAGCACGTGCGGGACGGAAGTGTCGGACACGGACACCAACGTGTGCGTGGTGATCTGCGATCCGTGCATAGAGGTGACCAAGGAAGTGGTTTGCGAACTGCCCTCCGGCTGTGACACCAACTGGTCTCACCTGGCCATTGGCGCGAAGACCGCCGACGACACGCAATGTCCGTCCTTCTGTTACCGCATCCGCGTGACCAACTGTGGCGAGGAAGCGTTGACCAATGTCACTGTCGTGGACAACGTGTTGACCAATCTGGCAGGCTGCAACTTCCCGACCACGCTGGCCGTTGGCCAGACCGTTGAATGCATCATAGCCGGTGTGGAGCACTGCGATGATGTGACCAACACGGTCACCGCCAGCGGAGTGGGTGTGATCAGCGGCATCAGCGTCAGCACCAACGACACGGCGGCGGTTAACATCAGAAGCATCAGCATCACCTGCGAGCTGACGGTCAACGGCGAGCCCTCCGTGGAGATCGCGTGCGATGGGCAGACAAACTTGGTGGATCATGCGGTCAGGATTTGCAACACGGGCGAACTGCCGCTGGTGGCCAGCATCTACGCGCCGATCATTGTGGCGCTGGGCGGTGACTGCACCAATGTGGCGAACCTCCAGTTGGCGCTCCTGCCAGGCGAATGCACCAATGTGGTCCTCTGCACGGACGCGGTGGTATGCCCGACCGACTGCGGCCTTGCGTTCTCGAACTGGGTGCAGGTGACGGCCCAGGTGGATGGGAGCCGGACGAACGTCTGTGCGTATACTCGCAATGATAGCAATGTAGTGGTGGCCGTAACCGCCTCCACGGAGTGTATTGCGACCGTGACTTGCAAGCCGCCTGAAGCCTGCCGCACGACGGGCGGCGGACGTCAGGACGACCCGCTGGTGTTCCCGGCCAACGTTCGTTACGTGACGCACGGCGGACAGGTTGGCGCGCCCGTGGGCAACCACATATGCATCGTGACGACGAACTTCCCGCTGGGCAATCCGTGCATCCACGGCCGGTGGACGCATGTCCGGCATGAGCAGGGCGGCAGGAAGGGGAACTTCCACGCGAGATATTACGACACGCTGGAGTGCGCGTGTCTTGACACGAACGTGACGGCAACGTCGGTCACCATTCCGAACATAACTGGTGGTGGCAGCCAGACCTACACGAACCTGGTGTATGGTCCGGGAACGACCGTTGACGGATTGTGCAATCCGGGGCACAAAAACCCTGCTGGACCAGCGCCTCGACCGGCACCGGCGAACAAGATTGCCTTCACCGGAGTGGGTGATTGGACGGATGAAAAAGGAGGCCGGGCGCCACGGTCTGTTTTGTTCCGTGTTGACCTGGAAGACCGCAGCGAGCCGGGCGGCAGCCACCCTGGCGGAGCGACACCGCCGGCGGATCGTTACCGGCTGCGTATCTGGGTGTTGAGCGAGGCGGAGTTGATGCAGTTGAGAGGAGCCGGCCCGGACAACTTATTGCTGAACTTCCGCAATGCGATTTCGGCGTGCAACGGGATCAACGTGCAGGACGGCGCGAGCGTTCCGAACGGGACGGCGGTCTTCGGGGTGAGGGCTCCGGATGTGGACGACGGCGGAGAGTTGGAACGCGGCAACCATCAGATCCATCCTTCGATCAAGGATTGCGACCCGTTTAATCCGACGGGACCGGGACTGCCTTCGAACCCGTAACGGAAATTGATTGAAACACGACAGGCGGGTCGGCAACGACCCGCCTGTTCGCTTTTTCAACACGATCTTCCGCCGGCAGTGTGCTGCGCTTGCTGGAAAGAGTTGAAATGAAAGGTTACTTTACGTCTCGCTCCTCCCGCGTCATTCGCAGGCCACTTCGCCGTCGGCGCTCCGAGGATTTCCCGGTTCCAAGTTCAGAGAATCCTCTGATTGCGTTTGATTGCTATTCGCATCTTAATATGTTCGGTTGTTACCGTTGCAGAATGCGAAATGAAATCCACTTTGTTTCAAAATGAAATGGCAATCACTGTCACCAAGTTTATTTTTTTGGAAAATGTCGGTCAGTTCAACAACAGGGAGAGAATTATGTGTTCAATAAAATCCCATCCAAGCCTCTTAGCTGCAAAACTTCGGCCAACGGTTTCTATATGCCTTTCAGCCGCGATCGGGCTGGGGGTGCTGCTGCCGATGCAGAATGCATCAGCCGTGGAGTGTTCGCCCGACATCGCTTGTGGTGTGTCGTTGAACCCGGCCAGCGGATCCAAAGTCGTCCTCGGCCAGAAGATCACCATCAACTTCGTCAAGGCAGGCATCACCGCTTCGAGTTGTTTCATCACCAACGGCAACACATGGATGGCCTCGCCTGACGGCTCCGGCGGACAAATCACCAGCAAGATCATGAACGAATTCGCTTTTGCGACGGTGAACACCGAGATCAATTGCAACGGCGCAGCGGGTGTCCCAGGAGGAGATGCGGCCTGCTTGAGTTACCCAAACACTTACATCGTCAGCGCTGCCGACATCAACCAGCCGCTTGCCCTCGGTTCGCCAACGGTGCTGCCCAACAAGTTTGCGGCGGACGGAGTGCAGACGTTTCCAGCCATTCCCAAGCAGATCCACTTTTTCGCGGCAGCGGAAGGAGTCGGTTACAATGACAGCGGGTTCACATCATTCTCCGGCAACGCCTACGGCCAGGGGCAGGTGTTTCTCACGGTCGTTGCGCCCGGGTTGACGATTGACAAGATTTGCGACACGAATTGCTTTTTGTATGGCGGCCCCATCAGTTTCCACGGAACGATCTGCAATACCGGCGACGTCACGATCGTCGGCATCACGGTCACTGACACGCCCAGCGGAGGCTCGCCGCTCGCGATCACGAATTTCGCGGCGACCACTTCGAGCGGAAGGCCGTTCAATGGAACTTTGACGAACGGTGAGTGCGTGAACTATTCCGGTTCATATCTGCCGGATGGAAGTGGCGCAGCATTGTGTGGCCCATTCACGGACACGGTGGTGGTGGAAGGAACAACATCGGGCATCTCATCGAACTTCGTCGTGTCCGCGACGAACAGCGCGACGTGCAATATCTGCAACAATCCGTGCATCGCCGTGACAAAGGACTGCGACACGGTGGCGATCGGCTTTGGCAACACGGTGAGCGGCATCGTGACCAACTGTGGCAACGTGCCGCTCACGAACATCACTATCGTGGACAATCTTTACGGCACGCTGGCGACTTACTTGTCGCTGGCGGTCGGCGAGTCGCAGTCTTACAGCGTGCTGGTGACGAACAGCACCTGCGGCAGCTTCCCGAATTTTGTGACTGCGTCAGGCACCAGCCCGTGCGGTGGAACAGTGACAGCGATGGCGACGAACACCTGCGTGGTGACCGAAAGCCCCGGCATCACGGTGACGAAGGAATGTCCACCCATCCCCACCCAGCCGGGTGGACTGCTCGTCTATTCCGGCGTTGTGAGCAACGCGGGCAACATCACGTTGACCAACGTGATTGTGGTGAACGATCAACCCACGAACAATTCACCGGTGCTCGGCCCCATCACTTTGTTGGCAGGAGCATCAGTGGGCTTCACGAATAGCTACACGGTGCCGGCGGATTCCTGCGGGCCGTATGTGGACACGTTGGCGGCATCAGCGATCTCGATTTGCGGCACGTTCGTGACGAATTCGGCCACGGCCACTTGCGCGGGAACAAACACCCCGAGCATTGACGTGACGAAGGCGTGTCCCGCCAATCCAGTCCAACCCGGCGGCCTGATGGTCGTGAACGGGACGGTGACGAACACCGGCAACATCACTCTCACAAACGTTGTAGTGACAAACAACATCAGCGCGCTCGAGATTTCACGCCGCGTGCTTGGGCCGATCACGCTTGCCCCCGGCGAAGGGACGACTTTCAGCGACAGCTACACTGTGCCGCTGGATTCGTGCGGGCCGTATCCCGACACGTTCACCGCGAGCGGCGCAGACAAATGCTTCGGTGTCATCGTCACCGACTTCGACACGCAGGCCTGTGCAGGCACGAACACCCCGAGCATTGACGTGACGAAGGCGTGTCCCGCCAATCCAGTCCAACCCGGCGGCCTGATGGTCGTGAACGGGACGGTGACGAACACCGGCAACATCACTCTCACAAACGTTGTAGTGACAAACAACATCAGCGCGCTCGAGATTTCACGCCGCGTGCTTGGGCCGATCACGCTTGCCCCCGGCGAAGGGACGACTTTCAGCGACAGCTACACTGTGCCGCTGGATTCGTGCGGGCCGTATCCCGACACGTTCACCGCGAGCGGCGCAGACAAATGCTTCGGTGTCATCGTCACCGACTTCGACACGCAGGCCTGCGTGGGCACGAACTCGCCGCGACTGACAGTCATCAAGAGATGTCCTGCGGTCCCCGCTGCGCCCGGGCAAGTCACGACCATCTCTGGCGTGGTAAGCAATGCAGGCAACGTGACTTTGACGAACATCCTTGTGTTCGACGACCAGCCCGCGCCCAACACGTTATTGCTTGGGCCGATCGCGCTCGCTCCAGGACAGTCTGCCGGCTTCACCAACAGTTATCGGTTGCCGCCGAACTGCTGCACCTATGTGGATACGATCAACGCCAGCGGCAAAGACAAATGCTTCGGCAAGACTGTGACCGCCAGCGCGACAGTGGTTTGTCCGACCGCGACCGATCCGCAGATTGCAGTGACAAAAACCTGTCCGCCACAGCCCGTTCCTTTGGGCGAGCCGTTGATTTTCTCCGGCATTGTCAGCAACGCCGGCAACATCACATTAACAAACGTGACCGTCGTGAACGATCAACCTTCCAACAACACGCCGGTGTTTGGTCCGATCACGCTGGCTCCGGGTGAAACAGCAAACTTTATCGGCTCATACATTGTCCCGACGGACATTTGCGACTCCAACATCCTTGATACACTCACCGCGCGCGCAAACAACCTCTGTAACGGCGGCAGCGTGAGCGCAAGTCACTTAGCGATTTGTCCGATTGTGCCGACGCCGCGACTGGTGGTGACGAAGAATTGTCCCGCCAACCCCGTGCCACCGGGCGGGCTGCTGGAATTTTCAGGAATCGTCAGCAACGCAGGCAACATCACTTTGACCAATGTGATCGTTGTCAACGACCATCCGACAAACAACACGCCGGTGTTCGGTCCCGTCATGCTTGCGCCGGGACAATCCACGAATTTCAGTGGCAGTTACCATGTGTGTCCCGAATGCTGCCCGCCGTATGTTGACACGCTCTCCGCATCCGGCGCGCAGATTTGCAACGGGAGCAACGTGTCGGCCACGGCCACGGCTTATTGCCCCGGCATCTCGACGCCACGGCTCAGCGTCACTGTGGATTCTCTGCCCAGCCCCGTGTTGCAGGGCGAGCTGCTTTTCTACTCAGGCACGGTCAGCAACGCCGGTGACATCACGGTGGGCGGCATCGAGGTTTCCGACGACAAGGCAGGACACCTCGCTGATATTTTTGCTCTCGCTCCGGGCGAAACGGCGGACTTCTTCAGCTCCTTCGTGCCGACGAACTGCGGGTCGGAGTTTGGCATCTTCGTGATGGCGACGGCTTTCGACGTTTGCACCGGTGGCAGCATCAGCAATCAGGTCAGCGCATACACCATGGTGATCTGCCCGAAGCAAGGACCGACTCTCGTCGCTCTGCCGCCCGACGGTGAAGAAGAATTCAAGTTCGCGCTCGCCACTGTTAACGACTTGCACTACTCCGTGGAAATCACGCCGTCGTTGTCGCCGGTGAACTGGCAGCCATTTACGAACTTCACCGGCAACGGAGGCGTCGTGACGATCTCCGACACAGCGACCAATCAGCAGCGGTTCTACAGAGTGATCGTTAAATAGCGTCTCGGAGCGCTGAAAATGGATTCAACCAGGCGGCATCTGCCAACAAGTGCCGCCTGGCTTTCATGAATGTCCGCGGCAAAAGTGTTCAGCGCGATTGCTGATATGTCCCCTGAGGTGCATGCCCCAGTCCTCTTTAATCCCGAAAACAAGGAACCTTGTTTCATGGACATCAGGCTGAGCTTTCGGTTACAAATAAAGCAATCGCTTGGCTAAAATATCACCTTCTAAAAATTTGCTGATCGTGGCGGACACTGAGCGCGACGCGAATATGCTTTACGCCGTCGGAATGTTCGTGCCTGACCCGTTCATTTACCTTCGGCTTGGCGGGCGTTGCTACATCGTCCTGAGCGATTTGGAAATAGACCGCGCGAGGAAACATGCCCGGCATTGCCGCACCCTTTCACTTTCAGCCTTTCAGGAAAAGCTTGGGAAACGAGGAATCAAGCGGCCCGGCCACGCAAATGTCATCGCGGCAATTTTGCGCGAACGAAAAATCCGGCGCGTAGCCGTTCCGGAAAACTTTCCGCTGGGCCTCGCCATCGAACTGCGCCGGATGGGAATCAACGTCAAGGCTGTGAATGGTAATTTTTTTCCGCAGCGCGAACAAAAGACCGCCGACGAAGTCAAAAAAATCAGCGCGGCGCTCGCGATGTCGGAGGTGGGCATGGCGGAAGGAATTGAAGCCTTGCGCAATTCCAAAATTGGAAGGAAGCGAAAATTGTTTTATCGCAACGCTCCGCTGACTTCCGAACGCCTGCGCACAATAATTGACACCGCCATCATTCGGGCGAATGGGCTGGCCGGCCACACGATTGTCGCTGGCGGCAGGCAGGCTTGCGATCCCCACGAAACCGGCCACGGCATCCTTCGCGCGAACGAGCCGATCATTCTTGACGTTTTTCCTCGCTCGCAAAAGACCGGTTATTTCGGCGACATCACGCGCACGGTCGTTAAAGGCCGCGCGAGCGAGGCGGTGCGGAAACTTTACGACACCGTGCTGCAAGGACAAAAGCTCGCGTTTGCGAAGATGAAACCTGGCGCGGCCACTCGCAAAATTCACGAAACCGTTCTGGAATTCTTCCAACAGCAGGGTTACAAGACCGGCAAGCTCAATGGCCGCATGGAAGGTTTTTTCCACGGCACGGGACACGGGCTCGGTTTGGAGATCCACGAACCGCCCCGCGTCGGCGCGACTTCGGCTGGCGTTCTGAAACCGGGGCACGTCGTCACCGTCGAGCCGGGGCTTTATTATCCGCGGCTGGGCGGCGTGCGGTTGGAGGACGTCGCGCTCGTCACGCGCAACGGCCCCCGAAATCTGACGCGGTTCGAAAAAGTGCTGGAGGTTTGAGTTGTGCCAGTTGTGCGGCGCGGTTGTGACGCGCTGGCTCAAAAAGTTTTCCCAAATCCACGCAACTATGTAGATTCATTGAAAAGATTGGCTGGCATGTCGGCAGCTTTGCGTTTGAATGAACTCGGCCACGCGCTGTCAATAGACCAAATTTATGATGTATTTCGATCCAATTTACATGTTGTTCATGCTGCCCGGCCTGTTAATCGGCATCTGGGCGCAGGTCAAGCTCTCCTCCGCCTACGGCAAATACACCAAAGTGCCGGTCGAATCCGGCATGACCGGCGCGGAGGCGGCGCGGGAAATCCTCGACCACGCTGGCCTGACCGAAATGCCGGTGGAGGAAGTCGCCGGACACTTGTCAGACCACTACGACCCACGGAAACGCGGTCTGTTTCTATCGTCGGAAAATTTTCATGGCCGCACAGTCGCAGCCGTGGGTGTGGCGGCGCACGAAGCCGGCCACGCGCTGCAACATCAGGGCGCGGACGCGATGTTCAGGCTTCGCATGGCGCTGGTGCCGATGACGCAGATCGCAAGCTACGCATGGATGGGCATTCTGGTGGTCGGCGCGATTCTTCAGATGTTCGCGCAGTTGCTGCCGGTGGCGATCGTGATTTTTTCCATCCTGACTTTGTTCCAGCTCGTGACGCTGCCGGTGGAATACGACGCGAGCCGCCGCGCGAAGGAGCAATTGTTCCGGCTCGGCCTCGTGCATGAAAGCGAGCGGGCGGGCGTCGCCAAAGTTTTGAGTGCGGCGGCGCTCACGTATGTGGCCGCGCTGGTCAGCACGGTGATGCAATTGCTGTATTTCATTTCCGCGGCGCGCGACCGGCGTTGACTTGCTGGCGGGTGACGCCCTAACGTTGCGCAACAGGTTTATGCCCACGGCAAAAAAAATTAAGAGCGCCCGCGGCAGCCGCTCCCCGCAAGGTGGAAGTTGGAAGACTGCGCTCGCCGGCAAACGTTTAGTCGCGCGTAAAGTTTCCACGGCGAAGCCGGGAAAATCTTTTTCCGAGAAACCCTCCACCGTTGCCAAAGTCGAGCCCGCCTCCGTTCCGCACGAGCGCGATCGCGGCAGTTACGACGGCGACACCGCCATCAAACTTTACCTCCGCGAAATCGGCCTGGTGAAATTGCTCACAGTGCAGGAGGAGATCGAACTCGCCGCCAAGATCAAGAAGGGCGACAAGAAGGCGCGCGAACTGATGATTAAGGCCAACCTCCGCCTCGTCGTAAAAATCGCGCGCGACTACGAAGGGCTTGGCTTGCCACTGCTCGATTTGATCAGCGAGGGCAACATCGGTCTGATGAAGGCCGTCGAACGTTTTGACCCCGCGAAGGGCGGCAAACTTTCCACCTACGGCTCGTGGTGGATCAAGCAATCCATCAAGCGCGCTCTCGCCAACCAGTCCAAGACCATTCGCCTGCCCGTGCATCTCGTGGACAAGATCTCCAAGATGCGCCGCACCGCGATGCGCCTTCAGGAGGAGCTTGGCCGCGAACCGACTGACGATGAACTCGGCGGCGAGCTTGGCATCACCGCATCGCGCGTTTCGCAGATGCGCCTTGCGGCCATCCGCCCCGCGTCGCTCGATGCGCCCATCGGCGACGAGGATTCCAACAACTTCGCCGAAGTCGTTCAGGACGAAGCCGCCGAGACGCCCTACGAGCAGCTTGAAGACAAGACCGTCACCGGCATGTTGCAGGAAATGGTCAAGACCCTCGACCCGCGCGAAGCCACAATCCTTCGCTATCGCTTCGGCCTCGACGGTGGCAGCGAAAAAACTCTGGAGGAAGTCGGCCAGAAATTCAACGTCACCCGCGAACGCGTCCGCCAGATCCAGAACATCGCGCTGAAAAAACTCCGGAAGATGATTGAAAAGCTGGAAGCTCAGAAAAAATAATTTCCACAACGGCGCAGTTCTGATACTCCGTTGCCAATGAGCAATCCATTTCAACCATGAGCCAAGCCACCGTCGCCGACATCGAACGCGCCATCCGCAACATCCCTGATTTTCCGAAGCCTGGAATCCAGTTCAAGGACATCACGCCGCTGCTGGCCGACGCAAAACTTTTTTCCGGCAGCATTGATTTGCTGACGAATAATTTCAAACCCGGCGACGTGGACGCCGTCGTCGGCATTGATGCGCGCGGCTTCATCTTCGCCGCCGCCGCCGCCGTGAAGCTCCGCGCAGGCTTCGTCCCCGTCCGCAAAAAAGGCAAGCTGCCCTACCAGACCCACGAGCAGGACTACGACCTCGAATACGGCACCAACACTGTCGCCATCCACACCGACGCCGTGAAGCCGGGCAGCCGCGTGCTTTTGATCGACGATCTGCTCGCTACCGGCGGAACAGCCGCCGCCGCCGCCGCGCTCCTGAAAAGAATCGGCGCGCAGGTTCTGGAGATCAACTTCCTCATCGAACTCAGCTTTCTGAAAGGCCGCGAGAAGCTGAAAGGTTATCCGGTCCGCTCACTCGTGGTTTATTGAGTCGGCGTTCCGTTTTATTTCATTTTCAACTTTCCCTTCGCGGCTAGACTCCTCGCGATGCAATGGCTCCACCAGCTTGATGTCGGCGTTTTTCGCTGCGTCAACAGCCTCGCTTCCAGAAATGATTTCGCTGACGAGGTGATGAGGTTTTGCGCCGGGAACATTTTCTTTGCGCCGCTGTTGATCCTGGTCGCGATCCTCGCCGTTTGGAAGGGCGGCATCCGTGGGCGCATCTGTCTGCTCGTCGCGGTCGTGTTGCTGTCCCTCGGCGACCCGCTGATCTGGAACATGATCAAGCACGCCGTCAGTCGCGACCGGCCATTTCTTCAACTGGACGGTGTTCACCTGCTCGTTGGTCGCGGCAGTTCCGGCTCGATGCCGTCGGCGCACGCAGCAAACTGGTTTGCCGCCACGATGATTTTGTTTCTCTACTATCGGCGCAGCATTCGTTTCATGCTGCCGCTCGCGCTCATCGTTGGCTTTTCGCGGGTCTATTGCGGCGTCCATTTCCCGAGCGATGTTCTCGCCGGCGCAATTCTCGGCGCTGGCTACGGCGTCGCGGGCGTGTGGGCGTTGAATTTTCTCTGGCAACTCATCGGGAAAAAATTCTTCCCGCTCTGGCACCAACATTTGCCATCGCTCCTTCAGCCGAAACTTGCTTCGGTTTCTTCTCCCTCTCCTCCATCGGATGGAGGAGAGGGTCGGGGAGAGGAGACGACTCACTGGCTCCGGCTCGGTTACGTCATCATCTTCATTCTTCTGTTCGCGCGACTCGCCTACATCGCGGGCGACACGATCGAACTTAGCGGCGACGAAGCCTATTACTGGATGTGGTCGAAGCATCCGGCGCTTTCCTATTTTAGCAAACCGCTGCTCATCGCCTGCACGCACCTTCTTGGCACAACGTTGTTTGGCGACACCGCTTTCGGCGTCCGATTTTTTTCACCCGTCATCGCGGCGGCGCTTAGTTTTGTTCTTTTAAGATTTTTTGCGCGCAACGGCCACGCCCGCGCCGGTTTCTGGCTGGTTCTCATCGTCACCACAACGCCGATGCTTGCCGCCGGCGCGGTGCTGATGACGATTGATCCGCTCTCTGTCTTGTTTTGGACAGCCGCCATGCTCGCAGGCTGGCGCGCGATTCAGGAAAATTCAACCACTCGCCACTGGCTTTGGGTCGGGCTTTGGATGGGACTTGGCTTTCTCAGCAAATACACCGCGCTGTTTCAATTTCTGTCCTTTGCGCTTCTCTTTGCGCTGTGGCCGCCGGCCCGAAAACAATTGAAACGCGCCGGGCCATATCTCGCGGTTCTCATCACGCTCATTTGCACGTTGCCCGTTCTGATCTGGAATTCCCAACACGGCTGGATCACCGTTTCACACGTTGCGGATGACGCGAAGGCCGGCGAGGGGTGGAATCCCGCGGTCATCCAATTTTTATCCGAGGAAGCCGGCGTGCTTCACCCCGTTTTTTTCCTCGCGATGATCTGGGCGGCGGTCGCGTTTTGGCGGCGGGGGCGGAACGACCCGCTGAAAACTTATTTCTTCAGCATGGGCGCGCCGTTGTTTCTTTGCTACTTCCTTTACTCGTTCCACTCCCGCATCCAGCCGAACTGGATTGTGCCTGCCGTTGTTCCGCTCTTTTGCCTGATGACGCTTTTTTGGGGCGACAAGATGAAATCCGGCGCAGCGTGGGCAAAAAGTGTTTTCGCCGCCGCGCTGATTGTCGGCGCGTTCGCTGTCACGATCTTGCACGACACCGATCTCACCGGGAAACTTTTCAAGGCTTCACTGCCAGGCCATGCCGATCCGCTGCAACGCGTCCGTGGCTGGCGCGAAGCGGCGCGGATCGTTGGCGAAGCGCGCCAGAATCTTTTTGAGAAAGAGGGACTGCCGGTTTTCATCATTGGAAATCATTACGCCACCGCCGCCGAAATTTCGTTCCACCTTCCAGAAGCCAGGACAAATGTTCCCGCCGCGCCGCTGGTGTTTTCCCTGCTCGGCGCGAAAACGAACAATCAATTTTATTTCTGGCCCGGCTACAAGGACCGCAAAGGCCACAACGCCATTTTTGCCCGCGACATCAGCCTGAAGCGGGAGAATCCAAAGCCGCCGCCAAAAGAATTGACCGCGCAATTCAAGTCCGTCACCGAGCTTGGAGTCTTCAACGTCAAACATCGAAAGACCGTCATCCGCAGAATCCAAATCTTCGCCTGCCGCGACCTTCAATAAATCACCGTGCGCCCGCAGACGATCTCATTCCGCGTTTCGGATTACGACTTGTCCACGACGCTGGGCTGCGGCCAGTGCTTCCGCTGGACACAGGAAGGCGACGCGTGGATTGGAATCGTCGGCAGCCATTGGGTGCGGCTGCGCGCGCGGGGCAATTTGATCCACGCGGAAACCGCCGCGCCGGTCAAAAGCTGGAACTGGCTTGAAACGTATCTGCAAGTCGGGATTGATTTGGACGCCGTGCTGGCAAGCTTTCCCGACGACGAATCGTTGCGGCTTGCGAAAATTTCGTGTCACGGCCTCCGCCTGTTGCGGCAAGACCCGTGGGAAACGCTCGCGTCGTTCATCTGCTCCTCCACGAAACAAATCGTGCAAATCCAGCAGATCATCGCGCTGCTGTGCGAGCGGTTTGGCGAACGGATCGAAACGCCGCCGGGCTTTCCGGCCGCGTTTGCATTTCCATCCGTCGAAAAAATCGCCAGCCTGACCGAGCGCGACTTGCGCGACTGCAAAATGGGTTTTCGCGCACCGAATTTGCTGAAGACGGCGCGAAAGATTGCTGGTTGCGAAATCCATCTTGAGCGGCTGCGTTCCTTCGAGCTTGCCGAGGCGCGGGAGGAGTTGATGAAGTTGCCGGGCGTTGGCCGCAAGATTGCCGATTGCGTTTTACTTTTTGCGTATGGATTCCAGACTGCATTTCCGATTGACGTGTGGGTGATGAAAGTGTTGCGCGAGTTTTATTTTAGACGCCGCCGTGTGACCTCGAAAAAGCTGGTTGAGTTTTCCGAAACCCATTTCGGCGCGTATGCCGGCTACGCGCAGCAATATCTTTTTCACTACGTGCGGACAGCCGAAAAGAGGAAATCAATCCGCAGATTACGCAGATGAACGCCGATTTTTAAAGACGCCTTTTAGTCTGCGCAATCTGCGTAATCTGCGGACAACATCTATGACAGCAAAGCTTAACGCCATCTTCACGCCGGCAGAAATCCGCGAACTCGCTTCGCGTGATCTGGCGAACACCACGTGCGTGGTCTTCGACGTTTTGCGCGCGACGAGTTCCATCGTCACCGCGCTGACGAACGGCGCGGAGAAAATCATCCCGGTGCAGAAGATCAGCGAAGCAATGGCGATTCGGCAGCGACAGCCGGACGTTTTGCTTGGCGGTGAGCGGGATGGAGTCCGTATCCGTGCGAGCCAAAGCGGCGGCGTGGATTTCGATTTCGGCAACTCGCCGCGCGAATTCACGCGCGAAAAGGTCGCGGGCAAAACCATCGTGATGACGACGACGAATGGCACGCGGGCGTTGCGCGCGGCATCGCGGGCGAAACTCACGCTCGTCAGTTCATTCCTGAATCTGAAGGCCACCGCTGATTTCATTTCAAAAAATCAACCCGCAGAATTGCTCCTGATTTGCAGCGGCACTTACGAAGGTGCGGCGCTGGAGGATTCGCTGGCCGCGGGCGCGCTGTGCGATCTGCTCTGGAAAAATTTCCGCGCTGATGAGATTGGGGATTCAGCGGAGATGACGCGTCGAATTTATCTCGAAGCAAAATCAGACTTGACCGGTGCGATGCGCGGTTCGTGGAACGCGCGACGCTTGTGCGCAATTCAAGAGTTGAAAGACGACGTGCCGTTCTGTTTGCAACGCGATACTTTCAATCTCTTAGCAGGTTTGGAAAATGACGGTGCGATTCGGAAGTTGAATTGACTCTAAGGCGGAGCCGAATTTGTCAGTGCGCGAAGCTGGCGTTGTGCTTGTTCGTAGTCGGGTTTTAATCGCAGCGCTTCCTTGAAATGAAATTCGGCTTCATCGCGTTGGCCGAGGCGCGCGAGTGCCATGCCGAGGTTGAAGTGGGCTTCGGGGTTTTTTTCCTTGAGCCGCAGCGAGGCGCGGTAGTGAGGGAGGGCATCCTCGGTGCGGCCAAGTTCTGTGAGCACGTTGCCGAGGTTGTTTTGTGCCTGCGAATCTTTTGGATCGAGTCTGAGTGATGCTTCGTATTCGCGGATGGCGTCCTCGAATTTTTTCTGCGCTGCGAAGGCGTTGCCGAGGTTGCTGTGGGCACTGGCGTTGTTGGTCTTGTATTTCAGCGCGGCGTGGAATTCCTCGATGGCTTCGTCGAGCTTGCCCTTCATCGCGAGCGCGATTCCGAGATTGTTGTGAGCGTCGGCGTGGGTGGGATCATTCGTCAGCGCGATTTTGTAATGCTCGATACCCTGATCAATCTGCCCGAGCGACGTGAGCGCGTTGCCGAGGTTGTTGTGGACTTCGACGTGTCTGGAATTCCGCCGCAGCGCTGCGAGGTAATGCGGGATCGCCTCGGCGTATTTATCTTTTTCGGCGAGCGCGTGGCCGAGATTGTTTTGCGCGTCCTGATAGGTCGGGTCAATCTCGACCGCCATGCGATAATTTTTGATCGCCTCGTCGCGTTTGCCACTGTTCGCGAGGTAAAAGCCGAGGTTGTTGTAGGCGAGATAATTTTTTTCCGTGACGGCGACGGCGTTGCCGAAAAGTGTTTCACTATTTTGCCAATAGGCGATTTGCCTTTCAGTCAATTTGGCGAAAACGACGAGAACAAGCGCGGCGAAAGTTCCGAGAACAAGCGGCTGCCAGCGTTTCGACTGCGTCGCGTCGGCGATCCACCAGACTGCGGCGAAAAAAATCCCTATAAGGGGAATGTATGTGTAGCGGTCGGCCATCGCCTGAATGCCGACTTGCACTAGGCCGATGACGGGCACGAGCGTGCCGAGAAACCACAGCCAGCCGACAAGAAAATATTTTCGCCGCCGCGCGAGCCAGATCGCGAGCACGGTGACCGTAATGAGAATCACCACGCTGCCAACGACTTGCGAGGTCGCCCAATGTCTTGACGGCGGGTAGGGATAGAGGATGGCCAGATTGTCCGGCCAAAAAGTTTTGCCGAGGTAGCGGACGTAGGAGACGAGCGCGTTGCCGATCCGGGAATCGAGCGGGAGCGCCGAGATGGAAGTGACCGCGCCGCCTTTGCGCTGGACTAGGAAGGTGATGGCGCTGGAAATTATCGCCAACGCAACGAAGGGAATTTTTTCCACGAGCGGCCTTATCGCCAATCGCCAATCGCCGGTCGCCAATCGGTTCAGCGGCCAATAGTCTAATAGCAGCAACAGAAAGGGCGTTGTGACAAGCATTGGTTTGCTCATCAGGCCGAGCGCGAATAAGGAAAGGGCGAGAAGATAATAGACGATTGCCGATTGCTGATTGCCAATTTCCAGTTTGAGATTTCCAATTTGAGTTTGGGTGTAGCGGCCGTAGGCGAGCAACGTGAGGAGGAAAAAGAACGTGCTCAGGACATCCTTGCGCTCTGAAACCCACGCCACGGATTCGACGTGGATGGGATGAAGCGCAAATAGGGCGGCGACGAAGGCGCTTCGCCAAATCGCTCCGGACATTTTTTTCAACAGCAGGAACAGCAGCAGCGTGTTGGCGACGTGAAACAAGATGTTCGTTGCGTGATGCCCCATCGGATTTTTGCCGAAGAGTTGCCAGTCGAGCATGTGTGAAATCCACGTGAGCGGATGCCAGTTGCTGGCGTGGCCGGTGGTGAACGCCCACGCGACGGCGGCGGGCGTCGGTCCGCTTTGGATGTGGGGATTGCTGGTGACGTAGCTCGGGTCGTCGTAATTGACGAAGTCATTGAACAGCGCCGGACTGAAAATCGCGAGCGTGCCGATGGCGAGCAGCAGGCAAATGAGCAGCGTGTGGTCGCGCGGCAAAAGTGCGATGCCCGTTGTGGGACTTGGTTTGGCTCGCGCTGGCTGCTTTGAATTGCTCATGTCGCCGGGGACATGATTGTGGCGCAGGCTGCAATTTGCCGCAATCACAATGACCCTTGTCAGCGCATCGCAACCCGGCAATATCACCAGTAGTTTGGTAGGGCCACGCTGCTGCGCGACCGGACGACCGGCAGGACGTCCCTACCGGTGAAAATTATCCGACTCATGCGCGAACAACATTTCACAAACTCACCGCGCTTCAACGAAGCGATCCGCCGTTTCGATGAGGAAAATTCGCGCGACCCGAATGCTGAAATTGTGGACGATGCTGCGCAACCGCGCGAACTGGTTTACGCGCGCCGGCTGACGGATTGGGTTTTGAAACTTGAGCCGAGTGCTTCCGAGGCGCTTCAACTCGCAGCGCGTTGCCAGCATCTTTGCCGCTGGACGATTCCGCGCGAATCCTATCCGATGACGCGCGCGGGTTATCTGCAATGGCGCGAGTCGTTGAAAAAATTTCACGCGCAACGCGCCGGGGATATTTTGCGCGAAGCCGGCTACGGCGACGACGTGATCGCCCGCGTGCAATCGTTGAACCTGAAAAAAGATTTGAAGGATTCGGAAACGCAGGTGCTCGAAGACGCGCTGTGCCTTGTGTTCCTGCAGTATCAGTTCGCCGACCTCGCGAACAAAACCGAGCGCGGCAAAATGATCGTGGTGCTGCAAAAGTCGTGGAAGAAAATGTCGGAGCAAGGGCGACAAGCGGCATTGAAATCAGAATATGCGCCACGAGAAAAGGAACTATTGGAAGCGGCACTAAAGGAATGATCGCAGAAACGCTTCCCGCAGCCTTTGCTAGAACGTTTTTTCTACGAGTTTTCGGCTGAACTCGTTCTGGGTAAATGATAAACAGCGAAACAGTGTCGAGAATTTGAAAAGTGTTAGACAGCAAAAGCTCTTTTCATGCTTGCTTTGCTGAAGTGCGATTAAACGCCACTGCATCCTCATACCGCACGCCGCTGCCGCCAAAAATGTCCAGCGCCGAACCAATCGTCAGATCAATTTTGCCTCGGCCAATCCGCGTCACCTCTTCCAAGTCCGCCAGCGACTTCGCGCCACCCGCGTAAGTCGTCGGAATCGGCGACCCCTCGGCAAGTTTCTCCACCAACTCCCGGTCAATTCCGCGACACAGCCCTTCCACGTCCACCGCGTGAATTAAAAACTCCGCGCAGTATTGCGCCAGCGTCTGCAAGCTTTCGCCGCACAATTTCACGTCCGTGAATTTCTGCCAGCGGTCTGTGACGACGAAATAATCGGGAAGTCCAAAGTCAGTCTTTGCAACGTTCGGGCTTTGGACTTTGGGCTTTGGACTTTGGACTTTTTTCCGACAACTTAAATCCAGAACCAACTTTTCCTTGCCGATGGCGGTGACAAGTTTCTTCAACCGCTCAAAATCAATCTGGCCGTCGCGAAAAACCCACGACGTGACGATGACGTGCGACGCACCCGCATCCAGCCAGTCGCGCGCGTTGTCCAGGTTGATACCGCCGCCGATTTGCAGTCCGCCGGGAAAAGCTTTCAACGCCTCGCGCGCCGCATTTTCATTTCCCGCGCCGAGCATGATGACGTGGCCGCCGCGCAAACCGTCCCGCCTGTAAAGTTCAGCGAACCACGACGCCGGTTGCGCGGAAACAAAATTCGTGCGCATGTCAGCCGGATTGTCCGACAGTGTGCCACCGACGATTTGCACCACTTTGCCATCGCGCAGATCTATGCAGGGACGAAACATCGCTCGAAACTAAAGTTCAAAGTTCAAAGTTCAAAGTTCAAAGTTCGTCCGGGGGCGCCGCCGCTCCGATGTTGCATTTCCAGGGAAAAAGTTGAATGCTATTGCCCGTGTTGGCCGGAACTTAAAAACGCCATGAAACACATTTTTGTCCTGGCTATTCTTTGCGGGGCGATTTCCGCGTTCGCGTCGTCGCAAATAAAATTGTCCACCGACCAGCAGCTTCAACTCGCCGTCGCGGTTTGTCGCGGGACGGTCGTCCAAGTGGATTCATTTCGCGGCGATGACGGGATGATTCACACGCGGACGCTCGTCCGCGTGGATGAAACGTTGAAGGGAAAATTTCCCGCCGTCGTGAAATTGATTCATCTCGGCGGCACGGTCGGCGACAGAACCGATCAGGACAGTTTCTCACCGCAGTTTCGAGTCGGCGAAGAGCGGCTTCTCTTTTTGTCGCGCGCGCCGGACAAAACTTTGTTTTCCATGCAAGGCGAACCGACCGCGATTCATCTGAAACGCTCCGGGGCAAATGCCGATTTGGTTCCCGCCCACAAAACGTTGCTCGACGAGCTTCGCCTGAAAACCGGTGCTGGCAAAATTCCCGGCAGCGACGTGGCCGACCAGTCTGCGATACTTCCGGCGGGGAATTTCAAGCCCGGCGGCGGCAACGGCCCGCGTGTTTTTTCCGGTCTGAGCACAGACGGCAACGGCGTCCCCGCGCGATTTATTTTGCCGGACCGGGGCGAGCCGATTCCGTATCTCGTGGACGCGGATTCCCTTCCGGCCGGCATCACGCTGGCGCAGGCGCTTGGAGCCGTGAGCAACGCATTCGCGGCGTGGACAAATGTTTCAAGCGCGAAATTCGTGTATGAAGGTTTGCAAAGCTTTGGCGTGGCTTCCCCGAACGTGACAACCAGCGACGGCAAAATTCGGATTCAGCTTCACGACAATTACAATTTCATCTCCAGTTCGACGACGCTTGGGATCGGCGGACGCAGTTTTCCATCGGCGCTGCTTGCTGGAGCCGGCTGGGGCAAAGGTGGAAATGTGAACAGCAATGAATTTCACGGGACTCTGCGAGGCTTTGTCGTGCTGGAACGGACAAATTCAGCCTTGAGCAATCTTCAAACATTTGAGGAAGTCCTCTGCCACGAAATCGGCCACGCGCTTGGCCTCGCCCACTCCAGCGAAGACCCGGGCGAGCCGGATACCGTGAAGAAACAGGCGATCATGTATTACGCGGCGCACGCGGACGGACGCGGTGCGACGCTTGGCGCGTATGATCCGCCGATCGTCCGGCAAATTCATCCGCTGACAAATACGCCGCCGTGGTCTTACGACCGCGTCATGGACATCACGGACTCCGATCCTCAGCAGCCGGCCATTTCTGGTATCAACGAAATCCAGTTGCGTGGATACGATTTGCAGTCCACGAACCTGACCTTCGCCACGACGAACGCGACTGCGGATTTCGGAAGTTTTTCTGTAAGCGGTTCTCTGCTGAAATTCACTCCCAGTGTCTTTGGCAATGGCGACAGAGTGGATCCGGAGGGAAACCTATTTTATTATGATCTCATCTACGCGCGATTTTCGGACGGGACAAACGCTTCACCTTACAGTCTGATTCGCACCATTTCGTTGAGCGAAGACACTGATTCCCCTTCAGACGGCATCCCCGACAACTGGATGATCGCCTACTTTGGCCACTCAGATCCGCGTTCCGCCGACAAATCCAGGGCTGTGGACGACAAGGACGGCGACGGCCTGAATAATCTGAATGAATACCGCTCCGGCATGGTTCCCACCAATTCCACGTCAGTCCAGCGCGCAGGCTTCGTCAGGCCCGGCGTTCTTCAGTGGCAGGCGCGGCCGTATGAACTTTACGAAATCCAAAGCTCCGCCAATTTCCCCGCCACCAACTGGACGCGCTTCATGAATCCCATCGTGCCGACCAACGCCGCCATTGAAGTGCGGACAAACTTGTTCGCCGCTCCTATCACAGCGACTGTTTCCAACTTGCCGACGACGAACCCACGGATGTTCTTCCGAATCTTCAAAGTGCCGTAACTTCAACCTGAAACCTTGGGATTGCCACAGAACCGCAGAGGACGCAGAGATGAAAACAAATATATCATCTCCCAATTCTTCTCTGCGCGCTCGGTGCCTCTGTGGCAAATTCAGTCTGTCGCTTCCGGTTTGCAACTCATGCCGCTCGCCACGCGCGAGATAGCCTGCCAGAATCCCGACGTGAAAAAAGTTTTGCTCGCGACTAGGGATTTGATTTTGAGACCCGACCATCATCAAGAACCGAACACGCCGGCGGCGTGGCACTACTTTGATATCCTCATGGAGATCAGGAGCGAGTATGAAGATACGCTGATTCCATAAACTCCTGAACTCGACAAACCCGCGTAGCTCCAGCTAAATTCCCCGCGATGTCTCTGAAAAACCAGCCGCTCATCATCGCAGGACGGATATTCCGCTCGCGCCTCATTCTGGGCACGGGAAAATTTTCCTCGCCGGAAGCGATGCGCGACGCGCTTGATGCCAGCGGCGCGGAAATGGTCACCGTCGCGCTGCGGCGCGCGGACTTGAGCGGCAAGCGCGATCCGTTCGCGAACATTCTGGAGTTCATTGACGCGGAAAAATATCTGCTCCTGCCCAACACAAGCGGCGCGATGAACGCCGAGGAAGCTGTGAGGCTTGCGCGGCTCGCCGTCGCCGCTGGTCTGCCGAAATGGGTGAAGCTGGAAATCCATCCCGACCCGCGCTATTTGCTTCCCGATCCCGTCGAGACTTTCAAGGCAGCGGAAATTTTGGTGAAGGAAGGCTTCACCGTATTGCCTTACATCAACGCCGACCCGGTGCTCGCGAAACGTTTGCAAGACGTCGGCGTGGCGACTGTGATGCCGCTCGGCTCGCCCATCGGCTCGAATCGCGGCATCCAGACGCGCGACCAGATTCGCATCATCATCGAACAGGCGACCGTGCCCGTCGTTGTGGATGCTGGCCTCGGTTCTCCAAGCCACGCCGCCGAAGCGATGGAAATGGGCGCGGATGCGGCGTTGGTGAACACCGCGATCGCCGTTTCGAACGAACCGAACCGGATGGCGGTCGCATTCAAGATGGCGGTCGAAGCCGGACGCGCGGCGTTTGAAGCCGGCTTGGGCGCGCAACAGGAAACCGCGAGTGCGACGAGTCCGCTGACGGCGTTTTTGGATTAAAGCGCAGGTTGACTTGCCGCATGACTGCTGACAATTTTTAACCATGACAGCAACAATGATCATCAAAAAAATCCACGCCCTTCCGGCGCGGGAAAAGACGAAGCTGTTGAAGCGATTGGATCATGAACGCGAACTCGCTGAAGAACGGGACGACATCCGGTTGTTCGACGAAGCCAGCCGCGACGTTGCCGGACAAAAACCGACGCCGCTCCGCCAGTTTCTCAAGCAAGCGAAGATCAAGGCGTGAGCTACGCGGTTGACATCCACTCGCCCGCCAAGAAAAGCCTGTCCCGTTTGCCAGACCACATGCAGACCCGCATCGCCCGCTCCATGCTTGCGCTCGCCGGCAACCCGCGTCCGTCCGGCGTGGTGAAACTGACGAACCGCAACGCCTGGCGAATCCGCGTTGGCGACTACCGGGTGATTTACACGATTGACGACGCCCGGAAGGAAGTGGTCATCTACGCCATCGGCCATCGCCGGGAAATATATCGCTGAACCATGAGCCACCCGATCCTCTCTCTCAACCGCGTCCGGCAAATTCTAGCCGCCGCGAAAAAATCCCGCGTCCTCGTCATCGGCGATGTGATGCTCGACCATTTCATCTGGGGCAGCGTCGCGCGCATTTCGCCGGAGGCGCCTGTGCCGGTAGTGGATTTTTCCCGCGAGAGTTTCATGCCCGGCGGTGCGGCGAACGTGGCGCGCAACCTGACTTCACTCAATGTTCCAACGGAAATCTTCGGCGCGGTCGGCGGTGACGATGCAGCCAGCCAGCTCAAAAAATTATTGAGCGAGAAGAAAATTGGTTGCGGCGGATTGCTCGCGAGTTCCGCTCGTCCGACAAGCGTGAAAACCCGGATCGTGGCGCAGCAGCAACAGGTCGTGCGCGTTGACCGGGAAACTCGTGACGACTTGAATGGCGGGCAAACGGCGAAGTTGCTCAACGCATTAAAAAAGAAAATGAGTTCGGCGTCCGCAGTCATCGTCGGCGATTACGGCAAAGGCGTCGTCACGCAGCCGTTGCTGGACGGAATCAAAAAACTTTGCCGCGCGCGCGGCGTCTGGTTGAGCCTCGATCCAAAGCCGGTGCATCATCTGAACTTGAGCAGCCTCTCGCTCATCACGCCGAACCGCAAGGAAGCCTTCGAGCTGGCGAACATCTCCGACGACACAAAAAATCCAAACCCGCTCGCCGATAAAAACCTGATGATGGCCGCGAGCCGTCTGCTGATGGAACTTCATCCAGCGCTGCTGCTCATCACTCTTGGCGAACTGGGCATGTTGCTTTGCCAGCGCGGACAAAAGCCGTTTCACATCCACACGGTCGCCCAGGAAGTCTTCGACGTTTCCGGCGCGGGCGACACGGTCATTGCGTCATTCACGCTGGCGATCGCGGCGGGCGCGTCGCCGATTGAAGCCGCGATCATTTCAAACCACGCGGCTGGAATCGTCGTCGGCAAAGTCGGCACAGCCACGGCTTCGCCGGAAGAATTGCTGGCAAGCTTTTCAAAGTGACCTTCCGCAGATTACGCAGATTGACGCAGATTTTTTTAGAAGCTTTTTTAATCTGCGCAATCTGCGTAATCTGCGGGTAAAGAATGAATCCTAAAATCACCGCCGAAAAAATCCGCGCGATGAAATCCCGCGGCGAAAAAATCGCGTCGCTCACGGCATACGATTTTCCGATGGCGCGA
The DNA here is from genome assembly GCA_964389025.1 of uncultured Verrucomicrobiota bacterium. Classification (GTDB taxonomy): domain Bacteria; phylum Verrucomicrobiota; class Verrucomicrobiia; order Limisphaerales; family CAYMCQ01; genus CAYMCQ01. The sequence goes on from CAYMCQ010000016.1 coordinate 22,699, forward strand.
CTGCTGGATGAAGCGCACATCCCGCTGATTCTCGTCGGTGACTCGCTGGGAATGGTTGTGCTTGGTTATCCTGACACGACGCACGTGACGATGGCCGAGATGGAGCATCATGTCCGAGCTGCCGCCCGCGCGAAACCGAAGGCGCTTCTGCTGGCAGACATGCCGTTTCAAAGTTATGAAACAGCATTGAGCGCGGTTGAAAATGCGCGCAGGCTCGTCGCCGTCGGCGCGGAGGCAGTGAAGGCGGAAGGTGGGCGAGAAATCATCGGGCAAGTCCGCGCGATCATCGGCGCGGGAATACCGTTTTGCGGACATCTCGGCATGTTGCCGCAGCACGTCCGCGAGGAAGGCGGGTATCACGTCAAAGGGAAAAAAGAATCAGAGCATCAGGCGTTGCTCGCGGATGCGGATGCGCTTGTTCAAGCCGGCGCGTTCGCGATTGTTTTGGAACTTGTCACGCCGGCAGTCGCCAGGGAAATCTCAAAACGGATCCCGATTCCCACCATCGGCATCGGCTCGGGCGCGGATTGCGACGGACAGATTTTGGTGACGCCGGATTTGCTGGGCATGTTGCCGTGGTTTAGTTTGAAGCACGTCAAACCGAAGCTCAACGCGGCGGAGCAAATGCGCACTGTCGTTGAACAATGGAAGAAATCGGTGATGTAACGTGAAAACACTGTCCCATATCAACAAACGCGGTGAGGCGAGCATGGTGGACGTTTCGGCAAAGCCGGTTGTTTCGCGCGAAGCGGTCGCGCGCGGAGAGATTCGATTGCAGCGCGAGACGGTGCGTTTGATTCAGTCGAATAAGATTACCAAGGGAAATGTTCTGGCTGCGGCGCGATTGGCTGGAATCATGGCGGCGAAAAAGACTGGCGAACTGATTCCGCTTTGCCACCCGTTGGCGATTTCCCATTGCTCCGTTGATTTCAAAATTCCAAAATCTGCGGACAGAATTTTGATCACGGCGTCCGCAAAGATTTCTTCGCAGACCGGAGTTGAGATGGAAGCGTTGACGGCGGTGGCCATCGCGGCGCTGACGATTTACGACATGTGCAAGGCGGTGGACAAGACGATGGCCATTTCTGAAATCAAACTGGTTTCAAAGACAAAGACATCAGCGCAAAGGCGTAAAGCCGCAAAGGCGCAAGGCTGAAGTTTTCTTTGCGTCTTTGCGCCTTGGCGACTTTGCGTTAAAAATCTTCCATGCAAATCAAGACCGGCATCATCACAATTTCAGATCGCGCGTCGAAGGGGCTTTACGATGACCTCGGCGGGCCGGCGTTGAAGAAAGCGGCGGAAGATTACGGCTGGAAAATTGCCGCTGAATCGCTCGTGCCGGACGAGAAACGGGAAATCCAGCGCGCGATTCGCGAGCAGATCGCGCGCGGTTGCCAGTTGATTTTGACGACGGGCGGGACGGGCGTGGCGCTGCGTGACGTGACGCCCGAAGCGGTTCGTGAAATTGCCGTTCGCGAGCTGCCGGGCTTCGGCGAAGTGATGCGAATGGAGTCGCTGAAGATCACGAAGAACGCGATTCTTTCGCGCAATCTCGCGGCGGTCGTGGACAAAACGCTGGTGATTTGTCTGCCGGGGAAACCAAGCGGGGCTGTCGAGTGTTTAAGTTTTGTCGTCGGTGCGATTCCGCATTGCGTGGAAGTGTTGCAGGAAGTGCCGACGAGTTGCTGAAATGAAGTTTCTCCCGCTGATTTTAATTTTGATTCTGCCGCTGGCCGGTTGCACGACGAGATCGAAAGCCAAAGCACAATCCCGGGCGGCATTTATGGCGGGACAAAACTCCGCGTTGCGAATGCAGCCGCAAGGTTTGACCGTCACCGTCATCGGGTCGGTGCGAAACCAGGTCATCCTGTGGACGGAAGATTTGACGCTGGCGAAGGCGATTGTTGCCGCCGAATATCAGGAGCAACGCAATCCGCGCGAGATTCTCATCCGGCGCGGCGGCGAAGATTTCCGCATCAGTCCGCAGACACTTTTGAAAGGCGATGACATTCCGTTGCAGCCGCGCGATGAAATCATCATCAATCCCTGACTCGATGAACTAAAATGCCCGAAGCACCGCCATTTCAGCAAATTGACCGCACCTACGTCCGGTTCAAAAACCGAACGCTCTCGTATTTTTCCGGCTGCGATTATTTTCGGATGGCGAGTCATCCGAAAGTTTTGAAAGGGATTAAAATCGGCCTCAAAAAATTTGGCCTGAACGTCGCGGCGTCGCGGATGACAACGGGCAATCATCCGATTTACACTGAATTGGAAAGCGCTCTGAAACGATACTTCGGCGCAGAGGACGCGCTTCTTGTTTCCAGTGGTTACGTCACGAATTCAATCGTCGCGCAGGCTTTGGCCGGAGAGTTTTCACACGTGTTGCTGGATACCGAAGCGCATCCCGCGTTGGTGGACGCTGCGCAGTTTTTCAATGCGCCCATCGTGAAGTTCAAAACCCGCGACGCGGAGGATTTGGCGCGGGTAATCCATCGTTGCGGGCGCGCGGGCAGATTCATTTTACTGACGGACGGGATGTTTTCCCGCGATGGCTCGGTCGCGCCGCTGAAATCGTATCTGAAAATTCTGCCGCGCGACGCGTGGCTGCTCGTTGATGACGCGCACGGCGGTGGCACGATTGGAAAAACTGGGCGTGGAACAGTCGAAGTCGCCGGAGTCAGCCGCGACCGCGTGATTCAAACGATCACGTTGAGCAAGGCGTTCGGAATATATGGCGGCGCGATTTTGGGGGCGCGCGCATTGCGGAAAAAAATTCTGAAGCGCAGCCAAATGTTCATGGGCAGCACTCCGTTTCCGCCGGCGCTGGCCGCCGGAGTTCTGGAGGCGATAAAAATTTTACGCACGGACAAAAGTTTGCGCCGAAGGTTGAACGCGAACCTTGCCTACGTCAGAGAACAACTTGGCGAAGCAAACTCTCCAACCGACCGCCCCGGCCCCGTTCACGCCTTCGCTCCGCGAAGCGAGCGCGAAACGGATTCGCTGTCAAAGCGTTTGCTCGCCGCTGGAATTTATCCGCCGCTCGCCCATTACGGGCGCGACGCGGACAAGGGTTTTTTTCGTTTTGTGATTTCCAGCGAGCATACGCGCAAGCAGCTTGACGATCTAATTGCCGCGCTGGTTGCGCGCTAGCGCGGAGCACTGCCTTGGCGCGGTGAGGCAAGCACTTGTGCGCGAACCGAGGCGGTGCTCGGCGCTCCGTTCAAACTTCAAGCACCAATGCTTGCGGACAGGTTCAATTGGAGCTTGGGCATTGGTGTTTCTCTGGATGTTGGAGCTTGGTGCTTGGAATTTCCTTTTGTAGCCTGATTCTGCAAATGAAAAAGTTCGACAGCATCGAATCCGTCGTCGCCGATTTGCGGAAAGGCAAAATGGTCATCGTGGTGGATGATGCCGACCGCGAGAACGAAGGCGACCTCATCATGGCCGCGCAACACGTCACGCCACAGGCCGTCAACTTCATGGCGAAACACGGGCGCGGATTGATTTGCGCGCCGACGACTTCGGAACGGTTGCGACAACTCGGCGTAGGCCGGATGGTTCGCAACAATCGCGAGACGTTCAAAACGGATTTCCAAGTCAGTGTGGACGCGGCGCGCGGAGTCACCACCGGCATCAGCGCGGCTGACCGCGCGGAGACGATTCGCATTCTCGCCGACCCGACGGCTGTGCCGGAGGATTTGATTCAGCCCGGCCACGTTTTTCCCCTGCGCGCGCGGCCCGGCGGAGTTTTGCAACGCGCCGGCCACACCGAAGCGGCGGTTGACCTTGTTCAACTCGCAGGCGCGCGGCCCATCGGCGTGATTTGCGAAATCATGAACGACGACGGCACGATGGCGCGGTTGCCGGAGCTTTTGAAGTTCGCCAAAAAACATCGGTTGAAGATTTCCACGATTGAAGACTTGATCAAATTTCGCCGCACGCGCGAGAAATTGGTCGAGCGCGAGGAAGTCGTGAAGATGCCGACGGAGTTCGGCGAGTTTGATTTGTATCTCTACCACTCGAAGCTCGACAACAATCATCACCTCGCGCTCGTTTGCGGCGAAGTTTCCGGGAAACAAAATGTTCTGGTGCGCGTCCACAGCGAATGTCTTACCGGCGACGTTTTCAGTTCGCGCCGCTGCGATTGCGGCCCGCAACTGCATCAGGCGATGCGGCAGGTCGCCGAGGCCGGGCGCGGCGTGATCGTTTACATGCGGCAGGAAGGGCGCGGTATCGGACTTGCGCCGAAAATCCGCGCCTACAAATTGCAGGAGCAGGGCTACGACACCGTGGAGGCGAACAAAAAACTCGGCTTCGACATGGACCTGCGCGAATACGGACTTGGTGCGCAAATCCTCGTTGACCTCGGCCTGAAAACGATCCGGCTGCTGACGAACAACCCAAAAAAAGTCGTCGGCCTCGAAGGTTACGGGTTGGAAATCGTCGAGCAGGTGCCGATCAAAGTGAAACCAAACCAGCACAACAAAAATTATTTGAAAACGAAGCGTGAGAAGCTGGGGCATTTGTTGTGAATGTGGTGACAATGACCATTCTGGGTGCCGGAAGTGTTGTGTGGGTAACCGGAGAAATTGCCACGCTGTTCGTCAAAAGAAACATAGGCCAGAAATGGAAAATTATGCAGTTAAAAAAACATTTCATAAGTATCTATTGGATACGACAAGAGTGAAGGGATCATTAATTAGGTCAACTCCGACAACTGGCTCCATTTCTTGATGGGGCACCTTGTTCGGCATTACAGAAATGCCGAAGCGCAGCGAGCATAGATGTCGCTCCTGCGGAGCTTTCACACTTAAATCGCGAGCAACAATTTCTTGATCTCTTTCAACCGTCCGCTTGCATCCTTTTTCGTCAGTCGCGGAAATTTCGTGCCGACCATGATGTAATCGTTGTTGCGCGTCAGCATCAGCTTGTCGCCCTGCGTTTCGATGACGGTGATTTGGCGCTCGCTCGCCAAAATTTTTATTTCGGTGATCTGCAGAAGAAGTTCCAGCGCCGGTGGCAACGGGCCGAAGCGGTCGCGCAATTCAGTCCGCAAATTTTCCAGCGCGGCTTTGTCCGTCGCCTGTGCGAGCTTGCGGTAGATTTCGATTCGTTGGGCGGAGTCGGAAATGTAATTGAGCGGAATCGCAGCGACTTTTCGGAGGGCGGAGTTACACGACGCCTTATCTGAAGGAGAGTTTGGGACTCGTGTAACTCGTCCCTCCGGAGTTTGATCGCCCTCTACCGCGTTCGTCTCTAAAAAATCCAACCGCACAGTCACTTCCACGCGCGGCTTCACTTTCTCGCCCTTGAGCGAACTGACGCTTTGCTTGAGCAACTGGCAATAAAGTTCGAAACCGACCGCCGTGATGTGACCACTTTGTTCCGAGCCGAGAAGGTTTCCCGCGCCGCGAATTTCCAGATCGCGCATGGCGATTTTGAATCCGCTGCCGAGCGTGGAGTATTGCTTGATGGCGCTCATGCGCTTGCGGACGTCCGTGAGCAAGCGCGCGTGACGCGGCAACAGAAAATACGCGTAAGCCTGATGCTTGTAGCGTCCGACGCGACCGCGCAGTTGATAAAGATCGCTCAAGCCAAAACGGTCGGCGCGATCAATGATGATGGTGTTCGCGTTCGGAATATCCAGCCCGCTTTCGATGATCGTCGTCGAGAGCAGCACGTCGGCCTCGCCGTTGACGAACTTCGTCATCACTTCCTCCAAATCGTCAGCGTGCATCTGGCCATGGCCGACAAGGATGCGTGCGTTCGGCAACAACGTGCGAAGTTTCTGCGCCATCGTGTCAATCGTCATCACACGGTTGTGCAGGAAGAAGATTTGTCCGCCGCGGTTCATCTCGCGCTGGATGGCATCGCGAATTAACCGCTCGTCGTATTGCGTCACCGTCGTCTCGACGGGCAATCGGTCGTGTGGCGGCGTTTGGATCGTGCTCATGTCGCGCGCGCCAGTAAGGGCGAGGTAAAGCGTGCGCGGAATCGGCGTGGCGCTCAACGTCAGCACGTCCACGAGCGTGCGCAGGCGCTTGAACTTTTCCTTGTGCAACACACCGAAGCGTTGCTCCTCGTCAATGACCACGAGGCCAAGTTCCTTGAATGCGATGTCGCTTTGGATCAGCCGATGCGTGCCGATGACGATGTCCACCGTGCCACTCGCCAAATCTTTGACGACGCGGTCTTGCTGCCGTCGCGTGCGAAAGCGCGAGAGCAATTCGATGCGAATCGGATAATCCGCCATGCGCTCGCGAAAGACGTTGAAATGCTGCTGCGCGAGAACCGTCGTCGGCACAAGAATGGCAACTTGTTTGCCGTCCATCACAGCCTTGAACGCGGCGCGGATGGCGACTTCAGTTTTTCCAAAACCAACATCGCCGCAGATGAGGCGATCCATCGGCTTCGGTTTTTCCATGTCGGACTTGGTTTCGTTGATGGCGCGACATTGGTCGGGAGTTTCTTCGTAGATGAATGCGCTTTCAAATTCGCGCTGCCACGGTGCGTCCGGTTTGAACGCGTGGCCCGGCTGTGATTCGCGCGCGGCTTGAATCCGCAACATTTCTGCCGCGACATCGCGGACGGCGCGCTCGGCGTGTTCCTTCGCCTTCGTCCAGCGCGTGCCACCGAGCGTGTTCAGTGGCGGATGCGCTTTTCCCACACCGACGTATTTGCTGACGAGATGCGCTTCGGTGACGGGGACATAGAGTTTGGGCGGCGGTTGGGTCGGGTCGCTGGCGGCATACTCAAGGACGAGGCATTCAGTCTGGGATTGCCTATTGCCTGCGCCCGCGGGCAAAGTCGTCAGGCCAAGATACCGCCCGATGCCATGTTCGATGTGAACGACAAAATCGCCTTCCTCCAACTCTGTGAAATCAATCTCCAATGCCGAACGCATCGCCTGCGCATGCGGCGATTTGAGCCGGCGCGGTCGCTGAATTTTGTAGCGGCCAAAAATTTCCGCGTCGGTGATAACGACGGTTTTTGCCTCGTTGGAAATAAAACCGCGAGCGAGCGCGCCTAGCTGAACAGAGAGTTTAGATTCCTCTTTGAAACCCAGTTCCGCCCAAATCTCCAAAAACCTTTGCCGCTCGCCGTCGTTGTTGCAGAAAACGTGGACGCTGTAATCCTGCCGCAGCCAGCGGTGGAGTTGCGCGAAGAATTCCCGGCGCTGCGCCTCGGCCACTTGCGGTTCGGGCGCGCGCTCGGCGAGCGGACGGAAGGCATCCAGGCTCTGCAAAGCCAGTGCTTCGCTTTCTCCACTGACTTCCGCTTCGGTCGCCTCGACGATGGCGGCTCCTTTGGTCTGCGCATGCTCGCGAAAGTTGTCCCATGAAATGAAAAACGGATCATCTTGCGGAATATCTTTGGCGAAAGCCCCAACGCGTTCGTCGAGTAATTCCGGCTCGCACAAAACAAAAATGGTTCCGCGCGGAAGGTAATCAAGCAGCGTCGCCAATTCGGAGGGACGAGTTACACGAATCCCTAAATCCTCCGCCGAGTTTGGGGCTCGTGTAACTCGCCCCTCCGGCGAAAGGGTGCGTTTCAAAATTCCCAGTTCACCGGCAGGCGGCAATGTAACGCCGGAAATTTCCTCGCGCGACACTTGCGAGAATGGATCGAAGTGGCGAAGCGATTCCAATTCATCGCCGAAAAATTCCAATCTCACAGGCCACGGACTCGTGAACGGATAAACGTCGAGGATGCCGCCGCGCAACGCGATTTCGCCTTTCTGCGTGACGCGCGCTTCGGGTTCGTAGCCTTGTTCTTCGAGCCATTCGATCAGATCGAGCGGATTGATCCGGTCGCCGCGCTGCAACTTCCGCGCGTGCTCGCGCAACGTCTCGGCGGGGAAAGTTTTTTGCAGCAGCGCGATGACGCTGGTGACAATTATCGGAGGGCGGAGCTCTGCGACGCCCAAATCAGGGGCTCGTGGAACTCGCCCCTCCGAAAAATCTTGCAGAGCAACGAGCGTTTCCAACCGTTCGCTGATGACGTCCACATGCGGCAACTTTCCTTCGTGCGGCAAAATTTCCCAGGCGGGATAAAAAAATTGGCGATTGGCGATCGGCGATCGGCGATCCGCAAAGGCCCACGTTTCCACGTCTTGCTGAAAACTTTCCTGCGTCTTCAGCCCATCTGTCACGACGACGATCGGCCGTGCCGGAAAAATTCGCCGAAGCAAAACGGCGAGGAACGGTTGCGCGGATTGCGCTACGCCGGCGCATGACAACAAGCCTCCATTCTCCAGTCGCCGTGCGAGGGATTGCACAGCGGGAGTTTGCGAGATTTTAGCGAACAAGTTTTCCGCGCTTCGCGGATTCACGGAAGGCGGGCTTGTCGCCTCCACTGACTGACCTTGCGCCAAGCGGGTGGAACGTCGCAGGCATTCTCGGGCGCGTCAAGCGAAGGCAGGAGCACAGGCTTCCAGCCTGTATGTGGCTCTCACCGTGGCTTCAACGAACACGCTGGGAGCCTGGCGACTGTTCTATTCCCACTCAATCGTCCCCGGCGGCTTGCTGGTGATGTCGAACACGACGCGGTTGACGCCTTTGACTTCGTTGATGATGCGGCTGGAAAGTTTCTCCATCAATTCATACGGCAATTTCACCCAATCCGCTGTCATGCCGTCCTGCGACTCGACGGCGCGCACAGCAATCGTGTAATCGTAAGTGCGCTCGTCGCCCATCACGCCGACGCTGCGCACAGGCAGCAACACCGCGAAGCTCTGCCAAATTTTGTGATACCAGCCGCTGGATTTCATTTCTTCGACGACTATGGTGTCGGCGTTTCGCAAAATCGCGCAACGTTCCGGCGTCACTTCGCCGAGAATCCGCACAGCGAGGCCGGGACCAGGGAACGGCTGGCGCAAAACGATTTCCTTTGGCAAACCCAACTCCAGGCCAAGCAACCGCACTTCATCCTTGAACAAGCGTTTCAGCGGCTCGACAAGTTGGAACTTCATGCGCTTCGGCAGGCCGCCGACGTTGTGGTGACTCTTGATCATCGCCGCAGGATTGCCGCCGATGGGCACGGATTCAATCACGTCGGGATAGAGCGTGCCTTGCGCAAGAAATTTTGCTTTTCCCGCGCGTTTCGTTGCCGACTGGAAAACTTCGATGAAAGTCTTGCCGATGATTTTGCGTTTGCGCTCTGGATCTGTCACGCCCTTGAGTCGGCGCAGAAAAAGTTTCGCGGCGTCTTCGTATTGCAACTTGAGCTTGAAGTGTCGTCCAAAAACTTCGCGCACAACTTCGGCTTCGCGTCCGCGCAAGACACCGTTGTTCACGAAGATACAGGTGAGTTGGTCGCCAACAGCTTTGTGAATCAGCGCGGCAGCGACGCTCGAATCCACACCGCCGCTCAAGCCTAAAATCACCTTCTCATCACCGACTTGCGCGCGAATTTCTTCGACGGCCTGCTCGATGTAGCTGCGCATCGTCCAGTTCTTGCCGCAGCCGCAGATGTTGTGGACGAAGTTCGCGATGATTTCCCTGCCGCGCGGCGTGTGGGCAACTTCAGGATGAAATTGCAGGCCAAAGATTTTCTTCGCGCGGTTTTCGATGGCGGCGAAGTTCGAATTTTCCGTGACGGCGACGGGTTTGAAGCCGCGCGGAATCTTCGTGAGCTTGTCACCGTGCGAATTCCAGACCTGCAAATCTTCCGGCAGCTTCGCGAACAGCGGGCAGAAGCTGTCTTTGACGCGCAGCGCGCCTTTGCCGTATTCGCGTTTCTGTCCCGGTTCGACTTTGCCGCCGAGAAATTGCGCGAGCAGTTGCAGTCCGAAACAGATGCCGAGAACTGGAATTCCAAGCTGGAAAATTTCCTTGTCCGGCAGCGGCGCGTTCTTGGCATAGACCGACGACGGCCCGCCGGATAGAATGATTCCGCTCGGCGCGAGTTTAAGAAGTTCGGCGGCGGGCGTGTCGTAGCGCAGGATTTGCGAATAGACATTGCACTCGCGCACACGCCGCGCGATGACTTGCGTGTATTGCGAACCAAAGTCGAGGATGACGATTTGTTCCGTCATCTACTGCTTCACCACTTTCACCGTCCCGCTCGCCGCGTCATAAACAATCTTTGTGCCGTAGGGCGCCTCGGGAATGACACGGATGATTTTCTTCTCGATCAACTCGTTCAGGTTTTTCGGAAAGCGGCCTTCCTGCACTTCAAACATCTGGATCGCCTGGTTGAGCGCGATGGTATCCACGGTTTTTTCCGCGCTCTTTTTCGCCTTAGCAAGCGCGTCGAGGTAATCCACGGGCGCGGTGATTGGGTTTCCGCTCGATGAGATGTTCGTCGTCTGAGCTTTTTGGCTCGAACTGTCGCCGCAGCCGACTGCGAACAAACTCAACGTAGCGCAAATTGAAAAAAAAGTTTTCATGCGCCAAATCTAATTGCGATTCTCAGAATTCCAAGAAGGAACCGAACTAATGCTCTCCCCGATAAACCGCTCGCGCCGTGCAGGTTTCGGCAACGGCTACTTCCACGAGCAATGGCAATTTCGGTTTCAGCTTGTCCCAAATCCAGACCGCGACGTTTTCGCTCGTCGGATTTTCGAGGCCGGGAATTTCGTTGAGGTAACGGTGATCCAGTTGTTCCCAAATCGGTTTGAACAGTGCGGAAATTTCCGCGTAGTCCATCAGCCAGCCAAGCCTCTCGTCGCATTCGCCCGCCACTACGATGTCCACCTTGAAGCTGTGCCCGTGCAATCGCCGGCACTTGTGCGACTCCGGCAGATGCGGCAGCAGATGCGCTGCTTCGAACTGAAACGTCTTTCGTAATTCAATTTTCATAAAAGTTTTACACGGATTTCACGGATTGCCACAGATTCAAAAACAATCCGCGTTAATCAGTGAAATCCGTGTCAAAGTTTTTCCCAATCCGTCCGCGTCACCAAATCTCCAAGCGTGGGTCGGCCATCGTGATGCCACGTGAGCGGCGGATTCTGCATTTCGCCGAGCGGACAGATTCGCGTCACACCCCAACGCGCAAGTTCCATCGCCAGTTTTTCGGCCTGCTCATTTGTCGCAACCAGGCCGACCGTCGAAACTTTCCCGCGAACATTATCCGCCGCTTGCAGCGTGCGCGTCAAATCTGCCGCGCCTTTCACATAAACGAAGCGATTCAGACACGACGCTTGAAATTGTGCGTCCGCTTCATAAACAACTGTCCATGCTGTGGAGTTTTTGCTTTGCCAGAGGCGGGTTTCGTCGGAATTCGCAGCGCGCACTTCGTAAAAACGGCGACGCGAAGCGATTGTCGCCGCGGCTTCAGGTGACAGTTTCCTGCGTGGCTCGGTTTTCTCGCGGCGCTCCAATTCTTCAGCAAGCATTTCGGCAAATCGCTCCGCAGATATTCGGCCGCCGTGCTCGACATAAATTGTGTGCGGCGAGAGACAGCCGAGTTGATCCCATGCGACAACGTCATCTGCTGCGCGCCCGACGATATTTTTCCATGGAAGATCAGCCAGCGAATCGCGAGTCACATAGCCGAAACTGACTCGATGGCCGTAGCCGAGAAAACGGGTTTTAACCGGCAAACATTGGCGAATTTGAGAGAGCGTTTCGTCGCCGCCCGTGGCTGTGACACAATCAGCCTCGGTGAAAAGCGCAGTTTCCAATCCAGCATTTCCGCCGCGCCACTCGGCGATCTCGATGCACGCGCCGAGTTTCGCATCGGCCTCGTGGATCGAATGCGCGAACAAGCGCGGCAAGAACGAACTGCCTGACGCGCACTTCACAAACTGCGCCGAGCGGACGAGCACTCCGAGAACGATGCTCATCAAGGCTGGATTCGGGATGCTGCCCGCCGTGATGTGAACGAGAAATTCCGGACCTTGCCAGAAGTGACAAGTGACGGGTGACGAGTAATGAGAAGAGGGCGCGCGCGTCGTCACACGACACGCGTCACTCGTCACACAATCAGCGTGACCGAGATCCTGTTCCTGCAGCCGATGAAAATTTTCGCGCGTCAGTTGTTTGAAAAACGAATCCAGTCCGCGCGCGAGCGTCGGTTGTGAGAACCCTGTTTCGGTCGGCCCGTGTTCCATCGCGAGTTTCCGGAACGGAAAATCCGGGTCAAGCCAATTGGCCGCCACTTCGCTGAGAACTTTCACGATGCTTTCCGTCGAGCGCGCGGCGATATATTTTTCGCGGTTGCGCTTCAACGTCCGGCGCGCTTCGGAAATCATTTCCGCCGTCAGCGTCGCGTCCGGCGGCAGGTCAGCGATGAAATAGTCGGGCAGTTTCATTGCAGCGGCGGCGTGTGGAGCACGGGCGCGGGCTCGTGTCCGAGTTTCAGTTCCTCGCGTTTACGGATCGCGTGCAGGCACGGCAATCCGAGCAGCGACATCGCGATGAATCCACCAAGCAGCGCGTAAATTCCAAAGTAGCCTTCTGGAGAATGCGCGGCGTCACCGAGATTTTTCACCCACGCGCCCACGAGCCAGTGCGATAGATTTCCCACAAGCCCGCCGACCGTGATGAACAGGCCGAACACACGCCCGCGCACTGCGTCTGGCACCGACTCCATGAGCATCGCTTCGACCGTCGGATAGCTCGCCATGAAAAAGAATCCGTAAAACGCGAACGCCGGGATGAGCCACGCCGCCGGCAGATGCGGAAACATCCCGACGGCCAGCGCTGCCAGCAGCAGCAGGATCGTCGTCCAGCGGATGCGTCCCCTGTCGCTCAAGTGGCCGAAGAGCGGATTGCTGATGGCCGACGCGAGGAAGATTCCCGAGATCGCAAAACCGGTTTTCGCGACATCGAATCCGTGCGCCTTCTGCAAAAACAGCGAGCCGAGGCTGCCCACGCTGAAGCCGGTGAAATCGCGCAAACTGAACGCGAACGCGCCGGCGAAAAAAAACAGCCACAGCGCCGGCGTCGGGAAAATTTTCTGTTTGCGCGCGGATTCTTCTTGCCCGGATGACGCGGGTTCGACGTCAACGGCCAACCACGCAAAAACAACCGCCATGACGATGCCGAGCAGGCCGAGTTCAAGGATCGGCCTGCGCCACGCCGCATCGTGTAGGGAGGGCATCAACATCTGCGCGCGCCAGCCGGTGTAGATCGGCGCCACAAAAAATCCGACGCTTGCTCCGATACCTGCAAGTCCCAAGGCTTTGCCTGTTCCCTCGGGATAAAGCCGCGCGACCATCGCCGTTGCCGCCGGGTGGTAAAAACTGCCGCCGAAGCCAGCGACGACCATCGCGACAACGGCCAGCGGATAATTCGGCGCCATCGCCAGCAACACGAAGCCGAGTCCGTTGATGGCGAGTCCCCAGCCCAGAAGTTTTTTGCGGCTCACTTTGTCCGCTGCCACGCCCATGAAGTAGCTCGGAACGAAGTAACCGGCCATCATGAGCGTCACCAGCAGCGTGGCCTGGCTGACACTCTCCATCTTGAAATCGCGCTGGATGAGCAGGTAGAGCGGCATCACCGCCACCTGATAGATGTGTGTGAACGCGTGCAGCACTCCCGCGAGCCAGAGCATTTTTGCTTTTTGTCCGCTGTCGGAAATCATTTGGATCTTTCGCGCTGCAATTTCGCCAGCCTTCCTTTGATCTCCTCGTAAAGCGCCGGCGTCCACTCCGTCAATTTTGCATTCGTCGGGACTGTTTTACCCGCGCGGAAATCAACCGGCGTCAAAATCACCGTGATGTTTGTGATGCCGGTGTCTGCCGCGAGAACGAAAAAATCTTCCGAAGCCTCATCGCCCATCGCGAGGCAGCCGATGGATTTGGCGTCGCCGTGGATCATGATTTCTCCGCCGAGGTTATTTGTGCGTCCCTCCTTCGCGGCCTGCGCGCGGTCGTTCGCATTTGGATAGCTGATCTGCATCGAGAGATGGTAGCTGCTGTTCGGGTTCAAAAAATCAATGCCGTAGATTCCCTCCGGCACCTGGCGGTCGCCCTCGCGGCGCTTTGGCCCGGCGACGCCGCTCGCGGCGAGAATCGGATACGCGCGGATGAATCTGAAATCATTCGTGCCGGACTTCGCGTGAATCTCCAGCGTCTTTTCCTCCTTCAATCCGACGAAAATCAATTCCGCCGGCGGATACGCGACTTTTTGCTTCTCAAAATACGGCGCGAGCCGCGCGCGCGCGTTGGTGCCGTATTGTTCGAGACGTTCGGCGACGGTGAATTCTTTCGCAGTCATTTGAAACGAAGCCGTCAGCGTGAGAAACGCCGCGCCAAGTGCGGTTATTGAATTTTTCATTTTCATAAAATCAAGCCGTCATCAAAGAGCAGCCACGCGGATCGGCGAATTCTGCGCGACCAATCAATTCAAATCCGTCGCCGCACCGGATCCCCAAATCTTCCGTTTGAATTGCCATGACCGACCAGACATTCGCCAAATCGAAGACGCGAATCAAACCTGTTTCGGTGTCGGCAACCTCGTTGCCAGTTTCAGGGGAAATGATTTGGGCACGCGACCACGGGGGAAACTGAAAGTGACGAGTGACGAGTGATGAGTGACGAGAACCGACGACAGTATCGTAAGCCTGCGAACTCAACTCGCTCATGCCGTATTCGCAGATGATGTGCGATGGCGGAATTCCAAGGCGCTGCGTGATGAGCGCGTGAAGTTCCGCCTTCGGCAGACTGCGCGAGCGGCCTTTGTAGCCGCCGGTTTCCATCGCGCGCGAACCGGCGGGCAAAGTGAATCGCAAATTTTTCTCCGCCAGAAAATCCAGCAGGTGAATGAACGAAAAGGCCGTGCCTAAAAGTAAAACAGGTTTGCCCGCGTCCGAAAAATCTTTGAGCTGACCGAGTGTCGCTGCAAAATCAATCGTCCACGAACCGTCGCCAGAAATTTGTCCGAGGAAGGAGGAATCGTCCGCGCCGAGTTTTCTGCGAATCGTTTCAAACATGTGGACGAGCGAGGAAGTCGGCGCTTGTTGCGGCGGGGGCGTAAGGATGGCCAATCGCCAATCGCCAATCGCCAATCGTGAGTCAGCCAGCACGTTCGTCGCAAACCATGGCCAGAGCGACGCCTCATAAACCGCCACCGACTCCGCGTTGTGAAAATGACGGCTTGGTTTTTGTTCCGTCGTGCCGCTGGAATGAAAGACGGTTGCACGCTCGCCTGGCGGCAGACAGGAGAGTTCAAGCTCCTTGAAAGCGGAAGTTGGAACCGCCGGAATTTCGCCCCAGTGAAAAATATTCCTAGGTGATGCTCTGCGTGCTTCGCAGAATTTTCGGTAGGGTGCGTTGTGCCGGAATTGAAGCGCGAAAAGTTCAATGGCGAATGAGTTAAGTTCATCGTCGCCTCGGAGGGCGGAGTTACACGACGCCCTGACTCGGTCTGTTGGCAGGTTGGGGCGTCGTGGAACTTCGCCCTCCGGGTTAAGAAGGTAGTTTTCGCGCAGACGCGCGGCGAAGTCTGAAAATTCGGATGTCATGCGGTTTTGATTCTTTGCCCGGCTGGTTTTCCGCCACAGCCGGAGGGGATATTTCTAACCGCAACCGCGCCAAATCGCAAGAGCGCCAATCACTTGATTTGCCGCTGCAAAAACTTTCTTTGCTCGCCATTTCGTTCGTGGCATCCTCACTACCTTGCATCCAGCGCGCAACAAATGAAAATCGCCATCGTCGGCCTAGGCTACGTCGGTCTGCCGCTCGCCCTGCAGTTCGCCCGCAACAAGGTCGAAGTGCTCGGGCTGGACATTGACACAGCCAAAGTCGAGGCCATCAACCGCGGTCTAAGTTACATCCAGCACATTCCCGGCGCGGCGGTGAACGAACTGGTCAGCGCAAAAGGATTTTCCGCCTCGACGGATTTTTCCCGCGTGCGCGAAGTAGAGGCGGTCATCATCTGCGTGCCGACGCCGCTGAACAAGAACCGCGAGCCGGACATTTCCTACATTTTGCAGACCGGCGAATCTATCGCGCCTCACCTGCAAAAAGGTGCGCTTGTTGTTCTTGAATCCACGACTTATCCCGGGACGACGGACGGAGACCTGCGCGAAGTTCTGGAGCGCGGGTCGAAGTTGAAAGCCGGGCAAGGTTTTCACCTCGCGTTTTCGCCGGAACGCGAAGACCCGGGCAATCCGGACAGCAAAGTCAGTCAGATTCCAAAAGTTGTGGGCGGCTTCACTCCAGCCTGTTTGGAAAAGGCAAAGGCGCTCTACTCGAAAGCCATTCAAACGATCATTCCCGTCTCGAATTGCCGCACTGCCGAGGCCACGAAACTTTTGGAAAATATTTTTCGCAGCGTGAACATCGCGCTGGTCAACGAACTGAAAGTCGTTTACGGCGCGATGGACATTGATATTTGGGAAGTCGTCAACGCCGCGAAGACAAAGCCGTTTGGCTTCATGCCGTTTTATCCCGGCCCCGGTTTGGGCGGTCACTGCATCCCGATTGATCCGTTTTATCTGACGTGGAAGGCGCGTGAGTTCGGACAAAACACCCGCTTCATCGAGCTTGCCGGTGAAATCAATACTTCAATGCCGCTTTACGTAATCAACCGCGTTGCCGAAGCGTTGAACGCGCGGAAAAAATCCTTGAACGGCAGCCGAATTCTAGTTCTCGGCCTCGCTTACAAAGCCAACGTGGACGACGACCGCGAATCGCCGAGTTACGTGCTCATGGGTTTGCTGAAACAGCGCGGCGCGGAAGTTTCCTACCACGACCCGCACGTGCCGGTGATCCGCCCGAGTCGCGAACATTCGCGCTGGGCCGGGACAAAGTCGGTTGAGTGGAATCAAAAAGGCATTTCCAGTTTCGACGCGGTGCTGATTTCTACCGCGCACAAGGCCGTGAATTACCAGCAGCTCGCCGACTGGTCGCAGTGCATCGTAGATACGCGAAACGCGATGGCTGCTGTGAAAGTGGCGGCTGAAAAAGTTTGGAAAGCGTGATGAATTTACGGTTTACGATTTACGATACAGCGCGAAATTGTCGAGCGGCTCGTAAATCGTAAATCGAAAATCGTAAATCAAAATGTCTGCTTACAAAAAACTCCAAGCTGAACTCAAACGGTCGCCCAAAACATGGATGGTCACCGGCTGCGCCGGTTTCATCGCTTCAAACCTTGTTGAGACTTTATTGAAACTTGACCAGCGCGTCGTCGGCTTCGACAACTTTGCCACCGGCCAGAAGAAAAATCTCGCGGAAGTCCGGGCGCTCGTTTCGGCAAAGCAATGGTCGCGGTTCAAGTTCATCAACGGCGACATTTGTGATCTGGCTGCGTGCCGGAGCGCGTGTCGCGGCGTGGATTTTGTTTTGCATCAGGCCGCGCTCGGTTCTGTGCCGCGCTCAATGGAAGACCCGGTCGCCAGCCACGACAGCAACGTCACCGGATTTCTGAACATGCTCGTTGCCGCGCGCGACGCGAGGGCGAAGCGGTTTGTTTACGCATCCAGCAGCGCGATTTACGGCGACCATCCCGGTTTGCCGAAGGTTGAGGAAAAAATCGGCAGCCCGCTCTCGCCCTACGCCGCGACGAAGTGGATGAATGAAATTTACGCCGACACATTCGCGCGAGCTTACGGTTTTCAGTCCATCGGCCTGCGCTACTTCAACGTCTTCGGCCCGAGACAGGACCCGAACGGAGCCTACGCCGCCGTGATTCCGAAGTGGATCGCAGCGCTGCTGACCCGAGAGCCGGTCGTTATTAACGGCGACGGAAAAACCAGTCGTGATTTTTGCTACGTGGACAATGTCGTTCAGGCAAATCTGCTTGCCGCCACGACAAAAAATCCGAAGGCGATCAACCAAGCTTACAACATCGCGGTCGGCGAACGCACCACGCTCAACGAACTTTTTAATCTGCTGAAGGCCGGTTTGCGGCGGCGCGACCGTTCATTGCCCGACGCCAAACCGGTCTATCAGAATTTTCGCGCGGGCGATGTTCGCCACTCGCTCGCCGACATCGGCAGGGCGAAACGGCTTCTGGGTTTTTCCCCGACGCATACGATTCATCAAGGACTCGCAGCCGCATTGGACTGGTATAAAAAAGATTTCGAGAGCCGATGATTTCAATCCGCCGTTGACACCCGCCAATCGTCTTCTTAGTTTCTCGTCGCAAAGACAGCGAGCTTTGCCCCGAACTTGATTCGGGGCTTTTTATTTCAACTATGGCAAACACAATTTTAGTCGGCGCGCAGTGGGGCGATGAGGGCAAAGGTAAAATCATTGATGTGCTCACCGAGCAGGCGGATGTCGTCGTGCGAACGCAAGGCGGCAATAACGCCGGCCACACTGTTTTCATTGGAACGAAGAAGTATGTGCTGCATCTGATTCCGTCGGGAATTTTGAGGAAGAACAAAGTCTGTGTCATCGGCAATGGCGTGGTCGTTGATCCAGTGAGCCTCGTTGATGAAATCAAAATGCTTCGAAAGCTCGGCACGAAGGTGAACAGAAATCTTTTCTTGAGCGAGACAGCGCATTTGGTTTTTCCGTATCACCGCGAACTGGATGCGCAGCGGGAAATTCTCAAAGGCAAAAACAAAATCGGCACAACGAAACGCGGCATCGGCCCGGCTTACGGCGATAAGGCTGCACGGGCTGGTTTGCGCGTGCTGGATCTGATCGAGCCGAAGCGTTTTGCAGAAAAGTTGAAGTTCAAGATCAAAGAGAACAACGAAATCCTGAAAGCCTTCGGCGCGAAGCCGCTTTCTTACGACAAAGTTCTCGCTGAATACCGCGCTGCCGGAAATTATTTGAAGCCGTTCGTCGCGAACACGGTTGTTTTGCTTCACGAAGCGATGCGATGCGGCGAAGACATTTTGTTCGAAGGCGCTCAGGGAACTTTTCTCGACATTGACCACGGCACGTATCCGTTTGTGACTTCGTCGAACACGACGGCGGGCGGCGCCTGCACCGGCTCGGGCGTTCCGCCGCATCGGATGGACCGCGTCGTCGGTGTGATGAAGGCTTATACGACGCGCGTCGGCGAAGGCGCGTTGCCGACCGAGAACGTCGAAATCGCCGACATGCTGCACGCGATGGGCCGCGAGTTCGGCGCGACGACTGGACGACCGCGCCGCTGTGGCTGGTTCGACGCCGTCGCCACGCGCCACGCGACGATGGTGAACGGCATTGACGAGCTGGCCATCACAAACGTGGATGGCCTCGACACGCTGGAGACGATCAAAGTGTGCATCGGCTACCGCATCGGCTCGAAGCGATACGATTTTGTTCCGAACGACGGAGAAGTTCTGGCGAATTGCGAACCCATTTATGCCGAGTTTGAAGGCTGGCAAACGCCGACACACAAAGTTCGTTTATGGAAAAAGTTGCCGGCGAAATGCCGCGCCTATCTCAGAGCGATTGCGGAATTGAGCGAAGCGAAGTTGAGCATTGTGTCGGTCGGGCCGGCGCGAGAGCAGACGATGTTTTTGTGAAAATGAAAACTCCTTTTGGGAAGCCCGGGCTGACTCCTTTATGACGAAGATTTATCCCTCGCACAAAAACATTGCTGCACCGATGTTGTCGAGGTGGTGGCGCTCTCGGTGACTCTGAATTTCAATGGGATTCTGAGTGATGGCTTCGACGCGAAATTGACCAATTCGGCTATAAGACCGTGCTAAATCAAGAACACAGAGGGCCGCTAGAACGAGCAGAGCAGGACGAAAACGTTCGGAAACTTCTTTTCTAATTCGTAATGCGACTACGAACGCCAGCCCAAGAATAGCGCCAGTGTTGTTTGAGTCGACGCACCAAGCTCGCCATCTTTCGAGACGGCGATAGGATGATTGCAGTTCGGGTGCCGGTTGAAGTAGGCGCGGAAAAAAAATCATGCATCCCACAAGTGCCAAGAACATTCCAAATACAATCTTCGTGATGGCTTTACGTTTTCCAGCACTGGAAAAATAAGAGAGAGCCCCCCATAGCAAGAGTAAGACTATGCCGGTCAGTTGGACTGCTTGTTCATGTGTATGGTGAAACCGAAACTCCCAGACCGCGCCAAGTGCAAAGCAGCCTCCACCAAGAATCAGGGCGAGGATTTTTGCTTTAATGCAACGCCCTTCTTCTGAAACTGCAGCCGTTTTCTCCGCAAGAATTGGTTTGATTACGATTGCGAAAAAAACATCAGAATAACAGCCCCATCGGAAGAGATACTTTCATTGCTACGGATGCGCCGACAAGCACGACGACCAACCCCGTGATGCTAAACAGCAGGTGCTGGACTCGTCTAAGAGAACCAAGCAAACCAGAAAGCCAAGCTAACCAAGATTACCGCGACGGCAATAAGCACAACCCCGAGAAATAATCCGCGCGCAGTCGGTCCTATGTTCAGGGCGGGAGTGTTTCCGCTGTTATTTTTTTGGTATTCGTCCTTCATCCCATTCGATGGAGTTGAAGACGCTGTCGAGGTCGGGGCCGTCACTTGGAAACCCATACTTCTTCTTCGCCCACGCCAGAGTCTCGTGCATGGGCTGGCCGGGTTTGCCGAGGTTCACGGAAAGTTCGTTCCAACTTTTCTTCTTTTGCCCGTCGTTGCCGATTCGCGTTTCAAACCACGCCGCAACTTTGGCGTCGTCGTGATTGGATTCCTTCACCGTTGCCAGCAGTTCCTCTTTGGTCAGGCCGAAGTGTCTCATAAAAAAACCGTCCACTCCGCGTTCGTGAAACAACGGCATTTGATAATCCTCCGGCAGTTTTCCCTCAAGATGCAGCCGGATTTTGTCGGTGAACCGGGCCAGATGATGACAGCCCGCCAGTTTTTCAAAGGGGCTTCGAATGTTGAGCATGTCATTTGATGGCCGAGACGACGCCAGATTGCAAGCGCCTTCGAGTCAGTTATGTCAATCCGGTGAGCATCTTGGCACTGCTGCCTCGGAGCGCGAGACGATTTTCTTGACACATCCGGTTATCGCCGGGATTTGGGATCAAACGCCCCACTTGGCGCGCGACACCGCCAGAGGTTCCAGTAGCGCGCCCGGCTTCCACAACTGGCTGTGCCCGGCTGGCGTTTCCCCGCTCCACCGGTCGTCCATCGGTTCGCCGGCCGGTTGCCAGCGCGCATCAACGCTGATGCGGTAACGGTTAGTCGTGTTCATCAGCGAAGCGTGGAGCAGAAACATGTTGACGATGACGGCGTCGCCTGCGCGCATCGAAGCGGTTGCCCAGCGGCCACCGAATTTCTCGACCAGCTCCGCCGGGTTTTCCGTGAAGTGGCCAGGGATGCGGTCGCGATCCACATCGGCTTGTCCGTAAGTATCGCGCACGCGGTTCCACCGATGCGAGCCGAGGCACAACACCAGAGGCCCCTGTTCAGGCGGGATGTTGCCCAACGGCGTCCAGATGGTGCAGAGTTTTTTCGTCCCGCGACCCATGTAAACCGTGTCCGCGTGGACGGTCGAACCCGCGCCGTGCCCGCCCGCGCGCAGCCATTGAAACTGATACGCCGTGGGTTCCGTTGCGAACAACTTCTGAAAAAAATTCGCCGGGCGCGGGCCGTAAAGCAGGCGCTTGAGCGAATTGGTCTTGAGATTCTCGCGGCCCTTCGTGGACACGCTGGCTTGGGTTTTCAACGCCGGATTGATGACTCCCTCCATCAGCGGCGCAGCGGGATCAAGCTCGCCGGCGTCAGCCATGATCTGAAGGATGTCGCGTCGAACTCCCAAGACTTCATTGCGGTCGTGGAAATCGCGGAGGAACAGAAAGCCATCTTCATCCAAACGCTCCCGCAGCGCCTCGGGCTGGCCGAGAATGTCATTGCTCTCGCGCAATTGCAGCGTGAGGTGACGGCTCTCCGCTTCAAAAAAGCATGGCCCCATTCGGAAAATGGGTTTCGCTCCGCCGTTCGTTGTTGGTGCGTTGTCCGGCATGGTTTCAACGTAGTTGGCCAATTTAATTGGAGAACCAAACTTGCCACGCTTGAGTTGTCATGTGAATCGAACCGCCTATCGAACAGTTTCCGCTGAAGCCGTCGGTTTCAAAATTTTCGTCGCCGTCACGTGCTTCAGCAGTTCTTTGCGATTCATGAAATAGGTGGGCGCGGCTTTGCTTTTGCTGAAAAGTTTTTCAGCCTGGTCATCCCAGTGACCGCTTTCCTTGTGATCGCTGACGCCGAGCGGGACGATGCTGTAAGACTCGGGCGGGTCCGTCATGATGATAATCTGCGTCGAGGTCTGGCCGCCGCGACCGACCATTTCCTTTCCCGACTTGTCGAAGCTGATCGCGCGCGGCGTCGCCATGCCCGCGTCACGCACCGAACCTCCACCGACCGGATACGTGCGCTCTCCACCTTTCCGACCGACGCGGAAATATTTTCCATACGCCGCATGCAATGAACCGCAATTCGTCTTGAGCCACTCAGCGGCCTTGCCCAACGCCAGAAATATTTCCTTGTCGCCCAGGTCCGAGGGAGGCTCCACTTCGGGGGTAATCTCCGGGTCCAGTCCTTTCTTGAAAGCGTAATAAGCGAGTGCGCCTTCGGAGTCGGCATCGCTGCGGCGATTCCATTTTTGGATGAGGCCGTAAACTTCGGCGGCGTCCCCTTGCTTGTCTGCATCCGGCGCTTTCGTCCACGCGGCTTTCAATCGTTCCTGCCATTTCTCGGCTTGATACACCTGCGGGCTGAAGGCGATGTCGATTGCGCCTTCCACGGTGACATCGTGCGCGGCATCCAGCAACTCGGTCATCATCTCCCCCCGTTGATGGCGCGGGGCCGTGCGCGTGGCGTTGTAAAGGTAGGGAGACCGCGCGAATTTCTCGGGCGTGAGCGGGCTGTCTTTCATCATGCCGAACGGCGTGACGTTGCAATTGTGCATGTAGGCTTGCGGCGGGTTTTCGATTTGAGCAAGGTCTGTGAACGGGTGGAAGCCGCGCCACTCATTGGTGGAATAGCCGCCGGGGATGGGGCGGTTTGGTTCCGTGCCCGGCGCTCGAATCGGCACGCGACCGTTGCGAACGTAATAGATGTCGCCTTGAACGGTGGCGACCATGACGTTCTGGCTCATGAGTTGGAGATGGGCGAGCGCGCGCTTCATCTCCGCGAGATTGCGGGCGGTCATGGTGGCGTAAGTCTGGTCGGTCAAACCCACCTCTTCAAAGTAGGGAATCGCCATTGCATAGCCCTTGCCCTTCTTGTGAGCGATGATCGGTCCGTGGTGGCTGTATTGGATTTCGATTTCCTTCCATTCCACCTTGTCGCCGGTCTTCACGCCAATTTTCACCTTCCGCACCTGCAAATCCCGCCATTGGCCGTCGTAGCGATACTGGCGCGGATTGTCGGGATTCAATTCCTCTTCAAAAATGTCCGACGTGTCAGGCCCGCCGGTGGTCATGGCGATGGAACAATAGCGACTGTGCCCAAGGCTCGGGAGCGGCGTGCCGAGAATGGACACGCCGGATACGTTGAAATCGCCCGCGTAAATCCGAATCTGATAAAACCGGAATTCGTCATACCAACTCAAATGCGGATCCACCACCGCAATCGGCGCTTTCATGGCCGTGCGGCTGGGGCCGATCAGCATTTCGTTTGAGCCGTGGTAGCCCATGTCGTCGGGCTGGATGCCAGCGCGTAGAAGGTCTCCGCCCGCTTCGCCCATCGGCCAGCCCCAAATGATGAACCGGCCCAGCGCCACCACGTCCCACGGATGAATTTCCTGCGCCCAGCTTGGCACCTGTTCCGGATGCTCCTTCATGAAATGCTTCACGCCCTCCTGATAGGCCTCGATCACGGCACGTGATTTGGCGCTGATCTGTTTGTATTTCTCCCGGCTGATTTCCTCGTGGCGGAACATGCGCGCGATCATGTCGTTCCTGAAATTTCCCGGGCCGAAGACTTCCGACATCGTGCCGTTGGCGCGACGGTAATTTTTCAGCAACTCCTCGAGCCGGTCCTCCGCCTGCGCATAGCCGATGGCAAAGGCCGCCGTTTCGAGCGTGGGCGCATAGACGTGCGGGATGCCAAACTCGTCGCGATAGAGCGTGGCCTGATTCGCGGTGGGGCCGAAGGAATGCTTGCATCCGGACAACAAAAACGAACAGATTGTGACAATCAGGAATGGGAGTTTGTTTTTCATTGGGTGGCGTCTTTATTTCTCGGCGGAAAGATTGCCGTGTTGACGATAAGATTCCAACTATTTATCAGTTTCACTGTTTCCGGCGGAGCCAAATGCTGTTGGACGGACACGGAAGGATTCCACTCAAAACAGTGAAGAACCATTTCATCATTGGATGATGATTCATTTCACGACGCGGAACAATCGTCCGTCGCCGGGCGCGAGGTTGAGTTTAACGGTGCGCTTTCCGCCCAGACTTTTGCCGCGCGTCCATTTGCCAGTCTTGCGGTCGAGTTCCTGGAGCTTGCGACCGGGCAGGGTAATTTTCACCGTCGTCTCCACTTCGTGTTTGTAGTTTCGGTTGACGATCATGAATGCGTCTGGCCGGTCGGCCTGGCTGAACAAACCGAGCACGAATTCGCCGTCACCCAGGATTTGCACCGGCGAGTTGGTGGGAATGACCTCGCCGCCGTAGGGCAACGGTGCGGTGTGATAAATGCCGACGGAGTTCAATTCCATCAGCGTCGGACCGAACTTCGCGATCTCCTTGTTCAACGCCGCGACGTCTTTCATCAGCGGCGCGGGTTTGCCGTCCTGATAGAGTCCGTTGTAGGCCTTCGGTCCCCAGTAAGTGAAATAGCTGATGCCGCGTCCGCCGTAGGCCATCGTCGTGAAGACGAGCCAGCGCATCTCGTTGGCGTTCGGCAGCCGCCATGTTTTGATGATCGTGTCGGCTTGAATGATGTTCAGGAAGGGACGGTTTGCGTCCAGCGCCGCCCGCCGGATCATCCCGAGGTTCAGGAAATATTCCTTGCCGTCCTTCTCGCGACCGTCTTTCTCCTTCAGAAAATGATAATGGTCGTAGCTGATGAGATCGGGCCGGACTGTTTCGATGAACTGGTTGAGGTGTTTTCGGTAGCGCACAACCGTTCCGGAATCGGTTTGGATGGCGCCGGAATCGGTGGGCTGGCCGACCTTGGCGCGCTCTGCGGCGTCGGCGCTGACGCCGAGTTGTTTTTCGTTCGCGTAGGTGGGGTAGAGATTGATGTAAGCCAGATGCGCCGGATCGCGTTCGCGCAAATGGGCCACAAGTTTGCCCAAGCCGGGAAACGCGCCCGCGCCCGGTTCATCGGTGAGAAAGTATGCTTCCATCGCCGGGTGATTTTTCACGCGGTCAATCAACGCATCGAGTTGGGCGCGCTTCGTGTCGTCGTCGAGCGTCTCCGGTTTCAGCAAGTCGCTCATCAACATCGCGCGCAAACCATGTCGCGCCGCCACGTCAAGACCTTCCACCGGCGTCCAGGTCAGGTTGAAGCCTTCCGCCGCCACGGCGGCGAGATTTTCATCCGTGGCCGGCGGCGGACACCAGAAAGTGATGAGGAAATCTTTTTGCGTCCAACGCCCGGACGGTTTCGGCATTGCCCCGAAGGCGCAGGTGCCGGCGAGCAACAGGGCGGCGGGGAGCCAATGAATTTTCATGAGCCGATACTTTGGCGAACGCACGCCGGCGTCAACGGAAACTTCCGCCGGAGAGCTGATTGGTTTTTGGATTTTGCGAAACCACCTTTACCTGCGTCTGACACCCAGGGATTCGCTGAGCGCCCGGAGGATGATTTGTTCCTGCATCGGTTGCACCCAGCAGTAATCGTCGGCGTAGCCGTCGCGCCAGCACGAGTCGGTGGGAATGTAACCGGGCGCGCCGTCGCCGAAGCCTGCGACCATCACGAACGATTGTGGCCGCAGGCGTTGGGCGGCGAGTTGGTAGCCGACGAAACTCTCCGCCGGTAGGATCGAAAACAGGGCCGCGCCCCGGTTGAAGTCCAATCCCGGCACATCAATCGGAATGTCCGCGGCTACGCGCTGTCGCCAACTCAGGCCAAGCGCAGCGGAAATCCGTTTCCAGCGCATCGCATTTGTGTTCGCGAGTGTGTCGCGCATGGCTTCCAACGTGAACGCACCAGTGTCGCGTGCAGGAAGCCGGAGTTTGGCCACGCGAAAATCCACCGAGCGGAACCGTTCCCGATTCGTTGTTTTCCACGCCGCGACCATTCCCTGATACAGGCGGTCGGCCAGCACCGGGCGGTTCGTAGTTGCGCCGTTGTTGTATTTTCCGGCCGTGATGTCGCCCGAGCAGCCGGTGAAATAAATCTGGAACACGCTCGCGTCATCGCGCTGCCGCCGGTCGCGCGCCAGCCCGGGAAAGTCCGCGGAGACGCCGCCCTTGCCATAGTAACTCATGGGATGAATGGCGTAACAACTCCACGCCAGCACCGGGCGGTTGCCGTCCCAAAGGCTCAGAGTCTTGAGCCATGGATCAATCTCTCCGTCAGGCGCGTCGAAGATGTTGCCGCTGCTGCTGCCGCGTTCCCACGTGATCTTCCCGTCCGGTCGCGCGACGCGGCGGTTGGAAGCCAGTTGCTCGACCCGCGCCTGACCGAAACCGACGTGGGTCACGCGGCGCGCGGATTTGAGGGAGCCGGCAAGCGCCGCCGCCGTGCGTCGCACCGCCTGCTCATGGAATTCCAGATCGCAGTTCCAACCCTTGAGGCCATGCTCATCCAGCAAACGCTGCGCGGTCAGGTCGCAGATGGGAGCATCGTGCTGATGCACGGTGGCGAGCATGACGCGCTCGGGGTGCGTGCCCGCGGCCTTCGCCAACGCCGCCCGCCAGCGGTCGTAGGAATCGTTGTTGCACTGGCACCAGTCCAACGCCGCGACGACTATCGGCTCGCCCGCGCCCAACAGCACGAAACCTTTGGCGAACAGCGGATCAATGATCTTGTTCGCGTCCATCACGCCGCCTCCCATGCAGGCGTGGCCGATGGGGATTGTAATGTCCGCCTCAAAAGTCGCCGCGCGAAATTCCGCCGCCGGAGCGATGCTGGCTGTCAGTTGGAGCAGGAGGACGACCGCGAGCGCGGCCACGATGCGTGCGCAGCGTTGTGCGGGCCGTGAGTCTGAGGTTTGGGGAGCGTTCACGCCGACCGTTCTGACTGAAGCGCGACGCCGGCTCAAGAGCAAAAAAAGTTAAAAGTTAAAAGGGAAAAGGAAAAAAGGAAAAAACAAAAAAGACCAAACCAAACCAATTTCGTTTTCCCTTTTGCCTTTTTCCTTTGGCCAGCCTGATGAAGTGGAGTTATACCTGCGGGAGTCAGGCTGACAGCGAGTCGGACGACAGGCTTATCGAATATCTAAAAGAAGACTATGAAGAAACTGATTCCAACATTGATCGCGCTATTCATCGGCATCTGCGCCCGCTTGAATTTGGTCGCCGCGCCGGTGCAAAGCGGCGTGGCGCGAGTTGACATCACCCCGCCGCTGGAGATGAAGGCCAGTCTCGGCGGCTACGGCGAGCGGATGAACCAGCCCGCCACCGGCATCCACGACCGCGTCTGGGCCAAGGCGCTCGTGCTGTCCGACGGCGAGCGGCGGTTCGTGTTGGTCACGGCCGATGTGCTGGGGTTTCCGCCGGGATTCAAGAATGCGGTTGCCGCGCGTCCCGCCTTGGCGGGATGGCGTCCGGAGCAAATCATGTTGCTCCCCAGCCATTCGCACACGAGCATTGACCTGAGCGCGCTGAACCCTGCCAACACGTTTCAAATTCCACAGATAGGACTCTTCCATAAAGAACTTTACGACCGCACGGTTGCCAAGGTGGCCGAACTCATCCATGCGGCTTCCCAAAATTCCGTGGCCATCACGGTCGGTTCGGTCGCGGTGCCGTTGGACGGCTGGAATCGCAACCGTCGCGCTGGCAACACGACCGTTGACCCCGACCTGACGCTGACGCGCATTGACACCGAGGCCGGCAAGCCGCTGGCCGTGCTGGTGAATTGGACCGCGCATCCCACGTTCATGAGCGAGCGGGACATGATGTTCTCCGGCGACTGGCCGGGCCATTTGCAGCGGACGCTGGAGGTGCTCATCGGCGAGGGCGTGACGGTGATGTATTACAACGGCGCGCAAGGCGACCAAGCCCCGATGGCGCGCCCGGATTCCGGCTCCGCGTGGGAACGCGCCGAGCGTTACGGGCGCGAGTTGGGCATCATCGCCTGGCGCGAATGGAGCCGCGTCAAGCCGCAGCGGTCACCCGATTTCACTTATAACACTGTGCCGATCAAGCTCCCCAAGCCGACATGGCATCCCGATTTCATGGCGACGGGCGGCAAGGAATACGGGTTGAATGAAAAGAACGTCGCTGAATTTCTCGAAAAGCTCTCTCCCACGGAAACGCACAGCACGAGCCTGCGCCTGGGAGACCTGGTGATAGTTGGTGTGCCCGGCGAACTGGCGTCCGGGCTGGGTCTGAAAGTCAAATCCGCCGTGCGCGAAAAGCTCGGCGTCAAACACGTTGCCATCGGCGGGCTGGCCGACGAGTGGGTGAGCTACATCCTGTCGCCGGAGGAATACACCAAAGGCGGCGGCTACGAAGCGAGCATGAGTTTTTATGGTGCAACGCTGGGGCCGACCATGGTCGAAGGTGTGATCCGAAGTGCTGCGGGACTGAAGTGAAGCTGCGGCGAATTCGCCTGGCGAAAATTCCAGGCCGTTCAACGCTTTCCGTTTGCGCTGACCCGGCAGACGTTGCATCCTTTGCGCGCAATTACTATGCAAGACAATACTCCGCCTGCAAACAGGAAGTTAAAAGTAAAAAGGAAAAAGGAAAAATGAAGACAAAAGCCTGTTGGGTCTGTTTTTTACTTTTGCCTTTTGCCTTTTTACTTTGCTGCCACGCCGCGCCGCGCCACGTTTATCTCACCTGGCAAGGCGACACGAGCCGCACAATCACGGTTAACTACCAGACGCTCGAACCGACGGAAGCCAGCACGGTTTACTACGACACCAAACCCCGGAACGGACGCTACGGCGAATATCGCAACGTGGCGTCGGGCAGCTCTCATCAAATTCCCAGCCTGGCGGACGGAAGAAAGATTCATTGGGTTGAGTTGTGCGATCTCACGCCGGGCAAGACGTATTACTTCATCGCCGGCGATCCAAAGCGCGGGTTCACCGCCGAACGCAAATTTCGCACCGTGCCTGAAGGCTCTCAAAGTTTGCGGTTTGTCATCGGCGGCGACATGGGCGTCGGTCCAGACGTGGCGACGCTCCTCCAGCAGTCGGCGAAGCTGTCACCGGCGTTTGGCGTGGTGGGCGGGGACATCGCCTACGCCAACGATGTTCCGACGGCCTATGCGAGATGGGACGCCTGGCTGGATCATTGGGAAACGAACATGGTGACACCGCGCGGTTTCAGCGTTCCCATGGTTCTGGCTATCGGCAACCACGAGGTGCGCGGTGGAGTGGCTTCGTCGCCGACGAATGCCCAATTCTACCTTCGATACTTCGCGCAAAACGGCGAACGAACCTACTACTCCCGCACATTTGGGAAAAACCTTGCGATGTTTCTCCTAGACTCGGGACATCTCAGCCGGCACGGCGGCGAGCAGGCCACCTGGCTCGACGCGGAACTTTCCGCCCTGCACAAAGTGTCCACAAAGTTCGCCGTGTATCACGTGCCGTTATATCCCAGCCACCGTCCGTTTGACGGGCTTGGATCGGTCGTTGGCCGGCAAGTCTGGCTGCCTATTTTCGACAAGCACCACCTGACGACAGCGTTCGAGCACCACGACCACACTTTCAAGCGCTCGAAGTTACTTCGCGACAACAAACCTGACCCGCATGGCACACTTTACTTGGGTGACGGCTGCTGGGGAATGGGCGCGCGCAACGTGGCCTCGGAGCTTCGCTGGTATGAAGTGAAAGCCGCAAGCCTCCAACATTTCTGGTGCGTGGACGTGAGCAGCCGCCGGGTGGAATACCGTGCGATCAACAAAGAGGGGCAGATTTTCGACGTGTATCCGTCTAACGCGGCAGGGGTGGCTGCGGCGGAGAAAATTTATAAGACACTGACCCGGCGTCCACCGCCGGCGGGGTCGAAGTCCGGTGAATGATGATCCCGCCATGGCGGGACGACTCCATCGTTATTTCCCAATCCGATAAAGATGGGTGTCCGTCCGCAGAAAGATTGTCCGGTCAAGAATTGCCGGAGTCGCGACCACCGTGCCTTCAAGTTGGTTTTCGGCGAGCTTCTCGAATTTTTTGCCGGCGCTGACCACAGTGCTTCTCCCATCCTTGCCGAAGAAATAAACCCGCCCCTCGGCAAGCAACGGCGAGGCGAGGTGTTGCTGGTTCAGGCGCTCCTGCCAGTAGGCCTCGCCGTCTTTCGTGCTGGCGCAGTTCGCCATGCCGTCGTCTGAGGTCCAATAAAGAGTGTCGCCTTGCAACAGTGGCGAGGACATGACTGGCACTTGCCGCAGCGTTTTCCAGATGGCGTGCGTCGTGGTGACATCACCCTCGCCGTCAGCGCGGAAGGCGCAGAGCTGCGGTTTCATGCAGCCAGTGCTGAAGTAGGCCACGCCGTCGCCGAAGACGGGGCAAGAACCGATGGAAAAACCCACGCCGTGCTTGGCCCGCCAGAATTCCTTGCCGGTGGCGGGATCGTAGGAAACCACCCAATGCGCCCCGGGCGAAATCAACTGGCTGCGGCCGGCCGCGTTGACGAGCAAGGGCGTGACGAAAGATTTCTTCAAGTTGTCGCTGGAAGCTTCGATCGGTGGACGCTCGGTTCGCCAGACCTGATTGCCCGTTTGCTTGTCGAGCGCCGCAACGTATTGGGCGTCGCGACCATCGCGAACCAGCACCAGCATCTTCCCGCAAAGCACCGGCGAACTGCCAGGCCCGACCTGGTGATCCGCCGGCAGCCGGGCCTTCCAGATAATTTTGCCCGTCTTCGCGTTCAGACAGGCGGTGCCGAACGTTCCGAAGTCGCAATAAAGTCGTCCCGGTTCGACCACCGGCGTTGGCGTGGCCCAACTGTTGAACCAGTGGACCGGATCCGGATTGTCCACGGCGAACAGTGGCGTGCGCCAAAGGATTTTGCCCTTGGCTCGGTCGAGGCAGACCGCTTCCAGCGAGACATGGTCCGCTGCTTGCATGTCGTCGCCTCCGATCCGCTTTCGCACGACCCCTTGTTCCACCGCGAGGGTGAGCCAAATTCGGTCGCCAAGAACCACTGGCGATGACCGTCCGCGGCCAGGGATGCTGACCTTCCATGCAATGTTATTGGTTTCACTCCAGTGCAGTGGAACGCGCGTGGCCAGAGAAGTGCCGTCGCCGCGCGGACCGCGAAGCTGCGGCCAGTTCAGTTCAGCCCCGGCAGTGCCGTTGGCCAGCATCGCCGCGAACGCGGCAGGCAGAAATAAGCGCATGTTGAATTTCTGATACTTGATTTGTCTCGCAAAGTCCATCCCGCAGTGCCGTCCCATGGGATTTGTGGTTATCCCGCTCACGGCGACAGCGTCTATCCACATCGGATGTTCTTCAACGGTCGCGCTCGACTATTCCCCCACCAGACGTTCAATGTCCTCGCGCGAGACGATGAACAAATCCATGTCCGGCTTCACTGCCCCGAGGCTGACGAGACATTCGGTGAACAATTCGCGCGTCTTCAGTTCCAGCTCCTGCGAGCCGAGTGTCGTCATGCACTTCAAGATGTGCTGGCCTTTGCGCACGTGCGTTCGTTCATCCGAGCGGATGAAATCGGCGATGTGAAACAGAAGTGAATCATCCTTCTCGCGGGCCGTGTCAATCAAGCCGTTGATGGTCTTGAGCACGCCCACTTCGCCGAATAAATTGATTTCCGCCATCGCATAGGCCGGCTCCATCGGGCCGCGACAGGTCGAACTTGTGAGGCGATTGCGCAACTCGAACGGATCGTAGCCGTCGGCGAGCAACGCGCGGTGGCCGATCTCCGTGTGCCGCGCTTCGTCCCAAGTGATGCGCGCCAGATCATACTCGGCCTGAAAATCAATGAACCGGATGTCCCAGAGAAAAGTGCCAAAGGCTTCGATGGCGTCCACTTCATCCCGCTGCGTCCGGATGAATCGCAGGCGAAGACTTTCGTAAGAATCTTTTGGAAACCGCGCCTGGCCGTCCGCCGTGTCGTAGTCGCCGGTGTTTTTGAAAGTATCGAAGCGGGCGTCGCGCTGCGGAACGGTGCCGCGCTGGAACGGTTTGTCCGCGATGCGCAATGGCGCGGGTTCAGGATTGCGCGCCTCCGCGCCCGTCGCGCCGCCGATGCTGCCCAATAACCTTTGCAAGTGCCAGCGCCACGCCGCCAACCGGCTCTCCTCGATGCCGCCCTCGACATACGCCGCGATCGCGCCCTCGGCCCATTCGAGCATTGGTTCGTAATCGGTCAAGATGCGCCGCAGCGCGCGGATGGTCGGCACGTCGGTGACCGGATCGGTGAGATCAATGTGATGCCGATAGGTCGTTTCGAGTGCCTTGCCGATGACCTGGTGCATGCCCGCCAGCAACTCTGGCGCGTCGGTGGCGCTGAGGAGTTCGTCAATGAACCTGTCAATCTCCGCGTCGCGAAAACCATCCACGTCTTTCGGTCGCATCTCCTGTTCACTCAGACGTTCGCGAAGCAGTCGGGCGGCGTCGGCGTGGAAGAAAATGTGCCGGCCGGTTTCGAGCTTCACTTCAAACTCAGGGATGCTCAGCGTCCATGCACCAAGTGCCTGGGCCAGCCGCCGCTCGAAATAGAAGTAGCGGAGCAGCCGGCGCGCGTTTTCCTGCACGGAAAACCGGCCACCCAGTTGCCGGCGGTCGCGCGGAAAGCGGTAGGGAAAAGACCTCCTCCGTTCCTCGGCTGCGGCGCGTTCCGGCGCGCGCGAAGCGGCGGGAAGTTCGTGGTTGGTTGACGTGGTGCTTTGATCAGGACTGCCGTTTTTTTTCATAAATGCTCACTCCGAAATGCTGATTGTATGTCTGCAAAATGAATTCGCGTTCACTCTGCGTCAAGCGGCGAAGTGGCGGGGGGCGACTGGTCGTGGCGGTGAGCCGGCCGCATTTTGGAGTGCGGTGACTTGTCACCGCTTTTTCCGCTTGGGCGACTTGTCGCCCAAGCAGCGCCGCGTTCAGCGGCGTGGCGAGCGACTTACACTTCACGCTTCGCACGATGGGTCGTTCCGCACGTGTTGTCGAGCTTGTGACTGCTCGACGGCGACAAGTCGCCTGCCGAAAGCGCGGACAAGTCCGCGCACTCCAAATCCTGTGGCGGCGCGGGACGGCGCAGCGCACCGTCGCCAACTCACCGGTGGTTTGATGCGTTTGGGTTGTCGGCCGGCTGGGCGGGGAAGTATCCCTCAAGAAATTTCGCCAGCGGAACATCGGCGACCGAGCGCCGGAGCTTGGACCAGGTGCGCTGATCGCCCACCGAGTAGTAAAGGTAGGTCTTCCCTTTGAACTCCAGTATGTCCGGGTCAGAAGCATTGATTCCGTCGTTGAGGCCGGGCGTCAGAATCGGATTGGCGGGGCTGAGTTGCCAGGATTTCAAATCCTTCGAGCGCGCCAGATAGGTCTCGAAAAACCAGCGCGGCGTGCGGTGTTCGAGATAGAGCAGGTAGTAGTTGCCGTCCACGTAGCGAATGCACGGGCAGGCGGTGTAGCGGTCGGCGCCGAACACGGTGTCCGGCAGCTTGGTCCAGTTCTTCAGATCGGTGGAGGTGGCGAATTTTACCGTGAACGGAGTGAACTTCTGATCGTTCGACTCGTAGGCCATCACGAAACCTTTGGGCGTGGCGCACACGGAGCTGTTGAACAGGTGTTCGCCTTCCTGCTTGACGACGACCTTTTGCTCCCAGTGCTTGAGGTCCTTGGATTTGAACATCGTCACGTCGTTCCAGTTGTTGTTCTCGAAGCGCGAAGCGAAAACGTAGAGTGTCCCTTTGTGAACGAGCGCGGAGGCCAGGCTGTAGCCCTCGGCAAAGCGCGCGAGTTCGCGTCCGGTTTCCACGTCCTCCAGCGAGATCGTGTAATCCGCCTTCGTGCCGCCGCTGGCCGGGCGCAGGCATTTCATCAGCGTCAGCCGGTTTTTCCAAACGATGGGCGCGACTTCGCAGACCTCGCGCGATGCCGGGCGCTCGACTTTCAGCACGTGACGATTGGCGGGCGGCGCGGTCGGCAGGATGGTTTGGAAAACTTCCGCCGGCCAGTGACCGAGGCGGTGCATGCCCTTGGGCGCGTCTTGGTTGAATTGCACATAGGCTTTCACGTCGCCCGTCGTCGTAAAACTGACGTCGCCCTTCCCGGCACCAAAAATCTTGCAACCCATCAGCGTGGAATCCTCGATGTCCACGTGCAAGAAGCGGCCTTCGATTGTGCTGTGGATGACGCCGGAGCCGGGCTTGCCCTGCGGTTGCGAAAAGTTGAGCGCGATGAGCTGGCAGTTCTTCAACTTCACGCGCGTGAAGCCCGCGTAGCCGGGATTGCCGGCCTGCAAGGCGTTGTCCGGCCCGGTGAGCGTGCAATCCTCGAACACCACGTCCGGGTGCGCGGGTAGCTCAGGATGTTCGGCGCGCACGTAAGCGCCGGCGGCATCGCCCCACCAGTCCAGACACCAGAGCTTGGAACGACGGAACACGCACGGCTCATTGGGACGCGACAAGATGTTCGCCGCACCGCCGCCAAACGCGCGTCCGATGCTCACGCAATCCTCGACGATGACGGTGAACGGCTCGGCAGTGTCCACGAGATCGAAGAACAATCCCGCGTCGCCGCCGGTGGCGTAAAGGTTTTGGAATTTCCAGCGGTCCCAACCGATCGAGGAGAACGTCTCGGCTTTGTGTTCCTTCGACCAGCCGCGTTTGTAGGCGCGAATATTACTCCACCAATCGTAACTCTTGAAACCTTTCTCAGCGTCGCCGGCATCGAGGATCACCCAACCGCTCGCGCCGGAGCCAAGACTCCCATCGGTGTCGCCGATGAGTTGGTTGTAATTTCCAGCCGCGCCTTTTTGAGCGGGGAACAGATTCGCTTCCACGTAAGTGTCCGGCCTGACGATGATGCGGTGCCCGCCCTTGGCATCCGGCACCGCACTGAGCGCGGCTTGGACGGTGCGAAATGCCTTGGCCCACGACAAGCCATCCGAGTTGTCGCCGAGTTTGGAAACGTAAATATTTTGGCCGGCGTTGGCGGGGAGCACCAAGGGCGTGGCGGTGAAAAACGCGAGGGCGGCGAACGATGCGATTCCACGCAACGCGGAACTTTGAAGGTGGATTGTTGGCATGAGGTTGTTGAGTTGTTCCGCCACTGTGACCGGTTTGCCATTTGAAGGCAATCCATCCGCGCAGCAATTTCCAGTTGAAACCAGGCGCGCCTTCGGGCACGAGCGGAACAATAATTTCGGGAGCCCGGTTTTGAATCGCGAATGGGTCTGGACACAATGGCCTATGTTGCCAGGGCTGAATTGCAGAATTTATTTCCTCGAATCCGTCCGGGCGGGGGTTTAGCTTTTCCCCGCTTAAAAAATTGTAGAAACAATTATGACCAAAGAACTCTTGAGCACGACGCTCGAAAAAATCCGCACGTTCATCCGGGAAGAAGCGTTGCCGCTGGAAGCGGATTACCTTCACCGCCCTTTTCGCGAGCTGTTGCCCCGGCTTCAGGAGAAACGAAACAAGGTCAAGGCGCTTGGGCTTTGGGCGCCGCATCTGCCCAAGGAACTTGGCGGTCAGGGCTTCTCCCTTCCCGAATTTGCGCGCGTCAGCGAGGCGTTGGGGCGCACGCCGATTGGTCATTATCTTTTTAACTGTCAGGCGCCGGACATCGGCAACACGGAAATCCTGATGGAGTTCGGCACGCCGGAACAAAAGGAAACGTGGTTGTTGCCGTTGACCCGCGGCGAAGTGCGCAGTTGTTTTTCCATGACCGAACCCGACTATCCCGGCTCCAACCCAGCCTGGATGGCTACCCAGGCGCGGAAAGACGGCGGCGATTACGTCATTGACGGTCGCAAGTGGTTCACGTCCTCTGCCGATGGCGCGGCGTTTGCGATTGTGATGGCGATCACGAACCCGGAGGCCGAAAGTCCCTATCTGCGCGCCAGCCAAATCATCGTGCCGACGAACACGCCCGGGTTTCATCGCGTGCGGAACACCTCGATCATGGGCGAAGCGGGGGAAGATTACGCCAGCCATTCGGAGATCATTTACAAAAACTGTCGCGTGCCGCAGAAAAATCTTTTGGGCCGCGAGGGCGCTGGTTTTGAAATCGCGCAGCAACGGCTCGGCCCGGGACGGATTCATCACTGCATGAGATGGATTGGCATTTGCGAGCGGGCGTTTGAAATGATGTGTCACTACGCCGCGACACGCCTGCTCGCGCCGGGAAAACCGCTGGGCAGCCGCCAGATCGTTCAGGAGTGGATCGCGGAAAGCCGGGCGGAAATCAATGCGTCGCGATTGCTGGTGATGCAGGCCGCCGAAAAAATTGAACACGAAGGCAGCCGCGCCGCGCGCGAGGAAATTTCCATCATCAAATTCTATGTGGCCAACGTGCTCCAAAAAGTTTTGGACCGCGCCATCCAGGCTCACGGCGCATTGGGCATGACCGATGATCTGGTGCTCTCTTACTGGTATCGGCATGAGCGCGCCGCGCGCATCTACGACGGGCCGGATGAAGTGCATAAATCCGTCGTCGCCCGAACTCATCTAAAAAAGCACGGCCTCAGCGTCTCGATATAATAAGGAGCGCGCCCATGCCGACTGATTTGCTCGATCAACCGCAGAAGACGCGAGCAGGAGAGGAACTCGACGCCGGCAAACTGGAAGCTTACTTGCGTGACGCGCTGCCAGACTTGAGCGGCCCGCTCGAAATCACTCAGTTTCCCAAAGGCTATTCCAACCTTACTTATTCGTTGCGTGTCGGCGGGCGCGAGTTGGTTTTGCGTCGTCCGCCGTTCGGCGCAAAAATCAGGACAGCCCACGACATGGGACGCGAATACCGAATTCTTTCACGCCTCATTGCCGTCTATCCCAAAGTTCCGCGTCCGCTCGCCTACTGCGAAGATGAAACGGTGCTGGGCGCGCCGTTTTACATCATGGAACGGGTCAAAGGAATCATCCTTCGCACGAAGCCGCCCGAGGGACTGGAGTTGACACCGGCATTGATGCGGCAAATCTCCAAAAACTTCATGGACAACCTGGCTGCGATTCACGCCGTGGATTACGTCGCCGCTGGTTTGGGTGAATTGGGCAAACCAGATGGTTACGTCACGCGGCAGGTGGACGGTTGGATCAAGCGCTATCAAAATGCCCGCACGGATGACATACCCGAAATGGAGCGCGTTGCCGGTTGGCTCGTCGAACACAAACCAGCGGAGGCCGGCGGCTGTTTGATTCACAACGATTACAAATACGACAACCTCGTTCTCGACCCGCAGGATGTGTCGCAGATCAAAGCCGTCCTCGACTGGGAAATGGCGACCATCGGCGACCCGCTGATGGATTTGGGTTCGACGCTGGGATACTGGGTTGACCCCGACGACCCGGAGGACTGGCAAAAACAATCGTTCGGGCTGACGACCCGTCCCGGCAATTTGAACCGCGAACAATTGCTCGAACGCTACGTCGCGAAGAGCGGACGCACGGTGAGCAACGCCGTGTTCTACTACGCCTACGCGCTGTTCAAAATCGCCGTCATCGTTCAACAGATTTATGCCCGCTATAAACAGGGGTTGACCAAAGACGCGAGGTTTGCTGGCTTGATCAATCTCGTTCGTTCCGGCAGCAAGACCGCCTGTCTGGCCATCGAGAAAAAACGCATCACACGTCTGGCGGTAAACTGAGCCTCATGCAAAAGTCGCGAAACAGACGATGGAACGACAATGTTTCCCCCTCTCCTCCATCCGATGGAGGAGAGGGACGGGGAGAGGAGGCGCGTTTTTATTTGGATTTCCCCTCTCCTCGGTCCTCTCCCCACTCCTGCGTCGTGGGGAGAGGAAGCACCAACGCCAATGTTTTGAAAAAGTCTCAACTGACATGAACATTCCTCTCCTTCCCACAACGATGGTTGGCTCGTATCCGCGCCCCTCGTGGTTCACGCAGCAATTGCAGGGTCGCGACCTGCTCGACGCTCTCAAAGACCGCCGCCACCACGAAGCGTTCACCGACGCCGTGCGCACGGTCATCGCGGACGAGGAGGCCGCCGGACTGGACATTCTCACCGACGGCCAGATGTGGTTCGACGATTACAGCATGGGGATCGGTTCGTTTCTCTGGTATTGGTTCGAGCGCATTCACGGTTTTGATCCGGCGAAACTTCCCCATCCTTCGCGTTCCAAAGCCGCCGGTGTTGATGTGCCGATGCTCGATGAAGTGGGAGGTGTGGCCGTGCTGGATAAAATTTCTCCCGGCCCGTTGCGCCTCGTGCAGCTTTACGAAATCGCGCAAGGATTCACCAACAAGCCGGTCAAATGCTGCGTCGGCGCCGGCCCCGCGCAACTCTCAACCATGGCGCATTTCAAAGGCGGGCCTTACAAAAATTATCACGATCTCGCCTACGCCTTGAGCGAAATATTCAATGCGGAAATGAAATCGCTCGTTGCCGCCGGCGCAAAATACATTCAACTCGAAGACCTCGGTGCCTGGATTCCCAATCTCACCGGCGAGAAAGATTTCGCCTGGGTCATTGATGTCGTGAACCGCACCGTGGCCGGAGTAGATGCGCGCATCTCCTGGCATTTTTGTCTGGGCAACACCTGGGGCAACATCGCGCACGGATTCACCACCGGCGGTTACCGGCGCATTCTCCATCGCTATTTTGATGTTCACGTTCACGAATACGTCCTCGACTTCGCCTGCCGCGACATGGCCGACACCGACATTTTGCGCGACCTGCCGAAGGACAAATCCATCGCCGCCGGCGTCATTGACGTGCGCACGCTGGAGATTGAAGCGCCGGAACAAGTGGCGGCCCGCATCCGCAAAGTGCTTGAGTTCGTCCCCGCCGAACGCGTGACGCTGACCACCGATTGCGGCATGAAACAACTCCCGCGCTTCTGCGCCAGCAACAAGCTCAAGTCGCTGGTTCAAGGCGCGAACATCGTCCGCGCCGAGTTGAGTTAGAGCATTTTGACCGAATTCCGAAATAGCTCGGGGAGCGCACGCGCCCCGCGTGCGTTTTTCCGCGCCCTCGCGGAAAAATGTGGGGCGCACGAAAAAGTTCCCTGTAGGACGCGGGCAGGATGTCGCACGCCTTGCGGAACGCGAGGGCGCGTTCCGCCACACGCGAGGCGCGTGTGCTCCCCGAACTTCGGAGTTAGCCAGCAACAGGCAAAATTCAATCCCGAGAGCGCTGGACATTTCCCGCCGGTTGTGATGGGATGCCATCAGTCGCGAAGTCTTTGGGCAACAATGCTGAACGCTTGAAAACCAATCTCTCCATCACTGCTCCGGGATTCCGCCAGGTTTTGGACTGCGCCAGTCCTCTGGCGCTTTCTATGAGGCTCCCGGCGTTCCCAAAGCGGCAGAGGACTGCCGCAGTCCAAGACGCTGTCGCGCTGAACCGTGAGTGTGAGGCGCTCGAACGCGTGCAGACCAAACCAAAACGAATCGTATGAAAACCATCCTTTCGAAAATCATCGCGATCAGTTGCTTGCTCGCTCCGTTGGCGGGACTGGCCCAGAACGCCACTTTGATCACCACCTTCACCAATCCCACTCCGGCGGTCAGCGACTCTTTCGGCTTCTCGATGGCTGCGGTGGGGAGCGACCGGGTGCTCATTGGCGCGTCTCAGGACGACACGGGCGCGGCGAATGCCGGGGCGGCGTATCTGTTCAGCGCCAACGGCACGTTGCTGACCACCTTCACCAATCCCACCCCGGCGGTCGGCGACTTTTTCGGCAAATCGGTGGCGGCGTTGGGGAGCGACCGGGTGCTCATCGGCGCGTATCTGGACAACACGGGCGCTTCGGATGCCGGGGCGGCGTATTTGTTCAGCACCAACGGCACGTTGCTGACCACCTTCACCAAGCCCACCCCGCAAACCTTCGACGCGTTCGGTTTCTCGGTTGCGGCGGTGGGGAGCGACCGGGTGCTCATCGGCGCGCTTGGGGACAACACGGGCGCTTTGACTGCCGGGGCGGCGTATCTGTTCAGCACCAACGCCACGTTGCTGGCCACCTTTACCAATCCCACCCCGGCGGGCGACGACTATTTCGGCATCTCGCTGGCGGCGGTGGGGAGCGACCGCGTGCTCATTGGCGCACTTTTTGACGACACGGGCGCGACGGATGCCGGGGCGGCGTATCTGTTCAGCACCAACGGCACGTTGCTGACCACCTTCACCAATCCCACCCCGGCGATCAGCGACCAGTTCGGCAACTCGGTGGCGGCGGTGGGGAGCGATCGCGTGCTCATCGGCGCGTATGGGGACAACACGGGCGCGGGGGATGCCGGGGCGGCGTATCTGTTCAGCACCAACGGCACGTTGCTGACCACCTTC
>CAYMCQ010000017.1:0-61997 GCA_964389025.1 uncultured Verrucomicrobiota bacterium
CCGCGCCCAGCGGGCCGTAGTCCCAAAAGCCGTTGATGCCGCCGTAAATCTCGGAGGATTGAAAAATGAACCCGCGCCTTTTGCACAGCGACACGATTTTTTCCATCAACGGACTTTCTTTTGGCTCGGCCATAGCGCGGGAGTTTTCTTCATGCGCAAGGTGATGTCAAGAAACGGAGCGGAAACAGGGTGGTTGCGCAATACTGTGTCTCACAATGGCACGTTGGATTTTGGCCTTTGACTTTGTTGGCCACGCCCATTTCTATTTGCGGCCAACATCGCCATGAAAATATTTGCGCCTTTGCGCCCTTGCATTTCAATTTTTCGCGCATGAAAATCAAAATCGGATTCATCGGAATCGGAGCAATGGGCTTGAGCCACCTCAAGACCATGCATCTCGACAATGGCCGCTTTGCCGAGGCTTCCGCGATTTGTGGCGTTGACCCCGAACACATCAAGCGTGCGCTCGAAATCGCGCCGAAGGCGGAGGTTTTTTCCGACGCGGAAGAGTTGCTGCAAGCAGACCTCGACGCCATTTTCGTTTCCACGCCCAATTTCACCCACGTTCCGCTGGCGCTGAAAGTTTTGCGCGAGGGAAAACATTTGTTTTTGGAAAAACCTGTCGGAATCACACGCAGGGAAATTAAAAAACTTCTCCGTGCCGTTGAAAAATCCGACCGCATCGTCATGGTCGGCCATGAACTCCGCTACTCGGCTTTTTTTCAGAAGATGAAAGACCTTGTTGCCGCGGGTGAAGTCGGCCAGCCGCGGATGGTCTGGTGCAAGGAATTCCGCGGGCCATTCCAGAAAAAATCACAGGACTGGATCGAGGACGAGCGGTATT
The DNA here is from genome assembly GCA_964389025.1 of uncultured Verrucomicrobiota bacterium. Classification (GTDB taxonomy): domain Bacteria; phylum Verrucomicrobiota; class Verrucomicrobiia; order Limisphaerales; family CAYMCQ01; genus CAYMCQ01. The sequence goes on from CAYMCQ010000017.1 coordinate 845, forward strand.
CCGGCGGCGGGCTTGTGGACAAAAATTGTCACCACTTTGATTTGATGAACTGGTGGGTCGGCGCGCGGCCGAAAAAAGTTTCCGCGTTCGGCGGCAACGCCGTCAATCGCGTCATCGCGGGGCCGCATCAGGTGCTTGACCACGCGACGTTGAGTTTTGAATTCGAAAACGGCGTCCTCGGCACGCACCAGCTTTGCATGTTCGCGCTCGATTTTCCGAAGGAGGATCTGGAAATGGGAATCATCGGCGACCGGGGGATGTTGGTTACGCGCATTTCGCAGATCCAAATCCTGCAATGGAAGCGCGGCGCGCGCCAGATTGATCCCATCGTGCATGTCGTTCCGGCGCGGCACGGCGCGGGTTGGGGCAGCCATCTAGGCTTCGCGGAGATCCACGAGGAATTTGTGAAGTGCATCCAGGAAAATCGTCAGCCGCTCACGTCCGTGCGCAACTGTATTGACGGAACGCTGCTCGCGATTGCGGCGGAGCAGGCTATTCGGAAGGGGAAAATTATGGCGATAAAATGAATTCCTAGAGACTGAATCTTCGGACAATCACGCTGCTTTGATGCCGTCTCAATCGTGATCGTTCTCGTCCCTCGTCCTCGAATTCGGGTTTTCGGAAAATCGAGGACGAGGGACGAGAACGAGGACGAACGAAAAAACTGGCGGAGAGAGAGGGATTCGAACCCTCGGTGGGCTATTAACCCACTCACGCTTTCCAGGCGTGCGCGTTAAACCACTCTGCCATCTCTCCGCTCCCCGATAATTTGAAGAGCCTGCATCGCCTTCGCAATGTTTTTCACGGTTCAAGAACGGGGAAAGTCGGCAAGTGCAAGCCCGCGTCGCCGTGCGCGTGTGGGCGGGAGTTTATGATTTGGAAATCATAATTGGCGCACGAGGTTTCATGCTTGCAATCGCTGCGCCCGGGAACATTATTCAAGTGTCACCCTCTTACTCTTAACAAGTGGTCAACTAATGCGCGAACTTGTTTAAATTACTGGAGAAACAACATGAATCCAATCCGCCGCCATTCTCGAAACGTTCTCGCCGTCGTGTGCGCGACCATTCTTTGCAGTGCGATGATCTCGCGCGCGGCGTTTCACCTTTGGAATATCCGCGAAGTTTACACGGATTCGAGCGGCTCAAAGCAGTTCATCGAGTTTTTCACCACATCCGGCAGCGAACAATTCGTCGGCGGCCGCCAGATCAGTGTTGGCAACGGTGTGACGACCAACACGTTTACGATTCCGAGCAATCTACCGGGCAGCACCGCCAACAAGGCTTTTTTAATCGGCACCGCAAGCATCACCAACTTTGGTTCGCCGGCACCGGATTACGTCATCCCGGATAATTTTATTTTTACGAACGGCGGCACCATCACGTTCTTTGGCGCGAACAGCGGCGCTTACACGAATCTGGCCACCGACGGCATTCTGTCGCGCACGTGGAACGCCGGCAACGCGACCAACAGCCCGCAAAACTTTGCCGGGACGGTCGGCATGATTACGAATTCCGATGCGCCGCCCAGCATTTCAATCACCAATCCGCCCAACGGCAGCATCTTCAGCGCGCCAGCAACCTTCACCCTTGCTGCAACGGCCTCCGACCCGGGCGGCGCGGTCAGCCAGGTGGAATTTTTCCAAGGCGGGACTTCTTTGGGCGTTGTCACCAACAGTCCCTACAGTATTGGCGTGAGCAACCTGGCTTCCGGCGCATACTCGTTTTCGGCTGTTGCGACGGACAACAACAGCGACAAAGCCACGAATTCTATCAGCGTCACTGTCAACGCGCTGCCGTCCGTCACAATTACCAATCCGCCGAACAGCAGCATCTTCAACGCGCCTGCAACTTTCACTCTTGCGTCAACAGCCTCCGATCCAGACGGGACTATCAGCCAGGTGGAATTTTTTCGAGGCGGGACTTCTTTGGGTGTTATCACCAACAGTCCCTACAGCGTCGGCGTGAGCAACCTGGCTTCCGGCGCATACTCGTTTTCGGCTGTTGCGACGGACAACAATGGAGGCAACGCCACGAATTCAATCAGCGTCACAGTCAACGCGCTCCCGTCCGTCACAATCACCAATCCGGCCAATGGCAGCATCTTCGATGAACTCGCGAGCTTCACGCTCGCCGCCACCGCGGCGGATTCAGATGGCACGATCACCCAGGTTGAATTTTTCCAGAGCAACACGACGTTGGGCGTTGATAGCGCAGCGCCATACAGCGTCGCAGTAAGCAACTTGACTGAGGGCGCTTACACGTTTTCGGCTGTTGCGACGGACAATAACGGCGCTTTAGGCTCAAACTCCATCGCCATCACCGTCAACGGGCTCCTGCCCATTGTGCTCAAAGACATGCAGCGGCTCTCGGATTCGGAGTTTCGTTTCAGTTTCGCGGCCAATCCGGGGCGCACCTATTTATTTGAACGGGCCGAGGCGCTCTCTGTTTTTGCCGCAATCAAGACGAACGTGGCGCAAGCCCAAAGCATGACCTTCACTGACGCCACGGCCACTGGCTTCACAAATTTTTACCGTGTCGTTCGCCTGACCAACCAATGATCGCTGTGCGACGCCGATGGCTTTTTGGCCGATAGCAGCCAAAGAGCATACTACGCAGCGGTTGGCGGTTTGTTTTCCACTCAACTTGAAGCACGCCATCTCGACAGCGTTGCGAACGAAAATTTTTCCGTGTGCAATGGCAGGATGACTCCATGTCTTGCCGTGAATGGCCTGAAAGCGCGCAAGCTCCTCGAATTTTTCCGGCGACGCCTTCACCAGCGCCAGCACGCCGCCGCCGCCGGGAACGATCAGGTGTCCGCTCGCCAGCAAGACTTGTCCGTAACCGTAGCGGCCATCCTTCCATTTGCGCCCGCCGGTTTGAGGGTCGGGACAAACCAAAATGTCCTCGTCCAAACCGTAAACGCAGTCGTTCCCCGCCTTCGCCTCCGGCTTCGGCGCGGTCGCGTCGAAGCCAGGCGGAGACGGACAGAAAACAGAACCGGTAAATTTGTTTTTCAGGCTTTTGTTTTGCCAGACCACGCGTGCGGAAAATCCTGAATCAGTTTTTTGAGATTTCAACCGCCTCGTAGCCTTTGCCTGGCGGAAAGCGGCCCGATTTCCGTGTGAATTCGCCGGGCGCCCGAGCAGAGTTTTTTGAAACAAATCGTTGCGAGGCGGGTAATAGGAATAGTGTTATGAAAGCGATTTTGAGGAAACCAAAACTAAGCGAAGCGTTCAAGGTCATGCAGCCGTTGCCAGTGCTCACCGGTATTCCGCCCGTTGATGTCCACCGTGCAGCAGCGCCACAATCCGGCGTGACGTGGGGTGCGGCGGAAGCCAGCCAAAATCCCACGCACGCAGCCGCGTTGGATTTGTCGCAATGCGGGGAGTCAGACTGATTGATTGGGCACGATGACATGCGCACTTCGATTCGAAACCCGGCATTTATGCAACGCCATTGCTTCACAGGAGCTTTTGGTTCTAAGATAAGCCTCGGGCGAGCGGTGCCTGCCTATGACAGACGCGCAACAGTTCGAGGCGTTCATAAAAGACTACCAGAATATGGTCTTTAGCACCGCCATGCGTTTGCTTGCCAATCAGTCCGACGCGGAAGACGTCAGCCAGGAAACTTTCTTGCGCGCGTATGAGCGGTTCGACGATTTACGGGACGGTCCGACAGCGGGCGGCTGGCTCAAGACGGTCGCCACGAACCTCAGCTTGAATCACCTGACGCGCTACCGTTCGCGCTGGAGTTTTTTTTCGGATGTTTTCCGCCATGGGGATGAAAACGAAGACCACGAGATGGAATTCCCTGCACCAGACGACACTGAACAGGCGTTTGCCCTGAGCGAACGTCGTGAGTTGCTGGAGCAAGCATTGCAAAAGCTCGCGCCGAAAGAACGGGTGCCGCTTGTGCTCTATCATTTTGAAGGACTTCGTTACGAGGAGATTGCTGAAAAGCTCGGCGTTTCGCTGGGCAAGGTGAAGACGGACATTTTTCGCGGGCGCGAAACGTTGCGCCAAAAGCTGCAGCTGAAACTCGCGGAGGAACCGGGGTAAGCCACTGTCACCGATATGAATCCCGATTACGAAAAGCAACTGGAAGCGGTCATTGACCGCAAGTTGAAGGGACTGGGGGAATTGCCAGCGCCGGCGATGCTCGCGTCGCGGATCATGCACACGCTCGAACAGCGCGCCACGCTGCCATGGTATCGCCGCGCGTGGCAATCGTGGCCGGTGGCGTGGCAGGTGGCTTCGTTGACCGCGATGCTGGTTGTGTTCGGGGGCATTTGTTTCGGCATCGTTGGACTGTCTCAGGCGGCAAGCGCGACGGCCCCAGCGCACCAGATCGGCGGATGGCTCGCCAGCGTGGGCGCGGTTTTCAAGACGCTGGGGGTTTTGGCTGAAGCGGTGGTGCTTGCCGTGCGGCAACTCGGAATGGCTTGGCTGATGGGATGCCTTGTCGGGATCGGCTTGGCTTACGCGGCGTGCATCGGGCTGGGCACGGCGTGGATGCGGTTGGCTCTGGCCCGAAGGTAGAAAGACTGTTTATGAAAATGAAAAAGCAAGTTCTGTTGCTCGCGTTGTTGGTAAGCGGTTTTGTTCTCTGCCCGCATCAGCGCGGTGTGGCGCAAAACGAAGATCAGCCAGCCCAACAGAAAGACGCAGCCGCGCCGGCCAAAAACGACGATGCCGCGCAAAACGCAGATGCCGACACGAAGGAATCGGTAACAAATGCGCCGAGTGCCGACGACGAGGCGGCGACCGAGCAGAAGAATTCGAAACGCCGGACTGGCCGGCACGGCGGAGCCATTGTCGCGTTCTGGAGCAAAGCTGAGTTGAAGGCAGGGAAGACGGCTGAAGCCGTGGTTGCCATCTTTGGTCCAGCCGTCGCGCGCGGTGAGGTGCGCGAGGCCGTGGTCGCCGTCGGCGGCGACGTCACGGTGGCAGGGGAAGTGGGGGAAGCGGTGGTCGCCGTGCTGGGCGATGTGAAAATCGAGCCGGGCAGCATCGTGAATGGTGATGTCGTCTCCGTGGGAGGCACTGTCACCATCGCCGAAGGCGCGAAGGTGCAGGGCGAGGTCGTTGCAGTGGGCGGCAGAGTGGACGTTGCCGAAGGTGCAACGACTGAAGGCGGAGTTCAGGAGGTGCCCATTCCAGGTTTGCGCTCGTTGAAAGGCTGGCTGGTGCACTGCGCCTTTAAGTTGCGTCCGCTGGCGCCACAGGTCGGGTGGGTTTGGGCTGTGGCGGGTGCGTTCTTCCTGCTGTATCTGCTGGTGGCGGTAGCCCTGCCCCGGCCCGTGGAAGTTTGCCTGGGCGAATTGACGCGCCGGCCTGCGACAACATTTCTGATGGGATTGCTCACGAAATTGCTCCTGCCGGTGGTTCTGTTGATTCTGGTGGCCACAGGCATCGGTTTGATCGTCGTGCCCTTCCTGCTGGCTGCGCTATTGTTCGGCGCCGTCATCGGCAAAGTGGCGATTCTCGAATACCTCGGCCAATCTGTGGGCCGCGCCTTCGGCACTACCCCTCTCTTCAAACCTCTGGCGGCGTTTTTGATCGGCGCCATTATTCTCACTTTGCTCTACATGGTTCCGGTGCTGGGCTTGATTGCGCTGGGCGTCACCTCGATGTGGGGATTGGGCGCAGTCGTCATGGCGGTGTTCACGGGCGTGCGTCGCGAAGCCCCGGCGCGCCCCAACTCCCAACCGCCGGCAAACGGTTCAAGTGCGACGATGAACGCCGCCGCCACAGCGCCGCTCGGAGCCGCCGAGAATGCAAGTCCGGCTGGCTCAACGATGGCGGCCGCGAGTGAAGGCGTGTCCGGTGCCGCTCCAAGCGCGCCGCCGTCGGGCACACAAGCGGCTGTTTCGGAAGCACTGGTGCTTCCGAGGGCGAGTTTCTGGGAACGAATGGCTGCTGGCTTTCTCGACATCATCCTTGTGAGCATTCTTGGCGCGGTTGTCGGCGGTCCACCGGGGTCATTTTTGGTGGCGCTGGCTTACTTTGCCGGCATGTGGACGTGGCGCGGGACGACCGTGGGCGGCATCGTGCTCAACTTAAGGGTCGTGCGCTACGATGGGAAACCCATGAACTTTGGCGTCGCATTGGTTCGCGCTCTGGCTGCGGGGTTTTCGATCATCGTGCTATTCCTCGGTTTCTTGTGGATTGCCTGGAGCCGTGACAAACAAGGCTGGCACGACAAGATCGCGGGCACAGTCGTCGTGCGGCAACCGCGGGGAACGCCCCTGCTTTGAGCCGACTGCGCTGGAAGCAGAGCTTTCTTCAAGGATACAAAACTTCCTTCACCCGACGATTTAACCCGTCGGGCTTATTGCTTTTGGGCTTCGGCTTTGTGACGCAATGCCTTGCCCGGCCTTGCTCCAGTGGGTTCATTGTCCTTGATGACCGCGATGCCGTTCACGAACACGAACGGAATCCCAACGGCGTAATGATGCGGATCGTTATACGTTGACTTGTCCTGAACTTTTTCTGGATCGAAAATCGTGATGTCCGCCCAGTTTCCTTCGCGAAGTTGGCCGCGGCCTTTCAATCGAAACGTGTTCGCAGGCAGCGAGGTCATCTTGCGAATCGCGTCTTCAAGCCGCAGCACTTTCAACTCGCGGACGTAACGGCCAAGCACACGCGCGTTGTTTCCATAGCCGCGCGGGTGCGGCACGTCCTTGCCGAATTCGCGCAGGCCGCTGTCGCAGGCAATCATCGTGTTCGGATGGCGCATAAAGTTTTGCAAATCCGTTTCGTCCATGCCGTGAAAAACTCCCGTCGCTCCGCCGTTTTTTTGAATTTCCAAAATCATTTCAATCTGGTCGCTCAAAGAATCTTCCCCGCGCGTGGCCTTCGCAGCTTCAACGATATTTTTCCCATTCAACGATTTGTCGTGCTTGTAACTCGCAATGACGGTGTAGGAGTAATTGCTGCGCGCGCTGTTTTTCAGCATTCCTTTCATCTGCTCGACAATCTTTGCTTTTTCCTGCGGGTCGGTGATTCGATCGCGGAATTTTTCCTTGCCGCCGTCAAACGCGTTGTCGGGAATCAACTGGCTGATGCCGGTGCTGGACGCGGTGTAGGAATACTGGTCTTGCGTGATGTCGAGTCCTTCGGCGCGCGCCTTTTCAATCATGCCGAAAACTTTGTCCGTCTGTCCCCAAGCCGCCGGGCCGCTCAATTTGATGTGCGAAATCTCCGCGCGGATCCCAGCTTCGCGCGCAATGCGGAAAATTTCTTCAAGCGATTCGTAAATTCTTTTGTCCTCATGGCGCTGATGGCTCGCGTAAATGCCATCATGCTTCGCGGCGACTTTCGCCAGTTCGATGATTTCCTCCGTCTTGGAATAAGTGCCGGGCAAATAAATCAGTCCCGTGGACAAACCGACTGCGCCGTCCTTCATCGCGTCGTCAACGCAGCCCTTCATCTTGTCCAGTTCGTCAGCGCTCGGCGGGCGCATGAACGAGCCGCCCATCGCCTTGCCGCGAACGGTGTTGTGGCCGATGAGCGTGGCGACGTTCGGCGAAACTTTGTTCGATTCGATTTCGCTGAAAAATTTCCCGACGTTCAGCGCCGAGCCGCCACAGTTGCCAACGACAAGCGTCGTCACGCCCATGCGAAGGAAATTTTCCGCCAGCGGCATGTCCGCCACTTCATCGGCATGCGTGTGAACGTCAATGAAACCCGGCGCAACAATCAGTCCTTTGGCATCAATCTCCGCTGTGGCGTCGCCGTTGATCCGGCCGATCGCTGCGATTCGCCCGTCTTTGATTGCCACATCCGCGAAACAGGCGGGATTGCCCGAGCCATCCACGATGCGCCCATGCCGGATGACGACGTCATACTCGGACGCACCCGCGCAAACCGCGAACAAGCTGACAACCAACACTGGAAAAGAAAAGACTGGTTTCATCCGCGCATTGATACCAGCGTTGACGGCGATTTGCCAATGTTTACAGGCAAGGATAAGGGTAAAAAATTGGCCTTGTCCCGATTTTCTTGCGGAAGAAACGGCTGAAATCCAACTCTCTCAGTTTATTTCCCGCGCAAATATTATTCCGCAGAATTGGTGTTGGATTTTCCGGAGAAGCTGTCTATCGTTTTCCCATGCATCGGGCCTTTTTCGCCTATCTTCCCGGAGGGATAAGCTCCGCGAGTCCCTTGCCAAAAAAACTTTCGCTGCCGAACGCTCCGTCTGTTAATTCCCAATTCCGGCTACTTTCCTAGACAATGCAATGAGCAGACTGAAAGCAATCGGATTCACGGTTTTATCCTGTCTGGTAACCGGATACGGTTTCGAGAAAACTGGTCTTCGAGTTCAGATTATATGGCTGTTCCGATTTCATCTTCATTACGAACATATTGCTTATTGTGATACCAGACTTTGGCACAATAAGTATTCGGTCCTCACGGAATCCTTGGAGGAACGTTTTGGACGCGTGTTCGTGCGGACTTTGAATGATTTTGTAATCGTCCTGCGAACCAGCGACATCAAAGCCTTCGTTTCGCGCCTCCAGCAACTTGCACCGCATGTGCAGGCTCGAAAGCTCAAGGACGTGAATCGGTCTGTTAACATTGGCCACAAGACTCCGTAGGGTCGTCCCGCACAAACGGTGTAAGGAATCTACGTGTCTCAGGCCGGCGCGAAGTAGGTCGGCCACCCGCGCTTGCGGTCAAATGAAGTGAAAGAGAAAGTATGAGAGCGAAACAATGGTCAATACTGACGACGCTTGTATGCGTGATGCTGTTCGCGTCCCATGAGGCGCGGGCGTTTTACAATCCGAGCATAGGTCGGTGGGCAAACAGAGATCCCATCGGCGAACTGGGCGGAATAAACCTCTACCAGTTCGTCGGCAATAATCCGGTTAACTTCATTGATCCTCTTGGCTTGGATTTGTTCGTCGTCACCGAATCTGGTCTGATCCAACACCAATATCTTTTCGGTGACAACGATGATGGGACATTCTGGTATACGGACTTTGGACCAGAGGGAGGCGGACTCAATCGGATTTATGGGCCAGGCGATACGCGATTCGGTCCGAACATGCATCCGAACGACATCGATGATCCGAAAAAAAGCATTTGGATAATCCCGTGCGATCAGAGCACGACAAGGAGAATTCGAGACATGGCCCAACAGCGAGCGAACCAGCCACCTCCAAATTATTGCTTCCTAGGTTACAACTGCTACGCGCACGTGAACGATCTGCTGAACGAACAGCGACGACTCAACCCACCCCCGCCCATTTCGAATGTCAACGTGAACTCATGGCCTATTGTGACAGTCCCTCCAGGAGTTCGAATCCCATAAATTTCCATGAGAGCAAACTGGATTGTCGTTGGCGTTCTCCTGGTCGTCGCAGCCGCAGCAGGATTTTGGATCTTGGAGAAACAGGGGAGAGCAACCGATTATCGTCGTTGCCGGGCAGTATTGAAGGGAGTCTTCCAACAATGGGAATCTCGCGGTAGGCCGGGGGTTGCCGAAACCCAAACCTTGCTTGATGAGTGGAAAGGAACAAAGCCTCATATTCTCACGAATTACATTTCCATTGGAACGAATCAATTCAAGGCCGCATTCGCTCTGCCAGCGGCGGACTTCGGCGAGAAGGGAACGCTTGTTGTCACAACAAACGGAGTGCTCATCCGTGTGTTGGAAGACGGCAGAGCCTCCATCATAAATGGGTCAGTCCCGCTTTATTAAAAACTAACTGGCCTTGTCTCGATTGCGGTCAAATGAAGTGAAAGAGAAAGTATGAGAACAAAACAATGGTCAAGACTAAGTTTGAACTGGCTAACCGTCGCGTTGCCGCTCGCGATCATCGCTTGTCTGATCATCTGGAGAACCACACCGAGCAAGGCAACTCGCCTCATCGTTGCGTCGCAAACGGGCCACGCAGACGCGGTTGAAAAACTGTTGGCAGATGGAGTTAATCCGAATGCCGTTAATGGAACAAACAGTGCCCTCATTACAGCAATTCGCAGTCAAAGACTCAATGTAGTGAAGGCACTTCTTTCACACGGCGCAGATGTGAATCTTGATGCGGGCACAGGTGTTACTCCTCTCACCTGGGCTGTCAGAACCGGCAATCTGGAGTTGGTTAAAACCCTCCTTCAGTCGGGCGCAAATCCCGACCGACGCAATGCCGATGGCAAAACGGCAGCCGACGAAGTTCGAAACTCTCCCGACATCCTTCAACTGTTACAAGGGGTCAGTCCGTAGTATTGACACAAGTTAAGGTGGGCGATAGAACCGTTCGATGCCCCGCGCGTTGCGCATTGAATATCCCGGCGCGATTTATCATGTCATGAATCGCGGCGACCGCCGCGAGCCAATCTTCGGCAGGAAGCGTCCGGTGCGTTCCATATACTGCCGATAGGCCACGCCAAACCGGGCCACGAGCAGTTCCTCTTCTTTTCGCGTTCGGATGATTATCAGCACAAAAACTGTTGCGCCGGTGAGGAACAGAAACCAGTTTGCGGCAATCAAGGAATTGGCTAGGACAGCCAGGGCTACGGAATCGTAAAATGGATGCCGCACCCAGCGATACGGGCCGCGCGTCACCAGAGTGTGTTCGCGCCGCGTGACGACCGTGTCCGTCAGATTTTTTCCAAGGCTGTGAAATGCCCACAGCAGCAATCCACCGCCGACGGCTCCGATGCCGACTCCAATCCACCGCAACCAATACGGCAACGTCACCGATGACCACGCCATACAGGAGGGATTCACCATCCAGGCAATCGTTCCGATCATGCCGGTTCCACCCAGCGTCCGCAGCGTGACCATGATGAAAACGCCCTCCTGACGCCGATCCAGCTTCTCGCGGGTTGCCTGCGATCGGATACGATAAAACAAAGCGATGGGGATCAGAATTAGAAAGCCAACAATCTGAACAGCGCGGAGTGTGTGATCGTGGTTCATGGCAGATATATTTTCACGTCAGGCACTCGTTGTTGGGCGCAACTTGGCGCCACCACCGTAGCGCCGATTTCCAAATCGGCTGTATCGCGGGTTTCCAAACCCGCCGACCGCGCGAGTTCGCAAGCCCTGCCGATTGGAAATCGGCGATACAGCAGGTTGGGAAACCTGCGCTACGATTCGACGACGCAACTTCCGCGGGTGGCGGTGCCAAGCTGCGCCGCTCGTGATTTTTAGCACAAGATAATGCTTTTCACGCAAAGCAAATTCTGGATAGTAGGCTGCATGAAACCCATTCGCGGCAACAGCTTCAAGAATTCATTTTCGGCACGGCGAAAAAGATTTGTGTGCGGGACAAGGCTGGCCGGCATTTTTTGCTGCATGGCCGCTGTCATGTCGCAAGCTGCGCCACCCGTTGAGAACGTCGAATGGCAGCCGCTCGCTGCTCAAGTCGAACGGTTGTTTGAAGCTATGGATTACGTCGGCTCACCGCTGGGCAAGGATGTCGAGAAATCTTTTGGCCGCCTTCGCAATGAAAGCACCGCGAGCGCAGCCGCAGACCTTCAGAAACTGCTCGACCCGCACTGCCTGTTCGTCATCGAAATCAATCCTGAGTCCCGCGTCAAAGTGTTGCGCGGCGATGCGAAGGCGGAATTGGTTGAGCAAGGCTGGCGTCAATTCCTCGTCAAAGTCATCAACGAGGCGGGCGTCACGGCGTCGCTGCAAGTCATCAGCCCCAATGCTATTTCCGTTTATTCATCTGAGGGTGTCGGGCCGAAGAACAATGACTCCGACAGGTTCTTTCGCAGGAAAGGCGAGGATCTGCCGCTGACGGACAACGCGCAGCTCTGGCTCGATCTCCAGACCTTCGACCAGCAGCCGCTCTTGAAATCCCTCAGTGGTTTGCCGCTCGAATATCGCATCGTCCAGCTTTACAGCCGCGACGCGGGCAAGCGCGAGGCAAAGATTGGCTTCAACGTGGGGCAGGGGACGCAGGACATCGGTTTCCGCAACGAAGTGCCGGTTCTGTTCAACGCGTTGCCCGCGCAGTCTGTGACGCTGCGTGTGCGTGATGAGAACGGCGAGCCGACAACGGCGAGCTTCGTTATTCGCGACAAAGCTGGTCGTGTTTATCCTTCGCAAGCCAAGCGGCTCGCGCCGGACTTCGCATTTCAACCGCAGGTTTATCGCGCCGACGGCGAGACGATCAAACTGCCGGACGGCGCTTACTCGGTGGAATTCTCCCGTGGGCCGGAATCGGTTGTGCAGACGCGCACCATCACGGTCGCGGGCAAACCGCTCACGAAGGAATTCAAAGTGAAACGCTGGATTGACCCGGCGAAGTTCGGTTACTGGTCGGGCGACCATCACATTCACGCGGCGGGCTGCGCCCATTACGTCAAGCCGACCGAAGGCGTGTTCGCCTCGGACATGATCCGCCATTGCATGGGCGAGGATTTGAAAATTGGCGCGAACCTCACGTGGGGGCCATGCTTCGATTTTCAGAAGCAATTTTTCTGCGGCGCGGTGGACAAAGTTTCCAAGTATCCCTACCTGCTGCGCTACGACATTGAAGTCTCCGGCTTCGGCTCGCATCAATCCGGCCATCTGTGTCTGCTGCGGTTGAAGGAGGAAATTTATCCCGGCGGCGACTCGAAGGACCACTGGCCAAAGCTCTGCCTGAACACGCTGCGCTGGGCGAAGAAACAAGGCGCTGTCTGCGGCCCGGCACATTCGGGCTGGGGGCTGCAGGTCAACGCGGGAGAAGCGGCCAGACGGATATTGGATGCAATTGATGCGAACAAGGACGGTCAGCTTGATGCGGGTGAGGCCGCGAAAGGTTTGTTGCCTGAACCGTTCGCAGCAATTGATGCGGACAAAGACGGCTTCCTGACAGAGGACGAATTGATGACCAGCCAACGACGCGCTTCTGAGCACCTGCCAAACTTCGCGCTCGCCAAATTCGACGGCATCGGCGCGAACGAATACATCGTGGACGTCACACACGAAGTCGAAGGACCGGACGGCAAGCCCGTGCCCGCCGTGGATTTCATCTCGCTTGTGGACACTCCATACATTTGGGAAGCGAACATCTGGTATCACACGCTGAACGCCGGCTTTCGCACCCGCGTCAGCGGCGAGACGGATTTCCCGTGCATCTACGGCGAGCGCGTTGGCCTAGGGCGCAGTTACGTGAAACTCGACGGCAAGCTCAACTACGACGACTGGTGCGAGGGGATTCGACTTGGGCGCAATTACGTCGGCGACGGCAAGAGCCACTTGATTGATTTCAAAGTGAACGACGTTGAAATGGGGAAGAACGGCAGCGAGTTGAAGTTGAAAAAGCCGGCGACAGTTCGCGTCACGGCGAAGGTCGCCGCGTGGCTTGGTGAGCAGCCCGATCCCAAACTGCAGAAGCTCGCCTACGACAAGAAACCCTACTGGCATTTGGAGCGCAGCCGGATCGGCGAGACGCGCGAAGTGCCGCTCGAAGTGGTCGTGAACGGTTTTCCCGTCGCGCGAAAAACCATCCTCGCCGACGGCACGCTGCGCGACGTTGCATTCGATGTGAAGCTCGACCGCAGCAGTTGGGTCGCGCTGCGCATTTTGCCCTCATCGCACACGAATCCGATCTGGGTGATGGTCGGCGGCAAACCGTTGAAGCCCGACCATCGAAGCGTCGAATGGTGTTTGAAAGGCGTTGACCAATGCTGGTCGCAAAAGGAACGTTTCATCAAATCCGGCGAAATTGACGACGCCAAGAAAGCTTACGAGCACGCGCGCCAGACTTATAGGAAACTTTTGGCTGAAGCCGACTGAAAAAACCGTGGTGCGAGCGAGAGCAAATTTTTTCACGTCAGCCGGCCGGCAGCGCAAAAGAAGTTGAATATTTCCCAAGAAGTGTGTAGCGCGTGGCGCGACGACTGTCGCAAAATATTTTTGCCATGAATCCTGGCACTACTATTACGTCGTCGGCTCAACAGCCGGATCCGGCCAGACTTTTTCTGGCAGGCGCGCTGCCCGAAAGGCGGTTGTTATTGCCGCCTCATGCCGAGCGCCACGAGTTCACGACGGAGACAATCACCATTCGCGCGACGACTATCACGGTCGTGCTGGAAAAAATCATGGAGGAACACGGCTTTCCACACGGCGGGATCAATGAATGATTTTTTCGGAAGCAGCGCGCGCCAAATTTTTTTTCGTGTGACTCAAATGAAATCATGTTCGCGCTCGCGCACGACGAGCACGGGACAGGGCGCGCGACGAACCACCCGTTCCGCCGTGCTGCCGAGCAACGCGTGTTTCAGGCCGGTGTAACCGTGAGTGGACAGGATGATGAGGTCGGCCTGTTCGTTCTCCGCGACGCGCACGATTTCATGGCAGGGCTGGCCGAATTGGACGAGTGTATCGCCGCGAATTTCCGCGCCGATTTCCTGCTCGCGAAGTTCGCAAAGTTTAGTCCGCAAGTCCTGTTCGCGCCGCACGTTGGCTTCTTCGAGTCCCGGCGGGATGAAATAATAACTCTCCGACGTCGCTGCCCGTTCGACAACGTGCAACAGAGTGATCTCCGCGCCGAACTGTTCCGCGAAAGGCCGCGCGTAGCTAAGCGCCTTCTTCGAGGAATCTGAAAAATCCAGAGGCACGAGAATTTTTTTCAAACGGAACGCCGGGTTTGTTTCGCGCGCCCCTTTGGTCAGCAATTGATCGTCGCGGCGATCGAGTTCGACAATCACGCCGCCGCGTTTTGTTGTCGGTTTGATTTTCATAATTTGTTCTGCGGCCTCCGCCGCCTTGCTTGTTGATTTCTGTGGTTCACTTTCGCTCGTTGCAACCGGTCTGCCTACACGTTTTTTGGCGAAGAAGCGGTGTTTTTTGCGCTGTGAAGATGCCGCCGGTTTTTTCGGCCTCTGAGCACGCGTTGACATTCCGTGGGTCCTATAGAAAGTTGCATGCGCATTCTGGATTTACGCCAAGGTATTCCAAGCATTATGAAAATGACTGTGCCGAAAATCGCTTGCCTGCTTGCATTGACAGGGTGGATGGAGGTTCTTCAGGCCGCAACGGTTGCCGTCCCGAACGGTTCGTTTGAATCGCCGCGGACTGACTACGTGGACGTCAACATTGATTTCTGGCAGAAGTCGGCGCGACCGGATTGGTATGTCGAAAGCGGCGGGTATCTCTGGACTCAACTCACGGGTGTGTTCAAGAACACGCCGACGAACAGTCCAGCCGGGGATCACATTGATAATTGCGACGGCGACCAGGCGCTTTGGTTGTTCGCAGTGCCGGAAGTCGCGCTGTTTCAGGACTACGACTCGATGGATTGGAACGACTCAGCGCCGACACATGCGTTCGACGCCAAATTCCAGGTTGGGAAATCCTATGACCTGACGGTTGGAATCATCGGCACCGGTGGCGGAATGTTGCAGGGTGTCACATTGGAGTTGAGTTTGTATTACCGCAACGCGGCAAGCAACATGGTCGCCGTCGCCGTCACGAGCGTCACCAACACTTCGGAAGTTTTCAGCAATAACACTCACTTGATTGATTTCCACGTGCGAGTTCCTCCCGTGAAAGCGACGGATGCCTGGGCTGGGCAGAACATCGGCGTGCAGTTTGCGTCCACTGTCAGTTCCAATCTCCAAGGCGGCTACTGGGACCTGGACAACGTTCGTCTGGCCGAATTTGTGCAGACCGAATTTGTGCCGCCAGCGATGCTGAATCCTGTTTGGAGCAACGGCCAATTTCAATTTACGGTGCAAAGCGAACCGGGAATTAAATTAGAGATTTTGGCAACGACCAATCTCTCTGTGCCGATATCTTCCTGGACAAGTGTAAGAACATTCACCAACACGACAGGAATTATTTCTTTCACCGACGCGCCGGATTTCGATCACCGCTTTTATCAGACGCGACTGATACCGTAGCGAGGAGTTTCACGATGTTCGCTGAGAATTCAAATGAGGGTTTGCCGGCGGCGGAGAGGAATGCCTTTACCTTGATTGAGTTGCTCGTCGTGATTGCCATCATCGCGACTCTCGCGGCATTGCTGCTCCCGGCGCTTGCGGCGGCGCGGGAAAAAAGCCGCAGGATCGCCTGTATGTCGAACCTGCGGCAGATGGGTATCGCCATACACGCTTATGCCGGCGATAACGACGGCAATATTCCGTATGGTCCCAAAGCTCCCCCGTTCACCAGTCCAGCGGACTTCTATCCTTCGACCGGTGCGCCGACGAGTCTGCTTTCACTTCGGAGCGGTGCTCCTGTGGCGTTGGGTCTTCTGCTTCAACATCAGTTATCTTCGCAGCCCAAAGTTCTATTCTGTCCCTCTGCAGATCAGCCCATTGATGCGGATGCCGAGCTTGCCAAGGTTGGAATCAATCAGGCGCAGTGCAGTTACTATTACCGGCACGGCGGGAACACGCGGTTATTCGACAATCCGAATTCGAACAGCGCGCCAGCTCACATCCGGCTCGATCGTCTGGGCAACAATCGAAACGGTTTGCCGATTCGCGCGCTGGCCATTGACACCTTGTGTTTGTGTCCGCCAGACTTGGCGGCGTTCAATGTCAAATCGCGCACTCATCACCGTCAAAAGTTTGTGGGCATTCTGTTTTCGGATGGGCACGTCGCTTCGCGAGCCGACACGGGTGGCCGCTTCACAGTGGACCTGCGCGACTACAGCCAAATCCGTGACGCCTTCAACAAGATTCTCAAAGTGCTGGAAGCGGCGGACACCGAGCACTAAAACCGTTCAATCCCCGGGCGATCAGCCAAAAAATTTGCTCGGCAGAACAACGCCGGTTTTCTAAAAGTCAGCAATGCGATCTTCTATGGAATTACACGCAGTCACACGCCGCACATTTTTGAAAACCGCGGCAATATCATGCGCAAGCGTGGGATTCGGCGGAACGATGTTCGCTGAAACTTCACCTGCTGCGCCGAAAAGGAAAATCAAACTTGGGCTGGATAATTTCGCCGTGCGCGCGATGAAATGGAAGGCGCACGCGCTGCTCGATTACGCGGCCTCCCTGAAACTGGATTCCGTTTTGATTTCTGATCTCGAAGCGTTTGAAAATTTGTCCGAGGGACATCTCAAAGAAGTCAAAGCCAGGGCGGATGATTTGGGAATCGGAATTCACGCCGGGACGTGGAGCATTTGCCCAACCTCGAAGGCTTTCAAAAACAAATGGGGCACCGCTGAAGAACATCTGGCGCTGGGAATTCGAGTTGCAAAATCGCTCGGCTCGCCCGTGATTCGCTGCGTCCTTGGCGGGGGCGAGGATCGGAAAACGGACGGAGGAATCGAAGCGCGCATTGCGGACACGGTGAAAGTATGCAAGGCGTGTCGCAGCCGTGCGCTGGATGCCGGCGTCAAAATCGCGGTGGAAAATCACGCGGGCGACATGCAGTCGCGCGAACTCGTGGAGTTGATCGAGGCGGCTGGCAAGGATTACGTCGGCGCGAACGTTGATTCCGGCAACGCCTGCTGGACGATGGAAGACCCGCTGGAAAATCTTCTGACACTCGCGCCGTATGCCACGACGACGAGCCTGCGTGATTCGATGGTTTGGGAATATGCCGACGGCGCGAAAGTGCAATGGACGGCGATGGGCGATGGCTGCGTTGATTTGAAAACGTATTTTGACAAGTTCGCGGAGCTTTGCCCGAACGTCCCGGTTCACATCGAAACGATTTCAGGTTTCCCACGGGAGATTCCGTATTTGAAAAATGATTTATGGAAACTTTGGCCGAAGATGAAGGCGGGCGACTTCGCAAAATTCATCGCGCTCGCCAAACGCGGCAAAGAAATTCCGCCGCACCGTTCCGCAGATGCAAATGCCGAGCAGGATTATCAGAAGGGCGAACTGGAACGGAGCATCAAGTATTGCAAAGAAGTTTTGGGGCTGGGGTTGAAACCGTAATATCCAAAACTCAACTTTTCTTCTTGAGCAACTCCGCAAGAAACATCCGGTCGAGCGCGTCTTTTTCGCGGTGCGTTTGTTTCATGCGCCAGAGCAATTGCGGATTCGCGAAAGGAATTTTCACGCCGGCAACTTCTGTCACGACAATGTCCTTGCGCGCTTCGTCGTAGTGGATGCCGCAAGCTTGGCGCATCAAGTCCACTACGAATTCATCGCCGATGCGGACGACGAGACATTCGTTGAAATCTTCCGCTGTCACTTCGCGCACCGCGCCATCGGGAAGTTTGAGCATGGCGGCTTTGACCTTCGCAAAATTTCCCGGCGAGGTGTCAATCAGCAGATCGATGTCCTCCGTCGCGCGGGCAAAACCGCTTTGGATGATGGCAAACCCGCCGACGACGATGTATCTCGCGCCAGCGTCGTTCAACAACCTGCAAAGCAAAACCAGATCGTCTCCGTTTGGAAGACGTGGTTCTAGCGGCGGGTGATCATTTTGAGCGTCCATGCGTCGGCTTCCTCGAAGGTTTTGAACCGCCAGACGCCTTTCGGAATGAAAGGCCGTTTGCCACGCAGGGTGTTCATCAATTTGAGAAAATCGTTTGCCGTTTCCACATTTACTTTCGGCGAGCCTTTGCGCCCGACGACTTTCATTGGCAATTCATCCTGCATCACGGTTCATTCAAGCACGGGTAACGCGGAATTTCGAGTTTTATTTAACGGAGTTTTTCCAAAATCTTCCGATGCGCGCTGGGAAAGGAAAGTTGCTCAAGTTCCTTCAACGAACACCAGCGTCCGCGAAACAGAGATTTTTTAGGCGAGCCGTTGAGTTCAACGCGGAAAACTTGGAGTGAAATCCTGAATCGCGTGATGGAATGTTTGATGGAGCAAAACGGCTGAAGCGGAATCGAATTGAATCCCAAAATTTCACGCGCCGCGCCATGCAAATTGGTTTCGTGGGTTTCAAGATTTGGAAATTCCCACAAGTGCGCGTTCACAACTCTCGCGGGCCGCCGCCGCACCAAAAACTTTCCGCGCTTCGAGATCACGAGCGCGACGAAGTGCCGGTTCGTCGTCATGATGCGTTTGCCGAGATTCGGCAATTGCCCGACGCGGTTCCCGCGCAAGGCGACGCAACGTTTTTTGATGGGGCAAGTTTCGCACTTGGGACTTCGCGGCGTGCAGACGAGTGCGCCAAGTTCCATCAGGGATTGATTAAGAAGTGACGAGTGGCGGGTGACGAGTGACAAGCCGGTCGATGGAAGCTTGGCCGCCAGCGCGACAAGAGATTCTGCAAGTTGCCAGAGTTGCGCGCTCGTTGTTTTCTCGCGTGGATTTTTTTCGATGCCGAACACGCGGCAAAGAACGCGGATGACGTTGCCGTCGAGAATCGGTTTCGGTTCGTTGAACGCAATACTGGCGATCGCGCCGGCGGTATAACGGCCAATTCCAGGAAGCGCGAGGATGTCGTTGAAGTCGCGGGGAAATTTTCCGCCGTGCTTCTCGCAAATTTCTTGCGCGGCTTTTTGGAGATTATGGGCGCGAGTGTAATAGCCGAGACCTTCCCAAAGTTTGAGAACTTTTCCAGGTCTGGCGCGGGCAAGCGATTTGATGTCAGGCAAAGTTTTCATCCAGCGTGACCAATAAGGCAGAACTGTTTTGACCTGTGTTTGCTGAAGCATGACTTCGGAAATCCAGATGGCGTAAGGATCGGATGTGCAACGCCACGGAAGGTCACGGGCGTTTTGTGAAAACCAGCCAAGCAACGCGGGAACAAGACGATTGATTTTACAGGCGGAATTCACAGAAAAGGAGTTTCAAGTTTCATGTTTTCATTTTCAAGTTCCGTTTTCGGTTCGGGACTTGAAACTTGAAACTGAAAACTAGAAACTCAGATGAGTTGAAACCATTGACTTCCCACACTTGCAAACTCGATGACGCGCAAGCTGTCGCGCTGAAAAAATTGTTGGAAAAGCAGGATTATCAATTCCGCGAAGTGCCTTATGCGCAGTTTGCCGCGGAGAAAAATAAAACCAACGTGGTTTTTTACGAGAGCGGCAAGCTCGTAGTGCAGGGAAAGGGCACGCAGGAATTTGTGGAATTCGTTCTTGAGCCGGAAATTTTGAAGGAGGCGCGACTGGGCTACGAAACAGTTTTGAATCCCGAACTCTTGCTGCCGCGAATCGGCGTGGACGAAAGCGGCAAGGGAGATTTTTTCGGGCCGATGTGCATTGCGGGGGTTTATGTGAATGAAGCGGTCGTCAACGCTTGGAAAGATTCCGGCATTCGCGATTCAAAAAATATTTCCAGCGACAAAAAGATTTCCGACCTCGCGGAGTTGATTCGCAAGACTTCCGGCTGCGTGACGAGCGTCGTGCCGGTTGGGAACGAAGCTTACAACCGGCTTCACGCAAAATTGAAAACCGTGAACGCAATTCTCGCTTGGGGCCACGCGCGCGTGATTGAAAATCTGATGGGACAAAAGCACCGGATGAATCCAGCGCCAGTTCGGGCGATTAGCGACCAGTTTGCGTCGTCCAAAGATGTCGTGTCGAAGGCGATGATGAATTTGGGTCGCGGGATTGAACTGGTCCAGCGGCACAAGGCGGAAAGCGATCTGGCGGTGGCGGCGGCTTCGATTCTGGCGCGGGATGAATTTGTGAAACGGCTCGGCAAACTGGAGAAGCAATTTGAAATGGAGTTTCCAAAAGGCGCGGGCGCGGCGGTGGATGAAGCTGCCAGAAAATTTGTCGGAAAGTTTGGCCCGGAGCGTTTGCCGGAAGTTTCAAAGCTCCATTTTCGCACGGCATTTCGGGCGAAAGGCTTGCCTGAGCCGCCGAAAATTACATGGCAGCGAGGCAAAAATTCATCGGGAACAGTTAAACAGCTTTCTCACGAAAAAAAACCTGAAATACCCGTTGACACTTAATTTGCAGTCCCGTAATTTTTGCGGGTTCGTTTGGCCGGATAAAAGTAAAAACCCATTTCATTCTCTCGATTTTTTCAGAAGAAAGAGCGAGCGAGATGGTGTTTTATCGTTTGGCGGCAGCGGGTGAAAGTTGATCGGGATGCCCATGTAGCTCAGTTGGTAGAGCACATCCTTGGTAAGGATGAGGTCATCAGTTCGATCCTGATCATGGGCTCCAGACGAAGCAGTTTGAAGAGCAGAATTTGATTTAACAACAACATCAACAAGACAACCAGGAAATCAAAATGGCAAAAGAGCAATTCCAAAGAACGAAACCGCACGTCAACGTCGGCACCATCGGTCACGTTGACCACGGCAAATCCACATTGACCGCCGCGATTGTTGAAACCCAGTCCAAGAAAGGCCTGGCGAAACCGATCAGCTACGCGGACATCACCAAGGGCGGAACGGTGCGTGACGAAACCAAGACCGTCACCATCGCCGTGTCGCACGTCGAGTATGAGAGCGAGAAGCGCCATTACGCTCACGTTGATTGTCCCGGCCACGCGGACTACATCAAAAACATGATCACCGGCGCGGCCCAGATGGACGGCGCAATTCTTGTCGTCAGCGCAGCCGATGGCCCGATGCCGCAAACTCGCGAGCACATTTTGCTCGCCCGCCAGGTTGGTGTGCCGGCGATTGTAGTTTTCCTCAACAAGGTTGATTTGGTTGATGACAAAGAACTGCTCGACCTCGTCGAAATGGAAATTCGCGACTTGCTGACGAAGTATCAATTCCCCGGCGACAAGACTCCGATCATCCGCGGAAGTTCGAGCGCGGCGATGGCCGGGACACCTGAAGGCCAGCAGGCGATTGCCGAGTTGCTGAAGGCGGTTGACGATTTCATTCCGCTGCCGACGCGCGAAGTGGACAAGCCGTTCCTGATGTCCATCGAAGACGTGTTCAACATTGAAGGCCGCGGAACGGTCGTGACCGGCCGTGTCGAGCGCGGTGAGTTGAACCGCATGTCGGACGTGGAAATCGTCGGACTCAAAGACACACGCAAGACGGTCGCGACGGACATTGAAATGTTTCGCAAGCTCCTCGACAAAGCGAGCGCGGGCGACAACGTCGGCGTTCTGTTGCGCGGCACGAAGAAGGAAGAAGTCGAGCGCGGGATGGTGCTGGCAAAGCCCGGCACAATCACGCCGCACACGAAATTCAAGGCGGAAGTCTATGTGCTTTCCAAGGAAGAAGGCGGCCGTCACACGCCGTTCTTCACGAACTATCGTCCACAATTTTATTTCCGCACCACCGACGTGACCGGAAGCTTGATGCTCGCGGCGGGCGTTGAAATGGTGATGCCCGGTGACAACGTTTCCGTTGACGTCGAATTGATCGCGCCCGTCGCCATGGAAAAAGGCCAGCGCTTCGCGATCCGCGAAGGTGGCCGGACGATTGGCGCAGGCCGCGTTTCAGAAGTGCTCAAATAGCCGAATGTTTCAAAACGCAGGAGCGCGGAGACAATCTCCGCCTCCGATTTTTATTCTGGCAAGGAAACGTGATAAACTCATTTACAAAAGGGCGGTAGCTCAATTGGTAGAGTAGCGGTCTCCAAAACCGTCGGTTGGGGGTTCGAGTCCCTCCCGCCCTGCCAGAAACCGGAGAGGTGGCAGAGTGGTCTATCGCGGCGGTCTTGAAAACCGCTTCAGGTGAAAGCCTGACGGGGGTTCGAATCCCTCCCTCTCCGCCAGCCTTCGCCCGGAGTGCAGGCGGACAGACAAATTTAAACATGAACGACTTGGTCAAAATTGGAATTTGGGTTGTGGTGGTCGGCGTAACCTTTGCGATCTTGTGGAAGCAAGGTTACATCGCCCGCTTCTCGAATTATGTCCTTCAAACCCGCGAGGAGTTGAAGAAATGCACATGGCCGTCGGTGGACGAATTGAAAGGCTCGACGGTCGTCGTGTTCATCTCAATTTTGTTGCTCGGCGCATTTACCGTGCTGGTGGATTTGGTTTTTACGTGGGTCGTGACCCGTTTGACTTAAAGATTTCATGAACAGCCAGTGGTTTGTCATTCACACGCTTTCCGGCCAGGAACAAAAGGTCAAGGACAGCATCGAGAAGCGCATCAAAAGCGAAGAGATGGGCGACTTCATCAAGGAAGTCATGGTCCCCATGGAAAAAGTCGTCGAGGTGCGCAATCAAAAGAAGACCGTCTCGACGCGCAAACTTTGGCCGGGCTATGTGTTCGTGGACATGAAATTGTTGGACGATGACAAGCGCATCATCGAAGAGCCCTGGTATTTCATCAAGGAAACGCCCGGCGTGATCGGTTTCGTTGGCGGCGAACCGCCGGTGCCGACGCCGACGGACGAAGTCGAGTCCATCAAGGCGCAGATATCGGCATCAGAAGAAACGGAGAAGCCGAAGGTCAGTTACGAGATCGGCGAAACGGTGAAGATCAACAACGGGCCGTTCCTGAATTTCAGCGGCGTGATCGAAGAGATCGAGCCGGACCGCGGCAAGTTGAAAGTGACCGTGAACATTTTTGGGCGCAATACGCCGGTTGAATTGGAATACTGGCAGGTTGAAAAAGCTTAATAAGATTTTTTATGGCAAAGAAAGTTACAGGACAGATCAAGTTGCAGATTCCCGCCGGTCAGGCGAATCCCGCGCCGCCCGTCGGCCCGGCGCTCGGCCAGCACGGCGTGAACATCATGGGCTTTTGCAAAGAGTTCAACGCCGCGACCAAGGAGCAGGCCGGCATGATCATTCCCGTGGTCATCACGGTGTTTCAGGACAAGTCGTTCACCTTCATCACCAAGTCGCCGCCGGCTTCGGTGTTGTTGAAAAAAGCCGCGGGCATAACCGCCGGCTCCAAGACGCCGAACAAGGAAAAGGTCGGCAAGGTGACGCGCAAACAGGTTTTGGACATCGTCAAAATCAAAATGAAGGATTTGAACACGACGTCGGAAGACGCCGCCGTTCGCATCATCGCCGGCACTGCCCGAAACATGGGCATTGAAGTCGTCGGGTAAACTGAATGTCGCGCGCTGTTATAGCGTTTGTTTTTGTATTTTTAGTGATAGGTGGGTGGTTTTTATACCACAAGAAAGCAACGGTGACAGCGAAGAGCATGACGCAAGTAAAAGCAATGCCGCCGTTCAAGGCGAAGATTGATCGAGTCATGTTGCGAAATGGCACTAATTTGGTAGTTCGGCTGAAGAGAAGCGGGAGTTTGAATACAATGGTTGTTAATCAACCAAACGGAAGCAGTAATGAGTTTAATTATTTGATGACACTTGGAAAAAGCAATCAGTCACACATTTTTCCGAAAGCCTTCGTTGATTACGAAGGCAGCGTAACGAATACGGTGGAAGTAAACAAAAACTAAAACAGCGGGAGAGTCCGTAAAACCGGACTCGTTTGACCGCGCAACAAAACATGCCAAGCAAAAGATACAAAAAAGCACTGGAGTTGGTGGACGCGAAGAAAGCGTATCCGCTGAAGTCCGCCGTGGAAATTCTCAGCAAATTTCCGAAGGCAAAATTTAACGAGACCATTGACCTCGCGTTCCGCCTCGGCGTTGACCCGAAGCAATCCGATCAGATGGTTCGCGGAACAGTTCCGTTGCCGCATGGCAGCGGCAAGACCATTCGCGTCCTCGTGTTCGCTAAAGGCGCTGCCGCCGAAGCCGCCAAAGGCGCGGGCGCGGAATACGTCGGCTTCGAGGACATGATTGCCAAGTGCAACAGCGGGTGGAACGATTTCGATGTCGCCGTGGCCACGCCCGAAGCGATGAGCGAAGTCCGCAAACTTGGCAAAGTCCTCGGCCCTCGCGGCCTGATGCCGAATCCGAAGACTGGCACTGTGACCGACGACACCGCGAAAGCTGTCAAAGAAGTGAAGGCTGGTCGCGTGGAATTCAAAGTGGACAAGACTGGCAACATTCACGTCGCAGTCGGCAAGGCGTCATTCACGCCGCAGCAAATCGAGGAAAATGCCCGCGCCGTCCTCGACGCGGTTCACAAGGCGAAGCCGTCCGGCGTGAAAGGCGTTTACGTCCACACCTGCACGTTGTCCGCGACGATGAGTCCGCCGGTGCGTTTGGATGTGAAGGAACTGGCAATTTAATTTTAACTTTTACGAACCATGCGTGCTGAAAAACAAAATCTGACGAAGGAATATCTCGCGCGGCTCAACGCGTCGCCATTTTTCATCGTGGTGAATTATCAGGGGCTGAAAGTCGGGCCGCTGACGGAGTTGCGCAAGCGATTGAACAAGGCGGGTGCGGAGATGCACGTCGTCAAAAACTCCATCTTCCGCCTCGCGGCGAAGGAAGCGGGCGTTGCCGAACTCGGCGCGGCGGACGGACAACTCGCAGTCGTCACCGGACAACGCGATGTTTCTGCTGCGGCGAAAGTGGTGAAGACTTTCGGCGCGGAATTCGACAAACCGAAGTTCAAGTTCGGCTATTTGAACAACAAGCGACTTGAGGCCGCGGAGATCATTGCGCTGGCGGATCTGCCATCGCTCGAAGTTTTGCGCTCGAAATTTTTGGGCGTGTTGAACGCGCCTGCCACGAAGCTTGTCGCGCTGCTGAACACACCGGCGAGCCAGTTGGCCCGTGTGTTGCAAGCGCGCGCGGACAAAGAAACACCTGCGGCGGCCTGATGTAATTCGTTATTATGAGCAGCACGCCTATTAGCTCTCAGCGACGAGTGTTCAAAATCATAGCAGTGATACTTGTCGCTTCGGTTGCGTTGTGGGTAGGCATTTATTTTACAGCACCAGAAGCGAAGCGGTCGAACATTTTGATGGTAGCAGTGTTCCTATTCGGTTTCAGCATTGTGGGCATTGGTATTTTGAGGGTTTTGTATCGCCGCGTCGAAGAAAAGAGACAAAAAAGATTTTAAGAAAACAATTTCTGCTTCCGTTAAGCCAACGGGAGCGGAGAAACAAACAACAACAAAAAGTAAATCGTCGGTTGCGGGCAGTGACTTAATCCACGGCAGCCGCCGTGACGACGAGACTGAAAGGAAACATGGCTGATATAGCAAACATGGTTGAAGAGTTGAGCAAGTTGACGGTTCTCGAGACCGCCGACCTGGTCAAAAAACTGGAAGAGAAGTGGGGAGTCAGCGCCGCTGCGCCAGTCGCAGTTGCCGCCGCTGGCGGAGCAGCAGGAGCAGCAGCTCCCGCCGCTGAAGCGAAAACTGCTTTTGACGTGATTCTCGTGTCCGCTCCGGCTGACAAGAAGATTTCCGTCATCAAAGCCGTTCGCGAAGTGAAAGCCGGCCTCGGCCTCGCGGAAGCGAAAGCTCTCGTCGAAGGCGCACCGAAGCCCGTGCTTGAAGGCGCGAACAAGGCCGACTCCGACGCCGCCAAGAAGAAGCTCGAAGAAGCCGGCGCGAAAGTCGAAGTCAAGTAGTCGAGGAATTATCCCGGAGCGGCGTTTGAGCGCCGCTCCGGTTCCGCCTCCGGACGAGGCAAACAATTTTTAGAAACGTAAATTAATTTTCCGACGCCATAGCCGCGAAAGCGGAATGAATGGGCAAGTTCGCTGAGAACCGGCGTTCTTGCCTTGTGTCGTTCATCGAAAACAAAAGTCCGGCGCTGTTTGCCGGCAAAGAAAAGGTCAAAATGTCATCGCGACTCAACGAACGAATCAACTTCGGTAAAATCAAAGAGATCATCGCCCCGCCGAACCTCATCGAATTGCAGACCAATTCGTATAAGGAATTTTTGCAGGCCGATGTTCCGCAATCCAAGCGCAAGAATCTTGGGTTGCAATCCGTCTTCCAGGAAGTTTTTCCGATCGAAAGCTACGATGGCAAGTGCGTGCTCGATTTTCATTCCTACGAGATCGGCGAGCCGAAGCTCGACTGGCTGGAATGTCTGCGCGAGAGCCTGACCTATGGCGCGCCGCTTTACGTCACGTTCCTGCTCAAGGAAGAAAAAGGCACGAAGGAAGAAAAAGTTTTCATGGGCGAACTGCCGCTCATGACGCCGCAAGGCACGTTCGTCATCAACGGTGCCGAGCGCGTCATCGTCAGCCAGTTGCATCGTTCGCCCGGCATCGCGTTTGAAAAAACCATCCACCCGAACGGCAAGGAGCTGTTCTCGTTCCGCATTATTCCCGACCGCGGCTCGTGGTATGAAGCGCAATTCGACACAGGTGATCTGCTTTATGTTTATCTGGACCGCAAAAAGCGCCGCCGGAAATTTTTGACGACGACGCTTTTCCGCGCGCTGAGTTTTCTCGATCACCCGGAAGAAAAGGGCAAGGGGAAGGACAAGGACAAGGACGCGGCCACCCATCGCGGAACGGACGAGGAGATTTTGAAACTGTTTTACGAGATCGAAGAGTTCACGATCAAGGAAGCGGAGAAGCTCGAAGACTTGCAGAACAAAGTTCTCGTCAAAGACGCGGTGGACGACAAGGGCGTAGTCGTCGCGCGCGCGTTCGAGCCGCTCTCGAAGGCCGTCGTCAAACAGATCGCCGAACTTGGCATCAACAAGATCAAAGTCGTGGATACGACTGCCGACGAAGGCATCATCATCAAGTGCCTCAAGAAAGACCCGGCCAAGAACGAAGAGGAGGCGCTCAAGGATATTTATCGCCGCCTGCGTCCCGGCGATCCGCCGACCGCGGCGAACGCCCGCGCGCTCATCAAGCGTTTGTTCTTCGATGCGAAGCGTTACGATTTGGGCCGCGTTGGTCGTTACAAGATCAACCAGAAACTTGGCTTGAAGGAAAATGATTCGCGCATCCTGACCAAGGCGGATTTGGCCGGCGCGACGAAGTATTTGCTGCGCCTGAAAAAAGGCGAAGGCTCGCTGGACGACATTGACCATCTCGGCAGCCGCCGCGTCCGCACAGTCGGCGAACTGCTCTCGAACCAATGCCGCGTCGGCCTTGCGCGCACAGAACGCCTCGTGAAAGAGCGCATGACCTTGTTCGATCAAGGCATGGAAACCATGTCGCCGCAGAAATTGATCAACCCGAAGGCGCTTTCAGCCGTGATCCGGGATTTCTTTGGCCGCAGCCAGTTGTCGCAGTTCATGGATCAGATCAATCCGCTCGCCGAACTCACGCACAAGCGCCGCTTGTCCGCGCTCGGACCCGGCGGTTTGTCTCGCGACCGCGCGGGTTTTGAAGTCCGTGACGTTCACCCGTCACACTACGGACGCATTTGTCCGGTTGAAACGCCTGAAGGCCCGAACATCGGCCTCATCGCGTCGCTCGCCACGTTTGCGCGCATCAACGATTTCGGTTTTCTTGAAACACCGTATCGCAAAGTCGAGCACAACAAAGTCAGCGGCCATCTCGATTACCTGACCGCCGACCGCGAGGAAAATTTCATCATCGCTCAGGCCAACACTGCGATTGACGACAAGGGCCATTTCCACGGCAACGCCGTTTGCCGCGCGCGTGGAGACTTCATTGACGTCGAGCCATCGCGCGTTGACTACATGGACGTTTCGCCGAAGCAGCTCGTCTCCGTTGCTGCGTCGCTGATTCCGTTCCTCGAACACGACGACGCGAACCGCGCGCTCATGGGTTCGAACATGCAACGCCAGGCCGTGCCGCTGCTCATCACCGAAGCGCCGCTCGTGGCGACCGGCCTTGAGGAGCGTGTCGCTCGCGATTCCCGCGCCGTTCTCGTCGCGGAAGAATCGGGCAAAGTCGCGTCCGTCACCGGCAATCAAATCATCATCACCGAAGACGGCAAATTGCCGGAGTCGAAAAAGAAAATTAAGCACGAACCCGCGAAGGGAATTTACGTTTACGAAGTCCGCAAGTTCATGCGCTCGAACGCGGCGACGTGTATCAACCAGAAAATTCTCG
Organism: uncultured Verrucomicrobiota bacterium; assembly: GCA_964389025.1. Classification (GTDB taxonomy): domain Bacteria; phylum Verrucomicrobiota; class Verrucomicrobiia; order Limisphaerales; family CAYMCQ01; genus CAYMCQ01. The sequence goes on from CAYMCQ010000017.1 coordinate 29,458, forward strand.
TCGAGAAGGGCGACCACGTGAAGAAAGGACAGGTTATTGCCGACGGTCCTTGCACGCAAGGCGGCGAGCTGGCGCTTGGCCGGAACATTCTTTGCGCGTTCATGCCGTGGAACGGTTACAACTTCGAGGACGCCATCCTCATCAGCGAGCGCATCAACAAGGACGACGTTTTCACTTCGATCCACATTGATGAATTTGAAGTCGCCGCCCGCGACACGAAGCTCGGGCCGGAAGAGATCACTCGCGACATTCCGAACCTCGGCGAAGAGGCGTTGAAAAATCTCGACCCCGGCGGCGTCATCCGCGTCGGCGCGGAAGTGAAGCCCGGCGACATCCTCGTCGGCAAGATCACTCCGAAATCCGAGACTGAACTCGCGCCGGAAGAACGTTTGCTGCGCGCCATCTTCGGTGAAAAGGCCGCCGACGTGAAGGACACTTCGCTGAAAGTTCCGTCGGGCACCTACGGCATCGTGATGGACGTAAAAGTTTCCTCGAAGAAGGACACCGACCGCGAACATCCCGTCAGCGAGGACAAGAAACACGCGAAGCAGGTCGAGGACGACCATAAGAAAAAGACCGAGGAACTTCGCGACCAGTTGACCGAGGCGTTGAGCAACATTTTGCTCGGCGAAAAAATTCCGCTCGACGTGGTCAACAGCGAGACCGGCGAAATCATCATCCCGGCGAACCGCAAGATCACCAAGACGCTGTTGCGCAAGCTCGCGACGGTCTATGACCGCATCGAAATTGATCCGTCGCCGATCCGCAACAAGATCAATGAAATCATCGGCAGCTTCAAAAAGAAGTTCGACGATTTGCAGATGCAATACGACGAGGAAATCGGGCGGGCTGAGTCCGGCGAAGGCACGGACGCGGGCATCGTCAAGTCGGTGAAAGTTTACATCGCGTCGAAGCGCAAACTGTCAGTCGGCGACAAAATGGCGGGACGCCACGGAAACAAAGGCGTCGTTGCCAAGATTGTTGCCGAGGAAGACATGCCGTATCTCGCGGACGGAACTCCGGTGGACATCGTTTTGAATCCGCTGGGCGTGCCCTCGCGCATGAACGTCGGACAGGTTTTGGAAACGCACCTCGGCTGGGCGGCGAAAATCCTTGGATTGAAATTCGCGACGCCGGTTTTCGACGGCATCAAGGAAAAGGACATCCGCGGCTACCTCAAGGAAGCCAAGCTGCCCGAGCACGCAAAAGTTATTTTGCACGATGGACGCACCGGCGAATCCTTCGATCAGGAGATTGTCGTTGGCTACATCTACATGATGAAGCTCGGCCATTTGGTTGCGGACAAGATCCATGCGCGCGCGGTCGGGCCTTACTCGCTCGTCACGCAACAGCCGCTCGGCGGCAAGGCGCAATACGGCGGCCAGCGCTTCGGCGAAATGGAAGTGTGGGCGATGGAAGCCTACGGCTCGGCCTACGCGCTCCAGGAATTGCTCACGGTCAAGTCCGACGACGTGCAAGGCCGCACGCGGATTTACGAGAGCATCGTCAAGGGCGACAACGCGCTCGAAGCGGGCATTCCCGAATCGTTCAACGTGCTCGTCAAGGAAATGCAATCACTCGGGCTGGATGTGAAAGTTGGATATTCAAATCCAACTGAGCACGGCGCGGAGAATTTGGCGGTCGTGACGAATGGATAAACCGAAAATGAGTCAACAACATCGACGCTTAAAGAAGTTGTGCATAACTGCAACACTTGTGTTGTTGGTGACTTTGGCACTCGTGCAGGTTGTTCGCGAATTTATTCGCAACGACACAGTTGGTTATTTCGCGGAACAGCCACTTCGGCTGGTCTTTGTTGCAGTCGTGTCAATTCTCGGGGGTATTGTTGCACTGGTTGTAGATAGGCTATCTCCGCAATTGAAACGCAGAGTAAAGCTGTTTGCACTAGGTTCGGTAGCAAGTCTGGTGATGCTGTTCACCGGCTATTTCCTGTTCGAATTAGCTGGTTTGGATTTTCCCGGAAGCGACAACACTGCGTTATTTATTGTGGCACTCGGTTTGGGCATTTCAGCGTTCCTTTGGTTTGAGTTTTATCGGATTTTCAAAAACCGAGGCAGCAGTGTTCAAAGTTAAAAGAAGTTTTTTTCAAATAAATTTATGATCAGCTCAAAAGAAAGCACACGCGAATTGCTCGGTCTGGACAAGGTCAATCAAGTCGAATACGTGGCCATTCAGGTCGCGTCGCCCGACATCATTCGCTCATGGTCCAAGGGCGAAGTCAAAAATCCCGAGACCATCAATTACCGCACGTTCAAGCCGGAAAAGGGCGGCCTTTTCTGCGAACGCATTTTCGGTCCGGTGAAGGACTGGGAATGTTCGTGCGGAAAATACAAGCGCATCAAGCATCGCGGCGTCGTCTGCGACCGTTGTGGCGTCGAAGTGACGATGGCGCGCGTGCGCCGCGAACGCATGGGCCACATCGAACTGGCCGTGCCGGTGCAGCACATCTGGTTTTTCAAATGCATGCCCAGCCGCATCGGCCTCGTGCTCGACATGACGGCGCGGCAATTGGAGCGCGTGATTTATTACGAGGATTACCTCGTCGTTGACGCCGGCAACACGCCGTTGAAGCAAAACCAGCTTTTGAGCGAAAGCGAGTATCGCGAAGCGCGTGAAACTTACGGCGCGGACGCGTTCGTGGCGAAGATGGGCGCTGAGGCCGTGCGTGAGGCGCTGGCAAAAGTTGATCTCGCCAAGGGAGTTGACGAATTGCAGGAAGCGATGACCGAGACGAAGAGCAAACAGATCCGCAAAAAATTGGCGAAGCGGATCAAGTTGCTTCAGGGTTTTCACGGCTCGAAGACGCGGCCTGAATGGATGATCCTCACAGTGCTGCCGGTCATTCCGCCGGACTTGCGCCCGCTCGTGCCGCTCGAAGGCGGACGTTTTGCAACTTCCGACCTGAACGATTTGTATCGCCGCGTCATCAACCGTAACAACCGTCTCAAAAATCTTTTGGCGCTCAAGACGCCGGAAGTCATCATCCGGAACGAGAAGCGCATGTTGCAGGAAGCCGTGGACGCGCTGTTCGACAACGGCCGCCACGGTCGCGCAGTGACCGGCGCGGGCAATCGCGCGCTGAAATCTTTGAGCGACATGCTCAAGGGCAAGAGCGGACGTTTCCGCCAGAATCTGCTCGGCAAACGCGTGGATTATTCAGGCCGCTCGGTCATCGTCATCGGGCCGGAATTGAAACTGAACCAGTGCGGTCTGCCGAAGAAGATGGCGCTCGTGTTGTTCGAGCCGTTCATCATCCGCCGGTTGAAGGAACTTGGCTACGTCCACACCGTCCGCTCGGCGAAGAAAATGATTGAGCGCCAGTCGCCCGAAGTCTGGGACATCTTGGAAGAAGTGACAAAGGGGCATCCGGTTCTCTTGAACCGCGCACCGACGCTGCATCGTTTGTCCATTCAAGCTTTCGAGCCGCAACTCATCGAAGGCGAAGCGATTCGCATTCATCCGCTCGTTTGCACCGCCTACAACGCCGACTTCGATGGCGACCAGATGGCCGTTCACGTTCCGTTGTCGGTCGAGTCTCAGTTGGAAGCGCGCCTGTTGATGATGGCATCGAACAATATTTTCTCGCCGTCATCGGGCAAGCCGATCATCACGCCGACGCAGGACATCACGCTCGGCTGCTATTATCTGACGGCGGATCCGCGCGCGAAAAAAGAGAGCAAGCGCGCGATGATCTTCGGCTCGAAGTCGGAAGTCATCTTCGCGTTCAGCGACGGCGAATTGAAGATTCACGACTATGTGAAGCTCGCGAATCCCGACCTCGGCAAGAAAACCGTTTACGGCGACGCGACCAGCAAAATCATCGAGACGACGGTTGGCCGTGTGTTGTTCAGCGAAATCTGGCCGGAGGAACTTGGTTTTTACAACAAGAAGGCCGGCAAAACACAACTCGGCGAGTTGATCTGGAATTGTTACAAGGTCGCCGGCCACGAGCGCACGGTCGTCACGCTCGACTTGCTCAAGGAAATCGGTTTCCGCGAAGCGACGCGCTCCGGCACCAGCATCGGGATTGATGACATGATCATCCCGAAGGAAAAGAGCCAGCAGATCAAAGACGCGCAGGCGAAGATCAGCGAAGTCGAGAAGCAATATCGCAAAGGCATCATCACGCCGGGCGAGCGCTACAACAAGATCGTGGACATCTGGACGCACGCGACCGACCAGATCGCCGGCGTCATGCTCAAGACGCTCGAAGAAAATCAGGGCAAGAGCGAATACAATCCTGTCTCGCTCATGGTGGACTCTGGCGCGCGCGGCAACAAACAACAGGTGCGCCAGCTCGCCGGTGTTCGCGGCCTCATGGCGAAACCCAGCGGCGACATCATCGAGAAACCGATTCTCTCGAACTTCCGCGAAGGTCTCACAGTGTTGGAATATTTCATCTCCACACACGGCGCGCGCAAAGGTCTCGCCGACACCGCGCTCAAGACCGCCGATTCCGGTTATATGACGCGCAAACTCGTGGACGTGGCGCAGGATGTGATTCTGCGCGAGCAGGATTGTGGGACGACCAATGGAATTTGGGTCAGTGCCATCTACGAAGGCGAGGATGAGGTTGTGAAGCTGGCCGACCGTCTGGTCGGACGTTTCTCATCTGATGACGTCGGCAATCCAAACAACCCGAAGGAAATTTTCGTCAAGGCTGGCGAAGAAATTGATGAAGTGAAAGCCAAAGCCATTGACGTGTCCGGCGTGGAGCGCGTGAAGATTCGCTCGGTGCTGACTTGCGAAAGCAAGCACGGCGTTTGCGTCGCGTGTTATGGGCGTAACCTTGCGACCGGTTTGCCCGGCAAACAAGGCGAGGCCGTCGGCATCATCGCCGCGCAGTCCATCGGCGAGCCGGGCACGCAGTTGACGATGCGCACGTTCCACATCGGCGGAACTGCGGCGGCGGTTTTCAAACAGCCGCAGATCAAATCGAAGGCTGACGGCATGGTGCGTTACAACGAACTTCGTGTCGTTGAACTTGAGGACGGCAACAACATCGTGCTGAACAAGAATGGCTCAGTTTCAATCCTTGCCGACGATGGTCGCGAGTTGGAAGTCCACACGCTCGTCATCGGCTCGGTTATTTCCATCAAGGACGGCGGCAAGGTGAAGAAGGGCGAGGCGTTCGTGCAATGGGATCCTTACAACGTGCCGATCCTTTCCGAAAAGGCCGGCAAAGTGAAATTCACCGACATCATCGAAGGCGTGACGATGAAGGAGGAAACCGATGAGACGACCGGCCAGGAAGCCATGGTCATCATCGAGCACAAAGAGGATTTGCACCCGCAGATCGTCATCCTCGACGAACATGGCGAGGCGGCGGCGAATTATCCGATCCCGTCCGGCGCGCACATCGTTGTGAGCGAAGGCGACAAGATTGTCGCTGGAACTTTGATGGCCAAGACGCCGCGCAAGACTTCCAAGACGAAGGACATCACCGGCGGTCTGCCGCGCGTCGCTGAGTTGTTCGAGGCGCGCCGCCCCAAAGACGCCGCGGAGATTTCCAGGATTGACGGCATCGTTGACTTCGGCCCGAGCGTTCGCGGCAAGCGCGCGATTCTCATCCGCGACCAGCAGACCGGCACGGAAGAGGAGCATCTGATTCCCATTGGCAAGCACGTCATCGTGTTCAAGGGCGATTTCGTGAAGAAAGGCCAGCAGTTGACCGAAGGCCCGATGGACCCGCACGAAATTCTCGACGTGTGCGGCCCGCAGGAACTGCAGGAGCATCTGGTCAACGAAGTGCAGGAAGTTTACCGGCTGCAAGGCGTGACCATCAACGACAAGCACATCGAGATCATCGTGCGGCAGATGTTGCGCAAGGTGCGCATCACCGAGCCGGGCGACACGCAGTTCCTCTGGGGCGAACAGATTGACAAGATCGAGTTCGAGGAAGAGAACGCCGCGGTCGAGAAGAAGGGCGGCAAGCCCGCCGAGGCTTCGCCGGTGCTGCTCGGCATCACGAAGGCTTCGCTCGAAACGGAATCATTCCTGAGCGCGGCGTCATTCCAGGACACGACCCGCGTGTTGACCGAGGCTGCCACGCGCGCGAAGGTGGATTACCTGCGCGGCTTCAAGGAAAACGTGATCATGGGTCACATCATCCCCGCCGGCACGGGCTACGATTTCCACCGCAAAGTGCGGCTGAAACCGTTGGTCGAGGTGCCGGAAGAAGAACCGGTGGCCGAGGAGGCTGCTCCGGCGGAAGAGCCGTTGGCGGTCTGACCGTAAAACAAGTAAAAACGTGTTGCAAGCAAGGTCTCGTTTGCTATATTCCGCGCTCCCGTTTCCGGGCGGAAAACATATTTAAATGCCGACAATCAATCAACTCGTCCGTAAAGGACGTAACAAGGTCAAGTATAAGTCGAAGTCTCCGGCTTTGGAGAACTCGCCGTTCCGTCGTGGCGTCTGCATCCAGGTGATGACGCGCACGCCGAAGAAACCGAATTCCGCGATGCGCAAAGTGGCCAAAGTCCGTCTGACGAATGGCTATGAAGTCATCGCCTACATCCCGGACGAAGGGCACAACCTGCAGGAGCACTCGATCGTTCTCGTGCGTGGCGGCAAGGTGAAGGATTTGCCGGGCGTCCGTTATCACATCGTTCGCGGAACCCTAGACGCCGCCGGCGTTGAGAAGCGCCGCGTGAGCCGTTCGAAATACGGTGTGAAACGTCCGAAGGAAGGCGCAAAACCAGCGGCAGCGGCTGCTCCGGCAGCGGCAGCAGCGCCGAAGTAATCGAGATTTCGATTAAGAATAAGATTAAGATTTAGGAAAAAACATGTCTCGTCGTCGTCAAGCAACCAGGCGTCCGGTTCAATCGGATGTGAAATTCAACAACGTGCTCGTCGCGCGTCTGGTGAACACCGTCATGATCTGCGGAAAGAAAAGCACCGCGCAACGCATCGTCTATGGCGCGTTCGATGAGATCGTCGCCAAGAATCAGGCGGCGAATCCGCTGGAGATTTTGCAGCGCGCCGTGGATAACGCCAAGCCGCGTCTTGAAGTGAAGCCGCGCCGCGTTGGCGGCGCGACGTATCAAGTGCCCCTGGAAGTGGCTGCGGACAGGCAGTTCGCGCTGGCGTTGCGCTGGCTCGTGGATTTTGCCGATGCGCGCAAAGGCGTTCCGATGAGGCAGGCTTTGGCTTCTGAGATCATGGACGCCTATCAAGGGCAGGGGAATGCGATCCGCAAGCGCGATGAAGTTCACAAGATGGCGCAAGCCAACAAGGCATTCGCGCATTTCCGCTGGTAGAAAAATATTTTTAACAGTTCGTCAAAGAGGGGCGACAGCTTTTTGAGGACGGCGTCCATGCGGCCCTTGATCGCACGCAGCGGATGATTCTCCGCCACACAACGTTGTGGTTGATCACGGTCAGAAAGTCCGGCTGGACTTGAGGTTTGCCACGCTTCCTTCTCTGACCCACACCCACAAACCCCGTTCAATCGTTTTTCAACAACTTGCTACGGAAGCACTGAATAAAGAGACGTTCGCCTTTTTTACCCGTTAAATTGCAGGCAACCAGTCGCAAATCAGAAATGGTTGGTGATTTATTCAGCGCTTCCCTAGGGAAATTTCTTATCACCAAAGAGAAACTCTCCCAATTGTTCGCTGATGTGATTGATTTTAAGATGGTTCGCATGAAAGGGAAATTTCACTCCACCAGAAGAGATTCATGACAAACGATCATGCGTTCAAACTTGTCGCTGTCGGTGAAAATTTTGCGGCCATCATGCTTGCACAGGAACTGTCGAAACGGCTGGCGACAGAACTAAAACCGGAAAGTGAGGCCGCGCTGGTCGCGCTGCTCGATGATGAAGACGAAACTTTGCACAAATCATCCTTGCCCTGCGCTTATTTGCTGTGGAAAAGCCGGCGATCTGAAGCGATTAAAAAGTTTACCAGAATTACGTCTGGCGGGACTGCGCTCTTGATTTAAATGAGGACAAACCGAAAACCGCAGGATTGCATGCAAGGACTGGCCGTCAGCAAATCGCCAGTTCGACAATTTACCAATCTTGAACCCGCGCCAAGGAGGTGGGATCGGGATTGGTCGAACGACACTGGTGACACAACGGTAATGTCGGAGATGAAGAATATCGCTGACATTACCGTTGCTGTCGGGGACGACGACACGGTTGAATTTGCGGAGGCTGCGGCGGGCAAATCTCCGGGAAACGAGACCGTGCTGGTAGTGGATGGTGAGCCAGTGATGCGCAAAGCGATTGTTAAAATTCTCCGGCAATTCGGTTATCAGGTATTGGAAGCGTCCGGCAGTGCGGAAGCGCAGCGCCTGACTGCCACGGACCGGAAAATCAATCTGATGCTCACGGATTTTTCCATGCCGCAAACCAATGGGCTGGAATTGGCCCGATGGTGCCTGAGCAGATATCCCACGATGAAGGTGCTTATCACCACAGGCTCAATGTGGGAACTGGCAAATCAGCTTGATCTGCAAGAGGCTCTTATTACCACAGGTTCAATGTGGAAACTCGCCAATCAGTTTGATGAGGTTGCCATCCTGCCCAAACCGTTTGATCGCCTTCAACTGGGCCGGATTGTGCGGTTGATTTTAGGATAAAACGGGACAAAGACTCAAAACCCGCCCGCGTTCAGGAAATTACCACGAAGCAACAGACAGATGAAACGACGGCGACATGGCGCGTTGAGGTTCGGCGGGCCTTACCGATCCGGCATCTTGGGAACGATGTCCGTTTGCAATGCCGGGTCAGCGGCGCGGATTTCCGTCACGGGCAGGCCGAGTTCGCGGCGCACGATGTTCGCGCCTTGAGCTATGGCCGTGGTCTTGAAGAAGCCGATCTCGCGGTTGCAGCCCTGACGGCCAAATCCGCAGTCGCTCGAAACAATCAGTTGCTCGGGGGTGATGAATTTCAGCGCGTGCCGGATGGACGCCGCGACATCCTCGGGACGTTCGACCTGGAGGGTGCGGTGGCTGACGACGCCCACGCAGATTTTTTTCTTCAGTTTGCCTTTGAAGGGCGCGAACAGTTCAAGCTCGCGCATGTTCCGGTCTTTCATCTCCAGCGTCCACACGTCGCCACGGCAGGCTTCGAGGTAGAGTTCGAAAGACTCGCGGTAGCTGTCGTTTTCGATGACGCGTTGCATGTTGGGGTTGCCCCAACAGGTGTGAATCCAGAGTTCCACGTCATCCAGTCCCTGCACCTCGCGGTTGTAGCATTCGACCATGAATTTGACCTCGTCATGCGCGCGGCCATACGTGTTGGCCCAGAAGTGCAAGGTGGGTTCCTCGATTTGGATGCACTTGCAGCCCGCGTCGCGTAGCGCGAGCAACTCCTTGTTCATGGCCTCCGCCATGTCCCAGATGACTTCATGGCGGTCTTTGTATTTCGGCGTGTGAATGTCGAGAAAGAGTCCCATCACTTGCGAGCAGCAGGTCCCGAAGCGCACGGGTTTGGACGTCTTGCTTTGCGCGATGCGCCAGATCTTGGCGTAGTCGAGCGGGCGATGCTCCACTTTGTCCACCACGCGCGGCCAGCGCCAGCCGGTGTAAATCTCGTTCAGCAGCGTGCCCGGCGGATAGCGAAGCCACGGCGAACGGGTTTCTTCGGATTGAAGATAGTCGCCCTCGAACCCGGCCCAGCGTTGCAGCGGGAAATGATGCCACGACCGCCCGGCCATGTCGTCGTCGCAATGCAAATCACCGTGCGTGAGGATGTCAATGCCGGCGCGCTCCTGGTCGCTGAGGACGGTGGCCAACGCGTCCTGAAATTTTTCGCGGAAGCGCACGTCCATCATGCATGTGCTGAGCGGCTGCCCCCACATGCTGGCGTCGAACCAGCGGGGACGCGGCCAGGAGCCGGTGATGGTGCAGGGAAGAATCTTGTCGGCGGTTACGGTGAACATTGTGTTTGAATTTGGTTCGCTGGTGTCCGGATAACGGCAAAAAATACAACCACCGGCGCTGTTCGCAAAAGGAAAAAGAGCTGTGTTGACGTGGCGTTGGCCGACGAGTATGCAAGAGGCATGAACACACAACCCATCACCAGGCGTGAATTTCTCAAACACAGCACCCTAGCCGCAGCGGCGGTGTGCGCGGCGAGTCTGCCGGCAAATTTATTTGCGGCGGGAGAATACGGCGGCAACAAGATTCCCTTCGGCCTCCAGCTTTATTCGGTGCGTAACGAATGCGCCAAAGACCTGGTCGGCACGGTCACAGCAGTGGCGAAGATGGGTTACAAGGGCGTCGAGTTTGCGGGCTATTACGGGCGCGACGCCAAGACACTCCGCAAATTGCTTGATGATGTCGGCCTGAAATGTTGCGGCACGCACATCGGGCTGGACACGTTGCTCGGCGACAATCTACCGAAGACGATTGAGTTCAACCAGACCCTCGGCAACAAGTTTCTCATCGTGCCGGGTATGCCGGGCAAATACACCAAGTCGCGCCAGGGCTGGCTGGACGCGGCGGACATCTTCAGCGAATTGGCCGGCAAAGTGAAACCGCAGGGAATGTGCGTCGGCTTTCACAACCACAGCATCGAATTCAAGCCGCTGGAAGGCGAGAAACCGTGGGACACATTTTTCAATCGGGCGAAAAAAGAGGTCGTCATCCAGTTCGACACCGGCAACGCGACCGCCGAGGCCAGTGAGCCGACGGTCAATTTGAAAAAGCATCCCGGCCGCGTCGCGAGCCTCCACGTCAAACCCTATTCCAAAGCCAAGCCCAACGCGCTGATCGGCGACGACGAGTTGCCGTGGAAGGAAATTTTCCGCATCTGCGAAACCACCGGCGGCACGGAATGGTATATCATGGAATACGAGAGCGATGCCTACCCGCCGCTGGTGAGCGTGGAGAAGTCGCTCGAAGTGATGCGCAAATGGAGCAAGTGCTGAGGCCTTTCAGTCTTGCCGCCACTCCACAAGAGATTAAACCGATTAAGGACTCGTGCAAAACAACTTCAGTTTTTGGGGCACACTCACCCTCACCCCGGCCCTCGGACAGGTGACTTTGACCTGACCCCCGAAAAGTGGACGTGACAAGAGTAGGGTTCTGCTGCGAAGAAAGAGCAGCAGAACTATGAGAAAAAGTAAATTCAGCGAAGAACAGATCATCGGGATCCTCCGAGAGGCCGGAGGTGACACGCCAGTGAAGGCGGTGTGCGCCAAACACAACATCAGTGAAGCGGCATTCTACAAGTGGCGGTCCAAGTATGGCGGGATGGGTGTGAAAGAAGCGCGGCGATTGCGCTGCCTGGAGGAGGAGAACAGTCGGCTCAAACGAGCGGTGGCGGATTTGACGGTGCAGGTTCAAATCCTCAAGGAAGTGAACTCAAAAAAATGGTGAGCCCGTCAACCAAGCGGCGGGCGGTGAAGCTGGTGATCGAAACGGGGATCAGCACGACGGCAGAGGCCTGTCGAGCGCTTGGCCTGGCCCGATCGAGTTACTATCGCAACAACACGATGAGCACTGAGAGTCGAAGTTTTCAAAAGCAGATTGTGAATCTGAGCCGGGACCATCCGCGATACGGGTATCGGCGGGTGACGGCGTTGTTGCGCCGGGAAGGTCATGAGGTCAACGCCAAGCGAGTGCAGCGCGTGCGCCGCAAGGAAGGACTGCAAGTGAGCCGCAAGCAACGAAAGCTGCGCCGGTTGGGGCTTTCGACGGCACAGCGCCGGCGAGCAACGCAGGCCAATCACGTCTGGAGTTGGGACTTCGTGGAGGACCAGACGGAGAACGGAACACGCTTTCGAGTGCTGACATTGATTGACGAGCACACACGGGAATGCCTGGCAGCGCACGTGGACTGGTCGATCCGGGCGGTGGATGTCATCACCATCGTCGAGGCCGCGATGGCGCGTTACGGCGCGCCATCGCATCTACGCAGTGACAACGGGCCGGAGTTCATCGCTTACGCGATCCAAGACTGGCTTCGAGATAAGAACGTGAAAACAATTTACATCACACCGGGTTCGCCGTGGGAGAACCCTTACATTGAGAGCTTCCACGACAAGCTGCGGGACGAATGTTTGAATCGGGAGATTTTTGGCAGCCTTTGGGAGGCGCGGGTTGTCATTGAGCAGTGGCGCCTCTACTATAACACGGCGCGACCGCACAGCTCGTTGGACTATCAGACGCCGAGCGAGTTTGCCGGTCGCGCCATCGCCAGTTCGGGACTCCGGTCGGGCTTCGCCCTCCCTCCGTCCCGAACTGGCGAACAAAACATCAAACCAATGGCAGGACTCTACTAATGAAGTGTCCACCGATTGGGGTCAGGTCACCGCACTCCAAAACCTCGCGGAATTTTCCGTCCGGGCCTTCAAATCATGGCCACAGTTTTCTTGAAACCGCTCTATACCAACTCAATTAAAAATACCCTGGTAAAATAAAAAAAGCGGGAGACCACACCCAGAATATGGCCTCCCGCAGTGGAATGTGTGCTGCACATGCCACCCCCTGTCACGCGGCTACCAACCGCGCAACGCCGGACGGAACGTCAGTTATTGGTAGGTCAGCACAACGTTGCCGCCCGACGAAATGACGTTCTATTGCGCCGCTACCCGGCGCGGACGGCGCAGCGCGCCGTCCCTACCAAAATTCCTAAGGACTTACAGGCTCGTAAGCCATCACGACGTTACCACCGGACAAAGCTACTTTCGTGATACTCAATGCGCCTGCGGGGTTCATCCTGTAAAAATGGACATTGCCGGACGCCGGCACCGAAACGGTCCTGGCTACCTTATCAATCACTGCTGACAGTTCATTCGTATACGGCCCGTTCACCGTCGCAGCCGAGTAGAGTTCGATTGGCGGCGACACCAAAGTCCTGACGCCGTTGGTTCGATTGACAAAATACCACTCGGCTTCCGCACCTCCGCCGCCCTCCTCATGAATCAGTCGGAATTTGTAAACTCCGTTGGTCTGCACCGCGAAGTCAAACTGCGCCTGGCCATTGGCATTGTCAGATCGGTCAGCGGGCTGATCATGCGAGTTGCCCAGGACGATTGATTGCGCGTTGGTATAAAGGCAGTTCGTGGCGAACTGTCCCACGCTGAGCGCCACTTGATCGTCGCAGTGCCATCCCATCCGGTAGATGCCTGCGTTCAATTGCAGCCGGATCGTCGCTGTCCACGCGAAGTGATTCGGGCCTGCAGAATTGATGTCCACGCAATCATAATCCGCTGGATTAATCCCCGGGAAAGGTCTGTCTCCGCCGAAGAACCCTGCAGAGAACCCGCATTGTTGATAGTTGATGTTTGCGGTTTCGGTAAAAGACGCAGCAAACTGGTCATGCACTGTCCCCGCTTGATTCGTATAATATGTCCCCGGGTTGTCCGCATCGCCCAGGGTTCCCGCCACCTGCCGCTCCGCCCGGGTAAGGCCGTCCTCAAAGCTGCTGAGTCCGGCTTGTCCTATTGGGCCCTGCAAGTCCTCTTCCTGCGCTTTGTGCATCCTGATGGCAAAGGCGCCGTCCGCCCCGACCCCGGGTGCCTCTTGGTGGCTGGGCAGCAACACCGGCATGTGCAAGACTTTGAAACTCCACTGGTTGGTTTGAATCACCGACCCGCTGTCGGTGAACACCACGTTCAAGGTGTGCTCCGTGTCAGGCATCAGATAACCCGGCGGATTGTAACTGATCGTCGCGCCTGTCCCCGTCCCCGTGATCGTCGCCCCGCTGGTCACGTTCGACCCGTCAAACCGCAACTCGATGCTCCCCGTGGTCACCGTCGTGTCCCGGTTCAGAATGGTGATCTGCACGGTTCCTTCCGGATCAAAGATGACCGTGCCGCCCGCAGGACTGGCCTGAGCGATGAACGGGCGCTGCGTGCCCGGTGCCGGCGCTGGGACAAACAGGAAGTTGTTCAAATACAAATCGCTCACGTCCAGCGAATTTTTCTGGCTCGACTCCAGATCGGTCAGGCGGAAGGTATTGACACCCGACAAGGTCAAGGTCTGGATGTTTCCTGCGGCATCGGTCAACGGCACATAACGGAAGCGCGATGACCCGCCGGTGTCGGGCACCAGGAATTGTCCGCGAATAACCGTGGTTTGATTGGACATGGTGCGATCGCCAGTCACAGCATCGAACCGCACCGTTTGCGCCTTCACGCTGGAGGCGCGCAGATAGACGTTGTAACTCGCGCTTGGAAATGTGCGCGTGTAATTCATCCAATCCCCGGCCGTCAGAAAGCCGACCGCATATTCGCCGACATTGTTGGTGACATACTGAATTCGAACATCGTAGTCCCGGTTCATCCGCCCTTGCACGGTGCCGGGAAAGTCCATGCCCCGATATTGATTTCTTTCCGCCATGTTGATGCCCTGTCCAATGGTTTGCAGGGACAAGTCCTCGTAATCAATGCCCGGCGTGCCAACAATGTCACTTCCCAGCAGCCCAGCGTAATAACCGACCCCTCCTCCATTGACCGGGTTGCTATCTGGATCCAAGCCCGAAACCGGCGGGTTGTCCTGAAATGACCCGCTATTGTAGTTGTAATCTTCCGCTTCGATGTTCAGCGTGCCAGTGGTTCCAAACGTATCGAAATACCAGTTGTTGGTGGTGCCCACGCCGGCTGGATTCACCAAAATAATTTTCCCGTGATAAACCGTGTTGCTGGAAAGACTGACGGTGCAACGAACTTGGAAGTTCGTTTTCGGTGAGCTGAGTGGAGCTGTTGCCACTTCCGTGAGCGACACATTTGTGGTCACATCCACATCGTTGAGGAATAGTTTCAGTGAAGGGAATCCGGTCAGGTTGGTTGAAATCTGGTTGGTGCCGCCAGCCGTAGTGGCGGTGAACGTGATCTGGTTGGTCGCCGGAATCGTATAGAACATCTTTTGCACCGCCGGCACCAAGTTCACCACCTGCGGCGTGTTGGGGAAACCAACGGGAGTGTTTGTGTCGGAACTGGAATAATAATCATCCAGTGTCGAGTCGGCTGTCCCCCAGACATCAACGTTCTCCACCATGATGTTGACAATGGCGCCAAAGCCGTTTTGATGCGCAGTGCCGTTCAAGTCGTCGCGCGCCACAACTCTGGCGAACGGCTCCAGCAGATCCGTGCGATGATACATTTCACCGATCAGTCTTCCTCCGGGGCCGCCCTTGAAAACCATGCGATAGCCCCCGGTAGGAGCGAGCTTGGGCGTCACCGCTCCGCCACCCGTGACGAGATCCGGAAAAGTAACGCTGACTACTTCCTGTTGGAACTCAATGAACCCGACCAGGCCCATCGGCGAATTCTGCCCGCCCCCGAGAAAACCAAAGATATAGCCCGTGGTCTGCAACGGGCCGACCGCCGCCAGCTTTCCTCCAATAAAGGTGCCAGATGTGCTGATCATGCCGACGTCGTTAAAGTTAACCAGATCCATCGCATGAAAAAAATCGTCGAGGGCATAGCTGGAATCGGCCCGGTAGCTCCCGCCGCGCGTGAATACGCCGTTCATATCCTGGGCACCGTGTTGTATCACCCGGTAGGCGCCACCGGGAAATAGCACCTGCCTCGTTCCGGGGCTGCCTTCATAAGCCGTCCAGCCCACATCATTGCCGTCATTAAAATCATCCTGGATGGTCGTCTGCGCGTAGACTGCGCTGGTAAAGCAGAAGAAGGTCAACAGAGACGTCGTCATTAAAAAAGCGACGCCACGAGTGAATGAGAACGAGCGGGAACGCTCCAGGGTTGGTTTGCGAGTCAATGAGTTCATAATTGATGAGAGTTGTTCAGACAGTTCCTGTGCAACGGCCGCAAAGCCTTCACCGACAGAACAACTTTGAGCGCATGATTCTTTGTCATGTATCTCCTCTTGTGAGTGAAGTTTTGCTTTAATGAGAACGATTATAAATCAATCGCATCGGGGAACAATTGGGAGAGTTTCGCTTCAGTGATAAGAAATTTCCCTATGGAAATTTTGCGTTTGATGATGATCTTGAGTTACAATAATGGCGGTAACCAATGATGCCGGGCGAATGTATCGCTTGGATTGCCCCAAGAATCAGGCGCAAACAATCCGCGCTACCAACAAAGGAGAACAGTCATGGAGAAGCGGTCTGAAATCCACAAAGTCGCATTCCTCGGCGATTATCTGCCGAGGAAATGCGGCATAGCTACGTTCACGGCGGACTTGCGCTGCGCGAACTCATTATCCCTTACGCCATGAGCGATTACGCCACGAGCTTCGCCACCGTGTCGCTGGATGAATTGCTGGCCGCGATGGAGTAAAAAAGAAAACTGCGGGCGCTGCTGAATATTTCACGCGCTCGTCGGCGACTGGGTTTCCACCCAGCGGGCGGCGTAGCAAATCAATTCCGTTCCGCTTTTCAAATCGAGTTTTTCTTTGATGCAGCTGCGGTGGGCATCCACGGTTTTGATGCTGAGGCGAAGTTGCTCTGCGATGGCGCGGCTGTCCTTGCCCTGGCCGATCAGTCGGAGGATTTCAAACTCACGAACATTGAGCTGGACAATGGGGGAATTGGTCGTGGCTCGGCGGTCGGAAAAAGCATCCAAAACGCGGGCTGACATTTTTCCACTCACGGAAATCTGCCCATCCAGCACCTGCCGGATGGCCTGCAAAATCTTTTCCGGGCCTTCTTGTTTCATTATGTAGCCGTGTCCGCCGGCGCGCAGGGCCCGTTCGGCGTAAATCATTTCGTCATGCATTGAAATGACGAGGATCGCCATTTCCGGGCGCATGGCTCGAAGGTCTTTGACGAGTTCCAGACCGCTTTTGCCCGGCAGGCCAATGTCGACGAGCGCCAGATCGGGTTGTAAAGATTCAATGGCGGACAGAGCTTGCAGGGCATTGTCCGCCTCGCCGCAGACCGCGAGGTCAGCCTCCCGTTTGACCAGCCCGACCAAACCCTCCCGGAATATGGGATGATCATCAACGATGAAGATTTGTTTTAACATTGATTTGGACATCATTGCGGACGCAATTGCATCGGTCGTTTGATGCGGCAAACCGGCTGCGGCGGCGTTTCAAACCCAAGAATTTGACCGATGGTAATCATGACTTCCCGGTGGCACCCAACCGGTTGGCACATCGGGCGCTGACGACCAAATCTGACATGGTATGGATGGCGGACATCACTCGCATCGTTAGAGACGAACACTACTTGTATCAGGCGGACTGTAGAACCGCTTCACCGGCGGGCGATGAGTAACACGCCGCCACGATACTGCCATCGGCGGCGTTGGAACAAAGAAGACCTCCGGTTGTTTTGGTGCATCACTCCGATCAGGGCGCTAGTTACGCCAGCGCCGCTTTTGCCAACGGCTCGCACAGCTTTTTCGTTTTCATTGCTTCCTCTTTGTGCCAAGAAGCTGTTTAATGCCAGCCTCATTGTAAGATGACGGTAGTAACCGGCAATTGGGAGAGATTCGCTTCTGCTTTAAGAAGGAAGACTGACGGCTGTAGGGAATTTTCTTACTCCACAGCAGAACGCTTCACGAGCTAGTCGGCGACTGGGACTCTATCCAGCGGGCGGCGTAGCAGATCAACTCCGTCCCGCTTTTCAACCCGAGTTTCTCTTTAATGTGGCCGCGGTGAGCATCCACGGTTTTGACGCTCAAGTTAAGTTGTTGTGCTATCATGTGGCTGTCTCTGCCCTGGCCGATCAATTGAAGGATTTCAAACTCACGGTCGGTGAGCCGGGCAATGGGAGAATTGCCCTTGGCCCGACGGGCGGAAAGAGCGTCCAGAATGCGGGCCGACATTTTTCCACTCGCGCAAATTTGTCCGTCCAGCACCTGCCGGATGGCCTGCAGAATCTTTTCCGGGCCTTCTTGTTTCATTATGTAGCCGCGTCCGCCGGCGCGCAGGACGCGCTCGGCGTAAAGCGTTTCGTCATGCATTGAAATGACGAGGATCGCCATTTCCGGGCACACGGCTCGAAGGTCTTTGACCAGTTCCAGACCACTTTTGCCCGGCAGTCCGATGTCGGCAAGCACCAGGTCGGGTTTTAACGATTCGATGGCGGACAGGGCTTGCCGAGCGTTGTCCGCCTCGCCGCAGACCGCCAAGTCTGCCTCTCGTTTGACCAGCCCGACCAAACCCTCCCGGAATATGGGATGATCATCAACGATGAAGATTTGTTTTACAATAGATTTGGACATCTTCAGTTTTTGGGCATTCGCCCGTCGCTTATTGGCACGGTGCAGACGGCAACAGTTCCGCGTCCGGTTTTTTTCCGCAAGACAAAATTACCACCGATCATGCCGGCGCGGTGATTCATAATCCGCAACCCCAAGCCTTTTGAAGGTTGCCCGCCTCGTTTGAAGCCAACGCCATCATCGCTCACCGCCAGAATAATACGCTCCGGCGTTGAGGAAAGCCCAATCTTGATGTGCTGCGCATGGCCGTGTTTGACGGAGTTGGTCACTGCTTCCTGCGCTATCCGGTAAAGGTGCGTGGCCATGGTGTTGTCGTTGACAAACACCGGTTGCGGGCAATTGAAACGGCAGGAAACTTTGAACAGGTCGGTGACGCGGGCTGCCAGGTCGTCCAGCGCAGACATCAGCCCGTTGGCTTCCGGCGGGACCGGGTGCAGACCACGCGCCAGGCTGCGGGTCTGGGCCACCGCATCATTCAGCAGCTTGGAAATTTTGGCGGCGGCGGCGGCTTCCGGTGAAGCTTGGTCCGCCAAATTCTTTTTCAACACATCTGCCAGGCAGGAGATGCCACCCAGTTGCTGCCCAACGCCGTCGTGCAAGTCCTCAGCGATGCGACGCTGTTCGCGTTCGCCGATCTGAAGGATTTCGGCCTCCAGACGTTTGCGTTCGCTGACATCCCGCAAGATGGCCGAGGCGCCCGTGATGCGGCCCTGTTCATCTCGGATGGGCGAGACCACTATCGAAACGTCAATCCGCCGCCCATCCTTCCGCACCCGCACCGTTTCATATGGGCCGAACGCTTCCCCGCGCTCAACCCGATGGTGAATCTGCTCGAACTCTGCGCGGCGATCCGCCGGAATAAGCGAGTAGCTTCGGCCGATAATCTCCGCGGCCGCATAGCCAAACATATTTTCTGCCGCTGGGTTCCAACTGGTGATACGGTTCTCGCCATCCGCGCTCAAGATCGCGTCCGACGAGGATTCCACGATGGTAGCCAGTCGGGCGTGCGCCATTTCGGCCTGCTTGCGCTCAGTGATGTCTCGAATCGAACTGCAAACCAAAATCCCCTCCGGTGTCTGCAACGGACTGAGACTGATTTCGACCGGAAATTCGCTGCCATCCTTCCGCCGACCAAACAATTCCAGCCCGCTTCCCATGGGCCGCGCGCGCGGGTCGGCGAAAAAAATTCCACGATGCCCCACATGCGACCGACGGTAGCGTTCGGGCATCAACAACTCCAGCGGCTGTCCCAGCAATTCCTCCCTCCGATAACCAAACAACCGTTCGCCCTGCGCGTTCACCAAGACGATGCGCCCGTCCTGGCCGACAATGACCGTGGCGTCCGGCGACGACTCGACAAATCCGCGGAACTTCGTTTCGCTGGCCAGCAGTGCCAGTTGCGCTTGCTCGTGCGCGACAATCTCAGCCTGCAAATCGGCAGTGCGCTCTCGCACACGTTTTTCCAGCCACTCGTTTGTTCTAGCCAATTCGTCTTTGGCCTGGTGCAAGGCAGTCTCAGCCTGCTTGCGCTCGGTGATATCAACAACCGTGCCGATGTAACCGACAAGCTGGCCGCTGGCATCTTGGAGTTGTATCGCGTTGCCATAAACCCAGGTAACAACTCCATCGGGCCGCATGAAACGGAATTCAACAGTGGATGAATCGCCGCTTTTCACAGCCTCATTCCAGCCGGAAACAACACGTTCGCGATCATCTGGATGTATCGCGCTTATCCAATCCTTGCCTTGGGCCTGTTCCGGTTTGAGGCCGGTCATGGCACACCAACATTCATTGACATATATGCTGTCGCCTTCTGGATTCGACATGAAAATCCCCACCGGCGCATGGCTTGCGAGAGTCCGGAAGCGATTTTCGCTTTCGCGCAAAGAAACGTCACGCTCGTGAATCAAGGTGAGCATGGCATTGAACGAATCGGTCAGTTGGCCCAACTCGTCTTGACCATATTTTTGGGCCCGCACGGAATAATCTTTGCGGTCAGAAACTGCTTTGGCTGCACTGGCCAATTCCAGAATCGGTTGAGAAATTCCCTTCTGCAATTCCGTCGAAAGCGCGAAGGCAACCAGGAATGAACCAGCCATCACCAGAAGAACAATGCCGCCATAAAGTCGCATCAAATCATACATGGCACCCAAATCTGATTTTAGATAGAGCGTGCCCAACCGTCGCTCGCCTTTAATGACCGGCTCAAAAACGATCAGGCTGTCTTCCACAAACCGAGAACCGTCCGCGCCGGGCCGCGCGGGGAATGTTTGCCCAACTTCGTTGGTGGGAAAGCGCGCGAAAAGTCTTCCTTGGTTGTCATAAAGTGCGGCTCCCACGATGTGCCGATCCGCTTGCAGAGCCGCTATTCTTTCCAAGGCTTCGTCGGCTCGATCAAATTCGATCACCGCCGTAGTGTTGGCAGCGGTAATCTTTGCCAGCGTGCTGAGATTCCGGCTCATCGTTCGCCGAACAGTGATCAAGTCGTAGGTCACGAACGCCAGGCAGGTCACCAACAACACAATGCTGCTGGTCAACATGATGACCGAAGTCAACTTCCGCTTGATCGGCACGTCCTGAAATAACATGAGCAGTTTATTATTTTTTTCTGTTTTTCTCAGCCAGATCCAGCAACGTCGCGCTGAGCTTGATTTTTGCCGCCTTGGCCGCGTCCTGATTTATGATGAATCGAACTTTATTCTCAATGATTACGAACTGAATCATCCCGCCGTCCTGGCAAAACCGGTCGTTTTCACCCACCGTCAAAATGGGTCGGCCTTTGAAACCAGCGAATATCCGGTTTAGCTTTCCCGATTCAGATTGGCTGACGAAAAGAATATGGCAGATCCTATTCTTTTCGGCAGCCAGTTTGAGCATCCCTTCCACACTGCCGTATTTCTCGACCACCAGTTTCCGGTTCTGAAAGATTTCGTTGCGGGCGACTTCCTCCAGGCTTTTCCCGAACGGGTCACCGCCCAGCACGCCAATGATGATGGGTGTTTTGGCCTCGGGAAACGCATTCGTCGGCCATTCGACGAACAAGGCGAATTTACATAAGAAGGCCGCCTTCAAGTCATATTCCTGCGCGACCTGCCCTTGGGCAGACAGGCCGGCGAAACTCAGGCAGCCGATGAACATGGCGCGGAGAATCCGGCGAACGAGATCGGCCCGGCGCGAAAGAAAAAACTTCCCGCCCTCCGAAAAAGCATTCTCCGGAGGCACGCGCTCGTTGGGAATGCGAGCGTTCATTAAAAACGCCATGTCACCTTTCCGAAAACCCCGCGTTGAATCTCGCGGCGCGAAGTTGGCGATCCAAATTCGGGATGCTGACGATCCAAAAGATTTTGTCCGACGACAGACAATTCCAGGTTTTTGACCGGCATCCAGCTCAGGCGAACATCTAATTCCACGTAGCTCGGCACGGTGCCTCTCACCCCATTGGCGATATTGTGAAGCGTATCAACATAGCGCAGTGCGGCATCCAACGTCACGTCGCCCGGCAAGTCCACTGACGAGCGGACTGAAAACTGGTTCTCAGGATCGCTACCTTCGGCGCGGGCCTGATTGAAGTCCATGCTTCCCGGTTTCAGCCGAATATCCTTCTGCAAATACGTGTAGCCAGCCTGCCAACGCCACCAGCTTGTCATTTGATAACTGCCAGTCAGTTCTGCTCCGTAAGCCTCTCCTTCCAAACCGTTGCCAATGGTAAAAGGCGGCCCCGGCTCGAGACTCCTCAAGTTGTCATAATCATTGTAAAAGATCGCAAGCGAAAACGAGAGTTGGTCAATCGGTCGAACGCGATAGCCCAGTTCGTAGGCAAGCAACTCTTCAGAAACAAATCCAGGACCGCCGGCCAAAACAAAAGGCGGATTGCCGGGAACAAAAAAATCCTGATCAATACGCGACGGTGTCCGCACCGCGCGTGAAATGGCGGCCCAGAGGGTTTGTCGGGCAGTCACGGTCCAGGAAAGACGCCCACTGGGCTGGAATTCAAATCCGCTGAAATCGTTGTGCTCGAATTTTGATCCGAGCGTCAACCGCAAGCGATCGCGCACCAAGGCGATCTCATCCTGAACAAACGCGCTGTAGAGTTGGAATGAGAGACGCGCAGGGAGGAATGCAAGGTTGGGCGTGTTGCCGACACGATCCTCGGAGAGCCGGTAGTTGAGCCCCCAGACGATGTCATGTCGTTCGCCCAATGGAAAGCGATGATGTAAATCGAAGTCATAGGTGTCCAAGTCCTCCGCAAACGTCAGGGGAATCCGGCGATGCGTCCGGTCGTAATACAGTTGAATTTTCAGATCGCTCTCTTCCGAAAACGTGTGTGACCAGCGACCGAGCAGATTACCCCCCGCAACTCGTATGTCCCCGTTGGCAAGTTGATTGATCGTGCCGCCGTAGCCATCGCCTTGTAAGGTCAGTTGGTTGACTTCACCCGGATACCAATCCACCCGAAACCCGCCCTGGCCCATTTGCCAGTCATCCTGGCCGTCAACGCCGCGCGGAAGCGGCGTGTCATCCCGATCAAAATATTTTGTGTAAATCCGGTAGTAGGCGTTCGTGCCCAGTTGACCGCCATATCGCACGCCGCCAAACGCCCGTTGTTCCGTCCCGCCGCCGCCATAAAGCAAGAAGCCCTGCGTATCTCTGGCGCTTTTGGTCAGGATGTTGATCACGCCATTGACCGCGTTGGCACCCCAAACCGTTGCTCCTGGCCCGCTGATGACCTCAATCCGGTCCAAATCCTCCAACAATGTGTCCTGCACGTCCCAAAAAACACCGGAGAACAGGGGCGTATAGACGCTTCGCCCATCGATCAGAACGAGTAACTTGTTGGCAGTCGTGCCGTTGAACCCACGCGCGCTGATTGCCCACGTGTGTGAATTGACCTGCGCCACTTGCAGATTGGGTGCCAGCCGCAATGCTTCCGGCAGACTCGTGGCACCGGATCGGCGGATGTCTTCCTGGGTGATGACGGTAATAGCCGATGCGGCTCCCGACAATTTTTCAGCCTTTTTAGAAACCGAGGTCACCATCACCTCCATGAGTTCTTTCAGCGATTTTTCCTTCAATTCGCCGGGGTTTAGTTCGCGGGGAGAATTGCCGACACGATTCGTTTCTTCAGCGCGCATGGACGTTTGCGCGGCGCACAAAATCATCAGGATGGCTAAACACCTACGCCAATGAATTCGCCGGCCAACCTGATAACCATTTGACAAGATTTTTAGGACACGAGGTTTCATGATTCTTTTTTGCGATAACATCGCCGTTTTTTAAAGGGGAAAGCATTTCAAGGGGGTTTCGCAAACAACCATACTTTTCAATTTCGGTCGTCGAATTCCCTGTGGAACCGCTTGGCTGCAAGCCGCAGCAGTGTTCAGCCAGAACAACGCATTGTGGATGGGACACCGATGACTAAACCAAAGTCATCCCAATTCGTAAACTAAATTCTCCACGGACCAAACAAACCGTGATTGCTTCCACGGAAGAACACTATGCGGGCTGCTTAGCCCGACTGGATGTTAAGCAGTCATTACTCCGGTCAGAAAAGATGACTTAGTGCGCTTGTAACCGATAGAATCGAGTTGAGAAATTCGGAGCGTTATTGTCTTCAAATTCGAAAATCCGATTGGTGACGGAAGTCAGATCGGTTAACACCACCCAAGTTGTCAGATTGGTGGAGGCTTGGATGAAGTAGCTTTGGCCGATCACTCCCGAACATTGCAAACGTAGGTGGCCATTCGGAAGATAGAGGGTGGAAAGAATTGTGGATGGCGTCAGTTCAAAGGCGCCAATATCACTGACACCGAAACGAGCCAAGCCGCGCTGGTCGGTCGGCGAACTAACGGCGCTGTTGCCGGCATTGATTGCGGGGCTGGTTTGCAACAGCGCCATAGTCAGCGTGGGGCCACCGTTGTTGGCCAATGGGCCCAAACGGGGATCAGTGTTATTCAAACTGCCGAGGTTCGTAAAATTACAACTCAAGTCCGAGCTGATGTTGTTTCCGCCGTCAGTAATGGTGCCAGAGCTATTGGTGCCCCCGGAACTGTAGGCCACGATGGTGTTTTTCAAAGTCAACAAACCGATACCGTTCCGAAGATTGCCACCCAAACGATTGCCGTTGGTATTGCCGGTGCCGCCAGTGCCGCCGGTGCAGCCGTTGCCGAAAAGCGTCGCATTGATCAAATCCGCAGTGACGCCGTTGTGGTCAACTGCACCGCCACTGCCATCGCCGCCGTTACCGCCAACGCCGCCGCCACTGCCATTAGGGTTGCCCGGACTGCCGCCGTTACCACCTACGCAGCTATTGCTCACAAAGGTGCTGTTCACTATCAGCAAAGTTCCGACCGAGGTGGAAATCCCGCCGCCCGCCGCCGAACCGCCCGACCCGCCGTTGCCCGCCGGAAGAATCAAAAAGCCGTCGCCGCCGTTGCCGCCGCGTCCACCTGTCGTTGTATTTCCGGAGAAGGTGCAATTCGTGACGTTCACATTGCCAGCGCTGCTGTAAATTCCGCCGCCTGCACCGGTTTGGCCTGGGAACCCGGTGCCATTGATCGCAGTATTGTTTGCCCCGTCGCCGCCACGACAACTGTTGTTGAAAAAGCTGGAGTTAATGACACTAACAGTTCCCATATTGTTATAAATGGCGCCTCCTAACCCGCTGGCCGAGTTGCTAACGGAGTTGCCGGAAAATATACAGTTGGATACCACCAATGTTCCACTGTTGTAGATGGCACCGCCGTTGGTGCTCCTGCCGTTGGCCAGCGTGAGATTGTGAACCGAGAAATTGACCGCCGGGTTGACGGTGAAAAGGCGGACGGTGTTGTTTCCGCTGATGGAAACTGTGCGTCCAGCGGCATCCAAGATGGTATTTGCGGAAATGCTTTTTGTGGTAGTGATGGTGATTGTGCCGTCACAGGCAAAGGTCACCGTTCCGCCGCCGCTCAAAGCCGCGTCTAAATTCGCTTCGTTACAAACGGTGACGGTGCCGGCGGCATGAATTCTCCCATCCACCATCAGGGTCAAGCCCAGAATGACAACATACAATAGCGAGCGCTTCGTCAGTCTCCTCTGATTCATACAGATGTTAACGGAAAACAAATCGGCACACTTCCGCTAAACTGCGGCGAAGCCACAAGATCACACCACTTCAATCGGCAGTCGCTAAGAAGTGAATAAAACATATTGCAACCGACCATAAATCTAACTACCACAAAATGGAACAAAAAGCGCGGAAAAAAATAAATGCGCGAAAGGGTAAGCAAAACCGTGGCACTCGCGTTCACAAAGGCCAGCGACAGGCCGTATTTGCTGCCAATAAAATAAACCGCCGCCAGCGCAGGAATGGAGCCGCCGCATGGCATGGAAACATCGTGTCATCGTATGATTGTTCTAACAACTGACTTTGCATCCGGCAAGCCGTTCGTCAAGTGCGCGGATGGGATCAAGCCGTTCTGGTTCTTTTCCACTCATCTCTGTCCATCAAATCGTGCCAAAGCCGGTTTCACGGATTCAACTTTGCCGCAGCTTCTTGCTCACGTAAAATGACCCGCATGACTTTGACCGAGTTGCTCACGGATGAAGAGTTGCGACTGAAGGAATTTCCCGTCGCGCGCGAAAAAATCTTCCTCGCGCACGGCGGCGATTGTCCGTTGCCAAAGCGCGTCGCAGACGCCGTTGCGAGATACGCGCAGCAATGCACCACAGGCGACCAGGAAAAATTCGTCTATCCCGGGCTGCTCGATGACGGGCGCAAGCTCGGCGCGCGGTTGATGAATTGCAAGCCGGAGGAAGTCGCGTTCGTCGGCCCGACTTCGCTTGCGTTGAGTCTGCTCGCGAGCGGACTGCGGTTCAAAAAGGGCGACAACATCCTGGTCTATTTCGACGATTATCCCTCGAACGTTTATCCGTGGATGGCGCTGGCGGAGCGCGGCGTGGAGGTGCGCTACATCAACACGCGCGGCCTTGGCGTGATCCGTCCGATTGACGTGAGCGGGCAGGTGGATGAGAACACGCGGCTTGTCGCATTGGCGTCGTGTCATTTCATCAGCGGCTACCGGATTGATTACAACGCCATCGGGAAGTCTTTGCGCAACCGGGGAATTTTATTTTGCCTCGATGCCATCCAGACTCTTGGCGCGTTCCCGACGACGGTTGAGAACGTGGACATGCTCGCCGCCGACGCGCACAAATGGCTGCTCGGCCCGTGCGCTGCCGGGCTTCTTTACGTCAAGCAATCCGTGCAGGAGCAAATCCAGCCGGAGATTTACGGCTGGCACAACGTCCGTTGCCCGAATTACGTGGCGCAGGAGCAGATCGTTTACAAGAGCAACGCGTTCCGCTTCGAGGCCGGCACGCACAATCTGCTCGGCATCGTCGGGCTGCACGCCGCACTGGAACTGGTGCTTGAACTCGGCGTGGAAAATATCGCGCGTGAACTGTTGCGAAAAAGGAGCTTGCTCGTGCCGTCCTTGAAAGAAAAAGGCTACACGATTTTGCAGGCCGATGCCGCGCCGGAAAATTCAAGCTGCATCGTTTCCTTTTTCAAGCCGGGAGAAGATTTTGCGGCGCTTCATCAGAAATTATCCGATGCCAACATCGTCACGTCGCTGCGCGGCGACCGCACCGGCCAGAAATACATCCGGCTCTCGCCGCACTACTACAACACGGACAGAGAATTGAACCGCGTTCTCGAATTGCTTTGATGTGAGTTAAATTAAAATCCCCGCGATGGTCGCCGTGATGTAACTCGCCAGCAAGCCGCCAATCATCGCGCGCACGCCGAGTTTGGCGAGATCGGCGCGGCGATTTGGAGCCAGCGAGCCGATGCCGCCGATCTGAATGGCGATGCTGGAAAAATTTGCGAAGCCGCACAACGCGTAGGTCGCGAGGATGTGGCTGCGGGGGTCGAGCGTGGCCGTGAGTTTGCTCAAGCTCAAGTAGCCGATGAATTCGTTGAGCACGATGCGTTCGCCTAGCACGCCGCCGATGGCGACGCAATCTTTCCCCGGCACGCCCATCAGCCACGCGAACGGCGCGTTCACCCAGCCGAAAACAGTCTGCAACGGCGCCTCGGCATGAACCCCGAATGGCCGCAAGCCAAGTCCGAGAAGATAATTCGCCAGCGCCACCACCGCCACGAATGCGATCAACATCGCCATGACATTGATCGCGAGCATCATTCCTTCGCTTGCGCCGCGACAGAGTGCGTCAAGGCCGTTCGCGGTGTCGCGCGGAATTTTTGCCGAGGCTCCGGCGGCGGTTTCGCTTTTTTCAGTCTCCGGAAACATGACTTTCGCAATGAGCAGCGCGGCGGGCGCGCTCATCACCGACGCGGTGAGCAGATGTCCGGCAGAAATTCCGAACGAGACATACGCCGCCAGCACGCCGCCAGCGATGGTCGCCATGCCGCCGGTCATGAGCGCGAGGATTTCGCTGCGGGTCATCGTCGCAAGATACGGGCGGATGACGAGCGGCGCTTCGGTCTGGCCCATGAAAATGTTCGCCGCCGCCGCGAGACTTTCGCTGCCGCTGGTGCGCATGAGCCGTTGCATGACCCACGCCGTGCCGCGCACGACGAGTTGCAGGATGCCGAAGTGATAAAGGAGCGACGAGAGCGCCGCGACGAGAATGATCGTGGCCGTGACGGTGATGACGAAGATGAAGCCGTTGCCCGGACCAAGTTTTTCGCCAAGCAAAGCCGTGTTCGCCAGCGGACCAAAGACCATTTGCGATCCCTTGTCCGCGAAACTGATGAGCTTGGTGACGGCGCGCTGAAAGAAATCAAACACCGCCGCGCCGGGCGACGTTTTCAAAATCAGCACCGCGAAGATGAATTGCAGCGCAAGCCCCCAGATGACGGTGCGCCATGGAAAAAGTTTTTTGTGCGAGGATATTGCCCACGCGACAGCCACAAAGACCACCAAGCCGAGCAAGCTGACGAGTTTGAGTTGCACTGGCGAAGGTTATGCCAAGCAAGCGCATGGAAGTCGAGCGGAGAGAAAAGCAATTTTCCCCCGGTTTTGCGGCCAAAACAGTTGACGTAGCGGGCGGCTGTTGTAAATTTTGCAGCCCTCGGCTTCCAGAGTAGCTCAATGGTAGAGCGCGCGGCTGTTAACCGTGATGTTGTAGGTTCGAGCCCTACCTCTGGAGCCACTTTCATGTTTTTTCGATCAGACTGATCTTGAAATTTTCTAGGCTTCGCTTCCCGTCTCCGCTAAAAATTGCGCATCACATCACGTTGACCCATGAAAAAAGCTTTTGCCGGGCTGTTTTGGCTGTTGATTGCGCTGGCTGGCGCGTTTGCGTATCTCACGCTCGCGCTGCATCGCGGTGAGCCGCTGAACTCCGCTTACATTCTCGTTGCCGCGCTTTGTTCCTACGCCATCGGCTATCGCTTTTACTCGAAGTGGATCGCCGCGCGCGTGCTGGCGTTGGACGACCGCCGCGCAACGCCGTGCGAAGTCCACGATGACGGCAAGGATTTTTGCAAGACGAACAAATGGATCGTCTTCGGACATCACTTCGCGGCCATCTCCGGGCCGGGGCCACTCGTCGGGCCGGTGCTGGCGGCGCAATTCGGCTATCTGCCCGGCGCGCTTTGGATTTTGATCGGCGTGGTGCTCGGCGGCGCGGTGCAGGATTTTGTGATTCTCTTTTGCTCGATGCGGCGCAACGGAAAATCTCTCGGCCAGATGATCAAGGAGGAATTGAACACGCCCGCCGGCTACATCGCGCTCGTGGCGATTCTGGCCATCATCATCATCCTGCTCGCGGTGCTGGCGCTGGTGGTCGTCAACGCGCTCGCGGAAAGTCCGTGGGGGATTTTTACCGTCGCCGCCACGATTCCCATCGCGATGTTCATGGGCGGCTATATGCGATTCTGGCGCGTGGGAAAAGTTTTGGAGGCGTCGGTCATCGGGATCGTTTTGCTGCTGCTCGCGGTCTGGGGCGGGCAATTCGTCCACAGCCACGCGGAATGGTCGCAGCGGTTCACTTTCACCGCCGAACCCATCGCGTGGGCTATCGTCGTTTACGGACTTGCTGCGAGCATTCTTCCGATCTGGCTGCTGCTCGCGCCGCGCGATTACTTGAGCACGTTCATGAAGCTCGGCACGATTTTTCTGCTCGCGCTGGGAATTTTTCTGTTGCTCCCGCATTTGCACATGCCCGCGTTGACTCCGTTCGGCGCGACGGGCGACGGCCCGGTGTTCGCCGGAAAACTTTTTCCATTTTGTTTCATCACGATCGCGTGCGGCGCGATTTCCGGGTTTCACACGCTCATAGCCAGCGGCACGACGCCGAAAATCATCGGTCGCGAAAACCACGCGCGCACCATCGGCTACGGCGCGATGTGCCTGGAATCGCTCGTGGCGATCATGGCGCTCATCGCCGCCTGCACGCTGGAGCCAGGCGTTTATTTAAGCATGAACATGAAGGGATCACCTGACGAAGTGGTAAAGAAAGTTGCTGTCTCTGGGGCTCGGTGGGCCGGCGAAGTAAAAATCTATTACGACGCGGCACGCTCTTTCACCGAATCTGTTGATGTTCCGCTGGATGATATGGACAGAACAGTAGCAGCATTAAAGGCTCAATCTAAAGAGCCATATTCGGTGGATTACATTGAAGTTCCCGTCACTATTACTTCTGAGAAAATGGATAGGCTTGCGGAGAGGATTGGAGAAAAAACCTTATTTGGTCGAGTTGGCGGTGCGCCGACACTAGCTGTGGGCATGGCAAATATTTTTTCGCAGGCGTTTTACGGCAAAGGTCTAGGCTTGTGGTATCACTTCGCGATCATGTTCGAAGCGTTGTTCATTTTGACAACGCTGGATGCCGGGACGCGAGTTGGCCGTTATCTATTGCAGGATTTCCTCGGTTACGTTTGGAAACCGCTCGGCGACACGAAGAAGTTTTCCGCGAACTTGCTGGCAAGCCTGCTGATGGTGAGCGCGTGGGGATATTTTCTGATTCAAGGCGTGCGCGACCCGCTCGGCGGAATCAATTCGCTCTGGCCGCTGTTCGGCATCGCAAACCAAATGCTCGCAGCCATTGCGCTGTGTCTGGCAACAACGATTATTTTGAAGATGTCTCTTGGAGCGCCGAGCACCGGCTCGGCACGAACGTCCGAAAATCATCGAGCCGAGACAGTGCTCGGCGCTCCAAGACGTTCTCCCGCGCTCGCGCTCGTGACATTGATTCCGCTGGTTTGGCTGCTGTCAGTGACGTTCACGGCTGGGGTGCAGAAAATTTTCCATTCCGACCCGAAGATTGGATTCAACGCCGCTGCAGACGCCGCGCAAAAGAAGCGCGAACAGTTGCGAGGCAGTCTGGCTGATGTTTCAAGCGAGCAATTACCTGCTCGAAGCAATGAAATCGCGGAGCTTGCACGGCAGGTTTTGAATTTTAGGCTCGATGCATTTGTTGCGATGACTTTTCTGGTCTTGGTTTTAATCATTGTTCTCATCAGTATCCGTGAATGGATTTTGCTGCTCGCGCGAAAAAAACTTTCCGATTTGCATGAAACTGAACCGGTCTGGCTACCGCATTACGCGCTGGCGGAAACCAAGCCGCTCCATTTTTTCAGCATCATCGGGCTTGGGTTTGCATTGCTGAAGGAACTTTCCGGCGAAGCGCAGTTGGAACGGGCGCACAAGACGGCGGCTGTCTGCTGCCAGGAATCGGAAGCCGTGACCGTTTCCGACCGTGAGAAATCAAAACAGGTCTATGATAAGGTCACGAAACAACGCTTCACCGGCGTAAGGAGATGTTGCTGATGAAACTCGGTCTTTTCGGCGGCTCATTCGACCCGGTTCACACCGGGCACTTGCTCGTGGCGATGGCAGCGTGCGAGGAACTGGCATTGTCGCGGCTGTTCTTCATCCCGACGGCGCAATCACCATTCAAGCCGGAAAGCAGACCCGTGTCGGCGAATCATCGTTTGCAGATGCTGCGGCTTGCGCTGGTGGGAAAAACGAATTACGAAGTGGACGAGCAGGAAATCAGACGCGGCGGGATTTCCTACACGATTGATACCGTGCGGGATTACGTTCGGCGTTTTCCGCTGGCGGAGATTTTTTATCTCATCGGCGCGGACAACGTGCCGATGCTGCCGAAGTGGCGCGAGGCAGATGAACTGGCAAGGCTTGTGGAATTTGTGGTCGTTCCGAGGCCAGGCGAAGCGGTCGTGAGCAGTTTGCCGCCGCAATTTCGTTTGTGCATCCTGAAAGGTTTCCCGCTGGCGCTGTCGTCGTCACAGATCCGCGAGCGGGTCAAGGCCGGTTTGCCGGTTGATAATCTGGTTCCGGCGGCGGTTGCGGAGGCGATCCGAAACAATCGGCTTTATCTTTGAGCGGCTTCACGTAATCTTTTCCCAGAAAATGGATTCAAGAAAACTCGCCCAGCTTTGCCGGGAACTGGCAGACAACAAAAAAGCGGAAAACATCGTCGTCCTCGACTTGCGGAAAATTTCCTCGGTGACGGATTACTTCGTGATCTGCTCTGGCACGAGCGAGCCGCATTTGCGGGCGATCACGGATGAGATTTATGACAAGCTGCACGAGGAGCAACACGTCAAGCCACGCGCGATTGACGGAACTTTGCACACGGCGTGGGTGGTGCTGGATTATTTTGATGTCATCGTTCACGTGATGCGCGCCGACGTGCGCGAACACTATGACTTGGAAAGTCTTTGGGGCGACGCGACGCGCGTGAAACCGCGCAAGGCGGCGAAACAGGCGAAATAAACTTCGCGGAAAAATTTTGACGTGAAAGAGCGGCGGACTTTGCCGGTTCGGTCAGTCGGTCGGCGACGGTGCTTTGACCGGGATTTCAGCCGAGGCTTTCACCATTTCATCAAGGATTTTTTTGAAATCCTCCAATCCCGGAGCGGGAATGATGATGGTGTCACGGCGTCCGCCGACGTCTTCGGTGATGCGAAGGAAGCGTCCACGCGGATTTTCCTTGAGCGCGAGTATGAAGGTCTTGCGTTCGATTTGAATTTTTTCCGTCTTGAGAGTGTCTTCCTGAACCGGCGGTTTGGGTGAAAAGCCGCCATAAGGACGGCTTCCGTAAGGTGATGGCCTATCATTAGAGATCATATTCTTCTTTGCAACCTGCGACGCCATTGCGCCCCAGTCATAACTATAACTTTCGACACTACTGATTTTTGTCAACCCTTGAATTTCGTCACACTCGAAAACCGATTCGAATCCACTTGACGAACAACTGTCCGAAAGTAGGCACCCACACCGACGATGACAAGCAAATTTGCAAGCTGCGCTCCAGAATGCCATTTGCGCAAATGGTCACTAGCAGTCTGCTTCGTTTGCTCGCCAGCGCCGAGATATTTCATGCGGTGCAGTTCTTTAAAAGGGTGTTACGAAAGCCAAAGCGTGAAGCTTCGATTTCATTGGGTGTTTTGCG
>CAYMCQ010000018.1:0-61675 GCA_964389025.1 uncultured Verrucomicrobiota bacterium
CGGCTTCGCCACCCTCTCCCCATCCGATGGGGAGAGGGACGGGGTGAGGGGTCGCTCGATTCTTGCGAAATGACCCGTGGCGATGAACTCTGCGCCGAGCTGGTCTGCGCGCTCGATGAGCCGGCCAAATTTCAGATTCTGATTGCACATCACGCACGGGTTCGGCGTGCGGCCCGCCTTGTATTCCGCGGCGAAGTAGCCGATGACTTTGCTCTGGAACTCCGCCGCTTCGTCAATGAGGTAATACGGCACGCCAAGTTTGTGACAGACTGACCGCGCGTCCGTCACCGCCTGCGGCCCGCAGCACTTGTCCTCCGCGCGCGAAACGCAATCCTGCGGCCACAATTTCAGCGTCACGCCCACAACATCGTAGCCTTGCTCAAGCAACAGCGCCGCCGTCGCCGAGGAATCCACTCCTCCGCTCATGCCGACGATGACGCGTGTTTTGTTTTGTGTAGTCACGGTGAAATAATAGCACAAAGACCCTCCTCGCGGCTACGG
The DNA here is from genome assembly GCA_964389025.1 of uncultured Verrucomicrobiota bacterium. GTDB lineage: Bacteria > Verrucomicrobiota > Verrucomicrobiia > Limisphaerales > CAYMCQ01 > CAYMCQ01. The sequence continues at coordinate 502 of CAYMCQ010000018.1, forward strand.
TTGCCGCGCCGGTCAATCTTCCTCCGTGACCGTGTCGTAGAATTCGAGGATGTCGCCCTTCTGGCTCTTGAGTTCCGCTTCCTTGAACTTGATGGCGGTGCGCGGGTGTTGGTTCAACATGCCGGTCAGCAGATATGGCAGGTCGTAGCCCCACAGGAGCTTGGAACGCATCGGTTCGATGTGGTTCTGGACGCAGCCGAGCACCGGGCGGAGTTCGTATTTCGGGTTGTGGAGAAAGCTGATGAGCAATTCCATCGGGCAGTTGCCCGCGCCGCGGCCCAGGCCGGCCATCGTGGCATCGAGAAAGTTCGCGCCCAGGATGATGCCTTCGATGGTGTTTGCGTAGGCCAACTGGAGATTGTTGTGCATGTGCACGCCCACCTCCTTGTCGGACGATTTGCAGTAATGCAGATATTTTTTCACGAGGGACTGCACCTGTTCGCTGTAAAACGCGCCAAAACTGTCCACAACGTAAATCGCGCGCGCCTCGGATGCGGCGAGCATTTCAAGTCCTTCATTCAACTCGCCGTCGGGAATGGTCGAAGCGGCCATGAGGTTGACGGTGGTTTCATAGCCCTTGCCGTTCGCGTCTTTGACCATGTCGAGCGCGGTCGGAATCTGGTGGATGTAGGTCGCCACGCGGATCATGTCGATGACCGATTCCTTTTTCGGAAGGATGTCCTCGCGATAATCGCAGCGCTCGGCATCGGCCATGACGGCGAGTTTCAGGCCGGTCTTGTTCTCGCCGACGATGCGTCGGATGTCCTCCTCGACGCAGTATTTCCAACAGCCGTGTTCGCCCTGCTTGATGCCTTTGCGCGACGCTTTGTAGCCGATTTCCATGTAATCAACGCCGGCGGCAACGCAGGTGTCATAAACCACCTTGACGATCTTTTCGTCGAAATGGTGGTTGTTCATCAGGCCGCCGTCGCGGATGGTGCAATCCACGACCTTGATTTCGGGCCGGTAGGAAAGCCAGCGGCTGGCAGGGGTGTCTTTGGGCTTGGCGGTCTTCGCGCTCATTTGTAGTAATTCCAAACGTATTCGCACCATTGTTCAGGAAGAAGCGCGCAAGGAACAGCAGAAAAACTTCTTCTTTTCGGGGTTCCTGTCGAACTCACCAATCTGTCTCGCGATAATCTTTCAGAAATTTTCCCCAGACATGCTCGCCGGTGTTGAAGCCCGCGATGATCGGATCAACGATTCGCGCCGCGCCATCCACGATGTCGAGCGGCGGATGAAACTGATGCTCCTGCTGCTTGCGCGCGGCGATTTGAATCGGGTCTTCGTCCGTCACCCAGCCCGTGTCCACCGCGTTCATGTGGATGCCGTCCGCTTTATAATCCGCCGCCGACGTGCGCGTCATCATGTTCAACGCCGCTTTCGCCATGTTCGTGTGCGGATGCCGCGTCGTCTTGAACTTCCGATAAAACTGCCCCTCGACCGCCGAGACGTTCACGATGTGCTTGTCGCGTTCCGGCGTGCGGAGCATCAACGGTTTCAAACGCGCGTTCAGGATGAACGGCGCGATGGCATTCACGAGATGCACTTCCAACAATTCCACCGACGGAACTTCATGCATCATCAGCCGCCACGAATTGCGCTCGCGCAAATCCACCTGCTGCAAATCCTGGTCAAGCTTGCCCGCCGGAAACAACGCCTGTTGCGCCGCGAGTTCGTCCGGCAACAGCGGCACTTGAGACAACGCCGCCGCGTGCGTCAGCCCGGCGAGCGCGTCGGAGGGACGAGTTACACGAGTCCCACTCTGATCAGTTAGGGACTCGTGTAACTCGCCCCTCCGAGTATTTGGGTCGCCTTCCGGCAACATGTGATACCCTCGCAGGCCTTCATAAGCGCCGAGCAGCTTGCGCCCATTCTCCGGCATCTCGTTCAGCGGGCCATTTTCGCGCTCCATCATGTGCGCGTAATAATCCGGCGGACGCCGCACCGTCTGGCAGGCGTTGTTGATGATGAAATCCAGCCGCGAATGTGTCGCCAGCAAATGACGGCAAAATGCCTCCACGCTCGGCGTGTGGCGCAAATCCAATCCGAAAATCTCCAGCCGATGACCCCAATCCTTGAAATCCGATTCAGACGCGTAACGCATCGCCGAGTCGCGCGGGAAACGCGTCGTCACGATGAGATGCGCGCCCGCCCGCAGCAACTTGATTCCCGCCTGATAACCGATCTTCACGCGTCCGCCCGTGAGCAGCGCCACTCGCCCGCGCAAATCCGCCGACTCGGTTCGCTTGCGGAAATTCAACTCCGCGCACGCCGGGCAAAGCTGGTCGTAAAAATGGTGAATCGTCGAGTATTCCTGCTTGCAGACGTAACAACATTGCGGTTCGATCACTTCGCGGAACTCCGGATGGTTCTTCACCTCGTGCTGCTGGAAATTTTTTGGCGGAAAAACATTCGGCGTGGTGAAAACTTTTTCGCGGCGCAGCTTGCGGATGCCCGTCTCGTTGAGCTTGCTCTGGTCGCGGTGGATTTTCTCCGCCTTGCGCTGCTTCACCTTCGCCTTCACCAGCCGCCGCCGCGCGTTCACATCGGGACAATAGATTGCGCCCGCAGCCGTGAGCAGCCGCGTCCGCTCCTCTTCGGAAAGCTCCGCCAGCAGCGCCCGATTGCCAGCCGCCATTTCCAGAACATCGGCAGCGGCTTTCAATCGCTCGACGTGCGAGTCAGCTTTCTTCACCGCGCCATTGGCGGCGACAATTTTGTTTGGGTTCGACGACATGAAACGCGCGAAAGGTAACAGCCGCGCGGCTGGCGGGCGAATGAATTCAACGGTGAAGAAAGCCGATAAGCATCCGCAACAGCGGCTACAAACTCGTCGCGTGACGGCGCGAAGAATGTCGTCGTCGCAACGGGCTGGACGCGATCAGCAGGCTGCGGTCGCGCATCTTTTCCACGAGCGCGAGCTTTTCGGCGAAGGGCAGCGCCGCTAGCCGTTTGCGTGACTCGCGTTTGCCCGCCAGAATTTTATTTCTCAATTCGCTCATTCGTTGCCCTCGGTATATGTATGCTTGAACTGCTTCCATTTCGCAAGCAAGCCGTGCCGGGTGAGGATTCGGTTGAGTTTGGTTTCATCGAGGATTCCGCTTTCAAGGAACAGCGCGATGCGGATTTTATCTTTTGCCCTCCCGACTTTTAACGCGATTGCGGTGAGATGCTCGGCTTGCATCACACGGGTTTTGATTTCGTCCACGTTCGTCTCGACGGCATCCGCCAATGCCTCCTCGTCCAGCGCATCGGCTGGCGGAAGAAACTGCACCTGCCAGCCTTCGATGACGATGTGCTCGTCTTTTGGCTTGTGACCGCGCGCCTTGAGATAGCTGTAAATCGGTTCAAGCGAAACGAGCGGACTGCCAGGAACTTTTTTCAACGAAACGAAAATATCAATGTCGAAAGTCGCCGTCGGTTCGAGATAAAACGTCGCACCCACCGCGCCGCCGATGGCGTAGTTGCCGATGACACCGTCGGCCTGCATCTGGTTGATGACTTCGATTGTGGTTTTCACACGACTTCCGCGATTGTGAGCAATCCGATTCGGAAGTAAAGGAAGCCGATGAGCATCCGCAGCCTGCCGCGACGGAATGGAATGAAGGCGGGATTACGCTGATGGACGGAGATTCATTTTTCACAGCCCCATCGGGGCGGAATATGAATATCTTTGAAATGGTAATGCCGATGAGCGGAATAAAAATGGCGTTGTCGTGCTTTTGGAATTCAAATTCAGTTCCGAAACGTCCCAAGTTAATTGCGGTTGCAAATTCTCCAAGCCGCAAAGCAGCCACACCAAATCGCTGCTCTGCGTGCTGGAACTTTTCCGTGACTCGAATCGAATCCAGTCCCGTGAAAGATGCTGGTTCAACAAAACGCCCAAGTTCCAATCTCCCGCCCTCTTGCCCGTTCTTGAAGTTTTCAACAATCTGAAGGTTCGTTTTGGCGTCGGTGGATAATTGTGCAACAAACATTCGCGTCGACGGTTGCTTGCGGACAATCACCAAATAGCTTTGAACATTCGTGTAAGGTGCGAACGTTCCCGAAGGAAAAGCCAATGCCAAGATCATCAAATCTTTGGAAAACGGAACGTGGTGAAAAAAAGAACGAGGGCGGAATAACAAATAATCCAATGCCATCGGGTTTCAGCCTTTGCGCTCCGGCGGCTAGAATCATGTTTCCCAAATCATCAAGCAATTCGACGCTAGCTCCTGATGTCGTCGTCAGCTTAACCGGATTTGCAAGTCTCACCCCAAATGGTAAAACACTTGCCACAAGATCCACTCCATCTGTTAACTCGTTCAAAAGCTGCAACGGATCGCCGACTGTCCATTCGACGTTTTTGACTAACAGGGTGTTGAAAAAGTCATTTTCGGACAAAAATCATTCTAAAAGCCTAATGATTTTGATGGTCAATTTTTCAAAACACCGCTTTTTCAACAGCCTGCTAATGCCTTGCCAAGAGAAGCTTCTCTTTCGTTTTGAGTGAAAGCCAAGGTCTTCGTTGCTTTGGTAATGTCTTGCATGGTGGCAGCCACGACGCCAAATCCAGCCCAAGGATCAATTGCCAACTTCGCAGACCGCCCTTCGACAAGTGCAGCGATTGTTTGAACGACAAGCTGAGGAATAAAATACTCTCCACTCGACCTGCCAAATATTTCCAACAGCGAGAAAGCAAGCGAAGGCAAATCAGGTATAGAAACGATCGACCCAAGCTTTTCGAGTCGCCTCACCAATTCAGAGAAGTTCGGGTTTTGCATCCCGTGGGCAGCTTCGTTACGGAGCTTACGCAACTCGTTTAGCAATTCTGGACTCATGATTTGCGTGATGAGATTACGACGAGCTCCATCGCGCGACAAGCGCAGGAATTTTCGACTCCTCACCCAACCCTCTCCTCGTTCGAGGAGGAGAGGGAGAAATTTTTTTGGACGTTTACCCAGGGTAGTCGCGTTGCTCCAACCCTGGGCTAATTTCCGTAGCGCCTTCAGCGCAGTTGAATTCGCGGCAATTTGTGGAATTCGTGCAAAGACCTTGGCGGCTTTGCGCCTTCGCGCCTTTGCGTTGAAAAAAATCTGCGTCCATCCGCGAAATCTGCGGACAACTCTTTGAAGTTTCCTACGGCAAATCCGTCGCGCCCATCAGATACCTGTCGCACTCGCGTGCTGCGCCGCGGCCTTCGTTGAAGGCCCAGACGACGAGGCTTTGGCCGCGACGACAATCGCCGGCAGCAAAGACGCCGGGAATGTTCGTCGAATATTTTTCGAACTCAGCTTTCGCGTTCGTGCGCGGGTCGCGTTCGATGCCGAGCGATTCGAGGAGCGGTTGTTCCGGGCCGAGGAATCCCATCGCGAGCAGGACCAACTGCGTTGGCATCACCTTTTCCGTGCCGGGAACTTCTTTCGGGATGAACTGGCCTTTGTCATTTCGCTCCCATTGGATCTGCACGGTCTCGACAGCAGTGACATGGTCCCGCCTTGCGGGATCGCCGATGAATTTCTTCGCCGTCGTCAGATAAACGCGCGGGTCAGCGCCGAATTTCGCGGCGGCTTCCTCCTGGCCGTAGTCGAGCTTGTAAACTTTCGGCCATTCGGGCCAGGGATTGTCCTTCGCGCGTTCCATCGGCGGCTGGGGAAGAATCTCGATCTGCACGAGGCTCTTGCAGCCGTGCCGCATCGAAGTGCCGACGCAATCCGTGCCGGTGTCGCCGCCGCCGATGACGATGACGTCCTTGCCGTCGGCGGAAATGAAATTGCCGTTGCGATGGCCGTCGAGAAGGCTCTTGGTGTTCGCGGTGAGAAATTCCATCGCGAAGTGGACGCCTTTGAGGTTGCGGCCTTCGATGGGCAAATCGCGTGGCTTCGTCGCGCCGGTCGCGAGGATGACGGCGTTGAATTCTTTCAACAGTTTGTCGGCGGGATAATTTTTTCCGACTTCGGTATTGTTGACGAACGTGATGCCTTCCTTCTCCATCTGCTCGAGGCGGCGCAGCACGACTTCTTTTTTGTCGAGCTTGGGATTGGGAATGCCATACATGAGCAAACCGCCGGGGCGATCCGCGCGCTCAAAAACGGTAACGAGATGTCCGGCCTTGTTCAATTGCGCGGCGGCGCAAAGTCCCGCCGGGCCGCTGCCGATGACGGCGACTTTTTTGCCAGTGCGTTTCTTCGGCGGTTCAGCAACAATCCAGCCTTCTTCCCAACCACGATCGGCGATGGCGTTCTCGATGTTTTTGATCGTGACGGGCAGATCGTTGATGCCGAGCACGCACGAGCCTTCGCACGGCGCAGGGCAGACGCGACCGGTGAACTCAGGAAAATTATTTGTCTTGTGCAGGCGATCAAGGGCTTCCTTCCAAAGGCCGCGATAGACAAGGTCGTTCCATTCGGGAATGAGATTGTGGATCGGACAGCCGCTGGCCATGCCGCCGAGGAGCGTGCCGGTGTGACAGAAAGGAATGCCGCAATCCATGCAACGCGCACCTTGCTTGCGGAGGTCGGCCTCCGGCATGTGAAGATGGAACTCGTTCCAGTCGTGGATGCGTTCGACGGCCGGACGGTCCAGCGGCAGCTCGCGAAGATATTCTATGAAGCCTGTGGGTTTACCCATCTCAAGTTTTCTCGGTTCTGATTGTTAACGCAAAGACGCCAAGGCGCAAAGGCGCAGAGAAAAGGATAAATTCATTTCTCAAATCCTTTGCGTCTTTGCGTCTTTGCGCCTTGGCGTTGAAAAAATTCATTTTGGGAGCCGTTAGATTATCCGCCACCGACGCGCGCAACGTCGCGGACGTTTTCTTCAAAGGCGGCCATGACCGCCTGTTCGCCGGTGAGTCCTTGGCCTTTGACCTTTTTCATGGACTCCAGCACGCGCTTGTAATCTTTCGGGATGACCTTCACGAATTTCGGCAAGTAGTGCTCCCAACTTTTCAAAAGTTTTGCGGCGAGGGCGCTGTCGGTGAACGTGTGATGGCGCTGGACCATCTTCCAGACTTCTTCAATCTCGTCGGCATCCTGAAGTTTTTCCAATTCGACCATCTGCATGTTGATGCGCGCAGGAAATTCTCCTGCTTCGTCGAGAACGTAAGCGATGCCACCGCTCATGCCCGCGGCGAAGTTGCGACCTGTCGCGCCGAGAATGACAACTCGGCCACCGGTCATGTATTCGCAGCCGTGGTCGCCGACGGACTCAACGACGGCGTTGACGCCGCTGTTGCGGACGCAGAAACGTTCGCCAGCCATGCCGCGAATGTAAGCCTCACCGCTCGTCGCGCCGTAAAAAGCGACGTTGCCAGTGATGATGTTTTGCTCCGGCGCGAACGTTGAGCCGCGCGGTGGATACAAAATAATTTTTCCGCCGCTGAGACCTTTGCCGAGATAATCGTTGGCGTCGCCTTCAAGCTCGAGCGTCATGCCACGCGGCATGAACGCGCCGAAACTTTGCCCCGCGCTGCCGGTGAATTTTAGATTGATCGTGTCTTCAGGCAGGCCGCTCGGGCCATGCTTCTTCGTCACTTCGTTGCCGACGATTGTGCCGACGACGCGATTCACGTTTCGGATCGGTAAATCAGCGTGAACGCGTTCGCCACGTTCGATGGACGGCTCGCAGATGTCGAGCAGCCGCGTGACATCGAGAGATTTTTCGAGGCCGTGGTCCTGATCCATCTGGCGATAGCGACCGACTTCCGGCCCGGCTTCGGGTTGATACAAGATGTTCGTGAAGTCCAGCCCGCGCGCCTTCCAATGCTCGATGGCTTTGAACGGTTCAAGCCGGTCGGCGCGGCCAATCATCTCGTTGATGGTGCGAAAGCCGAGCTTCGCCATGATTTCGCGCAACTCGCCCGCGATGAAGCGCATGAAGTTGATGACGTGATCGGGATTGCCGGTAAATTTTTCGCGCAGCTTCGGGTCTTGTGTCGCAACGCCGACGGGGCAGGTGTTCAAATGGCAGACACGCATCAAAATGCAGCCGAGCACGACGAGCGGCGCTGTCGCAAAACCAAATTCCTCTGCGCCGAGCAACGTTGCGATGGCCACATCGCGGCCTGTTTTCAACTGGCCATCCGTCTCGACATAAATCCGGCTGCGAAGATTATTCAGCACGAGTGTTTGGTGCGTTTCGGCGAGGCCAAGTTCCCACGGGATGCCCGCGTGCTTGATGGACGAAAGCGGCGACGCACCCGTGCCGCCGTCGTGTCCGCTGATGAGCACCACGTCCGCGTGCGCCTTCGAGACGCCGGCGGCAATCGTGCCGACGCCGACTTCCGCGACGAGCTTCACACTGATACGTGCGTTGCGGTTCGAGTTTTTCAAGTCGTGAATCAGCTCCGCCAAATCTTCGATGGAATAAATGTCGTGATGCGGCGGCGGAGAAATCAGGCCGACGCCCGGCGTCGTATGCCGCGTCTTCGCAATCCACGGATAAACTTTTTTGCCCGGCAACTCGCCGCCTTCGCCGGGCTTCGCGCCTTGCGCCATTTTGATCTGGAGTTCGCGCGCGTTAGTCAAATAATAACTCGTCACGCCGAACCGGCCTGACGCGACTTGTTTGATGGCGGAATTTTTCGAGTCGCCGTTCGGTTCGAGGACGTAACGCTCCGGGTCTTCGCCGCCTTCGCCGGTGTTCGATTTTCCACCGAGCCGGTTCATCGCGATGGCAAGCGCTTCGTGCGCTTCCTTGGAAATTGAGCCGTAACTCATCGCGCCTGTCTTGAAGCGCTTCACGATCTCCTCGACCGACTCAACTTCTTCAATAGGCACGGGCTTTTCCGCCCATTTGAAATCAAGCAAGCCGCGCAACGTGCAAAGGTTTTGCGATTGCTTGTTCACCAGCTCGGCGTATTCGCGATAAACTTTCTGGCTGTTGAGGCGGCAGGCGATCTGCAATTTGTGGATCGTCTGCGGATTGAACAAATGATATTCTCCGTCGGCGCGCCATTGATATTGGCCGCCGGCTTCGAGCGTGCCGTTAACCGGTCGGTCGGGATAGGCGTGACGATGACGCGCCAAAACTTCTTCGGCGATTTCATCCAGCCCGATGCCTTCGATGCGCGACGGCGTCCATGTAAAATATTTGTCCACGACACCGGTGTTCAGACCGACGGCTTCGAAAATCTGCGCGCCGTGATAACTCTGGATCGTCGAGATGCCCATCTTTGCCATCGTTTTCACGACGCCTTTGACGGCGGCTTTGATGTAATTCTTGATCGCCTTCTTATGATCAATGCCGACGAGCATGCCTTCCTGGATCATGTCGTCGAGCGTTGCGAACGCGAGATAGGGATTGATGGCCGTCGCGCCGTAACCGATGAGCAGTGAGAAATGATGGACTTCGCGGGGCTCGCCGGATTCGAGGACGAGACCGACTTTCGTGCGCGTGCCGGTGCGGATCAAATGATGATGCAGGCCGGAAACGGCGAGCAGCGCGGGCATCGGGGCATTGCTTTTGTCCACGCCGCGGTCGGAGAGAATGATGATGTTCGCGCCGTCAGCGATGGCTTTGTCGGCTGCGGCGAAAAGTTCTTCAAGCGCCTGCGCAAGATTCTTCGCGTTCGCCGAGTTGAAAAGAATCGGGAGCGTCACCGCCTTGAAACCAGGCCGGCCAACGTGTCGGAGTTTTTCCAATTCCTCGTTCGAGAGGAGCGGATGTTCCATCTTGATCATGCGGCAGCTTTGCGGAATCGGATTCAGCAAACTGCCCTCGCCGCCGAGCATCACTTCGCTCGACGTGATGTTCTCTTCGCGGATGGGGTCAATTGGCGGATTCGTGACCTGCGCGAAAAGCTGCTTGAAATAGTTGTAGAGCAGTTGCGGCTTGTTCGAGAGAACTGCAAGCGGCGTATCAGTGCCCATCGAGCCGAGCGGCTGGACGCCGTCGTTGCCCATCGGGCCGACGATGAAGCGCAAGTCCTCGAACGTGTAGCCGAATGCCTGCTGGCGTTGCAAAATTTTTCTGTGATCGGGCTGGGTGTGTTGCGGAGGCTCGGGAAGATTTTCGAGCAGGACGTGATTTTCATCGAGCCACTTCTGATAGGGGTGCGCGCTGGCGTATTTTTTCTTCAGCTCCTCGTCGGCTACGATGCGGCCTTGCTCGGTGTCCACAAGAAACATTCTGCCGGGCTGCAATCTGCCCTTTTGCTTGATGCGCTCCGGTTCAATCTGCAACACGCCAGCTTCCGACGCCATGATGACGAGGTCGTCTTTCGTGACGTAGTAGCGCGACGGGCGCAGGCCGTTGCGGTCGAGGCACGCGCCGATGCGAACTCCGTCCGTGAACGCCATCGAAGCCGGGCCGTCCCACGGCTCCATGAGGCAGGAATGAAATTCGTAGAACGCGCGGCGCTCGGGGTCCATGCACTCGTGATTCTCCCACGGCTCGGGAATCATCATCATCATCGCGTGAGGTAATTCGCGCCCCGCCATCACGAGAAGCTCGACGCAGTTATCGAACATGGCCGAATCGCTGCCGTCGGTGTTGATGACCGGCAAAACTTTTTTCAAGTCGTCGCCGAAAACGCCGCTGTCGAACAGCGCCTGACGCGCATGCATCCAGTTGATGTTGCCGCGCAGCGTGTTGATCTCGCCGTTGTGCGAGATGTAACGATACGGATGCGAGCGCTCCCAGCTCGGAAACGTGTTCGTCGAAAACCGCGAATGGACGAGCGCAAGCGCGGAGACCATCGTTGGATTCCGCAAGTCTGGAAAATATGACGGCAACTGTTCCGTCAACAACATGCCTTTGTAGACAAGCGTCTTGTAGGACAGACTCGAGACGTAGAAAAAATTTCCACCGGGGAAATTATTGGCGTAACGGATGGAACGTTCGGCGCGCTTGCGGATGACGTAGAGTTTGCGCTCGAACGCCATGTCGTCGGTGAGCTTGGGATTGCGTCCGATGAAAACCTGCCGCATGAACGGCTCGGCGGCCTTCGCGGTCGCCCCGAGGGAGGAGTTGTTCGTCGGAATCGTTCGCCAGCCGAGCACGCGCTGGCCTTCGTCTTCGATGATTTCCTGAAACAGAGATTCGCAACCCGCGCGATGGTCGGGATCGCGCGGCAGAAAAATCATTCCGACGCCGTATTCCCGGTAAGCGGGCAGAGAAATTTTGTCCTCGGCACAAGCCTGTTTCAAAAACTCGTGCGGCATCTGGATGACGATGCCCGCGCCGTCGCCGGTGTTGACTTCGCAGCCGCACGCGCCACGATGGTCGAGGTTGACGAGGACCTGGAGCGCGTCGCGGATGATGGCGTGGGATTTTTTCCCCTTGATGTTGGCGAGGAAGCCGACACCGCAGGCGTCGTGCTCGAATTGCGGATCGTAGAGTCCCTGTTTTTCCGGCGGCCCGATTCGTTGTTGGGTTTCGTTTTTCTGCTGATCGTCTGCGCTCGTCATCTTGTGTGTCCAACCGCTGCTTGCGTCGAATAGATTGGGTTAGTTTCTACTGAAAGGCACCTGTCTTGCAATAAATAGTTCGGTGATTTCAGCATAAGAAATCGGCGAACGCCCGCTGAAGGACTTAAGCGCGACTAACAGGAAATTTATCTTGTCGTAGAAATTGGGCAAAAATGAAAAATCTGCGCGCCGTGCGCCGGCAAATCGAGATACAAACCGCGCTCCTGCAAATCTTTTCCTTCGCGCTCGTGCTGTTCCTCGCTTAGAAGGTCGCTCATTTGCCACCTGAAGTCCGCGAGCCTTTCGGGATTCAGCGGCGCGTAACATTGCCCTTGGTGCGGCGCGAGGTTTACGACGACCAGATCAAATTCTCTGGGCGTCATCTGCCATTGAACGAGAACAAAATTCTGCGCGGTCGGATTTCCCGGCCATGCTTCGTGCGGTCGGAGAATTTTTCCTTCGCCGCGACCGATGGCGGATTCACGGAGCGCGGCCAGCAATTTTTCGTAAAGCGTTGCGATGTCTTTGTTGACTGGTTCTGTCGGACAGCGGCCAAGCTGAACCGGCGGCCGAATGAGCGAGCCGGTCAATTGTCCGTGCTGCAGAAATCGCATCCCCGGCAGACCGAGGATCGTCAGCGCTGCGGCGCGATGTTCTGCGAACGCAAGTTTCGGCGCGACGCGCGGCTCGTCGTGGTTCTCCAAAAAGTGCGCGCTGTGGGCGATGTATTCCGGCGGGCAATCCGCCACATGACGTCCGGAATCGGCGGGGTGTTTTTCGATCAGCACATCGTAAAGCCGTTTGTCGTAGGTGTAATCGAAACCGAGCGATTGCAGTTTTCCTTCCAGTCCCCAATAGGCTTCCGCCAGGAAAAGAAATTCCGGCCTGTCGCGTTTCACTGCTCGGATTGAGTCCGACCAGAATTCAAATGAAGGCATTTGATGGCTTGTTGGAAAGTGCGCCCATGTTTTCGGAAAAATATCGTTCAGCAGGAGCATGGACATGTCGCAGCGGACGCCGTCGCAACGTGCGGCGATGGATTGAAGCAACTCTGTCATCGCAGTGCGCGTCGCTGGATTGCGGTATTCAAGTTGCGCCACATCCGTCCACGCCGGGAAATACGGGTCTTTGCCGCACGCGATCCAGCGAATGCCACGCACAGTTTGCTGGCGAAAAGTTTCAGGCTTCTCCGCTTCGCTATGGACGAATAATTCCGGATGCGTGCTCAACCACGGATGATCCAAGCCAAGATGGTTCGGCACGAAATCCAGTATCAATTTCATCCCGTGCGCATGAAGTTGCTTGCGAAACTTTTCCAGCCCGCTTTCGCCGCCAAGATTTTTCGGGACGTGATAGTCCGCGATGGAATAAGGCGATCCGGACACGTCATCTTTTTTCCAGCCCGGCAGAATATGATCGAACTGCGCGAGCAAATCTTGATGGCGCAACGATTCCGCGCGGGATTTTGGCCCGGTCGTCCAAACGCCCATGAGCCAGATGTGCGTGAAACCAAATTTTTCCCACGACGTGAATTCAGTTTCAGGAATATTCGCAAGGGAGATTTCCCCCCCGTGCTTTTCCGAAAGCTCGGCCAGCCAGCAACGCGTGTTGATTTCGTAAAGCAGCGGATGGTTCATGAGTGGTTTTAAGTTCGCAGCGTCAAGTTTTCAGCTCTGGACACTTGAGTCTTCAAACTTCAATCACGAGTTCAACGCTTTCAGTGCCTTCTTCGCATCCGAAACACGCATGATCATCAGCCCCTTCTTCGCGTTCGGTGGCGTGGCGCAGTAGCAATATTCAATGTTGATCTTCGCGGCGGTCAGTTTGTGCGCGAGTTTTGCGAGCGAGCCGGGTTCGTTCGTGCCTTCAATCATCAGCACATCGTCCTCAATGACCAGCGTGCCGCGCTCTTCGAAGACGTGCAGCGCCTTGCGATAATCACTCACCACCATGCGGATGACGCTGTGATCCACAGTGTCGCTCGTCGAGATGGCGTAGATGTTGACCTCGGCTTCGCTCATCGCGTCGGCCAGCCGTGCGAGCGTGCCGGGACGATTTTCCAAAAAAATGGCGAGTTGTTTGGCGATTTGCATTTGACCGGATGAAACGTCACGCATGAAACGTGAAAAGAGACTGCGCTTGCTGGGATCAAACCGCAATGGCAATTTTTGCGGGAGAATGCCTTTGACCACAACGACCCGCCGCCGCATTTTGGGGATCATTTTTCTGGGCGGCGCTTTGGCGATGCTGATCGTTGGGCTGACAGTGCTGGAAAAACACCGGCTCGGCGCGCTCCCGATGCTGATTTATTGGCTGGGCTGTTTCACGCTCACCTGCGGCGCGATGATCGTTGCGCTGCGCGACCTGCGCACCATCCGCCGCGAGACTTCGGACAAGCATCGCGAACTTCTGGAAGACATCTCTCATAAAATCGAGGACGAGGCGGAGCGGAAGAAGCAGAAACCAACTGAAGCCTCGCCGAGTCAGTAAGCCCAATTTACTTTTTCCAGAAGCTCTAGCGTGCTCGTTTCGGCAGTTGGCGCTTGGTCAATCGGTGCGGTGCTTCTGACTTTGAAGAAACGGTTTGGAAGGGCGATGAGGATAAGCTCAGAAAAAACTTTTTGTCGGCGTCTGGCAAATACGTCCTCATACTGAAAAGCAACAACCGATGCTTGAAAAGAGAAGATGTTTTTTGAAGCGAAATCTGCTTCTCTACGAGGAGTATGCTTCCGGCGTGAAAACGTAGAATTCCTTGCTTCTCTGTATCCAATTGTTCGTCGAACCTGTCAGCAAGCGGATAGAAATAAAGTGTTACCGCATTCTGTATAGCAGTTGCGGTTAACATCGGCACAGCATGGCTTGCCAGCGATAAGAAAGCGGCGGAGGACCGCCGCAGTCCAAGACGCTAGCGCGCGTGTGATGGCGCAAGGAAAACGCGCAGCGTCTTGGACTGCGCCAGTCCTCTGGCGCTGTAACCCCGTGAACCGTATGCGCCAATGTTAAATGGAAATGCCATAGTTTCGCGTCGTCGCGGTCATATGCTACAGAATGATCTTTCATGCCAGGCTGATACATAACCCCAATCATTACGATCCAGCTTGGAGCGCGGGTTTTGTGGTGAGATTTTTTTACTAACTCTTCGAGGTTTGGTTCGGCTGGCTCGAATTGCAACTCTGTCAAGTTACAACTGATCTTAATGTTTGGGGATACATAATCTTAATCTGGTTTTCAGCTTGTGATTAAGAGTAAGATTACGATTAAGATTACGAAAATCAGAACAGGTGAGCGCAAAAAACACAGTCTATTTCGATCTGGAGACCCAGAAGTCGGCGGATGAAGTCGGTGGGTGGGACAAAATCAACTTGATGGGCATGAGCATCGGCGTGACTCACAGCAGCGCAACGGGCGAATACAAAATCTACGGCGAGAAACAGGTCAACGACCTGATCCGCGAACTTCAGCGCGCCGACCTCGTCGTCGGTTTTAACATTCAGCGGTTCGATTACGAAGTGCTTCACGGCTACACGACGTTTGATCTTCGGCAAATTCCGACGCTGGACATGCTCGTGGAATTGCAAAACACGCTTCAGCACCGGCTCTCGCTCGATTCAATCGCGACAGCCACCTTCGGCGTCGAAAAAACCGCCGAAGGGATGCAGGCCATCGAATGGTTTCGGCAGGGCAAGATGCTGGAAATCGCCGAGTATTGCTGTTACGATGTGAAGTTGACGAAGCTGGTCTATGAATACGGCGCGCGTCACCGCCAACTTCATTACACAAACCGCTTCGGAAAAAAAATGACCGTGCCGGTGAAGTGGGGAATTTGAAATCTCGAATTTGAGATTTCAAATCGAATTGGCTTGCCGAGTCGAAGCTCGCTTCGAGCGAAGACTGGAGGGGAGTCGTATAAAGACACCAATCTTCTCTCGGTCAAGCAGCGCGGACGAAGACCTTCACGCAGGATTAAATCGAATGCTGGGCAATCTGAGGGGACTATTCGAGTTTCAACTCGGGAGGAAAGGAAACTTCATCAACTTTCTCCAGAAATATTCTCTTGAAGTCTTTGGTTCGGGGCGGGGAAAAAAACCGGCGGGCCTCGGATGACACACAGCATTTTTACATCCTGGCCCGCCGCACTGCTCTCATGGCAGCTAATTAAAAATAACTGAAGCGCAATTTGTTTCAAGCGCAAAGTTTTCGAAAATGATCCCCTCCGTTGTGCTGCCTCAGTCCGGGGCGATTTCGCGGTCGGCCTTGCCGTGGTAAAGAAAATGACCGCGCAGCCGCGCATGACGTTCCTTGATCTGTCGCCCATTGATGTAGTCTGTCGTGCGCTGGGGTTCTCGAATCCGAAGTTTGCGATGCAGACGTCCGTGCGGAAAAAGCGCCTGACTGCCATTATTCGAATTGCGAAAGCTGTCCTCGAAAGCGGGGTTTTCAAACTGAGACTTGGCGAGTTGTGGCTTGGCGCGTTGGGCAAGCCTGTGGGAAAACGAACTCATCGTCGAGGTTTCTATCGCCGGTGCTTCGATTGATATTTTTTCCCTTTGTGGTCTCTCCATCTGGCGGCGGTCAATTTGCGGGCGCGCAAAATTCGGCTTGACGATTCGCCCCTTGGATTGAGCTGCTTCGGTCGAAGCAAGGGCAATGAGCAAAATGCTCAAACTCAAAACCAATGCCATTGACGAACTGCTGCGCACCCTCGTTTGGATAAACGAATTCCCTCCTGAATGCAACCTTTTATCCGCGCATGGATCGTCCCAAAATTGGCTCTTCTTGAGTAAGCAGATTTGTGAACGAGCAAAAAATGGCGGAAAGAAAATACTTGTCCACAAGTGGGTATTACCCCATACTGGTTGTAATCCAAAAGATCGCCGATGAATACCAACGGCATTTCAAACAAGCATTGGTTTCGAGTGTTTCAGCATTTCACGTTTGACGTGCTGGCTTTCAGCGTTTCTTTTATTTTAGGCCTGCGCATCCGGTTCGGCGCAGAGTGGCTTGATGCCTTGAATCTTTATTGGTCCGGCATTTTCATGGGGGCGCTCATATTCGCCTGCGCTTCATACATTTTTGGGCTCTATTCACTGCAAGGTTCCAGCCACAGCCTTTTCAAGCGTTCATTTTTCCTGGGAGTGAGTTTTGTGATTGCGCTGGTGCTGATGATAGGGATTTTCTACCTGAATTTTTCCACCCGCATTGGCCGCGGCGCGATGCTGATCAGTTCTTCGATCTCCTACTTCAGCGTGTTGCTGCACCATATTTTTCTCCTGCACGAATTCAAAAACTACCGCGAGCGCGTCGCGTTGATTGTCACGTCCGCGCTGGACGAACAGGAAGTGGCGCTGGTGAAAGATTTCGGGCGACAACAACTCGATCTGGTCGGCGTGATTCACTATGACGCTTACAAGCCGACCGGCCGGACGCGCGTTCTCGGCTCGGTCAGTCAGTTGCGCGAGATAGCGCAACATGAAGGCCTCGAACGCATTCTCTGCACGAACCAAAGCATCAGCGACCCGACCTTGTGCCAGACATTCTGCCAGCTTCGTTACTCCGGCATCACGGTGATGCCGCTCATAAGCCTCTTCGAAGAGGTTTTCCAGTGTGTCCCCGTCGAATTGATCACGCCTGACTGGCTTATGAATGCCAGCGGTTCGCCGCACATGCTCTACATCAAAAAACTCAAGCGAGGGTTCGACATCATTTGTTCGTTGGGAGGACTTCTCTTCTTCTGGCCATTTCTGCTGCTCGGCATGGCTATCGTCAAAATCACTTCGCCGCGTGGGCCGGTCTTGTATCGGCAGACACGTTCTGGCCGCTTCGGGCGCACGTTCGAACTCATCAAACTGCGCACCATGCGCCTCGATGCCGAGAGGGGCGACGCGGTCTGGGCCAGCAAAGATGATCCGCGCGTGATTCCTCTTGGAAATTTTCTCCGGCGCTATCGCATTGACGAAATCCCGCAGCTTTGGAACGTGCTGCGTGGGGAAATGTCCTTCGTCGGCCCGCGACCGGAGCGCCCGCAATTCGTTGAAACCTTAAGCAAGCAAATTCCCTTTTATCGCGAGCGCCTTCTTGCGCAACCGGGCATCAGCGGCTGGGCGCAAGTCCGCTACCCCTATGGCGCGTCGGTTGAAGACGCCAGGCACAAGCTCGAATACGACCTTTACTACGCGAAGAACATGAGCCTCTTCCTCGACGTTTTCATTTTGCTCGACACCATCCGCATCATTCTGCGCGGCGGTTTGCACAGCGCTCAAAAACGCCCGTCGCTGCGTTCAACGGGCGATACGGATTTGATTTTTCCGCCCGTTCCTTCGCAACCGGTCGTCGTCGAACCGGCGCGAGTGAAAGCTCCTATGCCGGTAATTTCGGCGGTTGCCCAGCGTTAAGAGTTCGCGGGTTTCTCGCCGACTTCCACACCGCAATTTCGCCTCGACATCCACGCGAGTTTCGATTTCATTTTAACCAAAAGCACAATGCACTTTTTCCGGCGGCCAATCCGCTTAACGTCGGCGCTTGGTTTGCGTCGAAATCCTTCAGCCTGGCTTGAATTTTTTCCGAAATGAATCTCCGCAACGACATTTTCACCCGCGTCGCCGCGTTTGCGGCTCTTGGCGCGATGTTTGAGTGCGGGCGTCTGGATGCAGCGCCGACGAATGCGCCGCCCGCAACGACTTCCAGCCCGCGCCGGCACAAGTTTCAAGTGAACGACCCTGCGCTCGTGGCAAAACTCATCGCGCAAGGCAGAAAGCCGATTGCCGATTACGGCGGCTTCCAGATTTTCGACGCGGCGGATCTCGACGAAAAAACCTTGCGCGACGAACGCGGCGAGTTGCGCGACGACTACGACGTGATCCAACTCCACGCCGGGAAAATTGACACGACGACTCTCGAAGCCGCCGCGTTGAAACGCGCCGTTGGAAGTTTTCTCGGCAAGCGGCTGCACTTGATTCAATTCATCGGCCCGCCGAAACCGGAATGGCGCGACGCGCTGGCGAATACCGGCGTTCGCATCGTCACCTACATTCCGCAGAACAGCTACCTCGTTTACGGCGACGCGAAAAGCCTGGCTGCGCTTCAAGCCCACGCCCGCGCCACTGCTCACGTGCAATGGGAAGCGCGGTTTCTCGACGAATACAAAATTCATCCGAACGCCCGCGCGCCAGGCACGGATGAATTTTCAATCCAATTGCTCGCCGACGCCGATGAAAATCCCGTGACGCTTCGACTCATTGGCCGGCTCAAGCTCGCGCCGATCAGGCGGCAGTATGAAATTCTGGATTACGTCAACGTCATCGTGCGGATTCCGCCCAGCCGGTTGGAAGACATCGCAGCGAGGCCGGAAGTGGTTTCGATTCATCCCTATCACGAGCCGAAAAAACACGATGAGCGTCAGAACATCATCATCACAGGAAATTTGAGCGGCAATTCGCCGGGCGCGCCGGGCTATCTGGCGTGGCTCACGAACAAAGGCTTTTCTCAGGCTCAATTCACGGCGTCGGGATTTGCCGTGGACGTGAGTGACAGCGGCATTGACGACGGCTCGACGATTCCAAACCATTTTGGATTGTTCGAGCTGGGCGATCTGAGCGGAACGAGCCGCGTGATTTACAGCCGGCTCGAAGGCTCGCCGCACGCGGGCAGCACGCTGGCTGGTTGTGACGGGCACGGAGCCATCAATGCGCACATCATCGGCGGTTACAACAATCAACCGAACGGTTTTCCGCACACGGATTCCGCCGGTTATCACTACGGACTCGGAGTCTGCCCGTTCGTGAAACTCGGTTCATCGGTGATTTTTGACCCCGACTTTTTTACGGATCCGAACATTCCGAACCTCCAGTCGCGCGCTTACAACGACGGCGCGCGCATCAGCAACAACAGTTGGGGTGGCGGCGCTACCGGCGACTACGATTCGGATTCACAGACTTACGACGCGCTCGTTCGCGACGCGCAACCGGACGGCTCGGCATTCGCAACAGCCGGCAACCAGGAAATGGTCATCGTTTTTTCTTCGGGCAATGACGGGCCGGGCGCGGGAACCGTCGGTTCACCCGGCACGGCAAAAAATGTCATCACCGTCGGCGCAGCCGAAAATGTCCATTCCCACTCCACCGCCAACGGCGGCAACAGCACGACGGGAAGCGATGGTTGCGCCACGCCGGACAGCGATGCCAGCAGCGCGAATGACATGGTTGATTTTTCCAGCCGAGGCCCTTGCGCCGATGGGCGGCAAAAGCCCGACCTCGTTGCGCCCGGTTCGCACGTGACAGGCGGCGTCGCGCAGGACAGCCCCGCACCGTCGCCAGCGAGCACCGGCAATGATCTGGCGTGCTACGATGGTTCGGGCGTCTGCGCGCTGCCTGGTAGCGGCACGCCCGGCGACCCGGATAATTTTTTCCCGCTCACCCAGCAATTCTACACGACCTCCTCCGGCACGAGCCATTCGACTCCGGCAGTTGCCGGCGGCTGCGCGCTGCTCCGGCAATTCTTTCTGAACAACGGTTCCAACGCGCCAAGCCCGGCCATGTCCAAAGCATTTCTGCTAAACTCCGCGCGCTACATGAACGGCACGGGTGCCAACGACACGCTCTGGTCGGCCAGTCAGGGCATGGGCGAAATGAATCTCGGCTTCGCGTTCGACGGAGTTCCGCGCGTCCTGCGCGACCAGCTTGCGGCGGACAAATTCACCGCCTCGGGACAGACGCGCTCCATCACGAACACGGTTTCTGATTCAACGAAGCCGGTCCGGGTGACGCTCGCGTGGACGGACGCTCCCGGTGCCACGTCCGGCAACGCCTACAACAACAACCTCGATCTCACCGTGACCGTCGGTGGCAACACTTACAAAGGAAATGTTTTCAGCGGCGCAAACTCCGTGACTGGCGGCAGTGCCGATGTTCGAAACAACGCCGAAAGCGTTTTCCTGCCAGCGGGATTTTCCGGAATGATTGTCGTCACGGTCACTGCGACCAGCATCAACTCCGACGGCGTTCCCAACGAAGCGCCTGCGCTCGATCAGGATTACGCGCTGGCGGTTTACAACGTCGGGGCTGGCCTCAACATTGTCGGCAACGGCGCGATGCTCGCCGCCGAGAGCTGCGCGACGGCAAACAGCCTGGTTGACCCAAATGAATTTGTGACGGTGAATTTTGCATTGCAAAACACCGGTCCCGCACCCACGACGAATCTGGTCGCCACGTTGCAGGCGACCGGAGGAATCTCATCGCCCAGCGGCCCGCAAACTTACGGCGCTATTGCGACCGGCGGTGCTTCCGTCACACAGGCGTTTTCATTCGTCGCGGGCGGCAATTGCGGTTCGACAGTCACGGCGACGTTGCAGTTGCAGGATGGCGGTGCCAGCTACGGAAACGTTTCGTTCCATTTCAATCTCGGCCAGCTCGCAACAAACGTTTTGCAAAATTTTGACGGCGTCTCCACGCCGAACCTGCCCGCAGGTTGGACAACTGCGAAATCCGGCGGGCAAGCGAATTGGATAACCTCCGCGACATCTTCCGACACCTCGCCCAACGCCGCGTTCTCGGCGGAACCTCCCGCTGTGGGAATCAACGAACTGGTTTCGCCCGTCATCGCCGTCTCGTCGGCGTCGGAGCGCCTGACTTTCCGGCACAGTTACGACATGGAAGCAGCGGCGTCGGGGACTGTCGCCTATGACGGAGGTGTGTTGGAAATCAAAATTGGCGGTGGCACGTTCACGAACATTATTGCGGCTGGCGGAAGTTTCGCTGCGGGCGGTTACACGCACACCATCAGCAGTTCGTTCGGCAACCCGCTGGGCGGGCGGCAGGCATGGAGCGGAAACTCCGCTGGTTTCGTCAGCACCATCGTCGCGCTCCCGCCATCGGCTGCCGGCCAAAACGTGCAATTCAAATGGCGTTGCGGCACGGACTCCAGCACGTCGAAAAACGGCTGGTCTGTGGACACGGTCGCCATGGAAAGTCCGGCCTGCTGCATTCCTGCGCCCTACATTCTAACCCAGCCGCAAAGCATCTCCGGCAGCGTCGGGACAAATGCCGCCTTCAGCGTCAGCGCCGGAGGAGCGCCGATGCTCACGTATCAATGGCGTTTCAACGGCTCAAACATTTCTGGAGCCACTTTGTCGGCCTTCACCGTCACCAACGCGCAGGCGGCCAGCGTCGGAAGCTATTCCGTCGTCGTTTCGAACTCCGCCGGAAATGTCACGAGCAGCGACGCGGTTCTCGCCCTGACAGAAGCGCCGGCGATTCAAGCGCAGCCGCAGAGCAGGGAAGTTTTGCCCGGCGAAAACGCCACGTTCACCGTGCTCGCCAGCGGCATGCCTTCGCCGGCCTACCAATGGCGCTTCAACGCGGCGGGACTTTCCGGCGAAACGCAAAGCAGCTTCACCCGCGTCAACGTCCAGTCAAACCAACTCGGCAACTACGACGTCCTCGTAACCAACGCCGCCGGCTCGATCACCAGCGCGATTGCGCGACTGAGTTTCGTGACAAACCCGGTTTTGCGGGACGCGACCCTCAGCAACGGCCTGCTTCGATTCGTCCTCAGCGGCAACACAGGGCGGAATTACCTCGTGGAAAAATCGTCCGACCTCACGAACTGGAACGGCGTGACGACCCTGAGCAATCTGACCGGGCAGGTTCCCTTCGTTGAAACCAACGCCGCCGGGACGAATCCGCTCCGCGTATATCGCGCGAAGCTCGTGCCGTAGCGAGGTAGGGCTGCGTTGCGGCGCGGCAGCACCGCCCTACCATCAGTTAAACCAGCACCAACACCGCCGCCTTCTCCGCATCCTTCACCACGTCAGCGGAGGGACGAGTTAGTCGTTCCTGAAAAACTCTTTTACGGCTGGACCGATGAAAGGACGTGGGTCTGTGGGTTGGCGATGAACCGCAGGAGTTGAAGGCAAAAAAGAGCGGCGGTCCGCAGCCACTTCTTCAAGTTCCAGGCCGCTGCCGCCAGAAGCAGGTTGATCTGGTCGCCCACGAAGCCTTTCAAGAAGCAACGCATCAGCCGATACTGATGTTTCAGATGGCTGATGACCGGTTCGATGGCCGCTCGCCGCCGAAACCGCGCCCGCATCTTCGCGCTCTCACGTTTCGATTGGCCGGGTTTGGGTTTGCCAGGCAGCAGCACTTCCGTTCCGTCCACTTCTTTGCGTCCGCGATAGCCCCGATCCACAATGGCTTTGGCGGGTTGTTGGCCGGTGATGGCGCGGGTTTGTTCCAGCGCCGGTCGCAGCGCGTCGCCGTCGTAGAGATTTTCCTCGTGCGCCACCGCGCCAACGATCACTCCGTGGGTCTTGGTCATCACCACCGAGGCTTTGCTTCCAAATTCGTATTTCTTGTGTTCCTTGCCTTTGCTCATGCAATAAACCTGTGGTTCGTGCAGCGAGTAAATTTTGTTCCGGTCTCCCAGTTGTTGCCGCAGCACGCGCCGATACAGCGCGAAGTTCTCCCGTTGTGCCTGCCTCGCTGTCTCCGGCAGCTTGCGCTCCAGTTCCCGGATCAACCGGCCCGCCATGACTTTGAGCTTCCGTAACGCGCGGTGTGCCGCCTTTCGTTTCCTGGGGTCTTTGCGCCATCGTTGGGCCATCACGCATTGCCGCACCGCCTTGCGATAGCGGCGGCGCAGTTTCACACCGTTCCGATCCGCCAGCTTCCAGCAGCGCCGGATGATCTTGTGCGCCAGTTTCGTGTCCGTGGGATGCGTGATGTTCTTCTCCTGCACCGTCGTGTCCACCACCACTTCGCTTTCCTGCGCCTTCGCGCCGTGGAGTTGGGCGCTGACCTTGAGGATGCGTTGCACGCCCGCCTCGCCGATGCGCTGGCGGAAGTATACCAAATCGCTGGGATCACACGGCACCTGCCATTGAAATTCACTCATCCCGCAGAAGTATTGCCAGTAGGGATTCTGCACCCACCCGGCCACCACCGTCTCGTCGCCCTGGTTGAACATCTGCTTGAGCAACAGCAAACCCACCATCAGCCGCACCGGCTTGGCGGGACGGCCTTCGTCACTGTAATACCCGCCAAACGCCTGCTCGAACTCCGACCACGGAATCATGTCGGCCAGTTGTTTGAGCGGCTGGCGCGAATCCAGTTGCTCGCCCAGCGCGGGCATCAGGAAGGAGATTTGGTGCGTCGCCGAAGGCTTGGTTTGCATCGCTCTTTTCGACCGGCTTTTGCTCGCACCATTCAATTTTCCGGTCGAATACTTTCGAGCCGTCCATCCTTCTCGCTCATCCCCGTCAAGGCGTTGCCGGGTTTTTCAGGAGCGACTCGCAAAGCCTCCAAGAATCCAGGCAGGTGATTCGGCTCGGGACGCGTCGAACTCAGCACCACCGCCGGCAGATGCACGGGCAGACGAGTGGAGCGCACTTGTTCCGCAGTCACACGGTGGGCTTGCGACTCTGCCCGTTCTCCCGGCGGCACCTTGGAGGCGGCAACCTTGGCTTTTAAGGCCTCGGGGACATGGGTTCCAAACCAGTCATAAATCTGCTCGGTCGCCGGATCCACAAACACCAGACCGGCTACTTCCTGTGGATATGCATCGGCGAACAAGCGGATATAAAATGCGCCGGCGGAGTGGCCCACGAGAATATAAGATGGCTGGGCACCAACTTTCTGCAAGGCAGTATGCAACTCGCCAGCAATGCGGCGCGCATCCCGCGGCTCAGGTCCCGGCTCGGATTTTCCCAAGCCCGCGCGGTCATACGCGATGGTGCTGGCAAATCGGGCTATTTTCGGCTGCACCTTTGTCCAGCTCTTTAATCCCAAGCCTGCTCCGCTTTCAAAAACTACCGTTGGAGAGCCACGACCCTGGAGACGCAATTGTAGTGCGTGTCCGCCAACCGCGACCTTTTGTTTCTCGCCACCACATCCAGCCATGGCGAGCGCAACCAAGATGATAAACGAACGACACATGCTACTATGCCCAACATTATGAATGGACGGCGGCTTCTTCCGCCCATCCTTTTTCAGGAGCCGATACTATTTGGACGCAAGTTCCTGTCGAGCACGGTTTTTGCCCGGAAATAAATCCCGAACCCGCAGCAACAAGAACGAAAGCCGCGCCGGTAAACTTTCCCGAATGAAAGGTGGGCTTGTCCACCCTCCGCAGTTCTGCTACGGAGGACGGGCAGCGTCAGTCAAAGCACAATCAAATCGGCTCTGGAAAACACTTGCGATGAAAAACCTGCTTTCGGTTGGTTCAATTCTGTCCACGAGTTTGCTGCTGAACTTCGCGGTTCATGCTGCGGAACTCAAACCCGTTGTGGAAGTCGAGGAGGACGTTTACAACTACACTAACGCGGACAACGGCGCCGGCCCGATGTGGTGTCATGGCTCAACCTGCCTCGTGCGCGCCGGCAAACGGGTTTTTGCCAGCGGCATCGAGACCATCCCCGGCGTCAAGCCGCTGAATAATTGCCGCTGGATGTTGTTCGAGCGCGGCGCGCACGGCTGGGAACGCGTGCGCGTGGACACCGATGGCCGCACGCGCGAGCCGGCGCCGCTCGCGTGCTTTCGCAGCGGTCGCGTGTTCCTGTCCGCGAATCCTTCGCTCGGTCGCGGCGACGAACCGAACGGCGGTGCGGCGCGACCGGACGTGCTGGAGTTCAAGGCGAGTGACGCCGCAGCGATTCCCGCATCGCTGTCGCCGCTCTGGCAGGGCGAGCCGAAATTCAGCGAACATTCGTATCGCAGCTTTGCGGCGGACGGCGCGGCAGGTGAGTTGATTTTGTTTCAGAACATCGGCTACACACACGCAGAGTGGACGTTCCGCGACCGGCGTGGCCAATGGAGCGCGCAAGGCAAACTCAAGTGGCCGTGGGGCGCGGAGTATGACAAGCCCGAGCCGATCCGCGTCTGTTACCCGAACGTGGCGCTGCGCGAGCGCGCGGTTTACTTCTGCGGCGTCAGCGACGTCATCGAGCCTTACAAGGCATGGCGGGAATTCAAGCGCGAGCTGACGGGCAGGCAATGGGACTACGATTTTCGCCGGCTCTTCTTCACCTGGACGCCGGACATCACCAAGAAGCCATTTGCCGAGTGGATTGAAATCGCGAGTTGCGACAAAACTTGCGGATGGATTTCGCCGGGCGACCTGTTCGTGGCGGACAACGGCGACGCGCATCTGGTGTGGAGCGAGCGGGCGATTGATGAGCGGCTGCGGGCAAAGTTTTTCCCCAACGCGAAGCAACGTCACAGCCTGAATTACGCGGTCGTTCGCGAAGGGAAAGTGATTCAGCGCAAGACCATCGAGGAATCAACCGAGGACAAACCGGGCATCATCGGTTCGGGCGCGCGATTCCAGGTGACGCCGGAGCATCGCATCTTTGTGGCGTATTACGCTGGAGGAACGGACGCGGGCGGCAAGCCTGTGGCCGAGAATCGCGTCCGGGAAATTTTGCGCGACGGCTCCATGACGCCATCGGTTCGATTGCCGCTTCAGAAAACGTTCGCACAGTATTTCACGGCGACGGTCAGGGGCGGTTCGCCGCCGTCACGCACGCTGGAGATGCTCGGGCCGCGCCAGGGTTCGGCGAACACCATCAGCTACGCGCGCGTGAAGCTGTATTGATTTCGCGGCCAAGCCGTGCGCGTCCGACACCATTTGGGCGTGTTTTCAAAATCCGATTGGTGGCACAGGCCTCTGGCCTGTTGTTTCGGGCGTTCCGCCCGAAACCGTCGCGGGATACGCGTCGGCTTTTGTCTTTACGAACAACGAGCAGCGGACAACCTCTGATGAAATCCGGCGGGACGCCGGATTTGACGGGCGAGACGCCCGTGCCACCATGTTGAAAACACGCCCTAGGCGAACAACTTGGTGACGGCCTTGGCCTTCACCAGTTCGCGCGGTTGGTTCAGGTGGTTGTAAACGATCGTTTCCGGATCAATCCCAAAGGCGTGATACATCGTGGCGAGCAGTTCGGTCGGGTGAACCGGCTCCTCGGCGGGGCTGCTGCCGGTCTTGTCGGACTTGCCATGCACATAACCGCGTTTGATTCCGGCACCGGCGATGACTGAGGTGTAGCAGTAAGGCCAGTGGTCGCGGCCATCGGCGCTGTTGGAATTGCCGGAAGTGCTGATTCCCTTCTGTGGGCTGCGACCGAATTCTCCAATCGCAACCACGAGGGTTTCCTTAAGCAAGCCGCGTTCGTCCATGTCCGCGATAAATGCCGCCAAGCCACGATCCAACATCGGCCCGGACTGGGTTCCCATGCGCTTGGTCAGCTCCACGTGGTGATCCCAGGAGTGGTTGTCCGAGTTGGCGATCTTCGGCCAGATGACTTCCACGACGCGTGTGCCGGCTTCGATCAATCGCCGGGCGAGCAGGCAGCTTTGACCGAACGTGTTCCGGCCATAACGGTCGCGCATCTTCTCGGATTCCTGCGTGAGGTCGAAGGCTTTGCGGGCGCGGCCGGAGATGATGAGGTTCAAGGCGCGCTGGTAATAGTCGTCCAGGTTGTAGTTCGCGACGGCCTTCTCGACGTCAGGCATGGCGGCTTCAACGGCCTCCCGCAACTGCGCGCGGCGCTGGAGGCGGAGCGCGAACACTTCCGGCGGCAGCTTCAAGTCGTCAATCCGGATGCGGTCCATCTTGTTCAAGTCCATGTCGTCGCCGTCCGGGTAAAGCGTGTATGGATCGTAGGCTTTGCCTAGGAAACCGGCGCTGCCGCCTTTGCCGACCACGTTGGATTCCTGGAGCGGGCGCGGAAGCATCACAAACGGGAGCATCGGCTCGGTCACGGGGCGCAGTCGGACGAGGTTGGAGCCGAAGTTGGGAAAGTCCTTGGGGTCGGGCGGCTCAAGCTGGCCCGAGGGACTGACCTTGTCGGTCGTGTAGCCGGTCATTATCTGGTAGATGGCGGCGGTGTGATTGAACAGGCCGTTGGGCGTGTAACTCATCGAGCGGATCATCGTGAACTTGTCGTTCACCTTCGCCAGCTCCGGCAGCACTTCGGTGAAGTTCACGCCGGGAATCTTCGTTGGGATGGGCTTGAACGAACTGCGGATGTTGTCCGGCACGTTTTCCTTCGGGTCCCATAAATCGAGATGGCTCGGTCCGCCCTGGAGATAAATCATCACCACGTTTTTGGCCGCGCCCCAGCCGGGGCCGCCCGCGTGTTTGCCCGGCTCGCCCGCGAGCGCCTGCAGCTTGAATAGCGAGCCAAGCGAGAGGCCCAACATGCTCGCGCCGCCCACGCGCAGCAGGTCGCGCCGCGTCATTTTCAGTTGAGGATTGCAAAGGTCACTGCACGTGCCACCGGGTATCTTGATCATAAGCTTTTGCCTCGGCTAAAAGTTTTCAGTTCGAGTGGGTCATTATCCTGATTTTACGCCAGGTTCGCGTCTGCGCAACGCCTAAATCAACTCGCCAAACCATCAATGGCTGCCAACCGGCATGTCGCGCCAGCCGGGCGGCCAATCCGTAATCCGATTCAACCTTTGACCGGGATCGACTTCAAGACCTTCCCGGCACACTCGGGGCAGATGCCGTGCGAGGCGGGGCGTCCGGTTTTCTCCGTGAAATGTTGCTCCAGCGAAAGCCATTGGTTTTTGTATTCGATTTTGCGGCACCACGCGCACACGTGGAAAAAACTTTCAAGATAACTGAGCCGCGAGACGACGCGATACACTTTGTAGGCTGAAAACGCCCAGAGGAGCAGAATCACCACCGTCACGGTGACTGTCCGGTTCACGTCCAATTCGCGATTCTGGCAACCGAGCAGAACATGGGACAAATCAAAGGCTTTTTATTTCTGCTGCTCGGCATCGCCGCCGCGACGCTGCTGGTGCTGGAGCAGCCGACGGCGAAGGTCATTTTGTTGCTGGCGTTGACTGTCTGGTGTTTCTGCCGCGCCTATTACTTCGCGTTCTACGTCATTGAGAAATACGTTGATCCGTCCTACAAGTTTTCAGGCTTGGTGTCCTTCGCAAAATACATGATGCGGCGATGCGGAAAAAATTCATAGCCTGAAATCCGAAAGCGGCTACGTTATTGAACGTTATGGCTGTCAAATCCATTCCAGCCCGGCGGTCAGACGCGGTGAAGCAATTTTCCGTTTTTACTCCCAATCGCCTCGGTCGGCTTCACGATCTCATGGCCATGCTCGGCGCTCATGATGTTCATGTGCTCGCCCTGATGGTGTTGGACACGACCGACAGCTCGATCATTCGCTTCGTCGTTGACGATCCCGATCGCGCGCGGGATTTGCTCCTTGAAAAAGGATTTCCATTCACCGAAAGCGAGTTGCTTGCCGTTGAAGTCGAGGTGACACGCCTCAATGAAGTCGTCGCCGCGTTTCTCGGCGCCGAACTGAACATCAATTATCTCTACTCGTTCATCCCCCATCCGCAGGGCAAATCCATCCTCGGCCTGAGCATGGAGGACAACGAACTCGCCGAATCCGTCCTCACGCGCCACCAGTTCCGCATCTTGAAGCAATCAGACATCTCGCGGTGAACCGCTTTTCGGATTGACGAGTCCCTTTTTGATTTATTTCTCCTGGAATTTTCATTTCAAAAATAAAAACGCCGACTCCATTTCGTGAAGTCGGCGTTCGATTGAAGAACCAATTGCTTCAGTGATGACAGCCACAGCCGCTTCCGCATCCGCCTGAATCCAGTTCCTCCGCGCCGGGCACGCGCCCAAGTTCAAGCGTCTTGCTCAAGAGCTTGTTGACCGTCTCTTGGAATTCGTGCATCTGCTCCTGCGCGTCGAGGAAGCCGCGCGCGACGGGATTGGCGAGCAACGCATCGCGCTCTTTTTCAAAGGTGGAAATCTCCTCGCCGGTCAACGGCAACGCCTGCTGCTGCTTTTGCTGGAGCGCCTGGCCTTTGAGGGTGAGGCCGTCATATTGCGCGCGCGATTTGTCGTCGGCGAGAAAGGCTTCGATGTTTTTTCGCGCGGCTTGATATTCAGGCTGTTCGAGAATTGCCTCGCAAAGCTCGCGGGTTTTTTGGGTGACTGTGCTTTCTTCAATTGTGGTTTGCATAATTTCTTGGCGGCAATACAACACACTTGCGGGACAAAAGCAATCGAATGTTCGGCAAATTCCAGGAAATAAATTCGCCAAACTTGTTTGCCAGCCCGGTTTTCCCTACGCTCGCGTCGTGCGAAATAAAAATGGCCGCGCCCAATTCATCGTCGGTCTCATGTCCGGCACGTCGGCGGATGGCATTGACGCCGCCGTCGCGAAAATCTCCGGCAGCGGGCGCGGATTGAAGGCTCGGCTCGTCGCGCATTCGCACCAACCCTTTTCGCCAAAACTTCGCGGACAAATTCTGCGCGTTTGCCTGCACGGAACTGTGGCGGAGATTTGCGAACTGAATTTTCTTCTTGGTGAACATTTCGCGCGCGCGGCGCTCGCTGTGATTCGCAAGGCGAAACTCAAACCACGCGACATCGCGGCGATTGGCTCGCACGGCCAGACGATTCATCATCTGCCAAACGCAAGAAATCCCTCGACGCTGCAAATCGGCGAACCGGCGGTGATCGCCGAGCGGACTGGCATCACAACCATCGCCGATTTTCGCGTCCGCGACATGGCGGCGGGCGGACAAGGTGCGCCGCTCGTGCCGTATGCCGATTGGGTTTTGTTCGCCAACGACAAACGTCCGCGCATCGTTCAAAACATCGGCGGCATCGGCAACCTGACTTTCCTGAAACCCGGCGCGAGGCTGGCTGATGTCATCGCCTTCGACACCGGCCCGGGAAACATGGTGATTGACGCAGTCGTGACTAAGCTGAGTCGCGGGAAGAAAACTTTCGATCTCAACGGACTGTGGGCTGCGCGCGGCAAAGTTTCGGAAAAACTGCTGTGTGAAATGATGCGACACTCGTTCATCCGCCGCACACCGCCAAAGACAACTGGCCGCGAGGAATTCGGCGAGCCGTTCGTCCGTGAATTTCTGTCGCGCGCAAAAAAAATGCGTCTAGTTGAAGCCGACATTGTCGCAACCTCGGCCGCCTTCACCGCTGCCAGCATCGCGGACGCTTACGAGCGATTTGTTTTTCCGAAACTTGCGCTGAAATCCATTTGCAGACTTCAGGTCATTCTCGGCGGCGGTGGCGCGAAAAATCCTGTGCTGCGCGAAATGCTGGCGGAGCGGCTCGGCGTCGGAAATATTCTCACACACGACGATTTTGGAATCTCCGATTCGGCGAAGGAAGCACTGGCGTTTGCGATTCTCGCGCACGAAACATTGCGCGGGCGTCCGTCAAATGTTCCGTCTGCGACAGGTGCGCGCCGGGCAGTTGTCCTCGGAAAAATTGTTCCAGGCAACTCAGGCGCTTAGGAATTCCAACAAGATTTCCGTTTCAATCCGCTGGATTTCGCGCGCCAGTTTGCGATGCGGATCAGTTGCAGGACGCTGCCCGGCGCGTTCGCAAAAATCCACGAAGGCAATTGAATTCCATTGGCCCTTCGGAATCAGTTTCGGCTTGAGATCGGTTGCTCCGGTTGAATCAAGCAAATCGCCGACGCGCCGCGCGATTTCAGGAAAGCTCGCGTGATTGCCGACGCGGTGAAACCAATACTTCGCGTTGCTGTAATCCGGCTCGCGCCGGTGCATGATGCCGTGGACGAAACTGCCGTCGCTCGTTTCAATGTCCTGCGCAATGACGTGGGCCGCATCCAGATGATCGTGCCAGAGCAAGGCAAGCGAGCGGATGAGGTTTTGCGAGCGCGGTGAAAGTCTGCTTCCGGCGAGGCTTGCGTCGAGCGCGCGATTCAAGTCAGCCTCGGACAAAACTTCATCTCGCGGTTCCGGCCCAAGCTCCGGCGGCTCGGTTGTTTGGAAAAGTTTCTCCAGCCCGGCGGGAATTTTCATTTCTTTGCGGATCGCAACGCCAAAGTTTTCCAGATCAAAGAGGTGTTGTCGCTTGTGATGCCGTCAACACCCATGTCGAGAAGCAGATTCGCGGTCGCCGGGTCGTTGATCGTGTAAATCCAGACCTTCAGCCCGCGTTTGTGCGCGAGGTCAACGGCTTCTTTCGTCACCATCTGGTTCCAGTGAACGGCGCGCGCGCCGGTGTCTTTCATTTCGTCCAGCCACTTCTCGCTCAGAACTTTCTCCGCGGCGGAAAGTTTCCTGCCGTCGTCACGCGAACCCGGCGGGCCTATCGCTGCCAAAACCTGCTCGGGCGCGAGCTTGTGGAAGTCGCGCAAATAATCCCAGTAAAACGAATGCACGACGACGCGGTTGATGAGATTTTTTTCGCGCAAGATTTTCACGCACGTCGCGGCGTCGCCGGCCTTGCGTTCGATGGCGGTCACGCCGCCGCTGCCTTGAATTGCGTCAAGCGCCTCAACAAGCGTGGGAATCTTCGCGCTTCTGTATTTCGCGTCAAACCAGCTTCCGGCGTCGAGAGCTTTGATTTCAGTCAGGGTTTTCGCGGCGACTTGGATGGCCGTTGCGCCCCAAAGTTGCCGCGCATCGGTTGTGCGATCCAAAGTCGCATCGTGAATGACGACGGGAACTCCTTCCTTGCTGTGATGATAATCCAATTCGACGAGGTCAGCGCCAGCCGTCATCGCAAACTGAAACGACGGCAGCGTGTTCTCCGGCGCAATTTTGCAGAAGCCGCGATGGCCAATGACGAGCGGACGTTTGAGCGTGAGCAAATTTAACGCAGGCAGATTGGCTTCGTCGGCGTTCAGACTTGTTGTCATCGGCAGAAGACTAACACAGAACAAGGCGAACAGGCTTCGTTTGGGAAAAAATTTTCTGAAAAACATGATGGCGAAGTTCTTTTGTTTCCGTCGCGTTCGCAAGCGAAAAGGAGCGCGGCGTTTACGCCGCTTCACATTTCGACCGCCAGCAAGCTGAGAGATAACACCGGTGTCTCGCCGAATTTTCAAGTTGAAGCGGCCTGAAAGCCGCGCTCCGTCGAAATTTATTTGTCTTTTCGGAACTCTTTCTGCAACATCGCCAGACTGCGGCTGGTTTTGCCGATTGTTTTTTGAACAAATGAATTTTCGTATTTCGTTTCGACCGAAGCTGGTAACAGCGCTGAAGAATTATTCGCGCGAAACGTTTTTTGCCGACCTCGTCGCCGGCGTGACGGTGGGAATCGTGGCGCTGCCGCTGGCAATGGCGTTTGCCATCGCGGCGGGCGTGCCGCCGCAGGCGGGAATTTTCACGGCGGTGATTGCGGGTTTCATCATTTCGTCGCTGGGCGGCACGAAAGTCAGCGTCGGCGGACCGACCGGCGCATTTATCGTCATCCTCTACGGCATTTACGCCAAATACGGCGCGGAGAATCTGGCGATTTGCACGGTCATGGCCGGCGTAATTTTATTCATCATGGGCGCAGCGCGGCTCGGCACGATGATAAAATTCATTCCCTATCCGGTGACGATGGGTTTCACGTCGGGAATCGCGGTGCTGATTTTCACGACGCAAATCAAAGACTTCTTCGGATTGAAAGTGGACAAAGTGCCGTCCGAGTTCGTCGAGAAAATGAAAGTCCTGGTCGAGCACGCTGGAACGGTTCAATGGATGACGCTCGCGCTGGCGGTTGCGTCTCTTGCGATAATTCTTTTCTGGCCCAAGTCCTGGCAGCGGCGCGTGCCCGGTTCGATTGTCGCGCTAGTGCTCGGCACAGTCGTCGTAATTTTGTTTCCCTCGTTGCAAGTTGAAACCATCGGCACAAAATTTGGCGGCATTCCGCAAGCCTTGCCTCACCCACACTTTCCGGCGTTGTCGTGGGAAAATATCCGCCAGCTATTTCAGCCTGCCACCACCATCGCATTGCTCGCGGCGATTGAATCGCTGCTCTGCGCGGTAGTTGCCGATGGAATGGTGGACGACCGCCACGATTCGAACCAGGAACTCATGGCGCAAGGCATCGCCAACATCGTCAGCCCGATCTTCGGCGGCATCGCTGCAACAGGCGCGATTGCCCGCACCGCGACAAACGTGAAATGCGGCGCTCGCACGCCGGTGGCCGGAATGATTCACGCCGTAACGCTGCTCATCATCATTCTTGCCGCCGCGCCGCTCGCGAAATTCATTCCGCTCGCCACGCTCAGCGCCGTGCTCGTCAACGTCGCCCTTAACATGGGCGAGTGGCATAACTTTGCCCGCGTTCCCAAGTGGCCGCGCAGCGATGCCGCTGTGTTTCTCACCGCCTTTGCGCTGACGGTTGTTGTGGACCTGACGGTAGCAGTCGAAATCGGAATGGTCATGGCCGCAGTCTTGTTCATCAAACGCGTTTCTGAAACCACACAAATCACAGCCGTGGACGAGGCGACCGAGACAGAAGGCCCGCAGCATTCGCTCGTTGGCAAAGAAATTCCCAAGGGCGTGATGATCTATCGCATCTTCGGCTCGTTCTTTTTCGGCGCGGTGGACAAGTTGGAAAGCGCGCTCAAGCGCGAAAAGAAGGAGCCGGACGTGCTCATCCTGCGTATGAGAAAAGTTTTGGCGATGGACGCGACGGGCCTGAACGCGCTGGAAGACCTTTACGAGCGATTGCATCGCCGGAAAAAACATCTCGTATTGAGCGGGCCGCACACGCAGCCTTTGTTCATGATGGACAAGGCGGGCTTTCTCGAAAAGCTCGGCAAGGAAAACATTTGCGCGAACATTGAGCTTTCACTGGCGCGCGCAAGAGAGATTCTCGGCTTGCCGCAATTGCCATTGTCGCGCGATCCATTGGAAGACGAACGACGGAAAATCGAAACCGCGCGTCAGGAACTGGCGACAGCGGTCGAACGCGCCGGCAAAGTTCTTAACGGCGGAAAAAGTATTCGCGAAGCGGACGAGTGAACCATGTATCTGAATGTCATCCAGCTTGCGGAATCGTTCGGCGTCGAAGAAAGCGTCGTTGAAAGCTGGGTTCGCAAAGAGGGCTTGCCGTCCGTAGCCGATCGTGGGCGGCTTCTTTTTGACCGCGCGGAAGTCGTGGCATGGGCTGCGGCCCGAGGCATGGCTGCCAAAGCAGGCTTCCTTGCTTCAACAAAAATTTCAAGCACGGCACTTCGGCTTGAACCTCTGTTGCGCGCGGGTGGAATCTGGCGCGACGTTCCTTCGGCCAAAGTCCGTGAGACGCTCGAAACGGTCGTTGCCAAACTTCCCGGCGCAACATCTCCAGTGCGGCAACTTCTCGCGCAACGTTTGCGTGCGCCTGATGGAATTTCCTGGGCGGCGGTCGGCGGCAGTCTCGCGCTGCCGCATTTGCGAACGCCGGTCGCACTCGGACGCGATGCCGGTGCGCTCGCGATTCTGATTTTGCACGACGCATTGCCGTTGAGCGAACCAGCCCCGGATGACAAGCCCATCACACGGCTGTTGTTCTTCATCGCGCCGTCGCCGCGTGCGCACCTGGATTTGCTGGCGCAACTGAGCACCGCTCTCACGCGAGGCAATCTGCGCCGCTTCGTTCTCGAAGGCGCTTCCGATGACCAAATCTTCACCGCGCTCGCTGACGCGGAAGCGACAATCGCCGCCAAGGAGACTAAAACATGACGCCCGGCTTGCTTCTGTTGATTTCGGCTGTGGCGATGACCGCTGGTTTGCTTGCCTTCCGCGTGCCACGCATTTGGCTTCTGGCTTCACTCATCGGCGCAATCGCCGCATTCGCTGCTGCGATTTGGATTTTAGTGACGGGCACGACGTGGGATTGGCAACCAGAATTTTTTCTCGGCGGCGAACTGGTGCATCTGCGGCTCGATGCAATCAGCGCGTTCTTCCTCGCGCTCCTGTCGCTGCTCGGCGGCGTCGGCAGTCTGTATTCGCACGCGTATTGGCCGGACAAAAAACATCCGGCGTCCGCGCCTTCGGGACGCGTGTGGTGGAACGCATTCATTGCCAGCATGGGGCTGGTGTTGCTGTCGGCGAATGGGCTGCATTTTTTGATCGCGTGGGAACTCTACACGGTCTGCGCGTATTTTTTGATCACGCGCGAACGACAGAAACGCGAAGTGCGGCAGGCCGGCTGGCTTTATCTCGCGGCGTCGCACGCGGGGACGCTTTGCCTGTTTGCTTTTTTCGCGCTGCTTGCGTCGCGCACTGGAAGTTGGGAACTCGGCTTAATGCGAGAGCACGCTGAACTCGCGCCGCTCTTCTGGCTTGCGCTCGCAGGCTTTGGATTGAAGGCCGGAATTTTTCCGCTCCACATCTGGCTGCCATCGGCTCACGCGAACGCGCCCAGCCACGTTTCGGCAATTCTTTCCGGCGTGACGATCAAAATGGGAATCTACGGTCTCGTGCGCTTCAGCGGCTGGCTGCCTGTGCCTGATGCAGCGGGTTGGGTCGTCGCTGCGCTCGGAGTTGTCAGCGCGGTGTTGGGCGTGGTGTTCGCGCTCGGCCAGCACGATCTCAAACGACTGCTTGCCTATCACAGCGTTGAAAACATCGGCATTATTCTCATCGGTCTTGGCTTCGCGATGATTGCGACGGCGCACGGCAACGCGGCTTGGGGACGGCTCGCGCTCGCGGGCGGTTTGTTGCACGTCTGGAATCACGGTTTGTTCAAAGCGCTTTTATTTCTCGGCGCAGGTTCAGTTTTGCACGCGACCGGCACGCGCGAAATAAGCAGGCTCGGCGGACTCTGGCGCGCGATGCCGTGGACGGCGGGACTGTTCACGCTCGGCGCTGTGGCCATTTCAGGATTGCCGCCATTAAATGGTTTTATCAGCGAATGGCTGGTGTATCTTGGTTTGTTCGACGCGGTATCAGCGCACGGCGCAGCTTCGTGGGCGGCAATTCCAGCGGCGATTTTGCTCGCGATGACCGGCGCGCTGGCATTGGCGTGTTTCGTAAAAGTTGTAGGTGTCGTTTTTCTTGGAGTGCCGCGCAGTGAAGTCGCGGCGCACGCGCACGAAAGCAGTTGGCTCATGCGCGTGCCGATGCTCGTGCTCGGCGCGGCGTGCGCGGCAATTGCTCTTGCGCCAGTTTTTTTCTGGCCCGCCGTTGCGCGCGCCTCGGCAGAATGGCAGCCAGCCTGGACGGATTCCGCGTCACCAGCACCCTTGCTCGCACTCGGTGCGTGCAATGTTGCCTTCGTCCTTATCGCCGTGCTGGCGGCGGCAATGCTGTGGCTGCGAGTGAAGCGCAATGGACTGAATCGCGCGGTGACGTGGGACTGCGGTTACGCTGCGCTAACGCCGCGAATGCAATACACGGCAGGGTCGTTTGCGGGAATCATCACAGGTTGGTTCGCTTGGATTTTGCGACCGCGACGGCACGCCAAGCTGCCAGAAGAAAATTTCCCTGCACGCGCGAGTTTTGAAGAACACACGCCGGAAACTGTGCTCGAACACGTCGTCGAACCAACAGGCTCAATTGTGATGCGCGTCTCGATGGCTGCCCGCCGGCTGCAACACGGACGATTGCAAGCTTACATTCTTTACCTCTTGATCGGCCTCGTGGCGCTCGCGTTAATCGCGGTGATGGGAGGCGCGAAATGACAACCGCACTCGATCTTCTGCTGCGTCTCGTCGTCTGGCTGCTGCTCGCTCCGTTACTTCCGGGCATTATCAACAAAGTCAAAGCGTGGGTCGCGGGCCGTCGCGGGCCGCCAGTGCTGCAACTTTATTACGATCTCGCGAAGCTCTGGCGAAAAGGCGTCGTGTTGAGCACGGCGGTTTCGCCGGGTCACATCGCTGGGCCGGCAATCGCGTGGGTTGCGCTCGTTGGCGCGGCGTTGTTGTTGCCGTCTGGCACGGCGGGCGCGCCGCTGGCGTTTCGCGGCGATGCTTTGCTTTTCGTTTATCTTTTGGCGCTGGCAAGATTCTGCATGGCAAGTGCCGCGCTGGATACTGGCTCTGCTTTCGAAGGCATGGGTGCGGCTCGCGAAGTTAGCTACGCCGTGCTTGCCGAGGCTGCAATCATCACCGCGCTGCTCGCACTCGCCGTGCAAACGAACAGCGTGTCGTTGACGACGATGCTCGCGCCATCCGCTGGAACTGGCGCGGCTTTGTTAGCGGCGGGATTGTTCGCGGTGTTACTCGCGGAAAATTGCCGCGTGCCGTTCGATGATCCGAACACGCACCTCGAACTCACGATGATCCACGAAGTCATGGTGCTCGATCACAGCGGGCCGCCGCTCGCTGCAATTTTGCACGGCGCGGCATTGAAGCTCCTTTTGTTTTCCGTGCTGCTCGCCGAGGCCGTGCTGCCAATTGGTATATTACCTCCACTCGCCGCAACTGTCGCTCTCGCGGGTTCAGTTCTCGTCATCACCGTCGGTGTTGGCTTTGTCGAATCACTTTTGGCGCGGCTGGCTTTTCGCCGCGTGCCGCTCTTGTTGACCACGGCATTTTTACTTTGCCTGTTTGCATTGTTGGTCGCGTGGAAAGGAGACCATTTGTGACCGGCACGTTGAATCTTCTCGTCGGCCTGGCGATGGGATTGAATCTCGTCGCGCTGGCGAGCAATCGTTTGCCGAGTGTCATTCGCGCGGCGGCGATGCAAGGAATGATTCTCGGCGTTCTGCCGTTGCTGATCGAACATGAGTTTCAATGGATGGTCGGCGTCGTTGCGGTCGGCACGGTCGCTGTGAAAGGTTTCGTGATTCCAGGTTTGCTGCGGCGGGCATTGCGCGCGGCGAACATTGATCGCGAAATGCAGCCGCTGATCGGTTTCGTGCCATCGTTGCTGCTCGGCGCGGCGGCGACGATCGGAGCAGTGGCGCTGGGCAGCGCGCTGCCATTGCGTCCGGAACATGCGAACTCGCTGCTCGTGCCGGGCGCGTTCGCAACGGTCGTGTGCGGATTTCTTTTGTTGATGGCGCGAGCGAAGGCGATCTCACAAGTCTGCGGCTACTTGATTTTGGAAAATGGAATTTATTTGTTCGGCTTGCTGCTTATCAATGCAACACCGCTCCTCGTCGAAGCGGGAATTCTTCTCGACCTCACCGTGGCGGTCTTCGTGATCGGTATCATCATGGATCGCATCCAGCGCGAGTTCGACACACTGGACACGAGCAAACTCACCGAGCTGCGCGAATGAAAGAAATCGTTCTCATCGCAGTTCCTTTGCTCGCGGCGGTTGCGGCATTTGCGTGGCCTTCGGAGCGAACGCGACCGTGGCTGCTGCCCATCGCCGGTGCGATTCACGCGGCGATGTCGTTGTGGCTATTGCTCGATCCGCCGACCCTCGCAACAGGTGCGTGGCTCGGCTTCGATCCGCTGGCGCGAGCGATTTTACCGATGGTGTCGCTGCTGTTTCTCGTTTGCTCGGCTTATGGCGTCGCTTATTTGAGATTGCGCGCGGAGAGGAAAAACCGGTTGTTTATCGCCGCGTTGCTGGTGCTGCTGGGTCTTTTGAGTCTCGCGTTGCAATCGCAACATCTCGGCTTGCTTTGGGTCGCGGCGGAGGCGGCGACGCTCATCACCGTGCCGCTTCTGCACTTCAACGGAACGGCGCGCGCGTTCGAGGCGTCGTGGAAATATCTGCTCATCGGCGGCACGGGCATCGCGCTGTCGTTGCTCGGCTCGTTCTGTCTTGGCTACGCATCGCTGCACGGCGGCGGCAGCGGCGACCTGACTTTTGCAGCGCTCGCCAAACAGGGCGCGGCGTTAACTCGTCCGTGGTTGATCGCCGCGTGGGTTTTATTGCTCGCCGGTTACGGAACGAAAATGGGTCTTGCGCCGATGCACACATGGAAGCCCGACGCTTATGGGGAAGCGCCGGGAATCATCGGCGCGGTGATGGCAGGCGGAATGACGACGATGGCGTTCGTCGCGGTGCTGCGAGTGAAACAAGTCGTGGACGCAGCAGGCGCGAGCGCAATGACAGAACGCACGCTTCTGGCGTTCGGACTATTTTCGATGCTCGTAGCCGCGCTGTTTTTGCTCGGCACGCCGGACTTCAAACGGATGCTGGCCTATTCGAGCGTCGAGCACATGGGAATTCTCACCGTCGGCGCGGCGCTCGGCGGCGCGGGAATCTGGGCGGCGCTGTTTCACGTCTGGAACAACAGCCTGACGAAGGGCGCGTTGTTCTTGAGCGCAGGAAATATTCATCGCGCAGCGGGCGCGCGAAAAGAGAATGAAGTTGCCGGCATGGCGTGGCGCGCGCCGATGTCGTCGCGAATATTCATTGCAGGATTGCTGGCTGTGACTGCGTTGCCGCCGTTCGGCCCGTTCTTCAGCGAACTGCGAATCGTGCGCGCGGCGTTCGAGACCGGGAGCACTTTCACTGCGGTCGCGTTTCTCGGCTGCTTATTGTTTGCTTTCTTCGGACTGACGCGCCTGGCGTTCAACATCGTGGATGGACGGCCTCGCGCCGCCGCGCGCGCAGCGAGCAACCGCTTCCGTGAAACGCCCGGAGTCATTTTGCCGCCGCTGATTTTTTTAGGGTGCTCACTGTGGCTGGGGCTTGCCACGCCATCGCTGCTGCAGGAAACGTGGAGCGCGGCGGCGAAACTTTTGTTCCCGACGCCATGAAGACGTCGCAACAGTTCACATTGTTGAGCAACGGCACGAGCTTGCCGTGGGCGGAAGTGCCGGAATGGCGGACGGATGAATTCGTCGCCGCGACCGCGAGTGAACTTGATCGCGGCGGACGACTGTGCGCGTGGTTTGGCGTGCCGGAAGGATTGGCAACAAGGCTCGTCGCAGTCGTGGCTTTCGATGGCGACAACACGCTTGCCGTCGGTCGCAGCGCGCCGGTGACAAAATCGTCTCCATCGCTGACGCTTCAACATCCTCAGGCGCATTTGTTCGAGCGCGAAGTTTGGGAACAATACGGCCTCGTGCCCGAAGGTCATCCGTGGTTGAAGCCAGTGCGACGGCAAAACGGCAACCATCCAGCGATGGGGAAATTTTTTCAAGTTTACGGTCGCGAAGTTCACGAAGTCGCTGTCGGGCCGGTCCACGCTGGCGTCATCGAGCCGGGACATTTTCGTTTTCAATGTAACGGCGAAGACGTGTTGCATCTTGAAATCGCACTTGGCTATCAGCATCGCGGCGCGGAGGAAGCGTTGGCGGGCGGGCCACATCGCGCGACGATGAGCCAGATGGAAACCGTGGCGGGCGACACGACCATCGGCCACGCGACGGCTTATGCAACCGTGCTCGAAGCACTCGCCGGAACAGAAGCGCCGTTGCGCGCGCAATGGTTGCGGGCAATCGCGCTCGAGTTGGAACGGCTCGCCAATCACACTGGCGACCTCGGCGCGCTCGCGGGGGACGTGGCTTTTCTACCAACTTCTGCCGCGTGCGGAAAACTTCGCGGCGACTTCCTGAATCTCACCGCGTTGATTTGTGGAAATCGTTTTGGTCGTGGCATCGTTCGTCCGGGTGGTTGCCGTCACGATTTGGAAACGGAGCAAAACGCGCAACTGCTTGAAAAACTTCCTTCGGCGCTTGCTGAAACGGATGAAGCCGCCGAATGGCTTTGGGACGCGAACTCGGTCCGTGCGCGTTTTGAAAGCACTGGCACTGTCTCCGCCGAACAAGCGAATGAGATTGGACTGGTCGGCGTCGCCGCGCGAGCGTCCGGTCTTGTTCGTGACGTGCGCTTCGATCATCCGGCGGGCTGGCATCGTTTTGCGCAGATGCCCGTCGCGGTCTGGCCGGGCGGTGACGTGTTCGCGCGCGCGCGTGTTCGTTGGCTGGAGATTCAGCGTTCTGGAAAGTTTCTTGAAGAACAACTGGCCTCGCCACCGGAGGGAGAAATGCGCGGCGACGCGGGAAAGCCTGCGCCCGACACACTCGCGGTCGCATTGGTTGAAGGCTGGCGCGGCGAGGTTTGTCACGTTGCGCTGACGGACGCGGCTGGAAAATTCCGTCGCTATAAAATTATTGATCCATCGTTTCACAACTGGACGGGGCTGGCGCTGGCGTTGCGCGGGCAGGCGATTTCGGATTTTCCGCTGTGCAACAAAAGTTTCAACCTGTCCTACTGCGGTTTTGATCTCTGAACCATGTTTGCCCACGAAACTATCCTGCATCGGCTGAAACACGGCTGCCAGACAATGGCCTATCCGAAAGGCGTAGCGCCTGAGTTGCCGGATCGTCACGGCGGCGCGTTGCGAGTGGACGCGGCTAAGTGCGTTGAGAATTGTAACGCGTGCGTTCCCATTTGTCCGACTGAAGCGATTACGCGCGCGCCGGGAAACCCAGTCGCGCTCGATTTGGGTCGTTGTGTTTTTTGCGCCGAGTGTATTGAAGCGTGTCCGGCTCACGCCATCACGCATACGGGCGATCATCGAATGGCCACGCGACGACGCGACGATTTGATTCTCGGCAAACCTGGCGAGGAACAAGTTCGCCTCGCCGCTGCGCTCGATGAAAAGTTGCGGAAACTTTTTGGCCGTTCGCTGCGGTTGCGTCAGGTGAGCGCAGGCGGCTGCAACGCTTGCGAAGCTGATGTGAACGTGCTGAACACAATCGGCTGGGACTTGGGACGTTTTGGAATTCAATTTGTCGCATCACCGCGTCATGCAGACGGCTTGCTCATCACCGGCGCGGTGAGTCGCAACATGGAACTGGCGTTGAAGAAAACTTACGACGCCGTGCCGCCGCCGAAAATTGTCATCGCGGTCGGCGCGTGCGCGATTGCCGGCGGCCCGTTCGTGGGCCATCTGCAAATTCTGAACGGCGCAAGCTCCGTTGTGCCGGTGGATTTATTCATTCCGGGTTGCCCGCCGCATCCGCTGACGATTTTGGATGGTTTGCTGTGTTTGTTGGACAAGCTCGGCGAACGCTCGCGTCAGTCCTGAATGAAGTAACTGAGGTTCTCCAGCTCGATGGCGAGGTTGACGTTATTGACCATCACATCTTCCGGCACGGTCAGAACGATTGGCGCGAAATTCAAAATTCCTGTGACGCCGAGTTGCACGAGCGAGTTCGTGACTTCCTGCGCAACGGCCGCGGGCACTGTGAGAATTGCCATCTTCGCGTGCGTCTCGCGAAGATAGTCGGCGAGCCTGTCCATTCCTAAAACGGGCTGGGAGAATTTTTTGTCGCGCTTGCGTTTCGGCTCGATGTCGAACGCGGCGACGATTTCAAAACCTTCCTTCTCGAATCCGCGATACGAAAGCAGCGCCGAACCCAAATCGCCAACGCCAATCAAAACCACCGGCTGCAAACTCGTCGTGCCGAGTTCGTCGGAGATCATTCTGGAAAGCTCCGCAACGTCGTAGCCAAGCCCGCGCGTGCCGAACTGGCCGAAGTAGGTGAGGTCTTTGCGAAGCTGGGTTGGTTTCACGCCCGCGACTTTTGCCAGCGCTTCGCTGGAAACGGTCTGGATGTTGTTTTCCTTCAGGCGCGCGAGGCAGCGCAGATAAACCGAGAGCCGGTAAATCGTTTTGCGCGGAATGATGGGGCGGTCGGTGCGTTTCAAGTTGCTCGCAAAGTAATCGAATCAAAGTCAACGGCAAGCGGAACTCATGGGTGGAACAGGCGTCTCGCCTGTCAAATTCGGCGTCCCGCCGAATTTCGTCGTGAGAGTATGGGCATGTGGTGATGGACAATAAAAGCAGTTGTTGGCTCGCACGACGGATTCCGGCGGGACGCCGGAATCAACAGGCCAGAGGCCTGTGCCACCCTCAGTCCACAAAGAAAAACTCGTTCGAGAGCAAAAGCGCCTGCGCGTATTTTTCCCAAACGCCCAAAGACTTCGGTTCTTCCTTCGGCCCGCTGAATTGTTCGCGCGCGTTCCACTCGACAAGCGAACTGCCGCCGGAATTTTTTTCATGCTTCAGCAATTGAATTTTTGGCGACCATTGGAATGTGTCGTAAGACGGGCCAAGCCGGCAATCGGTGATGAAATCAATCGTATCGCCTTTTTTGATTTCGACGCGCCCGACTTTCGTTTCCGCGCTGCCGTGGTGCGCAGTCCAACGACCAAGTTCACCGGTGCGATTGGAAACAATCCATGACTGCACGCCATCGCCCTGCTCGGACGGGTGGTTCAGTTTTCCCGTGATTGAAACCTCGCCATCGCGGGGCGCGACCCAGCGGCGAATCACGGCGTGCGAATGATCGTTGCCCGGATGACCGCCGTCTGCGTTCAGCAAAATGTAACCGAGTTTGTCGTCCGGCGATTTATCGCCCACCTGCCATTTGTCTCCCGCAAAATGTTCGAGCTTGTGAAACTTTTTCACGCGCTTCGAGGTTTCATCGTATTCGCCGTAGCCGTATTGCCACGAATCTGAATCGCGCTTTGGCCGTCGCTGCGCGGTTTGGTTTTGCAAAAAGTTTTTTGCCACGCGCAAATCGCCGCTTTCAGGCGCGCGTTGATAGGCCGCCTCGTAAAGAAAACGAATCCGTTCCTCATCGTGATTCAGATTTTTGAACTCCGCCCGCCCGACCAGTTGCTGCGCTTCCTGAATCACAAACGGGCTGTTCATCAGAAAAAGCGCCTGCTGCGGAACGGTTGTGTCGAAACGCTGCGGACTTGTGGTGTCCGGGCTGGCGAAATCAAACGTCCGAAACAAGCCCGGCAAGTTTTGCCGATCCACGAAACCGTAAACCGTGCGCCGCGTCGAAAATGGAACGGAAGTCAGTTCAACCGCATGACCGCCGGAGGTCGAATCGAGATTTCCCGCGACGGCCAGCAACGTGTCGCGCATCGCTTCAAAGTCGAGACGATGACGGTTCATGCGCCAAAGAAATTGATTGTTCGGATCAGTTTTTGCGCAAGCTGGATTGTCATCGCTGCTCTGCTGCCACGTGCTCGACAGCAAAATCTGGTGATGAAGTTTCTTCAAAGACCAGCCTTCGTCCATGAAACGCGCAGCCAGATAATCCAGCAACTCCGGATGCGTCGGCGGTTCGGAGCGCAAACCGAAATCGCTCGGCGTGCGGACAAAGCCCGCGCCGAAATGATGCAGCCAGACACGGTTAACGATGACACGAGCCGTGAGCGGATTGTTTCGATCCGCAATCGCGCGAGCCAGCTCAA
Source organism: uncultured Verrucomicrobiota bacterium (assembly GCA_964389025.1). GTDB lineage: Bacteria > Verrucomicrobiota > Verrucomicrobiia > Limisphaerales > CAYMCQ01 > CAYMCQ01. The sequence continues at coordinate 44,762 of CAYMCQ010000018.1, forward strand.
GTCGGCCGCTGCCGTTTGTGAACGGCTGGCGATTTGCGCCGGAAAAAACTTCCAAAAATTGTCGTGGCACTTCGGGGCCGCGGTTGGCCGGGTCGCCACGGATGAAAACCTGCGCGGTGCTGGGATTTTTGTTGTCGAGCAACGCCATCGCGCGCGGCGGCGCGCCGGGATGCGTCGCGTCCAGCCCGTCAATGTCGCGTTGAAGCTTACGAAGTTTTTGGCCCGTCGGAACGTCGAACAATGCCTGCAGTTCGGAAGAATTCAGATTGGGCGGCGCGCCCTCCGCGTAAAGAACCTGCCGCAGTTCTTCGGCTGGGTTTTGGGTCTCTCGCGATGGTTTGTCCGCTTCGGCAAACAGTTTTCCGTAAGTTTCCGCCACGTCTTTCATCGAAGCCGGCGGGTTCGTCGCAAAAGTTTCTGCAACGTGAGGATTCAAATTTGTTCTGGCGGGAAGCGACTTGGAAATTTCCTTTGCCTTCACCGCAAAATCGTTTTCTGGCAGCGCGGCAAACTCAAACCACGGCGCGAAAACCGGATTGTTCGTCTTGCTCCACGCGTCGAGACTGTTGATCCAGCGTCGCAAAACGCCCGGCCCAAGTTTTTTCCCGCGAGCGAACTTGTCGAGGTCGGCCTTGTTTTCTGGAAGCTGCGATTCGTGGGCGGCGAGCAGGTATTCGCCGCCTTGTTTGCGGAGCTTGTCCAGCCATTCAGCTTCTTTGTCAGCGTGAAACTTTTTCTTTTCTTCGATGCGCTTTTTCTTCTCGGCCAGATATTCTTCATGCTCCTTGCCTTGCGGCGGGATGCCCAGCAGCGGCTCATCCTCCGGCTCGTGTGAACTCGCGAACACGCCGTAGAACGAATAATAATCCTTCGTCGGAATCGGATCGTATTTGTGGTCGTGACAGCGCGCGCAGCCGACGGTCAGCGCCATCGTGCCGCGGGAAACAACATCAATGCGGTCGTCAATGATGTCGTGAATGTTGTTCAGGAACCGCCGGCCAACGGTCAAAAAGCCAAGCGCGGCAAGCGGACGTTTGTCTTCGCCCAGCGGAAGCAAATCCGCAGCGATTTGCTGGATGATGAATTGGTCGAACGGCAAATCTTCGTTGAACGCGCGAATGACGTAATCGCGATAAGTGTAGGAGTAAGGATAGCGCCGCTCTTCTTCGAAGACGTAGCCTTTCGTGTCCGCGTAACGCGCCACGTCGAGCCAGTAACGTCCCCAGCGCTCGCCGTATCGCGGCGACGCGAGCAGGCGATCCACAACTTTTGCGAACGCGTCTGAAGATTTGTCCGCGATAAACGCTTCGACTTCCTCCGGCTTAGGCGGCAAACCAATCAAATCGAAGTAAGCGCGGCGAATCAAAGTGCGTTTGTCAGCGCGCGGCGACGGCTTCATTTTGTTTGCCTCAAGCTTCGCAAGAACGAATAGGTCGAGCGGCGTTTGCGCCCAGCGGGAATTGTTTACCGACGGAATTCGCGGCTGTTCAATCGGTTGAAAAGCCCAATGTCTAGCTGCTTTTTCGCGGATTGCCTCGACGTTGCCAAGCGCGTTTGCTTTCGCGATGCGCGGATCGGGCGCGCCCATTTTCACCCACGCTTCCAGGTCGGCGATTTGTTCGCTCGAGAGTTTTTTGTCTTTCGGCGGCATCTTCAAATCATCGTCCGTGTAACGAACCGCCTTGATGAGCAGACTTTTTTCAACGTCGCCGGGAACAATTGCCGGGCCGGTGTCGCCGCCCTTCAACAAACCGTCGCGCGTGTCAAGCAGCAGGCCACCTTTGATTTTTTCTGCGTCATGGCTGTGACACTTGTAACAATTGTCTGTGAAGATTGGCCGGATTTTTTTCTCGAAAAACTCGACGCCTGCGGAATCGGAAGGTTCAGCGACAAGCCTGGAAACTGTCGCCAGCAAGATGGCGAATCCAACTGGTTTTATTTTCTGCATGAGCATCGAACGCAACGTTACTCCAAAATTGTAGCAGCCGACGTGAGTGGGCTGCTAACTATTTTTTCAGGAACTCGCGTTCAACAAACTCACAATCGCATCCGCTGCCCGCGCGCTTGCCCCCTGCCCGCCAAGTTTCGCAACCACCTCTACCAGCTTCGCTTTGACTTTGTTGCGACGCCCATCGCCGTTCAAAAATTCCAGTGCAGCACGGGAAATATTTTCCGGCGTGGCGTCGTTTTGGACGAACTCTGGAAAAATTTCTTCGCCGGCAAGGATGTTCGGCATCGCCAGCCATTTCACTTTCACGATGCGCTTGCCGATTTGATACGTGCTCCACGAAGTCTTGTAAATCGCCACCGTCGGCACGCCGAAGTATGCGCATTCCATTGTGACCGTTCCCGTCGAGGCGATTGCCACATCCACTTGAGGAAGGATTTCTGGTAGATTGCCAATAAGAAGGCGCACAGATGGGTGGGCGTTTTCATCATAGGTCGGCTCCGCCAACTCTCGCCAAACATTGAATTTACAAATCTCAGTCGCGCGACTTGCGAGTCTTTGATCCGGCACAACCATCCAAAAACGAGCTGGTCGTTGAGACTTTATTTTTCGCGCTGCCTCTACCATCACCGGCAAATGTCGTTTCAGTTCATTGAGACGACTTCCCGGAAGCAAAAGAACTACTGGCGGACCTTCCCACTTCTCACTTCTCACTTCCAACTTCTCAAATCTTTCCACCATCGGATGCCCGACAAACTCCACGCGCAACTCCGGCACACGCGCCGCATACCAATCCTTCTCGAACGGAAAAATGCTCAATACCAGATCGTAGTCGCGCGCCATCTGGTGCGCGCGGCCTTCGCGCGACGCCCAAACTTGTGGTGAAACGTATTGAATAATCTTCGGATTCCAATCGTGAAACCAATCGCGGCGCGAGCGGACATATTTTTTTATCGCGTGGGCGAAGCGGCGATTGAACCCGGAAAAATCCACGCAGATGATGGCGTCCGGCTGGCGTTCGAGCGCGAGTTTGAAAAGCTGATTGAACAGCCGCTTGAACTTGAAATAATTTTTCAGCGCGTCGGACAAACCGATGACCGAATGTTCAGTCATGTCGAACGCCAGTTCCACGCCTGCCGCTTTCATGCGCGGCCCGCCTGCGCCGAAAAATCGCGGCGCTAGTCCCGTGTTGTGGACTGGTTGAACGTCGTCTGTCGGCGGCGATTCCGTTCCTTCAAACCGTGCATTCAATGCCTCGACCAGTTCCGCCGCCAGCAAATCTCCGCTGGCCTCGCCCGCGATGAGCATGAAGGTTTTTGGTTTCACGGTTTTATTTTAGCGCAAAGTCATAGCGTGGCATAGCCGCAACCAAAGAGGCGGAACGCCGGGCGTTGGTATAAAAATCCGGGTGATGAACCCTCAAACTTTTCCCACTGACACCGGCGTCCCGCCAGATTTTCTTAACCGATTTGGGCATTCGATTACAGGCGTTTTGTCCGGCTTTGACCGGCTGCGACTGCGCGGCACCTTGTGCCATCTCTTCCGGACGACGGTCATGGAAGCCTAGCTCAACGCCTGCCGCATCCTCCTCAAAGACTTCGGCACTTTCGCCCAAGGATTGACCGTGTGCCAGCGGAGCGAGAGATGCGTTTGCTCGCGATTCACGGGCAACTCTTTGGCGAGCGCAGACGCGCCATTGCCTTTAATAAATCATCAATCGCCATTCTTCAATTTATGCCTGTGGTCAGAAATCCCGATCATTCCTTACAATATGAACGAGTAACGTTGCATTTGTGCTTTTGGAATATGCATACATCTGTAACGACCACCTCTTTTGAGGAACTATTACACTCAAGCGAACATAGCTGTGGGCTTTCGGACTTTCTGTATTCCACCAAGGAGCTAGGTCAATTCCCCTTCCCTGAAGTTTTTTGATCGGTTTGTCGTAATCTGGCAGGTAAGTCAAATCCCCTTCTCCTATCTTGGGTTCTTTTCGCTTATCAAAAATATCGCGTATCTCCTGCAAAGCAGTTGTATCGCCTTCTTGCATCAAATAATATTCATCGATTGTATTTCTGCCAATGGCTGCCCAAAATGGAGACGCTTCAATACCGGTCGCATGCACATTTCGCCATGTATTCGTCGGGTGAAATTCAAAAATGCTTCGCATGACTTCCGGTATTTTCGTAAAGCAATAAGACTGGCTTTTTAGCCTCGGTTGGATTGCATAAATCCCAGCCATGACGACAGCCACTAAAATAGCCGCTCCAATTACAATGTTCGTTTTGGGGGTCTTCACAAAATCACGAGGTCGTCACGATGGATGAGTTCGCGCCTTAAAAGTGAATGGCGGGAATCATAAATCTTTCTCGCATTGCATCCATGCAGCGCACCCAAGACAATCATTGCCAAGAATAAGGCAACCAACAAAGTAATGAGTTGCGTCTTGTTCATTTACAAATCACAAAATCACAAGGTCATCGCGATTGACAAGCTCAACTCGTGCGAGTTTTCGTTCGCGAACTTCAGCGGCGCCAAACTTCGCGATGCCGCGCGCGAATTCAGTTCCGTCCAAATCGCAAATCCGCACCACGTCGCCTGCCGCAAATTCTCCTTCGCAACGAGAAACACCCGGCGGCAACAGGCTTTTCTTGCTGTCGCGTAGCGCCTCCTTCGCGCCGTTGTCCACGAACAGCGAGCCTTTCGGATGATGAAAGAATGCAATCCAGCGTTTGCGTCCCTGAAGCTTGTTCGGCTGCGCGGTGAAGATGGTTCCCTCGTCCTCGCCGCCAAGAATTTTTGCCAGCACATTTTTCTTTTTGCCCAGCGCGATGACCAGCGGGATTCCCGAACGCACGACGATCTTCGCGGCCTGAATTTTTGACGCCATTCCGCCGACGGCAGTTTCGCTTTTGGTTCCGCCAGCAAGCTGTTCGACCGAGTCGTCAATGTTTTCGATTGTGGAAATCGTTTTCGGATTCGCCTTGCCGAAATTTTCGATGACACCGTCCACCGTCGTCAACACGACGAGTAAATCCGCCGGCAGCAATGCGGCGACTAGGGCGGAGAGTCTGTCGTTGTCGCCGAACTTCAATTCCGTGAACGAGACGGCGTCGTTCTCGTTGATGATGGGCACGACGCCGCGCGCGAGCAGTTCGACGAGCGTGTTGCGCGCGTTGAGATGACGCTCGTGATGCTCCAAATCTTCATGCGTGAGCAAAACCTGCGCGACGTGAAGGTTGAACTTCGCAAAAAGTTTTTCATAGGTCGCCATCAACCGCGATTGCCCGACGGCGGCGCAGGCCTGAAGTTCAGCGAGGCTCACAGGGCGCTTTTCAAAACCGAGCACGCCCATTCCCGCGCCGACAGCGCCGGAGCTGACGATGAGGATTTCTTTTCCGGCCTGCCGTTGCGCGGCGATCTGCGCCACGAGTTGCTCCATCTGCGCGGCGTCAGGCTGCTTGCTGCTGTCGGTCAGCACGCCGGTGCCGAGCTTGACGACGATGCGGGTTACATTTTTTAGCAATTCAGATCGCACGCGGTGAAGATAATGCAAAAGGAAAAAGGAAAAAGGCAAAACCTGCGCCGCCATGAATCTGACTTTTATCTTTTGCCTTTTCGCTTTTGCCCTTTTAATTCCGCCATGCGCTCTCAATCCCTCAATTTCCTGCGGACGCTCGTCAACACGCCCAGCCCCACCGGCCACGAGGTTCGCGGCCAGCGCGTCTGGCTCGCCTACGCGAAAAAATTTGCCGACGAAACTTTTTCCGATGCCTACGGCAATTGCGTCGCGGTGCTGAACAAAGGCGGTTCGCCGCGAATCATGCTCGCAGCGCACGCGGACGAGATCGCGATGGGCGTGAACTGGATCAACGACGAGGGTTTCATTTACGTGCGCAAAATGGGCGGTGTGGACGCGGCCATCACGAAGGCGCAGCGCGTGGTCATCCACACGCGCAAAGGCCCGGTCAAAGGCGTCGTCGGCAACGTTGCGCCGCACCTGATGAAGCTCGAAGGCGACCCTAAGCCGCCGAAAATCCACGAGCTGTTCATTGACATCGGCGCGCGAAACAAAAAGGAAGCGGAGAAGCTCGTGCAGATCGGCGACCCGATTACGCTCGCGGATGAATTTGATTTGCTGCGCGGCGATCTGGCCGTGGCGCGAGCGTTCGACAACCGCATCGGAACTTTCGCAGTGGCCGAGGCGCTGCGTTTGTTGGGCGGGAAAAAATTGAAGGCCGAAGTCTGCGCGGTTTCAAACGTGCAGGAGGAAGTCGGGTTGCTCGGCGCGCGGCAGATCGCCTATTCGCTCAAGCCGGACGTGGCGCTGGTGGTGGACGTGACGCACGCGACGGATTATCCGACGGTGAACAAAGCGCAGCATGGCGATGTGAAGATCGGCAAAGGCCCGGCGCTGACCCATGGCGGCTGCAATCATCCTGAGGTCGTGGCGCGACTCGAAGAAATCGCGCTCGCGAAAAAGATTCCGATCCAGCACGAGGCCATGTCCAGCACGAGCGGCACGGACACCGACGCGATTTTCTGGACGCGTGGCGGCATCGCGAGCGCGCTCATCAGTCTGCCGAACCGCTACATGCACTCGCCGGTCGAAGTCGTGAGCTTGAAGGACTTGGAAATGATTCCCGAGCTGCTCGCCGGCTTCGCGCAGTCGGTGAAAGCAGGGGAAGAGTTTAAGGTGAAGATTTAATTTGGAACTCAGGAACTCAGGAAAAGCAAATTCAATTAAGAATCCAAGAAAACAGGAAAAGAATTCATGGTTTCCTGGTTTCCTTATAGATTTCTTTTCCTGATTTCCTGAGTTCCAAATTCAATTGAACCGGTCAATTGAGCATTGGAATGTCTTCGGGGCGGACTTCGAGGCACTCGTCCTGGTCTTCCCAGACGATGGCGGGATAAAATTCCAGCAGCGCCGGCGCGAGTTCCTGTCCGGCGCGCGCGAGCAAAATTTCCGCTTTCTCAGCTGCTTGTTCGTAAGCGCCGTCGTAATCGCGCGCGCTCTTGCGCTGGCGGTCGTCCCAGTGCGCGACGGCGTGGACCGGCTCGTAGTCAGCAGCCCACTTTTCCAGCAGCGGCCGGACTGCGGCGGGAATTTCCTCGAACGGCACGAGTGTTTCATTGCAATGCTGGCAGATCAAACCAGCCTCGCGCACGTCGCGCGTGAGCAGCGGCAGCATCGGCGCGCGACAACACGCGGATTCCGCATAAGCTTGCGGCGCGGTTGAAAAACGCTTGTGCCAGATTTGCCGGTCGTGGCCGAGTTGCGCCGCGATGCGATACGCGCCAAGCAGCGGATGCGAGAGCCGCCACGCTTTGCCTTCGAGCTGGCCGAGCGTTTGCGCGAGCCAGCGCGACAGGCTCAAGTCGTCGAAGTCACGGAAAACGGTGCTGTATTCTTTCCAAAGACTGTCCAGCGGTGATTCGGGATTCATGTGTTCGCTCAACAGCATGAAACGCGGCGATGAATTTGTCGAGCGCGAGAACATACGCCGCGCTGCGGGACGTTGACAACCAACATCCTTCCGATAACTTTGCAACGTGAAATTCAAGATGAATCTTCCTTTTCTTCGCGCATCAAAGTTTTTTCGTTTGTTGCAAGCGGCAATTTTTTTCGCGGCAGGTCTGTTTTCAGCAAGCGCGGCTGACTGGTATCGCTGGCGCGGGCCGGACCTGAATGGAATTTCAAAAGAGAAAAATTGGCAGACCGAGTGGCCTGCTGATGGGCCAAAGAAACTTTGGAAGGCGTCCGTCGGAATTGGCTTCTCGTCGTTCGCGGTCAGCAACGGGCGCGTTTACACCATGGGCAACGCCAACGACACGGACGCGGTTTTCTGTTTTGACGCGAACACGGGCAGGGAAATTTGGAGACATTCGTATCCCGCTCCGCTCGATCCCAAATATTACGAGGGCGGCACGAGCGCGACGCCGACGGTTGACGACAACCGGGTTTACACCATCGGCAAGCGGGGGAATTTATTTTGTCTCAATGCCGCCAAGGGCGACGTGGTCTGGTCCAAGAATCTTACGAATGAGCTTGGGATTGCCATTCCCACGTGGGGACTGGCCGGCTCGCCGCTTGTCGAAGGTGATTTGCTGGTTCTCAACGTCGGCAGCGCGGGCGCGGCGTTCGACAAAAAAACCGGCAGGCTGATCTGGTCGAACGGCAAGGATGTGGCGGGTTATTCGACACCGGTTCCATTTGATTCAGGCAATGACCGCGCAGTTGTGCTCTGCACCAAACAGGACGTCGCGGCGATCCGCGTCAAAGACGGCAAGGAGCTTTGGCGCTACCCATGGAAAACGGAATACGACGTGAACGCCGCAGACCCGATCATCGTCGGCGACAAAATTTTTGTTTCTTCCGGCTACAATCACGGCTCGATGCTGTTGAAAGTCGCCGGCAACAAGCCGGAATTGGTCTGGGAAAACAAAAACATGAAAAACCACATGAACAGTTCCGTGTTTTGGGACGGGTATCTCTACGGCCCGGACGACGCCGGGAAAGGAGCGGTGCTGAACTGCATCAACTTCGAGACGGCCGAAAAAAAGTGGAGCGAAAAATCTTTCGGCAAGGGCGCGTTGATGATGGCCGATGGAAAAATCATCGCGTTGAGCGACAAAGGCGAGTTGATGGTCGTCGAGCCGACGCCGGAGAAATTCCAGACGATTTCCCGCGCGCAGGTTCTCGGCGGCAAATGCTGGACGACGCCGGTGCTGTCAAACGGAAAAATTTATTGCCGCAACGCGAAGGGCGACGTGGTTTGCCTCGATGTTTCTGAAAAACAAACCGCATCGGGCAAGTAGCCGGTTTGAAAAATCGCTGAATTTATTCAAGCTTCGCGCTGTCTAAAGAAAACCTGACGATGAAAAATACCATCGCCGTGAGCCATCCGAACTTCCGCAAGGTTTTGGACTGCGCCAGCCCTCTGGCGCTTTCAATCACGCCACCACTGCCGTGTCCAAAGCGCCAGAGGGCTGGCGCATTCCAAGACGCTGCCGCGAGAAATTTCGGCAACAGCGTCACGCTCAAAGTTGCCTCACTCATGGTTGCTGCACTGACGCTTTTGTTTTTGCCGCTGCGAACTCCCGCCGCCGTCAACGGCTGGCTGAACTGGCGCGGGCCGCAGCAGAACGGTTCGTCGCTGGAAAAAAATCTGCCGGACAAGATTGATGCGGCCAAGCCGCTTTGGGTCGCGGATTTTCCGGGACAATCCACTGCCGTCGTCGCGAACGGAAAAGTTTACATCGTCGGCTATCTCGGCGAAGACGCGGATTTGCAGGAAGGCATCGCGTGCTTCGACGCGGACACGGGCAAGAAGCTTTGGCAGCAGCTTTACAACGATTTCATCAGCGACATCATTTATCTGCGCTACGCCACGGCCAGCCCCGCGATTGATCCTGAAACGGGGAACGTCTATCTGCAAGGCACGCAGGGAATTTTTGCCGGCTTCACCGCCGATGGCAAACCGCTCTGGCTGCGTTCGTTGATGGAAGAATTTGGCCGGCTCACGTTTCCGAACGCGCGCACGGCGTCGCCCGTGATTGACGGCGACCTCATCATCACGCGCGGCATCACGGCGAACTGGGGCGCGCAAGGTCCGGCGGGCGACCGCTTCTACGCGTTCGACAAAAAAACCGGCGAACTGGTCTGGGCGTCGAGTCCCAGCGACAGGCCGAAGGACAATTCCTACTCTCATCCGACTCTTGGCTGGCTCGGTGGGAAGCGCGTTTTATTTTCAGCGCTCGGCGACGGCAGCGTTGCCTGCATCAATGCGCGCACGGGCGAACCGCTCTGGCGCGTGCCACTGTTCAAAGCGGGCATCAACGCCAGCGTGCTCGTCCACAACAACGACAAAGTCATCGCCGTCTACGGGACGCCTTACGAACCGGGGCAAATGGTCGCGCTGAAAATTTCAGACGTTGCGCCGACGAACGCCGCGGCAGGCGCGGTTGTTATTGAGCGATCGAAAGTTGAATTGTGGGCTGCTGATCTTTCCACTTCAGCAAGTTCACCGATTCTGGCTGGCGACACCGTTTATATCGTCACCGAAAAGGGTGACCTCTGTTCGGTTAATGCGAACACCGGCGCAATCAATTGGAAAATGAAACTCGGAATCGAGGAGCGCAACGCCTGCCCGCTGTTCGCCGACGGAAAACTTTACGTGCCGATGCTTGAAGATCCAAGCAAGAGTGAAGGCGAAGCTGGCACAACCGGCGCGTTTTACATCATCAAGCCCGGAGAAAAGTCAGGAGAAATTCTTTCGCAAGTAGCTTTGGATGGTAAATGCTTCGGTTCGCCGACTGCGTGGAACGGCAAAATTTATTTGCAGACGACGCGAAAGCTTTATTGCTGGGGAGCGAAAGGCAACAATTCCGGACTGTCGAACTCGGCCGAAACCGAACCAACACCAAAAGTCGGACCGGCAAAGGCACTTCAAATCATTCCGAGTGAAATCACGTTGCGTCCCGGTCAAAGCGCCTCATTCCGGGCACGCTCGATTGATGCAAACGGTTTTGCCGTTGAAGAGATCAAAGACGTGAAGCAACTCAAGTGGGCTTCATTCATCCCGCCGACGGCAAAAGTTCGTTCGACGATGAACGGTTCCTTCACCGAAGACGGAAAACTGGTCGCCGACGCCGCGACAAAACCATCCGCCGGCGCGTTCATGGCAACACTCGGCGATTTGAAGGGCACGATCCGCGGACGCGTCTTGCCTTACCTTCCATTGAACCAGGACTTTGAATCATTCACGCTTTCGGAAACGAACGCGAGCGACGGCGCGCTGTTCGCGTATCCGCCGCTGCCGTGGATCGGCGCGCGCTTCAAGTTCGAGGTGCGTGAAAAGGACGGCAGCAAAGTCCTGGCGAAGACGATTGACAACCGGTTTTTCCAGCGCGCGTTCGTGTTCATCGGCGCGCCGGACGCGAAGAATTACACCATCGAAGCCGACGTGATGAGCGAAGGCAATCGGCGCAAAATGTCCGAGGTCGGCCTCATCAACCAGCGTTACGCAATCGTCCTCAAAGGCAACGAGCAAAAACTGGAGGTCAATTCAAACCTAGAACGCCTGCGCGTCGCGGCTGATTTCAACTGGCAGCCGAACGTCTGGTATCATTTGAAAACGCGCGTGGACGTGGCAGCGGACGGCTCGGGCGTGGTGCGCGCGAAAGCATGGAAACGCGGCGAGGCTGAGCCGGAAAAATGGACGCTCGAAGTGCCGCACAAGACCGCGCATCAGAATGGCTCGCCCGGCTTGTTCGGTTTTTCGCCGCAGGATATGAAGGTGTTCATTGATAATGTGAGTGTAACTGCGAATTGATTTGGGATGCCGACGATCCTTTTCATCTCCGGCTGGCGAATCCATTTTTACACAAACGAGCGCAATGAACCGATTCATGTTCACGCAGAAAAAGCCGGGAAGGAATGCAAATACTGGCTCGATGTCGAAGCATTCAACATTCGCGTGGCCTTTTCGTATCGCATGTCGCCGCGTGACACTCGCGATGTGCGTCGTATAGTTTTTGAAAATTTTGATTACATCGTCGCGGAATGGCGGCGAGTTCATGGCCGATGAAAAAATTTCACGAAGTTGAAAAGATCGAGTTCGAAGATGAGTTCCTGACATTGTTCGTGGATGGAAGGAGTTTTCGAACTCGCTTTGCGGAAGTTTCCGAGAGACTTGCCAACGCAAGCGAAGCGCAACGGCGATTCTTTCGCGTCTCGCCGTCCGGCTATGGAATTCACTGGCCGGAAATTGACGAAGACCTTTCAGTGGACGGGCTGATTGAATCGGCGAAGCAAAAAAAATATCCGCGTGCGAGGGCCTCGGCGGCCGTTTTACACGACAAACCAAAGAAATGAAAAATAAAATTCCGAATTCCAACATCCAAGCTCCAGAGAAATTCCAAATTCCAATCACCAAACGCAACCATTGGAGCTTGATGCTTGGTGCTTCTTTGGTGCTTGGCGGTTGGTGTTTGGTGCTTTCCGCCGCAGCGGCGGACTGGCCTCAATGGGGCGGCCTGCCCGCGCGCAACATGTATTCGCCGGAAAAAAATCTGCCCGACCAATTTGGGAAGATCGAATTCAAGGACGGCAGCAAAATTGATCCGAGCGCAGTGAAAAACCTGAAATGGGCCGCCAAGATCGGTTCGCAAAGTTACGGCAACGTCACCGTATCCGGCGGAAAAGTTTTCATCGGCACGAACAACGAACCGCCGCGCGACGCGAGACATCCCGGCGATTACAGCACGCTGTTTTGCTTCGACGAAAAGACCGGTGAATTTCTCTGGCAACTTGCCGTTCCCAAACTCGCCGCCGGCCGAGTCAACGACTGGCCGGGGCTTGGTTTGCTGTCGTCGCCGACGGTTGAGGGCGACCGCATTTACATCGTCACGAGCCGTTGCGAGGTGATGTGCCTCGACGTAAGCGGCATGGCGAACGGCAACGACGGCCCGTTCAAGGACGAGGCCAAATACGTCGTGCGCGACGTGATGACGTCCGACGGCAAGCCCGCGCCGCCAGTCGAGCCGGGCGCGAGGGACGCGGACATCATCTGGATTTACGACATGTTCACCGAGCTTGGAGTTTTTCCGCACAACGCGTCGAATGGCTCAATCCTCATTCACAAAAACATCGTTTATGCCTGCACCTCGAACGGTCAGGACTGGACGCACTCGAACATTCCCGCGCCGAACGCGCCGAGCTTCATCGCCGTGGACAAAAAAACCGGGGAATTCCTCGGCGAAGACGACGCGAAGATCGGCCCGAACATTTATCACGGCCAATGGAGTTCGCCTTCGACGGCTGAAGTCGGCGGCAAACAACTTGTTTTCTTTGGCGGAGGCGACGGCTGGTGCTACGCGTTCGATTCGCAGCCGGTCAAGGCGGCGGACACGAGCTGGCTGAAAACAGTTTGGAAATTCGATTGCAACCCGCCCGAATACAAAATGAAGGATGGCAAGCCGATAAAATATCCCGCCGCTGAAGGTCCGAGTGAGATCAACTCCACGCCGGTGTTTTACAAAAACCGGATCTACGTCGCCGTCGGCCAGGATCCTGAGCATGGAGAAGGCGTCGGCAACCTGGTTTGCATTGACGCAACGAAGACCGGCGACATCACCAAGACCGGAAAAATTTGGAGCTACGATAAAATCCATCGCAGCATCTCGACCGTTTCGATTGATCCCGACACCGGCCTGCTGTTCATCGGTGATTTTTCCGGGTTCCTTCACTGCCTCGACGCCGAGACGGGAAAAGTTCACTGGGTTTACGACATGAAGGCGCACATGTGGGGCAGCGCGCTCGTGGCCGACGGAAAACTTTATTGCGGCGACGAGGACGGCGACTTCGTGGTGTTCGCCGCGAACAAGGGAAAGAAATTGCCGCCGGAAAAGATCAAGCCCGGCGCGCCAGAAAACGAAGCCATCGTCATCAGCGAAACCAACCTCGGCGCGCCTGTCTATGGCACGCCCATCGTCGCGAACGGCGCGCTCTACATCCAATCGAACACGCACCTGTTCGCCTTCCGCGACGCAGCGAAGTCCGGCGCGACGAAAGATGAGACGGAGAAGATTGATGTGAAGATCAAGAAATAGAGGCAGAACTATTTGTGAGTGTTCCTGCACATCTAACAAAATCCGTTGATGCACTCGAATTCAATTCGTTGCTCGCTGACTGGCGCTGGCTTGTTTCAGAAAGTTACGCACCAGTTTTGATGACAGCTTTCGGAGATTTGTTTCTTCGTGATCAATCGAGGCGCATCCACTTTTTGGATTTGATGAGCGGTGAATTGAAGCCAGTAGCGGCATCGGAAAGGGAGTGGCAAGAAAAATGTGAAGATCAAGAACAGCGACGAACCTGGTTTCTTGGTTTTTTGTTCATGGAGTTGAAAAAGCTGCACGGCGATTTGGCTGAGAACCAATGTTTTGGTTGCAAGACACCTCTTTCACTTGGAGGAGTGTTAAACTCATCAAATTTCGAACCGATGGATATTCAGGTGCATTACTCTGTGCTTGGTCAGTTGCACCGACAAACAAAAGATTTGCCGTCTGGAACAAAAGTTCAAAACATCAATATTGAATTACGTTGACTTCGCTTGTTGGTGCAAACTAAGTGAACTTTTATGGCCATCCCAGAATCCGAAATCAAATCCGCTCAACAAAAACTCGACGCGCACGTTCGCGAAATCATCTCGTGGCATTTTTCGCCGGAGACGGGCAGCCCGTTCTGGCTCGATTGGGCGAAGAAAAATTTTGACCCGCGCAAAGAAGTCAATTCCTTCGCCGACATCCTTGCAAAGTTCTCCCATTTCCAGGATGAAACGCTGCGTGATTTGCAGCCGGAAGTCTGGGTGCCGGCGAAGTTCAAAGGCCGCCCGTTCAACATTTTCGAGACCGGCGGCACGACGGGCATGCCAAAGCAACGCATCGGCTGGGACGATTACAAGACCGACTATGAGGAATTTTCCGGCAAAATTTCCGACGAACATTTTCCACGCGGCGGCGCGTGGCTGATGGTTGGACCGACCGGCCCGCGCCGGTTGCGCCTTGCCATAGAGCACCTCGCGAATTTTCGCGGCAGCTCCTGTTACTTCATTGATCTCGACCCGCGCTGGGTGAAGAAAGTCATCAGCGCAAAGCAATTCGACCAGGCCCGCGCTTACATGGACCACGTCGTCGAGCAGGGCGTCACGCTGCTCAAGCACCGGAAAATCTCCGGCCTGTTCACCACGCCGAAACTTCTCGAAGCGCTCGCCGAAAAAGTGAACCTCTACGAAGCCGGCATCCGCGGCGTGTTTTGCGGGGGCACCACGATGGCGCCCCAATACGTCCGCTTCATCGTCGAGGAGGTTTTGGAAGGCAAGATTGGTTTTTATCCGACTTACGGCAACACGCTCATGGGCCTCGCCGCGAGCGTGCCGTTGAAACCGGAGGACAATTTTTCAATCACCTACTACGCGCCGCAACCGCGCGCCGTCCTGCGCGTCGTGGATCCAAAACAGACCGGGCAACTCGTTGACTACGGCCAATGGGGCCGCGTGGAACTGACGACTTTGACGAAGGAATTTTTCATGCCGCGCTTTCTTGAACGTGACGAAGCGCTGCGCCGCCAGCCGCGCGCCCCGTATGCGTGGGATGGAGTCGCGGAAGTCCGTCCGTTTGGCGCGATGGAGAAAACAATCGTGGAAGGGGTTTATTAAGTTGGCGAGTTCAAATGTGACGGCACCGCCCACGTGTTCCCAAAGACCATTTTCCCCTATTCTTGAAGCAGTGCGAGTGGCGTTTTAACAACCCAAACCCACAAGCTCAATCGAAGCAATTAAATCAATGGGTTAATCAGTTTCTAACCTATATCTAGGGCAGCCCCAAATTATTTGATCGTTTGGTTCGCCACATTCGCACGAACGGACACGAGGAGGCTTTCTACTCGGAAACAAACATCTGCTTTGAGGAAGACAGAATGCTTTACTGGGCGATGGGCGAGCCACTTGAAGAACCAGACATCATCAACCGGTGCAGGAAAGAAAGCTCGTATGAATGCCGCTTGAAGAACGGCACGTTGCCGCAAAAGAATCTTTGTCACCGAGAACTCCAACGGGACTGACGCGCTTGCCCCCCGGCAAACGCCGCGATGGAAGCCGACTCGACCACAACCTGCGACAAGGACGGCGCGGGGCAACTACCCTGTGTCACCTCCGTTTTCAGAAGCGAGACTGAAGCTCGTGAACTAATTTGCCGTCACCACTTCCTGTTTCATTTCCGGCTCGACCCACTTGCCATGTTCGCGAATCAAATCCACGAGGCGCTCCACGGCTTCGGCTTCGGGGATGTTGAATTTGATCGCCTGCTTGCCGATGTAGAGATTGATCTTGCCGGGCGCGCCGCCCACATAGCCGAAGTCCGCATCAGCCATTTCGCCCGGGCCGTTCACGATGCAGCCCATGATGGCGATCTTCACGCCCTTGAGATGTTCCGTGCGCGTCTTGATGCGGGCGGTGACGGTCTGGAGATTAAAAAGTGTGCGACCGCAACTCGGACATGCGACATAATCGGTCTTGAACGACCGGCAGCCCGCCGCCTGCAAAATGTTGTAAGCCAGCCGTAGTGACATGCCCGCGCCGGATTCGCCACGAATCAAAATCGCGTCGCCAATGCCGTCCGCCAGCAGTGAGCCAATGACGACGGAGGCGCGGAGCAGGGCGATCTTCGGCTCAAGCGGCACGGGTTCAAAATTGATGCAATCCTTGAGTAGAATCGGATTGCTCCGGCCAAGTCGTTTCAACTGCGCCGTGAGCAAACGGAACGCAGTGATGGCTGGCAGCTTCACGCCATCCTTCACGGTGACGAGTTGAGTGTCGCAGTTGATTTCAAAATCCTGGGTCGGATCAATTTCAGCGATGTTCAGGTCTTCATAAACCGCCTCCGGCTTTACGTCATCCTTGGGGCGGATCTTGTGCGCGACCTTGTCCCAAGTCCCGCGCGTGACGACCACGCGGATGAGTTGTTCGCCACCGCACTTGGTATTCTCGTTCAATTCAATCTCCGGTGTCTCGCGGCGCTCGAAGTGGAAAGGGTCGAAGGGAAATCCATTCGGAGGGACGAGCTCCGCGAGTCCCAAACTTTTTTCGCCATTTGGATTAGGGCGTCGTGGAACTCCGCCCTCCGAAAGTGTGAGTTTCGGCATCTGCTCCAGCAAATCGCGGCAAACTTCAATCTCGCGCGGCGAATCTTCGGTGAGCGAAACGCGGATGGTATCGCCCAGCCCATCGCACAGCAGCGAGCCGATGCCGATGGCGGATTTGATGCGGCCATCCTCGCCCTCGCCGGCCTCGGTGACGCCGAGGTGAATCGGATATTTCCAATCTGGGCCTTCCTCCTCCAGCCGGGCATCCAGCAGCCGGTAGCACTCGATCTTCTCCTTGGGGTTGGACGATTTCATCGTGAAC
>CAYMCQ010000019.1:0-56983 GCA_964389025.1 uncultured Verrucomicrobiota bacterium
AACGACTCCCGGAGCTGTCAAACTTCGGGAGTCCTCCGGCATAGCCGGAGGATTTCCTGTGAATTAACAAACATTGCAATGTTCCGCAAAAATCGCACCCAGATAAACGGCTTGGTAAATGTGTGAACACCCAACGCACTCACACCAAGCGCGGCACACTACGCCGAGACCGGAAGCAGCAACTTGATTCAATCGGTTTTGTTTGGAGTCTGCGTCCAAACGTTACGCCGTCAGGTGAAATTCCGCGACCCCTTCAGGGTGGACAAACTTTGGGGACGCTCACCCAGGGTAATCGCGTTGCCCCAACCCTGGGCTAATTTCCGTTACGCCTTCAGCGTATTTCAATTCGCGTGAATTCGTGAAATTCGTGTCAGCCCTTGCGTCTTTGCGTTGAAACGAGTCTTGATTGAGCGCGAGGACGGTTTCCGTTAAAAAGAGTTGACCGAGTTCGCAGAAAAGTTTTCGCAAGTTCGCATGGAATTGAAAATGTTTAACGCCAGTTCAACCGTGTTGACGCAGTCGATCTGCGCGTTGCCGGCGAAGGGTTATTGGTTTCCGCCGACGTTTCTCACGGGCGTCACGCACGCGCACAGATTTGTTTTCTCTCGACGACCCTCACCTGTCCTGCGGACATCCTCTCCCGCTCCCGCGAGCGAGGAATAGCGCGCGGCGTCGGATTCTTTTGTAAGGTCGAGGACTGCGCTTTGTTTAATCCCGCGCGTGAGGCAGGAAAAACGCAATCACTCCGGCGGGCACGAAAAGAAAACTCGTGCAAAACAAAGCCGTGCGAACGTCAATCGTAGTTCCTTTTGCCGCGAGCAGACCGAACGCGACCGTGCCAATCGCGGCGATGACACGGCCGATATTGTAGCAAAAACCCGCGCCGGTCGTGCGGAGCAGCGTCGGGAAAAGCGGCGGCAGATACATTGTGTAAAGCGCAAACAGTCCCTGAAAAAACCCGATGAGCGGCAGCCAGCAGAGAAGTTCCACGTGGTCGCGTGGGATGACGTATGCGCCCAGCATTGCCAGAGAATATCCGAAGCTCATCCACGCGATTGTCTGGCGGTAGCCAATGCGCCGCGCGATCATCGCGGAGAAAAAATTTCCGGCGATTGAAGTCCCAATGACCAAAAACATCGCCGTGTTGACGAGATGATTTTTGTCCGCGTTCGACCAGACGATGACTTCAGGAAGATTTCGCAGATGGACACCATACCAAAACATGAACGCCCAGTGCGCCGTCAGTGAAACGGCGCACACGACGACGACTAACAGCGTGGTGCGTTTCACATCGCCAAAAAACAAAAACGAGACCTCCGGCTGATATTGGCGCGCGGACTTTTTTGCCGACTGCCATTCCTCGGTTTCGGGGACGGCGCGGCGGATCCAAAAGACCAGCAGCGCGGGCAGAACGCCGACCAGAAAAATGAATCTCGGTTCAGCTTTCGCAAGAACGTGGTTTGCGAGCACCGCGCCGAGAATCCCGATGTTCACGCCTGTTTGCAGAACGGCGGCAATCCACGGTCGCCATTTGCGAGGCCATGTTTCGGAAAGCAACGACGCGCCAACCGCCCATTCGCCGCCGATGCCGAGCGCGGCGAGAAAACGGAAAATCATCAGGTGCCACCATTCTTGCGCGAAGTAGGAAAGCCCGGTGAACGCCGCATAAGTCAGCACCGTGAGACTCAAAGCGCGCGCGCGGCCAAGGCGGTCGCCGATGCGCCCGAAAAAACCGCCACCAATCGCCCAGCCAAAAAGAAACGCGCCTTGAATGAGCGAGCCGTATTGTCCGACGCGCGAATCAGTAGTGGACAGGCCGCCGAGCAGTTGCGCCACGAACGGCGCGGCGACAAGCGTGTAAATGTGCATGTCCAGCCCGTCGAACATCCAGCCGAGCCACGCCGCAATGCCGGATTTCCATTGCTTCGGTGAGAGGTCTCGAACGCGCGTAATTTCACCGCGTGAAGTCGCGATGAGATTTGGCTCATTCAAGTTTGTGGCGGACATCGGAAGTGGAAACAATTTCGGAAAATGTGCCGGTGAACGCGAGCTAAAAATCTCTCGAAGGGCGGAATTCCACGGAGCACTGACTTCTTCGACGGAAATAATCAGGGTGTCGCGGAACTCCGCCCTCCGAATTGTTCCGAAAACCGAGCTGTGTCTGGCGCAATCCCTCGCGTTCGTTTTCTTCGTGGCCATTTGCTTCATCCGTGGTTAAATGGTTTTCAGATTTATGGGCAAAGAATTCAGCATCACGCCATGCGAAGTGCCGCGGATCGAGACGAAATTTCGCCGCATCGTCACGCCGCTGCCGCATCCGGATTCGCTCGCGACGCTGGAACGGCTTCGCCGCTTCGAGCCGCAATCCATGCGCGGCCAGCCGCCGCTCGTCTGGGAGCGCGCCGAAGATATTTTTGTTTATGACAAATACGGCAACCGTTGGCTCGATTGGTCCAGCGGCGTGCTGGTGACGAACGCCGGACACGGCGCTGAGGAAATTCGGCAGGCAATCATCGAGCAGGTCAACAGCGGCTTGTTGCACAATTATGTTTTTCCCAGCGAAGAGCGCGCGGAGCTTGTTGAGTTCCTGGCGAAGCTCGCGCCCGAGCCGCTGAAAAAAATATTCCTGCTCACGACCGGTTCGGAAGCGACGGAATGCGCCATAAAACTGGCGCGTTCGAACGGCATCAAGGTCGGCGGAAAAAAGAAAATCGGCATCGTCGGTTTCGAGCGCGGGTTTCACGGGCGCACCCTCGGCTCGCAACAGGCCGGCGGAATGGCCGGGCAGAAGTCGTGGATCGTCAATGAAGACGCGGCGATTCTCAACCTGCCGTTTCCAGACGGCTACTGGCAGACGGACACGAGCTTCGAAACTTTTCTTGCGGCGCTTGCTGAAAAAAATTTCAAGCCGGAGAACATCGCAGGCGTGATGATGGAATCGTATCAGGGCGTCGGGCCGGATTTCGCGCCGACCGATTACGTGAAAAAACTCCGCAAGTGGTGCGACGAGCGCGGCGTCGTTTTGATTTTCGACGAGGTGCAATCAGGCTTTGGTCGCACGGGAAAATTTTGGGCGTTCGAGCATTACGGCGTGGTGCCCGATGTGATTTGCTGCGGCAAAGGCATCAGCAGTTCGTTGCCGCTGTCGGCGGTGATTGGCCGCGCGGAAATCATGGACCAATTTCCACCCGGCTCGATGACGAGCACGCACACGGGCAATCCGGTTTGCTGCGCGGCTGCGCTGGCGAACTTGAAAAAAATTGTGGGCGACAATCTCACGGCCAACGCTGCGCGACTCGAACCCGTTCTTTTTGCCGGCCTGAAAAAAATCCAGGCGTGCCACCCCGAAGTCATCGGCCACGTCACGGCGCGCGGTTTGGTCGGAGGTTTGCAGACCGTCAGGGCTGGAACGAAAGAACCGTGGCATGACCTGGCGCACGACATTGTCGAACGCTGTTTCCACAAGGGCCTCTTGATGTTTTGTCCGGTGGGCGCCTGGGGACAGACGGTCAAGATCGCGCCACCGCTGACGACTCCGAAGGAAGCGTTGGAAGAAGGATTGAGCGTTCTGGCTGAAGCTGCGGATGAGGCGGCAGGCGCGCAGGAACAAAATGATCAGAGCCTCGTTACGCCGGCTGTGACCGCAATTTGAAACAGCGCGCTTGGTTTCCAGCGAAAACTTGTTACGCTTCCGCCAGATGGCTGCAAAAGAAAAATTCTCCTGCCTCGTGGTGGACGACGACAATTCCTTCGCCACGATGGCCGCGCAAGTCGTCCGGGATGAAAATGGAGAACCGACAGTCTGCGGCACGCTCGCGAACGCGCAACAGGCTGTGGCCGCGCGCAGTTTCGATCTTGTGCTGCTCGACAACCATCTGCCTGACGGCAAGGGCTACAATTTTTTCGACCAGCTTTCCCGCCGCAATCCCGACGCGCCCATCGTCATGATCACCGGCATGCCCGACCTTGCCGAGGCTGTGACGCTCACGCGCAACGGCCTTTTCGAATATGTCACAAAGCCGGTGAGTGTGGATGCACTTGCGGCATGTCTTGCACGCGCGAAGTTGCGGATCGCGGCGCGGGATGAAATCTGCCCGGCGGAATTTTTCGGCAACTCACCCGCCATGCGCGAAGTCATGTCACAGCTTCGTCAGGCCACAAAGCACCCGGCGAGCACGGTTTTGTTCACCGGCGAAACCGGCACTGGCAAAGACCTCGCCGCGCGCGTGCTGCACCAAGTGACTTACCCGGACAGCAAAGCGCCGTTGATCGCTGTGAACTGCGCCGCGGTGCCGGCGGAGATGTTCGAGTCCGAACTTTTCGGCGCAGAACGTGGCGCATTCACCGGCGCGGATAGAAAACGCGTGGGACTCGTCGGCGCGGCGTCGGGCGGCACGTTGTTCCTCGACGAAATTGCCGAGGTGCCGCTGGCGTTGCAGGCGAAACTTCTGCGGCTGCTGGAGTCGCGCGAATTCCGTTCCCTCGGCAGCACGGAATCGCAAAGTTTCACAGGCCGGTTTGTGGCAGCGTCGAACAAAAATCTTTCCGAAGAAGTGAAGGCGGGCCGGTTTCGCGAGGATTTGCTTTATCGCCTCGACGTTTTCAACATTGAGTTGCCGCCATTGCGCGAGCGCCGCGCGGACATCGCCGGACTCGCGGAATTGCTGCTCGCGCAGCTTGCAAAAAAATACGACCGCGCGAAGCCGATGCTGAACGCAGGCGATTTGAAGGCGCTCACCTCGCACAACTTTTCCGGCAACGTGCGCGAGCTGCGGAACGTCCTCGAACGTTCACTGCTGCGGGCGGCGAGTGACAGTAAATGGCTGCCGCTTGATTTGAACTGGTTGCAGCGTGGCGCAACAACAACGGCCAAAGTCTCAACAACCACTCCAGTTGAACCGTTGCCGCCCGATCGCGACCTCACTCCGGTCGAAGCGCAGGAATACCGGCTCGTGCGCGAAACGTTGCGCAAGACGAACGGCGGAATCCGTCGCGCCGCAGCCAAGCTCGGCATGTCGCCGCAGGCGTTGCTGCGCCGGCTCGAGAAGTGGCCGGAGTTGCGTGTTGGAAAAGAATAGAATCGTTCCGGTTGCGGAACAAAATCGTTCCGCGCCCACGGCGCATTTTCCACTGCCGAAAATTCCTTCGCCGTTTTTGCTCAAAAACCCGCAGGAATTGCTGACGAAACTCGCTTGGCAAAGCGGGTGCTAAATGAGCTAAACTAAGGCTCAGTCGAAAAAATTAATTATGACCGTGTTAGTCCGGAATCAATCTGGCCCGCACGCGCGTCGTTGTTTCAGCGCGCGCTTTGCCGGGCTACTGGCGTTCGCGCTGGCGTGGTTCGCGATCACGCCCGCTTCGCGCGCAGTCGTCCTCCAGGATTATTTCACGAACCGGGAGACCATCACCACTTTGACCGGCCAGATCGAAGACAACAACACCAACGCCACCGTCGAAGTCGGCGAGCCGAAGCACGGCGGCAAGACGGGTGGGCATTCGATGTGGATCTCGTGGGTCGCGCCGTCGAATTGCGTCGTCAAGTTCAAGACGGAGGCAAGCCAGTTCGACACGTTGCTGGCGGCCTACCGGTTCGCTTCGACCAATGACACCACGCTGGACAAGCTGCAACTGGTCGCTGGCGCGGATGATTCAGAAGGCTTCGAGCGCGAGACCGAGATCGAGTTCGGCGCCACCGCAGGGCAGCGTTATGAGATCGCCGTGGATGGATATTTCGGAGCGCAGGGTTTGATTGAATTGCAGTGGGAGGCGGAGGTGATCAGCGTTGCCCCGCCGGTTCTTGTCAGCACGCCGGCTGACCGCTCCGCGAATCTCGGCGACCCGGTTCAACTCATCGTGAACCTCACGAACATCGGGAGCGCGGAACTCAAATGGTATTTCAACGGCAATGAACTGACACCGAACGTCACCACGACGAATCTCCTCATCTCCAGCCTGCAGGTCACCAACGTGGGGCGCTACAAACTCCGCGTGCGCATTGACGGCCAGAACTACTATCTGCCGCCCACGGAAGTTCAGATCAACACCGACGGCGCAACGAACACGCTGGCGCAAGGCAAACTTCTCGACGCACCCGGATCGCCGCTGCTCGGTGGCGATGGCGGGTCGTCGTTCGCGTTTCGGTTCCCCGTTGCGGGTGGCGGAGGCGGACCGCTTACCGGCGTCGTTCGCGGCTACAACGGCAGCCAGATTTTCAACACCACTTACGCCGTCGTTGACACGAACGAACCGCCGCATTGCGGCATCAGCAACGGCCCGTCCTACTGGCTGATTTACCAGCCACCGACCAATGGCACGATCACGCTCGATACCATCGGCAGCACTTACGACACAGTGGTTGAAGCCTACACCTACAACGGCGTGCTCACCGGCTATCAGGATTTGATTTCCATCGCGTGCGACAACGACAGCGTCGGTTCAAGCGGCGCGGCGCGCGTTCAATTCCCCGTCGTCAAATCGCGCCAATATGTCGTCGCCGTCGAAGGCGTGAACGGCGCAACCGGCACCGCGTGGTTGAATTATTCGCTGAACACGAACCAATTGCCCTCCGCGCCGACGTTGCTTTCACAGCCCACAACGATTGTCGCCTCCCCGGGAACAAACGTCACGCTCGCTCCCAGCGTGGCCGGTGCGCCGCCGCTCCGGTTTTCGTGGAAGAAAAATACGACGCCGATGGCCGGCGTGACGACTCCGTCCATTTTCCTGGCGAATGTCACCACAAACGATTCAGCGGATTACGTCGTTACCGTGACGAACGATCTCGGCACGCTGACCGCCACGCTGCCGCTGCTCGTCATGATTCCTTCGCCGCAGTGCTCGTTGAAATTGGTTTCAAATTATCTTCAACTCACTTTCGGCACCGTGACGGGCCTGCGCTACACGGTTGAAGAAGCGCCGGAGATCACAGGCGCATGGCAGCCGTGGCCGGATTTTTATATTGGAGACGGACAGCCTGTAATCCTGAACATTCCCGGCGGCGGCACAAAATTCTACCGCGTCCGCGTGCAATGAAACTCATGAACGCGTTGCGCCATCGTCGCGTGGTTTTGGCCTTGCTCACGGTTTGCTTTTCGCTTCCGGCATTCATCGGGGAAGCGCAGCAAACTAATGCTGCTCCCGTCGCCCGCGCTAATTCACCCAGCTCTGTCATCGAAGTGGCGGGGCAGGTGGAATACTCCGTGAATGCCGGCGCTAACTGGCTGGCCGCGAAAACCGGCGTCGCTCTCAAGCCCGGCGACCGCATCCGCACCCTCGCGCAAAGCCGCGCCGCCATCCAACTTTCCGACCGCAGCGTCATCCGCCTCAGCGAGCGCACCACTTTGGAGATTCTTCCGCCGCGCAACGCGGAGAAAAAACGCTTCAGCCTTCCTCGCGGCTCGATTTTTTTCTTCAACCGTGAAATGCCAGCCGACGTTGAGTTCGACACGCCACTCGCCGCCGGAGCAATTCGCGGCACGGAGTTTTTGCTCGAAGTCGCCGATGCCAATTCGGCGGTTCATCTCGCGTTGATTGACGGCCTCGTCGCGTTGCAAACCGGCGACGGCGAAATCAACCTTGAACGCGGACAGGACTTGCGGCTCCAGCCCGGCCAGCCGCCGCAAAAAACCGCGCTCGTCAACGCCACCGCCGCGATCCAATGGGCGCTCTACTACCCCGCCGTGCTGAACCCTGACGAACTGGGATTGACCGGCGAGCAGCAAACCACGTTGAGCGGAGCGCTGACAAATTATCGCGTTGGAGATTTGCTGGCCGCGCTCGCCGCGTGGCCGCTGGAAGTTGACGACAAAATTGTTGGCAAGCGCGCGCTTCGCGCCCAACTGGAACTCGCCGTCGGACGCGTCACCGAAGCCGAGCGACTGCTGGGAGAAGTGCCAGCCGATTCACCCAGCCGACGCGCGCTCGCTGAACTCATCGGCGTCGTGCGCGGCGATGCTAACGCGGCGAATAACACTCCGCGAACCGCTTGCGAATACCTCGCCCGCAGCTACACGCTTCAAGCCCGCGCGGACTTGCCCGGCGCGCTCGTCGCAGCGCGCAACGCTGTGGAAATTGCGCCACAATTTGGATTTGCCCATGCGCGGGTTGCTGAACTGGAATTTTCGTTCGGCAATCGCCAAGCCGCGCTTGAAGAGCTCAAGCAGGCTTCCCAACTTTCGCCGAGGCTTGCGCCCGCTTGTGCGCTGCAAGGCTTCGTGTTGCTCGACCAGGGCTTCCCCAGCATGGCGCTCGTTCATTTCGACCGCGCTCGCGAACTGGACGCCGCATTCGGTCAGGCGTGGCTCGGTCGCGGATTGTGTTTGCTGCGCGAAAGAAATTTCAACGAAGCGCGCGCTTCGTTTCAGGCAGCAGCGGCGCTCGAACCGCAGCGCGGCCTGTTCCGTTCGTATCTCGGCAAGGCGGCCAGCGAACTCGGCGACGCGAAGGCCGCGGAAAAAGAATTCAACCTGGCGAAAAAACTCGACGCGAACGATCCGACCGCGTGGCTGTATTCCGCGCTGCATTTATGGCAGAAAAACCGGCTGAATGAGGCCATCCGTGATCTCGAAAAGTCAGCCGACTTGAATGACAACCGCGCCGTCTTCCGGTCGCAACTGTTGCTGGATCAGGACCGCTCGGTGCGCAGCGCGAATCTCGCCGCGCTTTACGACGACGCCGGCCTGACGGATGTGAGCCGCCGCACCGCAGCGCGCGCCATCGCCGAGGGTTACGCGAATTTTTCCGGCCATCTTTTTCTCGCGAACAGTTTGCAGACGCTCGAAGATGTGAATCGTTTCGATCTGCGGTTGGAAACCGCGCGGCAAAGCGAATTGCTCGTGGCAAACTTGCTCGCGCCGCCGGGCGCTGGAAATCTTTCGCAACAACTTTCGCAACAGGAACACTTGCGCTTCTTCGAGCCGCGCCCGGTCGGCGTCAGTTCGCTTGCCGAATACAGCAGCGGCGGAGATTGGCGGCAATCTGCAACTTTGTTCGGCACCATCAACGGATTCAGTTACGCGCTCGATTCAAGTTACGAGAGTTTGAACGGTCAGCGCCCGAACAACGAAGCCGAGCGGCGGCAGTTCATTTTCACCGCCAAGCAACGCGTAACACCCGACGACGAAGCTTATATTCAAATCGGCCTTTACGAAGCCGAAGCCGGCGACGTGGCGGGCTACTTTGATCCAATGCAGGCGAAAGCTGGATTTCGCGTCAAAGAAAAACAGGAGCCTGCGCTTTATGCAGGCTGGCATCACGCGTGGTCGCCGGGAAGTCACACGCTGTTTCTTTTCGCGCGGCTTGACGATCAACTTTCGCTCCACGATCCGCAGCCCAACGCGCCGTTTCTTGTCCAACGCGGCGGCGCGACGGTCGCGATTGAATCCCCGCAGCCATTCGGTTTGCCACTCGTTCTCGATTTGAAAAGCGACTTCACTCTTTACTCGGCGGAGTTGCAACACATCTGGGAAACGCCGCGGCAATTGCTCGTGGTTGGAGGCCGCTGGCAATCGGGCGACGTGAACACGCGTGGAACCCTCGACCCCGCTTTTGCCGGGCCGCTCGCCACTTCTTTCAACGATCAGCGCGCGAGCGGCACGCTTCAACGCGGCAACATTTATGGTTATTACTCCTGGCGGATTTTCGATTCGCTGCGTTTTATTGGCGGCGTCAGTTACGATCACATCGAGTTTCCGGGGAACATGGATTTGCCGCCGG
This sequence comes from uncultured Verrucomicrobiota bacterium, assembly GCA_964389025.1. Classification (GTDB taxonomy): domain Bacteria; phylum Verrucomicrobiota; class Verrucomicrobiia; order Limisphaerales; family CAYMCQ01; genus CAYMCQ01. The sequence goes on from CAYMCQ010000019.1 coordinate 9,712, forward strand.
TTTCCAGCCGCGAAACTTCCCACGACCTGGTTTCGCCGAAAGCGGGGCTGCTCTTCACGCCGTGGAAACGCGGCCTGTTCCGCGCGAGTTACGCGAAATCGCTTGGCGGACTTTATTTCGACAACAGCGTGCGGCTTGAGCCGTCGCAAATTGCCGGATTCAAACAGGCGTTTCGCAGTTTGATTCCTGAAAGCGTCGGTGGACTCGTGCCGGGAACTGAGTTTGAAACCGCCGGCGTCGGCTTCGATCAATCGCTGCCGACCGGAACATTTTTCGGCGTCGAAGCCGAGTGGCTGACTTCGGACGGCAAACGCGATGTCGGCGTGCTGACGAATTCCACGTTCCTGCGGTTCGCCGATTCGCCTGGCAGCACGCGGCAGACGCTGGATTTTCGCGAGCGCAGTTTGTCGGCGTATGTCGGCCAGTTGATTTGCGACGACTTTTCGTTGGGCGCGCGTTACCGCGTGAGCGAGGCGAAGCTGGATCAGCGATTTCCTGAAATTCCTGACGGCGCAACCGGCCTCGCTCAACTTGAAGCCGGTCAACGCGCGACGCTACACCAGCTTTCGCTGACGGCAAATTTCCATCATCGTTGCGGAGCATTCGCTCAATGGGAATCGGCATGGTATCGGCAAAACAATTCGTCATTGCCCGACGAAGATTTCTGGCAGCACAACGTTTTCGCCGGCTACCGCTTCCCGCGACGCCACGCCGAAGTCCGCGTCGGCTTGTTGAATGTGGCCGACAGCGATTACAGGCTCAATCCGTTGAATCTGCACGCCGAACTTCCGCGCGGCAGGACTTTCACGGCGAGTCTGCGGCTAAATTTCTGATTTGAACGAAACGCTCGTGGAACGCGCGCGTTCCGATGCCGGAACAAATTTTTGATTTGGTTCTTTGCGGGTTTGCGAAACCCGTGGAAACTTGAAGACAATCGTGTTGGCAGGTTCATTGCTAAACACGGTGCGACGATGAATAGCAACGAATGTATTATGGCGCAGCCACGGCAAATGTTTTGCCAGGCGGCTGCGGTTTTTCTTTCAGCCTGCCTCTTTTCGAGCGTGAACAGTTTTGGGCAGACGACGAACCGCTGGACGAACGCCGTCAGTTCCGTGTGGCACTCGACGACAAACTGGTCCGCAGCCGCGCTGCCCAGCACGAGCTTTAACTACATTCTTGTCACAAACACAGGCACGAAGACTGTGACCATTGATTCCGCCACAGCCGCCGCGAATCTTTCCGTGAGCAATCTGACAGTTTCAGCGCCGAGCGGTTTCACCAACACGTTGTTCATGTCGAACCTGGCAGCGGAATTCACAACCTCGAAGCAGGTGAACATCGGCTTGCGTGGCGCTCTACGAATCACCAACTCCACATTCACGGCGTCAGACACGTTCGACGTCTCGGCAGGGACGCTGACGATTGACAGCGGACTGCTCGACACAACTCCGTTCGACGTGGACATCCGGGTCGGCCGCACCAGTGGCGCAACGGGCACGGTGCTGTTAAACGGCGGCACGATCAATTGTTTTGGTTTCAAGCTTGGCGCACTTGGAACTTCGACGGGCAATTGCACCATCGCTGGCGGGACGCTCCTTTCGTCGTCCGTCCTGAGCGCCGGCGAGATTGTAAATGCGCCGGGCAACCTGACGCTTGTTTCCGGCCAGATCATCGCGACCAACGACATCACCAAAATCGGCAACCTCGCGACGGGCACTTTCAACCAAAGCGGCGGCACATCGTCGTTCGCTTTTTTTTCCATCGGCGACAACGCCCCGGGCACGGCGAACATTTCCGGTGGCCAGGTCATGGTGACGCCATTCAATGCTGCTGACATCACCCGCGTCGGTAATTTCGGAGACGCGCAACTGAACATCAGCGGCGGGACGGTCTGGCTGCGCGGTGAATTTCACATGGCGGACAATCCGGGTGTGAACGGCACCGTGTTGATGACCGGCGGCCAGCTTTTTGCGACGAACGCTCGCGTTGCGATTGGCCGTTACGGCATCGGTGCCATGACTGTCACCAATTCGACAGCGTGGTTCACGAACACGTCCGTTGGCAGGCACGCGGATGCGACCGGCACGCTGACAGTGCAAAATGGCGGTTCCATTTTTTGCATTGACGATATTTCCATCGGACGGTTCGCCAGCTCAATCGGATATGTAATCGTTTCCGGCGGTCTGCTTTCGCTCGCGAACGACAACGTCTGGGTCGGACGCGAAGGAATCGGCGATCTCGCGGTCTCCAGCGGAACGGTGCGCGCCAAAAGCATGTTCGTCGGAATGTCCGGGGACGGAATCAGCACGCCGCAAGGCGCCGTCACGCTCACTGGCGGCACAACACTTCTCTCGTCCAATATCATCGTCGGCACGAGTTTGCTTTGCACCGGGCAGGTGAGCGTGCTCGGAGGAAATCTTTTTGTGACCAATTCCGCCGGCGTTGGCTCGATCAACGTCGTGAACGGAAGTTTCTCGCTGAACCAGGGCGCGGTCACAACCGACCAACTTTCGCTGACGAACAGCGGCCGGTTCAATTTCATCCGGGGAACGCTCCAGGCGAAAAGCGCGGTTGTCTCCAACGGCCTGCCGTTCGTGGTCGGCGATGGCGTTCAATCCGCGACGCTGAATCTGCAAGGCGGCGTTTTTACTTTCAACAACGGCCTCGTCGTTTCCAGCAACGCCACGCTGACCGGCTGCGGCACGGTCATCGGCGCGATCACAAATTACGGCACCATTTCGACAACAAACTGCGGCGGCGGCGCATCGGCACCGTCCATTTCTCAACAGCCGGTGAACCAGATGGTCGCTCAAGGCGGCACGTTCGCCTTCAGCGTCACGGCTTCCGGCACGGCACCATTGTCATATCAATGGCGGTTGGCGGGAACGAATCTGTCCGGCGCGACGGCGAGCGCGTATTCAAAAACAAACGCGCAGACGAGTGACGGCGGAAGTTATTCCGTTTTCATCACCAATTCGGTTGGCTCGATCACGAGCGCCGTTGCGACGTTGACCGTTGTCGTGCCTCCTTCCATCACGGCGCAACCCCAAAGCCAGACGGCAACCCAAGGCGGCAGTTTCAGTTTCACCGTTACGGCTTCCGGCTCGAACCCACTCGCGTATCAGTGGCGACTGGGCGGGGCGAATGTGTCAGGAGCCACCTCGAGCGCTTATTCCAAGACCAACGCCCAGCCCGCTGACGCCGGAAATTATTCCGTCGTCATCACCAACTTCGCCGGCTCCATCACCAGTTCCACAGTCAGTCTTCACATGGTCGTGCGCCCGACGCTGAGGGTGCTTGACTGGAACGGCACCAACAGCACCATCAGTTTCACGTCGGTCGTCGGATTGGTTTACACATTGGAATACAAAAACGCGCTGACCGCCGCCGTCTGGACTGCGATCTCGCCGTCAACCAACGGGACTGGCGCAACAATTCTTCTGCGGGACAGCTCCGCCTTGGTTCCAACGCGGTTGTATCGGGCGCGAGTTGATTAGACTGTGTTTTCAAAATGGTGGCACGGGCGTCCCGCCCGTCAAATCCGACGTCCCGCCGGATTTCGTCAGAGCGCGCGCGTTGTTGATTGTCCCCGAAGTTAAAGCAGGCGGACATCTCACAACGGTTTCGGGCGGGATGCCCGAAACAACAGGCCGGAGGCCTGTGCCACCCATCTTAAATCCGCCTCACGTCGGCGGCTACGTGTTTTCAATGCCCAACCGATTCTCGCAAACTCGGAGCAAATCCATCGTCGTCCGCTCGCGTTCGGGAAATTGCCGGCTCAAATAAATGTGACGCGCGACTGTCAGCGTTGCGTAAGCCCGCACTGAGGAGCGGACTTGTTCGCCGTGAAGCTCCACGAACTTTTCCTCCATCGCCTTCTCCACTTCCGACAGCGCGTCGGCGCAGCCATGCTCACGCAACGCCTGCTCGGTCACGTGACCTAGAAAATTTCCGGCGTCCAGTCCCGGATCGCCGAGACAAAACAGGTCGAAGTCAATCAGCCATAGACGAGAACCGTCCACCAACACTTGCGCCGGATAAAAATCGCGATGAATGCCGCACGGTTTTGGCTCAGGCATGCTGGCGCCGAGCCGCTCGCACGCAGTCATAAGCCGCGAAATTCTTGCTGCGAGTTCAGGCCGCGATGCGGAAAGTTTTTCCATGCACTCGCGCAAAATCCTGAGTTCATCCGCCATCGTGTGCGCCCGCTCTGTCGGCAGATTTGCGCAATGAAGTTTGTGGAGCGCCTGCGCGATGCGCCGCGCCAGCGCCACGCCGTCCGGGCCGGAAATAAGTTTTGTCGCCACTTCGCCCGACACTTTCCGCTGGACCCACATTTTGAAATCGGAAATCACACTGAGCGGTTCGGGCACGGAAATGTTGTCCGCGCTGTTCGATTCGAAACCCGCGTTCCAGATCATTTCGAGCTGGCGAAACCCTTCGTTGCCCGAGCGCTTCGCCCGCACTTTGCCGATAACCGTCACGACTTGCTCGATTTCACGCGGAGGTTTCACCTTCAAGTCATACTCGACCACACACCGCTTGCCGGGCTTGTGCCGCACCACGCGGATGGCTTTGAGCTTCAGCCGCCCGTTGCCGGACAACCTCGGCAATGAATGTTTGAATGCCGCCGCCGCGCGCTTCGGATCCAGCGCCGCCACGAGCGTGGGCAAAGCTGCATCCGCCGTCACACCGAACGGATCGGTGACGGAGACGATCCTCGGGCGGCTTCTTCGGACCAAGATTTCCGACCAAAGTTCCAACAACGCGTCCACTTGTCTCGCCACGGAAAATTTTTCCAGCGCCCGTTGCCGCGCCGCCGCTCCCATCCGCCCGCGCAACTCCGCGTTGGCCAGCAACCGCTCCAGCGCCAGCGCAAAACTGCCCGGGTCGTTGGCGGGAGAAAGGATGCCGGTGACACCGTCGGCGACCAGTTCCGGAACACCGCCGACGTGCGGAGCCACGACCGGCACGCCGCACGCCGCGGCTTCCATCAGGCAGACCGGCATGCCCTCGTTTTCGCTGGTCAACGCGCCGACTGCCGCGCGCTGCCACCATTTCAAAACTTCGCCTTGCTCCGCCGCTCCCGGCATTTCGACGAGCTTCTCAAGGTTCAAAGCCGCGCGTTTCGATTCCAGTTCTCCGCGCAACGGGCCGTCGCCGACGATGACGCAGCGGAAATTCACCCCGTCATTCCGCAGCACAGCGCACGTATCCAGCAGCAAGGCGAGATTTTTCACGGCAACAAGCCTCGCGACGCAGACGATGAGCGGCGGCCCCGGCGGAATTCCGTTCGCCGGACAAAATCGCTCCGTGTCCACGCCGCACGGAATGACATGGATGCGCGAGCGCGACACCTGGAATGTTCGATGGATGTGTTTCGCGTTCGCGCGCGAAACCGTCACGACGGCGCTTGAGGCCATTGCGCGTTGAAAAAAATCCGGCGGCGGTTTGCGATGAATGTCGTAGCCGTGCGCCGTGAACGTGAACGGCACACAGCACGACGCGGACAGATCGCGGGCTTTCTCCGTCGCCTCCTTTGCGAAATGCGCGTGGAGAATGTCGGGCTGGAATTTTTTTATGCCCTCCTCGAAAGTCGCGACATCATAAGTCGTGATCTGGTCGAGGCCCGCGCTACGGACGATGTCATGCTGGAGTTCTTCGCGCGGCGGCAGCAGCGAAAAGATGCGGACTTCAACGCCGCGCTTCCGCAGCTCCGCGATTTCCCCGGCGATGAACGTTTCCGAGAGCTTCGGGAAAATGTTCAGGATGTAGGCGATGCGTTTGGGGGTCATGGAGGGCAATTCGTCAAACAGCGTCCCGGCGGGACGCAACATGAACAGCCGTGGGCGTCTGCCCACGGTGATGCGTCAAAACGATGTGCGACCCCGCAGGGGTCGAACTCAAGCTGCCATCCATACCGTGGGTTTCACCCACGGCTATTCGAGTTTGGCCGCTCCGCGGCCACCGCCGTCCTGAAAAACTGTTGCATCGTGCCGCCATCATTTTCGCAAACGTTTCACCAGCTCCACGACGCGCCGCGCATTGATGTCCCAGGTGTATTTCTGTTTCACCTCGTGCGCGGCGGCAGCACCGAGCGAAGCGCGGAGCTTTGCGTTCGCCAGCAGTTTTTCGCAACGCGCAGTCAGCGCATCCACACTCCCCGGCGGATAGAGCAGGCCGGTTTTGCCATCGGTCACCACGTCGGTGATCTGGCCGAGCCGCGCAGCCACGACCGGGACGCCGCACGCCATGTATTCGAAAAGTTTGAGCGGCGAGAAATAAAAATCGTGGTTGTTCGGTTTCGGATACGGGGCGAGCGCGATGTCGAACTGGCGGATGACGTCCGGCACTTCCTCGTGCTGCAGCGCGCCGGTGAACTGGACGTGTCTTGTCAGCCCAAGTTTTTTGAAGCCGCGTTCCAGTTCGCCGCGCAACTGGCCGTCGCCCGCGATGACGAGGCGGATTTGTGGATGGTTTTTTTTCAATCGAGCGAGCAGCCGCGGCAGCATTTCCACGCCATGCCACGGGCGCAATCCGCCGACGAAGCCGAGGGTTGGAAATTGGAGCGCGGGCTTCAGCCCGCTTTGGCTACGGTAGCGGGAAGCGCCTGGGATTTTCCGGCGACTTGCCGCTGTGGATGGTGAAGCGGCCTGAAGGCCGCGCTCCGGAGCATTTGCAAAAAATAATTCCGTGTTCACGCCATTCGGCATGACGTGGATTTTTTTTGGACTGACGCCGAGCGAGAGGGCGTGTTTGCGCAACTCCCCTGACACCACGATCACGGCATCGGCGTGCGTCAGAGTCCAGCGTTCAGCGCGCGCGGCGAGTTCACCGAAGCCCGTGGCGCGATATGCAGACTGCTCGACGGCGAGCGGCGCGTTCAATTCAACGATGAGCGGCACGCGGAATTTTTCCGCGAGCCGCGCGCCTGCCGTGGCGTAGAGCGACGCGCGTTCGTAGATGAATGCGGGACGGTTGCGCATGAACCAGCGTTTCAATCCGCGCGCGAGTTGTTTGTTGTAGAGGATGCGGCGCAATTCGCCCGGCAGGGAATTTTCCACGCCGAGGCGCTCGTTGAATTCCTTGAGACGGCGCGCAGCGCTGGTGACGGCGGAACCGGCATGCACGTGGATCACGCGGGCGCTGACTTTCGCCGGTTTGTCCGACGGCGATTTGACGAGCGTCTGCGCCGCGAGCGTGACGCGATGTCCGCCGCGCGCGAACGCACCGATGAGTTCGCGCACGTGGACTGACGCGCCTTTGCGGCCCAGCACCGGAATGCCGGAGTCGGGACAGAGGTAAAGAATTTTCACGTTTGCAAAATCATGCGGCGGCTGAGGCGACGGATGGTGTTTGCACTTCAATTTCCCGCCCGGCGGCGCGGACTCGATGCAACGCCGCGTAACGTCCGTTCAATTTCAGCAACTCGGCATGCGTGCCGCGTTCGACAACCCGGCCGCTTTCGAGATAAAAAATCGCGTCCGCCGTCGCCGCGTGGTGCGGGTCGTGGGTGATGAGCAGCGTCGTGCGGCTGCCGTAAAGCTGTTCAAGCGCGTTCAAAACTTCGCGTTCGTTCTTGCGGTCGAGGCCGGTCGCCGGTTCGTCGAGGATCAAGATCGGCGCTTTGCGGATGGCGGCGCGGGCGATGGCGATGCGCTGGCGCTGGCCGTGCGAGAGCGTTGCGCCGCGTTCGCCAACGATCGTGTCGTATCCTTGCGGCAACGCCGTGATGAAGTCATGCGCGTTGGCGAGTTTGGCGGCAGCGACGATCTCCTCGAACGACGCTGCCTGCGCGCCGAACGCGATGTTTTCGCGGACGGTGGTGGCGAACAGCACGTTGTCCTGCAACACGACGCTGATCTGTCCGCGCAACGATTCGAGCGTGAACTCGCGGACGTCGCGGCCATCAATCTTCACCTGTCCCCGTTGCGGATCGTAGAGCCGAAGGATGAGGCTGAACAAAGTCGTCTTGCCGCCGCCGGACGGGCCGACGAGCGCGACGTGCTGGCCGGCTTTGACTTCAAAATCAATTTCTTCAAGCAATTGCCGGTCACGTTCGTAGGTGAAGTTGACGTTGTTGAATTTCACTTCGCCGCGAAACACGGGCGCGCGGACTGCGCCGGGCAGGTCGCGCACGTCGGGAACGCGTTCAAGCAGATCAATCACGCGCTCGCCTGCGGCGGAAGCCTTGCCGAGGCGCGCGGTGTATTTGGCAAAATCCTGCACGGGGCGATACGCGGATTTGAGATACGCGAGGAAGACGAGGAGGTCGCCGGGAGTCACTTCGCGCGCGAGCACCATGCGCGTGCCGAACCAGAGCACGAGCGCCGTAGCGAGCGCGACGAGCACGTCCACGGAACGTTCGAGCGCGGCGGAAAGGCGTTTGCCTTTCACGTCGGACAACGACGTGCTGTCGCTTGATGAAGAAAACGTATCGGCAAATTTTCCCTCGAGCGATAGCGCTTGAACGGTGCGGATGGCTTGAATTGATTCCGCGACGGATGCAGCCATCGCGCCTTCCTGGCGTCGTTGCTTTTGCGCGATCTCTCGGATTTTTTTTCCGAGAGAAATGGTGCGCAGCCAAAACAACGGAAAAACAGCCACGGCAATCACCGCCAGTTGCCAGTTCATCCAGAACATCAGACCGATCATTCCCCCGACGACCAGCGCCTTCGCGATCAACGGCAGGAGCGCAGTCACCGCCACCTCCTGTAGCATCCCGACGTCGCCGATGAGCCGCACGACGAGGTCGCCCGTGCGCGCCTGCGTGTGGAACGAGAGCGAGAGATATTGGACGTGGCGGTAGAGCTGGCTGCGGACCTTGGCGAGCGCGCGATTGCCGAGCTTGGCGAAGCCGATGGTCTCCCAATACGACGCCAGCGCGCGCAGGCAGGTGATGACGAGCACCGCGAGCGCGGCGATGGTGAGGAGCGTCAACGGGTCGAGCGACGCGAGGAAATCTGGCAGCGGTTTTTTCGGCGTGCCATGCTGGCGGATGATGTGGTCGAAAACAAACTTGAGCGGCCACGGCTCGAGCAGCTTAAGCGAGACTTCCGCAAGCAGCGCAAGAAAAGAGAAACAGATCAGCCCGCGGAACTGGCGGATGTGCGGCCAGAAATATTTCGCGATCCGCCACAGGCCGGGCAGGCTTTTTTTGAGCGGTTTGGGTTGGGACATGGTCGTGCTACTTGCCCATGCAGACAGCGCCGGTTTTTTCGTGCAGGCGCTCTGCCTTCAACTCGGTTGCATGTGACAACAAACGTTGCGCCGCGCGGCGGGCACCGTCGAAATCGAGGATGGAGCGCGCGCGCAACTGTAATTCCTGCGGCGATGTTTTGAGGACGGCGGAAATTTTTTCGCGCAACGATGCCGGATTGAGGCGGTCGGGACGGCAGACTTGAAGCAAGCCGAGTTTTTCAAACGCCTCCGCGCGCAGCAGTTGCTCGGCGCGCGGCGTGACGCGCGGCACGCAGACGGTCGGCACGCCAAGCGCGGCAGCTTCGGCGAGCGTGTTATAGCCGCCCATGCAAACGAGCGCGTCAAGCGAGCCAAACAACGCCGAAAGGTGCGGAACAAAATTCCGAAACACAACGCTGTTTTCATTCGCGAGTTTTTCGAGTCGCGCCAGTTCACCATCGGGTGTCATCGGCCCCGCAACGGCGACGCCTTGCCACGGCGCGTTCGCTGCGGCGTGGATGAAATTTTCCAATGTGCGGAAACCGTCCTCGCCTCCACCGGTTGTCGCGAGCACCACGGGGCGGGTTCGGTTCTCGCGCGAAGGAAACGGCCATTCGAAGTTTTCCAGGGAGTGTGTGCTCTCGCGGCTGAAAACGTAACCGCAGAATCGGGTTCGCTCCGCGAGCGTTGGAGGAAATTCGTAGGCGGTGACAGGATTGAACACGGCGCGTTCGCCGTAGATCAAAACTTCGTCGTAAAATTCCGCGATGAGCCGCTGCATTTTGTAAGGCTGCCATTCGCGCAAGACCTGTTCCGGCGCGTCGAGGATGTCGCGCAGGCCGAGCACGGCGCGGCCGCCGGTCTTTCGGAACGCCTTGAGGCCGGCCTTGAATTCACCGCCTGCGCCGAAAGGATGTTTGTCCACAAGCACAACGTCGGGCTGAAAGGATTTCACGGCAGTGAGCAAAAATGCCGAGCGGAGTTTGCGGATTTCCTGGGTCGAAACCCGAAGCCGTCGCGAGGAATATTTTTCGTTGGCGTCCTTGCGCAGGCCGGGGAGCTTGAGGATTTCAACCTGCCGAGGCAGGCCGTAGCGGACAATTTCCTCCGCGCCGGTCGCGAGCAGAATCGTGGCGTGCGGAGCTTGTTTTGCGAGCGCGGTGGCAACTGCGAGATGTCGTCGCGTGTGACCGAGTCCGAGACCGTCGTGAGAGTAAAAAAGAAAACGCATGGCTTGTATTTAGCAGCAATGATGCCCGCGTTTTGAAAGACGCGATTTCTGCAATAATCACGCCTGAAATTTTTTGCCAGAGCGTGAAAAGCATTCCTGACACGGAACAATTGTTCCACAAGCGGAACGATTTTTAAACCGAAAACATCCTGATGCTCGTGGTGATGCGATAAAGGCTTGCGAAACATGGAGAATTCGTCGTTGCCAAGTGTCACAGGGCGTGGCAAGACGGCTGCTAAACAGTCTGCTGAAATGAAAATCCGTCCGTCCTCGCCGCACCGTCAGAATTTTTTCTGTGCGGGCTTTACGTTGATCGAATTGCTGGTCGTCATCGCGATCATCGCGATTCTGGCGGCAATGCTTCTGCCCGCGCTGGCTCTGGCGAAGGAAAAGGCGCGCAGCATTTCCTGCGTGAACAATCTCCGGCAGATCGGCCTGGGGCTGCACATGTATTCCGATGACAACGGCGACGTGCTCGTGCCGGCGGAATACAACGTGAAGCGCGGCGCGAAATTTCAGGAAGGCTGGCCGACGCTGCTTTACAACGGAAAATATTTGCCGGCGGAGAAATCGAAAACGTATTACAGCGTGTCGCAGGCCTCGATGGTTTTTCGATGCCCTTCCGCGCTGCCGAAAATTTACAAATTTGGCCCGAGCAGTCGCGACGACCCGGAAGGCGCGATGGCATGGCCTTATACATCCGAAAGCACCGGCAAGCGATTTCACATTGACTGCTGGTATGGGATCAATGGCTCGACCGGCAATCCGCAGAAGTGGCCGTTCGTGCGCGTGCCGATGGACCGCACGCGCTCGTCTCAGATAAATAAAATGAGCAAGGCGGGACTTTACCCGCGTATGCCGGCTGTCTTCGACGGATTTTGGATTCACAACGGCAAGGACGAACGGGTCAACGCGCGGCACAGCAAGAACACCCGCTCGAACATTCTTTTCTTCGACAACAGCGTGAAGTCTTACGACACGTTCCGGATTCCGAGCGTGCGCGAGAAAGCGCCGGGTGATATTCAGTGGCGGTTTCCGGTGGCGGAATCGAATTGAAAACCAAGAGCAGAATTTATAAAACCAGAATCAGAATTTATGAGACCTGAGGTAAAACAGGCAGTGCTCGGCGTCGCCGCAGTGGCGGTGATAGCCGCTTCGTGCGTGTGGATTTACTCCACGCAATTCAACGCCGCGAAATACAACGTCGCCCTGCACCATCAAGTCGGCGAAGTCCTCGCCGAGCAGACCGCGAACCTCATCGGCAAAAAAGGCCGCGTGGTCAGCATCGCGATTGAAACGAAGGAATGGCCTGAATTGAAGACGCAGATCTCGGCGTTCAAGGCGAAGCTCCGCAGTCTTGGCGAATATGAACTGCGCGAATTTGAGTTGGACACCAAGGACCAGCCAAAATACGGCGTGGGCAGCGGATTGTCCGGCCGGCGCTACGTCCGGACTGTGAAGAAAAACGAAAAAGCCGATGTATTCGTGTCATTCATCGGCGCGCCGACGTTGACCGATGAGGAAGTCGCCGAACTTGGCGCCAAACCGAAACTCATCGCCGAGGACCGTTCGCCCTACGACCTGCAGAGACTTTTCACGAACGACCTGCTGCACGTCGCCGTAGTGTCGCGGTTCCAATTCCCGTCGCCCGGCACGGACAAACCCAGAACTCCGCAGGAATGGTTCACTAAACGATTTCAAATCATCACCCCTTCGATGTTGTCGTCTTTGCCGCAGCCTTGATTTTTTTGCGCCCGGACAGAATCGAGGAAATCGTCGCGCCGTTCGCAGGCAGATCATCTCCCTTGATGCCTTATGAAAAATTGAACGCGGATTGGCTTCATTGAAAGGTCGCTTTTGCCCGCTCAAGTTCTTGCTGAACGTCCTTGCCTTCGTAGAACCACAGCCGGCCACGCACGCGGACGGTTTCGCCCGGAGCACAATCGGGCAACACCGGGTCGGCGTGCAGGCACGGAACGAGTGGATTACCCCATGCCCGCCCGCAGCGTTCCCAGGCCGTCAGAATCCAACGGTCGCCGCTGGCCGAGCGGACCGCGACCGACGGGCAGTTGAAAATTTTGTTCGTCGTAGTCTGGTCGTTGAATTCCGGCGCGCCCTTCAGGTGGTCGCAGATTTGGGTTCGCAGGCCGGGCAACGTTTGATCCGAGCCGTTCCGCAACCACAACTCCATATCCACACCGCCAGCCTTGGGACGGATCCCGGCACCGAAAGCGACTTTGTTCGGCAACACACGCTCAAAACGCAGGCTGCCGTCGGCCTCGCGCATCCAGTCAATGTTCTCAATGACCACGTTTTGATCGTCCCAGATCGTCGGGATGTGCGTGTGCGCGAGATAGAGCAAACGGTTGTTGCTGAAGATCGCTTCCGGCAAATCCACGACCACGTAGCTTGTTGTGTCCCACGGCAGAAACACGCTCGCCTTGGTGCCTCGCTGGAAATCAATGTTCCCATCCGTAAATCCTCGCCGCACTTCACGCCCGCCCGGATAGGGCAGCACGCGAACCAGTCCGCCCGGTTGTTTTTGTGGAGCCGTGTCGCGATTGATATGCAACTCGCCGGCCTTGGCTTGGAGTTCCTTGGCGGTCCAACCGAACACCCGCGCGGCTTCGTCCCAACTGAACCGATGATCCACGAGCATGTTTTTCAGCCAGTAGCCCGCCTCTCGCCGTGTCGCTTCCATCTCCACCGGCAGTGCCAATTCCTCCAATAGGCGCTGCGGATGACGGAAGCTGAGGAGCGGATCGGCCGGGAGATTTTCACGGTCAATGAATGGCTCAAGGTCGCGCATGGCGATGCACCGGAAGTTGTTTTCCTTGAGATACGCCATGTATTCGCGGAATCGCTCAGGCGGCGTATGCACCCACGGATGCGCCACGTCCGGCACGCCGTGAAATTGCAGCACGACGATCTGTCCATTCGTCGCGCGGGCCGCTACCCGCTGGAAGTGCTCCAGCGTCCAGTCCGGATAAGCGTCCGCAGTCGTCGGGATGAGCAGCGGATGGTGATGCTTGGGATCGTAGGTGGCCCCAATCTCGAGCTTGCCATAAGGGACTTCCGGCTGCGCGCCGCGACGGGCGAATTGGTAGCCGAGTTCGACGAGCCGGCGCACGGCCTCCGGGCCGAATTTGTTGCCGGTGTAGCCGAAACTCATTGGGCGCGGCACCTTGGCTTTGGTTTGACGAAGCTCACGATCAACCAAAGACAGTTCTCCCGCGAGACGGGCGGCGTTCTTCGGCTGGGAAAAATCCGTGTGTGTCCAACTGTGGTTGCCGATCTCGAAACCCATCTGATGAATCTCGCCAATCTCCTCCCACGTCATGAAATTTGTCCGGTCGTCCATCCATTTGTGCGTGACGAAGAACGTTGCGCCAAAACCCAATTCTTTCAGCAGCGGCGCCACAAACGCGCGATGCGATTTGACTGCGTCGTCGAACGTGAGCACGACCAATTTGTCCGGGACTTGCTGCGTGGGCGCGGCGATGACGACCAGTTGGCAGAAGGCGAATGCCGTGATTGTGAACAGCTTCCCTGCCTCTGCAGCCGCACGTTGCAGACGCGAAAGACAGTCCGCGAGCCGGTGGCGCGAGAGCGTCTTGGAGTGCGGCAGTCCTCTGCCGCTTCGGGCTTGTCTCGGCGAAATGCTGGATGGACTTAACATAGGCTTGGCTTGCGTTGGCCTGACGCTACTGGAACAAGCGACCTGTTGGCAAATGTGTTCAGGCGGTGCTGGCTGATCAAATTCGATTCTGGCCCTGCTCGAACCAGACCGAATGGAATTTTGCTCAATTACAGGAACAGATCGGGAACAAGGCTGCTGCCCGGCGTGACGGCGTAAGGGTCAAAATTTGTGATGCCCTCCGAAGCCAGCACTTCTTCATCAATGAAAAAGTTGCCGGTGCATTCCCGGCTGGGACGGGTCAAAATCGCGTGCGCGGCATCCGCCATGATTTCAGGTTTGCGGCTGCGGCGCATGACTTCTTCGCCGCCAAGCAAATTCATGACGGCCGCGGTGGCAATGACCGTGCGCGGCCAGAGCGCGTTGACCGCGACGCCTTGCCCGCAAAATTCCTCAGCCATGCCCAGCACGCACAGGCTCATGCCGAACTTGGCCATGGTGTAGGCGGCGTGCGGAGCGAACCAGCGCGCCTGGAGATTCAGCGGTGGCGAAATGTTCAAGATGTGCGGGTTGGGCGACTTCAACAGGTGCGGCAAGCAGGCTTGCGAACAGGCAAACGTTCCGCGCGCATTTACTTGCTGCATGAGGTCAAATCGTTTCATCGGCGTCGCCAAAGTGCCGGTCAGGCTGATCGCGCTGGCATTGTTCACCAGAATATCAATCCCGCCAAACGTCGCGACGGCCTGCTCGACGGCCTGTCGGATTTGATCTTCAAAACGGATATCAACCTGGCAAGCCAGCGCCTTGCCACCCGCCGCCACCATTTCTTCCGCCGCAGTGTTAATGGTTCCGGCCAGTTTGGGATTCGGCTCGGCGGTCTTTGCGGCGACAATGATGTTTGCGCCATCTTGAGCGGCGCGCAAACCAATGGCCTTGCCGATTCCCCGACTCGCACCGGTGATGAAGACCGTCTTTCCTTTTAGGTTGGTCATGCTTTGTTAATTTCGCAAACGTGTCAGAGTGGGAAAATAGTTGTTGCCGCAGATGATGGCAAGCGAGCCGAGCCGGAAACTGAAATGACGGCAGATGCTTGCGGCCGATCATTCGTTCCCGCATCCCGGTCAGCACTATCCACGCTGGCATCTTGAGCGGAATCATGTTTAGTCTGTGCCTATGTTCAGATTGTTGCTTGGCGTTGCTTGCGAGCTGTTAATGGTCATCGCACACGCGACCGCCGTAGAATCGCCAGCTTTGACCAACGCCGCTCCCGCGATTTTGCGGATTGCCACGTTCGATGTAGATGCCACACCGCCCATCGGCTCCATGATGGCCTACGATCGCGTGGCGAATCGTTGGGATCTCGGACTGCGCGCTCGCGGCATCGTGTTGCTGGGCGCGGGTGAGCCGATTGTGCTTTGCGCCATGGATTGGATCGGCATTGCCAACGAGGGGCACGATGTCTTTCGGGATGCGCTCGCTCGCGCGGCGGGCACGTCACCTCAGCGCGTGGCGATCCACACCTTGCATCAACACGACGCGCCGGATTGCGATTTTTCCGCCGAAAGAATTCTCAAGGAGGCCGGTCTTGATCCCCGGCAATACGACGGTCACTTCCAGCGGCAGGTGATTTCCAATTTAACAACCGCCATACGTGAAGCCCTGCCACGCGCGCAACCGATCACCCATCTTGGCCTAGGCGAAGCGAAGGTTGAGAAGGTTGCTTCCAACCGGCGCATCCTCGGCCCGGACGGCAAGGTGCGTGCCGTGCGCTGGTCGGCAACGAAAGACGCGGAGGTTCGAGCCGAACCGGAAGGTGTCATTGACCCGATGGTTTCGCTGGTGAGTTTCTGGAATGGCGAGCGGCCGGTGGCAGTGTTGAGTTATTACGCCACACATCCCCAAAGTTATTACCGCACCGGCATTCCCAATCCGGACTTTCCCGGCATCGCGCGTTTCTTCCGGCAATTGGCGGTTCCGGCGGCGTTGCACGTGCACTTCAATGGTGCTGGCGGCAACATCACCGCCGGCAAATACAACGACGGCTCGCCGACGAACCGGCTGGTGCTGGCTGAGCGTCTCGCTGATGGAATGCGCCGCGCTTGGGAGAACGCGAAGCTCCAACCCATTGCCACGAGTGATGTGAGTTGGATCGTCGAGCCTGTGGCATTGCCGCCCGCGAAGCATTTGCAGATCGAAAAGCTGGAAGCCCAACTTAAATCCGGCGACAAAAACTTCATTGCGCAGGGAGAAGTTTCCAAACTGGCGTGGCTGCGGCGCTGTCGGGACGGACACAAGATTGACATCGCCTGCCTGAGCTTGGGACGCGCGCGGATTCTGCATCTCCCGGGCGAAATCTTTGTGGAGTATCAACTGGCCGCGAAAGCAGCGCGCCCCGACTTGTTCGTCGCGGTGGCGGGTTACGGTGATTATGCGCCGTGGTATATCGGCACTGCCATCGCTTACGAACAAGGCGGCTATGAAACCGAGCCACGCTCCTCCAATGTCGCGCCGGAAGTCGAGGGCGTGCTCATGGCCGCCATGCGAAAGCTTCTGCAATTGCCACAGTAAACGCGGGTGACTGATGTAATGAGGGGTTTTGAAAACAAGTGAGCCGGGAGCGCAGACGGAACCATCCCGTCCGGTTCAACCGCCGTGCGCTTCAACCCAACGCACTGCCTGCCGCACCAATTCCATTGCGTCTTTGATTTGAAGTTTCTCCTTGATGTTTGCGCGGTGGGCTTCGACGGTTTTCACGCTTAGGTGAAGTTGTTCGGCGATGTCGCGCGTGCCCTTGCCCTCGCCGATAAGTTGAAAAATTTCAAACTCGCGGTCGGTCAATTTTCCCATCGGCGACCGCGCGGTTTGAGAATGGCCGGTAAAAGTCTCCAGGATTCGCGCAGACATTTTTTCGCTGACGTAAATTTTTCCGCTCAAAACCTGACGGATGGCCTGCACGATTTTTTTGCCGCCTTCCTGTTTCATGATGTAGCCGCGTCCGCCCGCGCGCAGCACGCGCTCGGCATGGAGTGATTCGTCGTGCATGGAAATGACCAGCACCGGCAGCTTCGGATGCAACGCGAGCAAATCTTTGATGAGTTCTAGGCCGCTCTTGTCCGGCAATGAAATGTCCGCGAGCAAAAGGTCGGGCTTCAATTTCCCAACGAGGTCAAGCGCCTCGCGTGAAGTTCCGGCTTCACCGCAAACGGCGAGGTCCGGCTCGTGCGCGATGAGTTGCGCCAGTCCCTCGCGCATCATCGGATGATCGTCCACGATGAAAATTTGTTTTTTGTTTCCGGCGGGATTTTGTTTCGCGGCCTGCCGCGCCGAAGCTTCTGAGCGTAGGCGGGTCATAAGTCACCTTTGAATGCGCAGGAAACAATCGTGCCTTTTTCGGTCGCGGCGCGAATGTCGAGGGCTGCGCCAATCATTCCGGCGCGATACTTCATGATTTGCAAACCCATCCCTGCGCTGTTCGATGATTTTTTTGGGAAACCGATTCCATCGTCGCTCACATTCAAACACGCTTCGTTCCCTTTTTTTCGGAGCGTGATCACGATGGTCCTGGCCTGGCCGTGACGAATGGCGTTGTTGATGGCTTCCTGCGCGATGCGATACAAGTGAGTGGCGGCGGAATTGTCGCGAACAAGGACTTTGTTGTCGCACTGGAAGCGGCACTCGATGTTGAAGAGTTTTGTGACGGCGGCGGACAATTCCTGCAATGCCGACATCAGGCCGTTGGCTTCGAGGCTCACGGGCGAAAGCCCGCGCGCGAGCATTCTGGTTTGCGAAATGGCGTCGCGAACGTGCTCGGCGATTCGCGCGGCCTGGGCGCTTTCTGCTTTGGATTTTTTGGCGAGATTTTTCGTGAGCACCTCGCTCATCAACTCAATCCCGGCCAGGTGCTGGCACAAACCGTCGTGCAAACCCTGGCCGATGCGGCGCTGCTCGACGTCGCTGATGTCGAGAATTTCTTTTTCAAGCCGCTTGCGCTCGGTGATGTCACGCACAAAGCCGGTGAAAAGCCTTTTGCTCTCCAATTTCACTTCGCTCACCGCCAACTCCATCGGGAACGTCGTGCCGTCCTTTCGTCTGCCCACGACTTCGCGGCCAATGCCGATAATTTTTGCATGGCCGGTGCGCACGTAGTTGGAAATATAGCCGTCGTGCTCGTGACGATACGGCGCGGGCATGAGCACGCTCACATTTTTGCCGACGACTTCGGACGCCTTGTAGCCAAAAATTTCTTCCGCGGCTGAATTGAAAGATTCGATGACGCCGCGCTCGTCAATCGTGATGATGCCCTCAACGGCGGTTTCGAGAATGGCGCGCAGCCGCTCGGCGCTCTCCCGCAAAGCTGCTTGCGAACGCCGGCGTTCGATGTGGATGGCTTGTTGCAAATCAGTGTCGCCGTTTTTTTCCAGCGCCTTCAATCGCTTGATCAACCGCTCGTTGCTCCATGCCGAATAATCCGTCATCGGACGGATTGTAGCCGTGAACCGGCCAATTGCAAAGAGTCAGCGCAAGCGGTTAAATTCAAGCGGAGGTGAGTCGTTCGCGATATTGGGTCGGTGACTGGCCGATGATTTTTTTGAAGACGCGGTTGAAGTGGGTGAGCGATTGAAAGCCGACTTCGTAGGCGATTTCACTGACGCGCAAATTCGGATTGAGCAGAAGATTTTTGGCCTTCTCGATCCGCACGCGCGACAGGAAGTGGGTGAAATTCAGCCTGGTGGCTTTCTTGAACAGCTTGCAGAAATAAAATGTGCTGGTGTTCACCGCCTTCGCAACGTCGCCGAGCGAAATGTCCTCCGCCTGATGCCGTTGGATGAATTCCTTGGCGCGCGTGATGACCGGCATCTCGGCATTCTCGTGCTGGACGATGATTTGATTGCTCGCCATCGAAAGGTGCTGCGCGAAAATCGCGAGCAGCTTGACGACGGCCTCGTGCTGTTTCGGCGACAAAACTCGTGACTCAAAATAGGCTTGGCGCAAATCATTCAGGTCCGCTTCGACACCCCAATCGGCGAGCAATTTCGTCGCGCGATCAAACTGCGTGTCGGTCGGCTTTTTGCGGAATACCTGTCCCGTTTGCAGAAAACCAATCAAACGCTCGCCCAATCGCACCGGCACTGCCGTATCGCACAAACCCAGCGGGCACGTGACCGTCTGCGCTTCACGCGTGGCGCTGTCGGCGAGTTTCTGCTGCACTTGCAGGCATGCCGCGCAGGCACGGCTCGTCCCCGCCATCAGCGCGCAGAATGGATTCTCCTTCCGCTTGCCGCGATGCGGAAGTTGCCACGATTCGACCGGGCGCAGCGCCACCGGCAGGCCGGTCGCTTCGCTGAAGGCGCGTTCGTAGTCCTGATAGATTTTCGAGTGGGTGAGTTTCTCGACGATGTTGCCGTTTCCGTTTGCGTTCATAGTTTTGTTTTCACTACGTTTAATTTGGCGAAGCAAAATTTGTTTCGCTAAGTGCAAAATAGGAGAAACAAATAAGGGTTACAATCGGGGAGCAGCCTGATTCGATGCGCTGGAAAAAAACTAGGCAGAATAGGGGAAACCCTTACGCGGCGAACGGTTTTTCACTCGAATTACAAGGTTGTTCCCTGCAAAAACGGCGCGCCGGCTTCGAGTTTGAGGATGTTCTCCGTCGTGACTCGGGCGATTTCGCCCAGAGCCTCCCGCGTGAGAAAAGCCTGGTGCGCCGTGATGAGCACGTTTGGAAAACTCAGCAGGCGCGGCAGGACGTCGTCCAGCAGGATGTGCTCGGAACGGTCTTCAAAGAAAATCCCCTCCTCTTCCTCATAAACGTCCAGTGCCACGCCGCCGAGGTGGCCGCGCTTGAGAGCGCGAATCAGCGCCCGCGTGTCAATCAGCTTGCCCCGGCTCGTGTTTATCAGATATGCGCCCGCCTTCATCCGCGCAAAAGTTTCCTCACGCAGCAGATGAAACGTCTCCGGCATCAGCGGAACGTGCAGCGTGACGATGTCGCTGGCGGCGAGCAATGAATCCAAATCGGTGTAGGTGATTTCAAATTGTTTCGCCCAGTCCGGCGACGGAAATGGGTCGTGCGCGAGAACTTTCGTTTCGAACCCCCGAAAAATTTGCGCCGCGATTTTGCCGATTTTTCCCGTGCCGACGACTCCGACCGTTTTGCCGAACAGATCAAAACCGACGAGGCCATTAAGCGCAAAGTTGTGTTCGCGGACGCGATTGAACGAGCGATGGGTTCTTCGATTGAGCGTGAGCAACAGCCCGACGGCGTGCTCCGCGACGGCGTGCGGCGAGTAAGCCGGGACGCGCGTGACGGCCAGCCCCAGCGACTTCGCGGCGGCGATGTCCACGTTGTTGAACCCGGCGCAGCGCAGCGCGATCAATTTCACTCCTAGTTTTGCGAGTGTTTCGAGGCAGCGCCTGTCCACCTTGTCGTTGACGAAAACACAGACGGCCTTCGCGCCGGCGGCCGTGGCAGCGATATCCGCGCTCAACCGAAACTCGTGGAATTGCCAGCGGATTTTTGCGTGGACCGCGCGCTGGGAAAAAAATTCCCGGTCGTAAGGCTTCGTGTCATAGACAGCAGCTTTAATCATGTGGCTGCAGCCATTGTCGCCAAATCTGTTTTTGTCTGTCGAGCCTGATCAGTGATTGCCCGGCACAGGCGCGGAAACTGTGTGAAGCGCGGCGCTGGCCGCCAGAAGTTGCAGCCGTGTCGCTTGCAGCCGCAGGATCAAGACTTGCGCAATGCGTTTCATCAGATCGAAGCCGAAATCGTGATTGGCCTGGCATTCAATCAACAGATTGGCCGCGTTGAACGCGATGGCCTTGGTCCGCTCAATCGCGCGCGCCTGAAAATGCCATAGGAACGGCTGGAAAAGCCACGACCAGCCCAGAGCTTCGCCATCACCGACGGTGTGAATCTTGATGAAGCCATCGTCGGGCGCGTAAGATTCAAGCACCACCTTGCCTTCGCAAAGCAGATAAAACTCGAATGCGATCTCGCCTTGCCGCAAAATGATTTCGCCCGGCGCGAATTCAACTTTGCGCGCCGTCTGCTCCAACATTTCCAGATGCTCCGCCGACATGCCGTGAAGAAACGGATGCTCAGCGATATTGTATTCAATCGTTTCCATAACTTTCATCAGGGCCGCATGACGAGTTCATGTTTTCGGGATGGTGACGGAGTTTGAGGGACGCCCGTTTTTGTTTTTTTTACGACCATCACCGAGTTCAAACCGCCGAACGGATTGACAACGGTTTTTTTCGCCGTCCGGTCCTGCCTCCAGCGGGCCGTCCACTACGAACTGATACTCATAGCGTCCCACCGGCAGGAAAAGTTCCTTCACCCAGCAACCATGACCGATGCAGCTCAAGGGTGTGGCTCCCGGATGCCAGTCGTTGAACGAACCCGCCACGAACACTTCGCGCGCGTCCGCGTCGTTCAGCACGAACCGAACGTTCACAGAATCGTCGGGTGTTTGAGTTGCCTTGCATTTGGCAGGCTGGATTTTTGCCGCGCTCATAATTTTCTTTGGCGATAATTTTCCGCCCCTGCTGAATGGTTACGATGCAACGCGCGGTTGCGCTACACGTCCGTTGGCAATCGTTCGCCGATTTTTGCAAAAGGATTCGCCGCCCGCCAGCGCCTGTTCACGAAGGCAAAAAATGGCAAGCAATTCCCAAATGCAGTGGCGCGCAAAAACGCTGAACGAGCTAGTTAAATCAGGTGGGTGAGAATGAACATCGCGCGAATGGCAGCAAAGTGGATGAGCGGTCTCTGGTGAAGCTCTACATGGATTTGACTGGCGTCAGCGAATCCACCGCGCGCGGCGTGTTCATGCACGTCTGCTGTTCTGATAATGGAGGGGCGAAAAATGGTTCGGGTGAAAGCAATGGCAAGGCTCGATGGACGAATGACGAAAGAATGAAACATGAATGCGGAACTTGATTTCGAGCGATGCCTGACGTTTATCAACAGTCAGCTGCGGCCCGGGCGCATTTTTCCCAACGGCGCTCCGCAACGGCGCGCGGTGACGATTTCCCGGCAAACCGGCTGCGGCGCGGTCACGGTCGCGCAAAAACTTGTCGAATATTTTCAAACGCGCTCGCCGAGAGAAGCGCGCCAGTGGGCAGTCTTCGACCGGAACCTTGTCGAAAAAGTTTTAGAGGACCACCATTTGCCGAAGCGCCTGGCCAAATTCATGCCGGAGGATAGTCTTCTCGCGATTGACGACACGATTGACGAATTGCTCGGCCTGCATCCGCCTTCGTGGATTCTTGTTCGCCGCACTGCCGAGACGATTCTTAACCTTGCTGAGTTGGGGAATGTCATTTTGATCGGTCGCGGCGCGAACGTCATCACGCGGAAATTGGATTATGCGTTCCACATCAGGCTGGTCGGCTCATTGGAGATGCGGCTCAAGCGCATTCAGGAATCCAATCATCTCGACGCGAAAGCGGCGTTGCAATTCATTCGCTGCGAAGACCGCGGACGCGCGCGCTATCTGAAAAAATATTTTCAAAAGGACATCGAGGATCCATTACTCTATCACCTGACGATCAACACCGACCTTGTCTCGTGCGAAGACACTGCGAGGCTGATTGGCAACGCCGTGATGGGCCGGGAAATCTTGGCCGCGCGGGATCTGCCCGCCGCTTGCTGAACAGTTTACACGTTGGAAAAACCGCGCCCCGCAATAAACGCCAAGCCTTTGCCAATATCGGGCGAGATTTTTTTCGGCGATGGCGGTTAAGTTCAGTTACGCATCTGGAGAATCGCATGCATCACGAGGAAAAAACCGAAGTGCTGGTCGTTGGCGCCGGGCCAGTGGGGATGTTGACGGCGCTGCTGCTCGCGCAAAGCGGCGTGCGAATCAAGATCGTTGACCAGGAGCAACGTCCCGCCGCCCACAGTTACGCCTGCGCGCTGCATCCACAGACGCTCAAGTTGCTGGATCGCGCCGGCATCAGCGCGCCGTTGCTGAAAATTGGCCGCCGGATTCAAACCATCGCCTTTTACGAAAAAGATCAACGGCGTGCGCAGGTGGACTTTGCCCAACTGCCATGTGATTTTCCTTTCGTGCTGGTCGTGCCGCAAAGCGCGCTCGAATATCTGCTCGAATACCAGCTCAATGAGCATCGCGAATTTGTCCAGTGGAACCATCGGTTGTCCGATCTGAAACCGAACGGACAAACGGTCGTCGCCACCGTGGACACGCTGGGCGAAACCGCCAAGGGTTACATCGTCCAGGAATGGGATTGGGAAGTCTTAAAGCAGACGCCAACGCGGTCGGATTTCGTGGTCGGCGCGGACGGGCACCGTTCACTCGTGAGGCAGAATCTTGGCATTGAGTGCGAACGAGCCGGGGAGCGGGAAATGTTCGCGGTTTACGAGTTTGAAACCGACGAGCAAGCCGGCCACGAAATGCGGGTGGCGATGGATCCGGCCACCACGAGCGTGCTGTGGCCATTAACCGACTGGAAACTGCGCTGGAGTTTTCAACTGACCGCGCAGGACGCCGTTGAGTTTCCGCCAAAGGAGCGAAGCGATTTCAGGGTTTGGGAAAAGGAGCTTGATGAGCAAATGAAGCGACAACTTCACCTTCTGGCAAAATGGCGCGCGCCGTGGTTCAAAGGTGAAATCCAGAAAATCGAATGGGCAACCGAGGTGCAATTCGAGCCGTGCGTCGCGAAAGAATTTGGCCGCAACCGCTGTTGGCTCGCCGGTGATGCCGCGCACCAGACAGGGCCGGTCGGTGTGCAAAGCATGAATGCGGGGATGGTAGAAGGGGCGGAGCTGGCGGGCCGCCTCACTCGAATTCTGCGCGACAAAGCGCCGCTCGCCTCGCTGGAGAATTACAACAACGCTTCTCTCGACGAGTGGCGGCGGCTGTTGGGACTGAAGGATGGCCTTCGAGCAGCGGAAGGCTCGACTCTGTGGGTGAAAGAGCGTTGTGCCCGGCTGCAATCCTGCATTCCGGCGTTTGGCTCGGACATGAAACAATTGGCCGGGCAACTGGGACTAGAGTTTCAGCAGTGACGCGGAGATTTAACTTGTTGCACTGTGCACGTTTTATTTAACAGGCGTGTTCGCGTGTAAGCAATCAAGCCGCCGGCGTCTATGATGGCCTGGCGGGAGTTCGGCAGCGGCTCGGCGTGAAACGTTTTTCCGGAAGTTTTGTTGGCGACTTCCGTTGTCGCGATTTCCAACTCATCGCCTTCAGCGGTTTCAATCTCCGGGCAAACAACCGTTCGCAGGCCAAGATTGATTCCGTTCTGCAAAAAAATCCGCGCGAAACTTTTTGCGACGATGACGAGATCGTGTCCTTTCAAACACGACACCGCCTGCTCGCGCGACGAACCGCAGCCGAAATTATGTCCTCCAACCAGGATGCTGCCGGGCGGAATTTGCTTCGACTTCAGTTTTGCGTTGAACGCCGCATCATCCGCGAACGCGAACTGCGGCGTCTCCGTCGGCAGCACCGTGGCCATGTAGCGTCCTGGATAAATCACATCCGTCGAAACGTCATCGCCGACTCTGAAAACAACTTTTGCCATATCAATTCTCTCCTTTTGATGGATCAGTGATCACGCCGGCAATCGCCGACGCGGCAGCCACGGCAGGTGAACAGAGATAGACTTCAGAATTTGGGTTGCCCATGCGCCCTTTGAAATTGCGGTTTGTCGTGGACAGCGCGGTTTCGCCGTCGCCGAGCGCGCCTTCGTGGATGCCGAGGCACGGACCGCAACCGGGATTCATCACCACCGCGCCGGCCTGCATGAAGTCGCCAAGATAACCTTTTCCCAGTGCCTGCCGATAAATTTTTCCCGACGCCGGGAAGACCAGCATCCGCGTGTTCTTCGCAACTTTTTTGCCCTTGATGATTTTCGCGGCGATTTCCAAATCGTCGAGCCGGCCATTCGTGCATGAGCCGATTACGACCTGATGAATTTTCTTTCCGGTGACTTGCTTGATGGGTTTAACGTTGTCCACCGTGTGCGGACAGGCGATCTGCGGTTCCAACGACGAGACATCAATCTCGATCACCCGCTCGTAGCTCGCATCCGGGTCGGACGCAACGAAATCAATTGCCGCAGTCGCTCCAGCCTCTTCGCGCAAGTAACGCGCAGTCTCCGCGTCCGCCGGAACGATCCCCGCCGTCGCTCCGGCTTCCACGCTCATGTTGCAAAGCACCAGCCGGCCTGACGTGGACATTTTGCGGATCGTTTCGCCGTGAAACTCGATCACTCTGAAGTTCGCGCCTTGCGCGGAAATTTTTCCGATCAAATGCAGAATCAAATCCTTCGCACCGACGAATGGTTTGAATTCGCCGGTCACGTCCACGCGAATCGTCGGCGGCACTTCCACGTTGAGCACGACGCCCAGCGCCCAGACGCTCGCCATCTCCGTCGCGCCGATACCGAACGCGAATGCACCCAGCGCGCCGTGGCTAGTAGTGTGCGAATCTGTTCCCACGACGACTGCGCCCGGTCGCACATAGCCGCTCTCCGGCAAAATCTGATGGCAAATGCCGCCGACGTCGCCCCGGATGTCATGAAATTTCTCCACGAACTGCTTCTCCAGAAACTCGCGCACCTTTTTCTGGTTCGACGCCGTCTTCGGCGACTCCGCCGGAACGCGGTGATCAAAAATCACGGCGATGCGGCTTGCGTCCCAAACCTTCGGTTCGAGCGGCGTGCCTTTGTAGATTTCCAGAAACTGGTTGATGACCAGCGCCGCATTCTCATGCGACATCGCGAGGTCAACTTTTGGCTCGACCACATCGCCGACCTTGACCGACGGCAAACCAGACGCGCGGGCAAGGATTTTTTCAGCTAGCGTCATGCTCATAAATGTTACAGATGCTCTTCATCCCACTATTTGCGCCACACCTTGATATTTGGTTTCTATTTTTTCCTTCGGTAGAAATTTGTCTTCAAGCTTGCGATATTCTTTCAGTCCGACGGCGTCCGTGAATTCCTCGAATGACGAAATCCATTGCGTCTGACCGGCGAGAATTCCAGTCGGCGATTTCTTCAAAGCCGTGAAAAAATTTGTGAGTGCCTTGTGCGCGACCATGATCGAGGCGACAGGAATCGAAACGCGGCCCACACCCATCGCTGCCAGTTCTGGAATTGGAATCAGCTCGGTCTTCATGCCGGTGATCGCGTCCATGAGGTTCACGGACAACGGGCCTTCGAGCCGGGCAATTGCGGCTTTGATGTCGGCTTTGGTTTTGATTCCGTCAATGAAGGCGAGGTCAGCGCCCGCGCCGAGATAAAGATTGCAGCGGCGAATCGCTTCATCGAGACCGTGCGCGGCGAAGGCATCGGTGCGCGCGTTGAGGATAAAATCCTTGTCGAGCCGATTGCGGACTTCGACGCACGCATGGACTTTGCCGGCCATTTCTTCGGCGGAAATGACTTCCTTACCCGCCATGTGGCCGCAGCGTTTCGGGAAAACCTGGTCTTCGATGTTCATCCCTGCGACGCCCATCGCGATGAGGCGCTCGGTGATCCACGCGGCGTTCACCGCGTTGCCGCCGCCGGTGTCCACGTCAGCCATGACGGGAATGGTCGTCGCCTGAACGATGTTCCAAGTCAGGTCGAGAATGTCTTTCATCTGCACGAGGCCAACATCAGGCTTGCCGAGCAACGAAGCGGCGAGGCCGTAGCCGGAAATTTGAATGGCCTCGAAACCGCTGGCTTCGATGACTTTTGCGCTCAACGCATCGTGACAACCGGGCACAGCGACAGCGCGGCGATCCATGATTGCTTTTCGCAAGACTGCTGATTTTTTCATAGGTTCTTTGGTAAAATATGAAGTGCTGTTTGGTTTCGTGAAACGTGAAACGTGAAACGTGAAACTGCCGCCAGGTTTTGGACTGCGCCAGCCCTCTGGCGCTTTCGCCTGGTCGAACGCAGTGCCCAATAGCGCCAGAGGGCTGGCGCAGTCCAAGACGCTGACGCGCCATTGATTGGCTCATTGAGGAATGTCGTCATTTGGCGGGCATGTTTTTTCAAAGCTTCGCCGCGATGGCTTGCGCCATTTCGAGCGTGGTGTTTTTGCCGCCCATGTCGTAGGTGAGGACTTTTCCTTCCTTAATGACTTCTGCAACGGCTGTTTCGAGCGCAGCGGCTTTGCTGCTTTCGCGGAGCCATTCGAGCATCATCTTCGCGGCGAGAATCGTCGCGATGGGGTTCACTTTGCATTGGCCGGCGTATTTAGGCGCGGAGCCGTGCGTCGGCTCGAACACTGCAAGCTTGTCGCCGATGTTGCCGGAGCAACCGAAGCCGAGTCCGCCAACCATTTGTGCGCAGAGATCAGATATGATGTCGCCGTAAAGATTGGGCGCGACGAGCACGTCGTAGTTGAACGGATTTTTCAACAGCCACATGGTCATTGCGTCAATGTTGGCGTCGTCCATCTGGATTTCGGGAAATTCCTTCGCGACTTTTTGCGCGGCTTCGAGAAAAAGTCCGTCGGTAGCGCGAACGACATTTGCCTTGTGAACGACCGTGACCTTCTTGCGGTTGAACTTTCGCGCAAACTCGAACGCCGCGCGCACGATGCGCTCGGAACCGGCGCGCGTGTTGATCTTGCAGGAGACGGCGAACTGGTCGGGAGAAAGTTTTGAAAAGCCGGCGAAAGGTTTCGCCAGTTTCGCAAGGGTGCCGGACAATTCCACAGGCACCGGCGAAAACTCGACGCCCGCATAAAGGTCTTCCGTGTTCTCGCGAAACACGACCAGGTCAATGTTCTCTTTGAAATTGAGCGCATTGCCGGGATAGGCTTTGCACGGACGCAGACAAATGTAGAGATCGAACAATTGACGCATCCGCACAATCGGCGAGCGATAAATATGGCCGTTGTTTTGCAGTTTCGGCGCAAGCTCGGCGGCGGCGGCTTTGGCAGGCTTGGAAGTGATCGCGCCAAAAAGCGCGGTGTCCACATTTTTCAACAGGTCAATCGTGCGCGCAGGCAAAGCGTCGCCTTCACTGCGCCAGAGTTCCCAGCCGATGTCGCCGTGGATGTATTGCGCGTCGAGTTGGATTTTGTTCAGGACGATTTTGGCGGCGTCCAAAACTTCAACGCCTATGCCGTCGCCTGGCAGCCATGCGATTTTGTATCTGGCCATTTGCCGTCAGAATCGCGCACTGACAAAACCCCGGCTCAACGTGTTTTGCGAATCGCTCAACAAATCTTGGCCTTGGGTTGGGCGAGCGAACGCCCCGAAGTTTTATTCGCCCGTGTTGTTGCTGATTTTCACCTGTCCTTTGCTGCGGTTGGCGATGCGCAGTTCGCCCGCGATTAAATTGTCCGAGACGACGGCGCGCCGCACGTTTTCGCCGAGTTCGATTTGCGGTTTGTTCCGTTGGAATTCGCAGCCGCGCACCAGCACGCTGCCGCTCGTGACTTGCAGCGCGTGACGGCCTTCCTTCTTGTGGTCCCACTCGGCGAACGTGCAATCGCTGAAGCCGACGGTTCCCTTGCCGGATATTTTTGCAATCTGATTGCACGGCCCCCAGAAGGCGCAGTTCACAAAACGAACGCTGCCGGAATTGCCCGGTTTGATTTCAACCATCGTCGGGTCAGGTCCATGGAACGAAACAAACTCGCCGTTTGAAATCAGCAAGCCCATCTTCGCCGACTCTTCCACGACCAGCGCCGTGAAACAATCGTCCGCGCCGATGCCGAGAAAATTTCCGTTGCAGACACCGGCAGGCGTTTTGATGAACTTGTAGCCGATGCTGTAGCCGAAGCAGAAGGTGTTGAACACGTATTGCCAGTCGCTCCTCCCGAAGATGAATGCCTCGCCGTTTTTCTGCTGCCACTCGAACAGCTTCGGCTTCATGCTCCACCACGGATTGAAATGCACGTTTTCAATGCGGCCAATGTCGTAAATCGCGTCCACATAAATCCCGCGCCGCAACGGCTGGCCGTGAACGTCGCGAATGAGATGGCGCTCATTCTGGCTTGCATCAATACCGTTGTAGGGATTGAGCAATTCGACCTGCAGCACGGCGGGATTTTTTCCGCGCATCGCAATCGTCCACGGATACGGCTTCGGCTCGGCGGCGGCGTTTTGCTCGGGATAAAAAATCACGACGCCTTTGAGCGTGCTGTTGTGGTTGAGCGTGATGAACGGCGGCGCGTCCTCCTTGCCGGCATTTTCCGTGACGAGAAAAGTCGTGCCGTCATCGGTCGGTTTTGGAAAACCCGGATCGCGCAGGCCGGTGTGCGCCGGAACCGATTTCCAAATTCCTTCCAGCGTCACCGCGTTCGGCACGTTGAGATGGCCGGCGAAGAAATAATTTCCGCGCGACGCAAGCACCGTTCCGCCTCCGGCGCGCGCCGCTGCGTCCAGCGCCTTTTGAAACGCCGCGGTGTCGTCCGTTTTGCCGTCGCCTTTCGCGCCGAAATCGCGCGCGTTGAAATCGTTTGTGCCTGCTGCCAGCGCGAATGGCAGCGCCACAATTTCAAGCCACAGGAGGAAGATTTTCTTCATGCGTCTGACGATGGCCGGGGTTTATTTTTTTCCAAGAACTTTTCTTTCATGCCAATTTGCGGCAGCAAGTCGGGAAGGATGTCCACGGCTTTGAACAGCGTCAGCAGCATTGAAAATTGCTTGGTGGCCGTGACTGCGTGCGGAAGATTTGGCGGCATGTAAAGCAGGTCACCCGCTTTCAGGGCCTGCGGTTTGCCCGCGAGATAAAATTCACATTCGCCGGACAGGATTTCGATGAGCGCGTGTTGTGTCGAAGTGTGCTCTGTCAATTCCTGGCCTTCGGCGAACCCAAATAAGACAACTCTGACCGTCGGCGTCCGCAGCACAGTGCGGCTGACGACGCCGTTGGGCGCGAATTGTGTCTCTAGCGGCAGCGAAATGATTTTCTGCCGGTTGGAATCAATCAACGGTTGCTGGCTCATAAATAAGCCCAGTCTGACGCCGCATTTTTCAGGCGGACTAACCGGAATTTGACTTTGTGCCGCCGGAATTTGCCGCGCGAGTTCACAAGGCTGTTTCGCGCACGCGGCAAAAAATGGTGAATGCTCCGCAAACGCGGTGTAGTCGCGCTTGGTTGCGCGTCGTAAATAGAAACACAGATTCACCGGCCTGTTGTTGCCGCTGAAGTTTTGCGTGAGCACCACCGCAACTGACACAGTTCCGAAGTCCTGGCCCGCCAAATTGAATTGGTGCATGGTCGCGCGCGGATCTCCGCCCAAGCGCGACGCCAGCGAGCGCAAGACTGACTTCCGGGAAATTTATTCCATCTACGACGAAGCTACCGCGATGGAGCAGGCCAGCCGCTGCATTCAATGTCCCGAACCATCCTGCCGAACGGGTTGTCCGCTGGCGAACCGCATTCCCGAATGGCTGGCGCTGACTGCCGAGGGAAATTTTCTTGAAGCCGCTGCAATTTCGCAGTCCACGAGCAACATGCCGGAGATTTGCGCGCGCGTTTGTCCCCAGGAACGGCTTTGCGAAAATGCCTGTATCCTCAACGGACACTCTGAAGCAATCTGCATCGGAGCGCTTGAAAAATTTATCAACGAGTATGCTTTCTTGCACGGCGCAGTCGAAACCGCGCCCGCGCCTGCGAACGGGTTGAGCGTAGCGATCGTTGGTGCCGGGCCGGGCGGGCTGTCGTGCGCGGATGAACTGGCGAAGCTCGGCTACGCGGTGACGGTCTTTGAGGCGCTTGAAATGGCTGGCGGACTTTTGGTTTACGGGATTCCGTCGTTCAAACTCGAAAAGTCTGTTGTCGAGCGGCGCGTCAACATTCTGCGTCAGCGTGGAGTGAATTTTCGATTCGGCTTGAGATTGGGTCGTGATCTTTCGCTTCGCGATTTGCGAAGGGACTTTGACGCTGTGTTCATCGGCATCGGCGCCCAAAAGTCGAAGCCGCTGGATATTCCGGGCGAGGAGCTCGACGGAGTATTTCAAGCCATTCCATTCCTCGTGCAGAAAAACGTCGGGGGCGGACAGTCGTTGCCTATTGAAGTCAAAGACAAACGCGTCGCTGTCCTCGGCGGCGGCGACAGCGCGATGGATTGCCTTCGCACGGCGCTTCGTTGCGGCGCGGCGGACGCGGTCTGCCTTTATCGCCGCGACCTCGCGAACATGCCGGGCAGCCGCAAGGAATTCGCAAACGCGCTGGAGGAAGGCGCCCAATTTTCTTTTCTGACGAACCCAATCGCAATCATCGGCAAGGGCGGAAAAGTCACGAGCGTTCGCTGCGTGCGAATGGAACTCGGCGACCCAGACGCCAGTGGCCGCCGCAAACCGCGTGCGGTGCCCGGCTCGGAATTTGTCGTGCCTGCGGACGTCGTGCTAGGAGCTTTTGGATTTGATCCGGTGCCGTTCCCGCCGGAGAGCGACTTGTCAGAAATCGCCGTGAACGAATGGGGCGGAACAATCGTTGACGAGAATCAGATGACGAATCTGCCCGGGGTTTTTTCCGGCGGCGACCAGACGCGCGGCGCGAGCCTTGTCGTTCACGCCGTGCGCGACGGGCGCAGAGCGGCGCAAGGAATTCATCGGCACCTCACGGATTCATCCGCAAGGACATCGCAATGACGACGTCGCTCAACAGGATTTATTTTGATTCTGCTTCGAGTTTTTGAAGCAGCGTGGCTGCGTCCGAAAAGCCGGGTTCAAGTTCCAACGCGCGGCGGGCCGCGACCCGCGCTTCCCTATGGCGACCGAGCCGGGCGAGAATCGTCGCGCGGGCGTAGGGAATCCGGGCGGACAGCGCATCAACGGACTCTGCGCGGATCAACGCATCCAAAGCGCGGTCGGATTGTCCCGTTTGAGAATACGCCAGCCCGAGATTATACAAGGCGCGGGCGAATTGCGGGTCGAGCTTCACCGCTACCTCCAACGCGGTCGTGGCTTCGGTGAGCTTCCCGAGTTCGTTCAGAGCGAGCGCGAATTTGTAGCGATACTCCGCTTCACGCGGCGCAAGGCGGCAGGCGATTTCCAGTTCCTTCGCGGCTTCGTCCACTTTGCCCTGCGCGTTCAACGCCATCGCCAGCGCGTCATGAAATGGCGCGGAATGAGCGTCCCAATCCACCGCGCGACGAAAATAGTCGAGTGCAGTTTCCGTCTCATTCCGGTCCAAATGAAAAATTCCGAGTTGCAACGCGCCGGACGGCTGGTCTGCATTGTGGCGGAGGTAATGAACGAGGTCTGCGCCAGCCGGTGAACGCGGATCAATTCCCGAATGCAAAGCCCACGCCGCCTCAATGCGCACCGCTCGCACGGGATCCTCGAGAAGGCGGTTCAACGCAGCGCGAACGTTTGGAATTTGCGACGACGCCAATGGCTCAAGCGAACGCGCGGCGGTCGCGCGAGCGAGCGGGTCGGGATCCGCGGTTTTCTCCAGCAGGCGCGCGGTGACATTGGTTTCGTGGCACCAGCGTCGCAGCAGGCCGGTCGCGACAGCGCGCCAGGTCGGATTTTTTTCTTCGCGCGCCATTGTCATCAGTCCGTCCACCGCTGAGTTTTTCCCGGCGCGAGCCTCGGCAATCAGTCGCGCGCGTGTTCGTGAGGGGCGCTCCATTTTAAGGCCATACCATTTTTCAACCACTTCGAGCGCCCAATCCACGGTGCGGTCCGCGTGACAGCGATTGCAAGCGTTCGGAACGTTGTGCTGCTTCGTGAGCAAAGGATCTGGAATCGTGAACCCGTGGTCATGGCGGGCGTGGCGTTGCATGTAAACCGTCTGCGGCATGTGGCAATCCACACAGCGCCCGCCGGGTTCGTCCGCGCGATGATGGCTGTGCGCGGCAGGCTCGATTTTTGGCGCCGGCGGAATTGGCGCGCCGTGGCAACGCATGCAAAGTGAATTGTCGCCGGCGAGTGTTTTGCCGGAATGCGGATTGTGGCAATCCATGCAGCGAACCCCGGCCAGGTGCATTTTGCTGCTGAGAAACGAAGCGTATTCGTAATCTTCGTCGTGGACCTGGCCGTCGGCAAAATAGAGTTCAGTCTCGTCAGGAATCGTGAGCGCGAAATGATCGGAAAAATTTTCCCCCGGAACGAAATCACCCGTCAGTTCCGCGCGACGCGAATGGCACGAACCGCAAGTCGCGAGCATTTGATTGCGGTCGAGGCGGCGAATGGTTGGGTCGCCATTTTTTTGCGGGAATTTTCGCTGCCAGGCGGCGTGCCCGGCCATCGGGCCATGACACGCTTCACAACCGACGCCGCGTTCGGCCATTGCTGTCACGTAAGCGTCGTTGTCCTCGCGGTAATTTTTCCGCAAGCGGGTGTTGTGGCACGCCGCGCACATTGAGTTCCAGTTCATGCCCCGGCCAGTCCAATGCCCCCATTCGCCCGGCTGGCGGTTTTCATCGCCGAAAATGTCGAACCAATCCGCGCGTCCCGGATCAAAAGCCACCTCCGTCACTTGAAATCTTCCGCCGGGCGCAGACACCAAAAACTGCCGGAGCGGATTGACTCCAAGAACGCGCTCGACGGGAAATGCCTTGCGCTCGTGACCGCCGCCCAGTGTGAAAAGTTCGAAACGTCCGGCGGACAGATGCGCTTTGGAGGTTTGCGAGCCGTGTTTGAACGAATGCGGCGGGTCGAACGCTGAACGGTCCAACGTCGAATCAACCAGTCGTTCCGCCAGGGCATGATGCGAATTGGTCCAATCAGCGAATGCCGGTTCGTGGCACTCGCGGCAACTTTGCGAGCCGGCATACCTGGCGAAGGTGACGGCGTCGCTCTCGATCTTGTGCGCTGCTGCTGTGATTTGTCTGAGTTGCGAATTGGCCTCCGGCAAAGGCGTTTTGGAGCGATGTTGCCAAATCCAAAGGCCGGCGATGCCGCCAGCAATCGCAACGGCAAGCCCGAGCCAGACAATTTTTTTCCGGCTCCGAGCAGGTTTCTTTCGGCGGCTCATCGCGAATGGTTTCGCAAAATCGGGCTTATGTGGAAACACTTTTTGACTGACGCTCCAGTAATGTGCCCGGCTGCGAACAAAAAATGAGCGGCTTGTGACAAGGAATGTGTAGTGAGGATTTTGCGGCGCGGCGATTGTGTCTGCGTAATGAGCGCCGAAAACGCCACGCTGCCAGTAGCCGAGCAGAATGATTGCGTCGGATTTATCTGTCCGCTCAATTGCGTCAAAGCCGGCACTGCCGTCCGCATCAAACGCCTGTGCGTCGCCGGTGAAGTCGCAACGCGGTTGCGCGAAATCGGTTTTTGCGAGGAGACGGTTGTCCGGCTCGTAACCAGCAGCGCCAACATCATTTGCCTCGTTTGCAGCGCGCGCCTCGCCCTGAGCGAGCAACTGGCGCAGTCCATTCTGGTCGAACCCATCGCCGTTGAATCCGTGGCGTAAAAAACCGCGCGCCAAATTATGCAAAGCTTTTAACAACCTTCGTGCGGCGGAGCGCGCATGCGCCGTTTAAGGTGCGACAAATGCAAAAGGTATTGGAAAAAATCGGGCGGCAGCCTCCGCAGAAAGCACAGCCGGCTTTGGGCCATTTGACCTTGAATTCCGACAACAGAAAAAACGTGCATACGGCCTTTGGCCGGCCGCGGATGTTTTTGGACAACCGTTTTGTCTATGCGGTGATTTCACAGCGCGCGGGCGGCCTGTCCATCGGCGTCAACATGAACCCGGACAAGCGGTGCAATTTCGATTGCCCTTATTGCGAAGTGAATCGCGACGCAGCCCCGCGCGATCAAAAAGTGGACTTGCGAATCATGACGGCGGAGCTGGAAAATTTGCTGGCGCTGTCACATCAGAAAAAACTTTGCGAACTGCCGTGGTTCCGGAATTTGCCGGATGAGTTGCTTCAGCTCAAAGAAGTTGCGTTGAGCGGCGACGGCGAGCCGACGCATTGCCCAAATTTCACCGAAGTTGTCCGCGAAGTCGTTTATGTCCGCTCAAAGGGGAAATTTCCTTTTTTCAAAATCGTTCTCATCACGAACAGCACGGGACTGCATTTGCCCGAAGTGAAACACGGCCTGCAACTCCTCACCTCGCGTGATGAAATCTGGGCCAAGCTCGACGCGGGCACGCAGGAATTCATGAGCAAGGTCAACGGCGGCGAAGCCACGTTGAAAAAAGCGCTCGCGAACATTCTTCTGACGGGGCGCGACCGGCCAATCGTGATCCAAAGCCTGTTTCCTTCGATCAATGGAGAAGAGCCGCCGTGGGAGGAAATCGAGGAATACGTCCAGCGCCTGGAGGAATTGAAAAGCGCCGGCGCGCAGATTTCGATGGTGCAGGTTTATTCCGCGCATCGCCCGCCGCACCGGTCCGACTGCGGCCACCTGCCGTTGAAAACACTTTCGCAAATCGCTCGTCGCGTGCGCGAAGTCACGGGACTCAAGGCGGAAGTTTTCTGATTTTAGGCTTCCGAAGCCTTGCAAAAAATGTCCAATAAAAGCCAATTCACGTGGAGTCAAAAGATTAGGCGACATAATAAATTGCAACCGTGAATTTAGAAAAACAACTTTTAATCAGACGTGAGCAAGCCCTCTTCGACCGGGCACTACGCGCCGCTACGTTACAGGTGGAATCTTCCAAAGGTCACGTGCGATTGTGCCCGGCTTCATTTTTTTGCTCCATTGAAACGCGGAGGTGCGCGTGAAGCTTTTTGTCGCAGGGCTCAGTTACAAGACCGCGCCTGTGGAATTGCGCGAGCAACTGGCTGTCTCTCGCCCGAAACTTTCCTGCGTCGGTTGCCGTTTGAAAATCGGCGGCGCGCTGGCGGAAACAGTCGTGCTCTCGACGTGCAATCGCGTCGAGATTTACGGCGTAGCGGACAAGGTCAACGGAAACATTGCGCCGCTTTTCAAACATCTCGCCGCGCGCGAACTCGACGTTGAACCCTACCTTTACGTCAAGGAAGGCGACGAAGCGGTGCGCCATCTGTTTTCCGTCGCAAGCGGACTCGACTCGATGGTGCTCGGCGAAACAGAAATCACCGGCCAGGTCAAACACGCGTATCAATCCGCGCAGGAAGCCAGACTCACTGGTCGCGTGCTCAACCGTGTTTTCCAAAAGGCGTTCCAAACGGCAAAGGAAATTCGTTCGAGCACTTTGATCGGTCGCGGGGCGACTTCCGTTGGCAGCGTGGCAGTTGAACTGGCTGAGAAAATTTTCGGCGGTGATTTGAGCGAGAAGACTGTGATGATTATTGGCGCAGGAAAAATGGGCGAGGCATGCGTGCGGCATCTCGCCAAGCGCGGCGTCAAGAGCGTGCTCGTTTCAAACCGTTCGCCGGAGCGCGCGGAAATTCTGGCGAAAGAATTTAGCGGACGCGCCATCCGTCTCGATGATTGTCTTGCGGTCATGGTGGAGGCGGACATCGTAGTCAGTTCTACTGGTG
Source organism: uncultured Verrucomicrobiota bacterium (assembly GCA_964389025.1). Classification (GTDB taxonomy): domain Bacteria; phylum Verrucomicrobiota; class Verrucomicrobiia; order Limisphaerales; family CAYMCQ01; genus CAYMCQ01. The sequence continues at coordinate 46,114 of CAYMCQ010000019.1, forward strand.
CGCCCCAAACGATCTTGAATCGCGCAGACATTGAAGGCGTGATGAAGGCGCGGCGCAATCGTCCGCTTGCCTTGATTGACATCGCCGTGCCGCGCGATATTGAGCCGGACGTGCAAAAAATTCCGGGCGTTTACCTCTACGACATTGACGATTTGGAGGCCATCGTCCGCGAAAACACGAAGAACCGCGAACAGGAATTGGCGCAGTGCCACACCATCATCGCGCAGAGCGCAGCGGCGGTGTTGGAGAAATTGAATCCTGCACCGGCAAAGGCAGCGCCTGTGATTGACCGACCGGTTTTGTGGGCTTTGGATGCGGCGACGTGCCGCACTTGAAACGAGCGACAAACAATGAACTCAAATTTTTCAGACAATTTCAACAGCGGTCGCGTGGCGTTAAGTTCGACGTCACGCCCATCCGCTGTTGGATACCCGACATTTTGTGAAAGTCGGGTTAACGAGCGCGCGGCCCTGATATCCAGCTGCGTTCAGATAGAGTCAAATAACCAAAAACCAAGCACATGCAGATCATATGAAAAAACTACATCCCATAACTCTTAGTATTGCCACAGGCGTCTTGCTGCTGTTGCCCGCAGTCACGCAGGCCGGCATCATCGGCAGTCCACATGACTTCTCGGGTGAATCGTGGAACAACAAGGCTTCGGATCAAAAAACCGTCTGCAGCGTCTGCCACACCCCGCACCATGCGGACCCGACCGCGGGGCCGCTCTGGAATCATACGATGTCCGGCGGCGGTTTCACGATGTATAATAATGCCAACTCCCCCGGGGCCGACTTGAAGGCCGTGCCGGACACGTCGCCCGCCGCATCATCACTGGCGTGTTTGAGTTGCCATGACGGCACAGTGGCGGTCAGCGCGTATGGCGGCAGTCCAAACCCGTCGGCCAGCGGCATGATTACCAACAGCGCCAATATCGCACCAGGCAAAGACCTGTCCCATACACACCCTATCTCTTTTACCTATGACGCGACCCTGCTCACACTGGACAAGTGGCTCTACAATCCGGACTCGACAACTGTGACTCCGCCCGTCAGCGGCGGCGGTGCGTTTGTGAGTGGAACCGACATGTCAATCAACGGATTCCTCCTCAACGGCAATCATCGCGTGGAATGCAGTTCCTGCCATGACGTGCATAACCAGGAAGGATCGCCGTTTGACATCGTGAACAATCCCAAGCTGGTCAAGATTGTCGGCGTGGACGCCCAGGACAATGGCAGTTTGCTTTGCCGCGCCTGTCACAACAAATAGCCCGAGACAACCGTAAATGAAAACTGCGGCGCCCCGATTATTCTGGATGCTGCTTGGTGCATCGAGAGACCGGGTGAAGACCACGGTGGAAACAGACGAAGAAACTTAACATTACGCACGTGCCTATGAATACAACCCATCAATCAACTCCACGCCGCACTTTGCGGCCCCGGGCGACCGTCGCCGGTCTCCTGGCTGCTGTTGTCCTCGGCGCTATGCTGGGGGCATCCTCTTACGCGGCAATGTATCACCCGCCGACGAATGCTCCGGGAGGTGTTCCTGCGCAGGCGGTGTTAGGTTTGCCCACCGCCATAACGACTAGCAACGCCAACTTGTGCTGGTATGGAATGCAGGGATGGTATACGGTCGAGATGTCAACGAATGGCGGCGCTCCACCCTGGACTCCGGTTGGTCGCACGGCAGCTTCGGATCATGCGTGGTGTCTCACAGTGACCAATGGAGGATTCACCAGCGCCCAGTTTCGATTAAACCAGCTCAACGCATATGTCGGCTCGGGTGCCTGCAGCGGTTGCCACGGCGATAAATACAGCGAATGGGTAAACACCGAGCACGCCAGTGCCTTTGATGATATCACCAATGAGATAGCCCAGGCAGATGAGCTTGTTTATCGCACTGTTGGACATGGCCAGCCGACCGGTTTTATAGCCAGCACCAATACAGCCTATCTGGGGAATGCGGGTTGCGAGAACTGCCATGGCCCCGCCGCCTGGCATAAATACAGCGACCACGACCTCATTCGTCCGGCGGTCAGCATTGACCCCAAGGTTTGCGGCGGCTGTCATCGCTCCGAAGGGGTAGGACCCACGTTCGAAGAATACGAGCTTTCTCCCCACTCGGAAGTGAACGGCGACATCAGATATGGCACTGCGACTCCGGGAGTTTATTACAGCCATACGATACCGTGGTTTACTTCGAACCTTTATGGTTTCCTGGTAACGACGAACGCCGACCTTACTCTGAAAACCAATGCTACCACGGGCATACTCCACAGCCAGAGGGGCAACCCGAATAATCTTTATGACCCCGGCCAGGATCGTGCGATGGCTTGCGGTCACTGCCACTCCGGTGCGGCCCGCATGGCGATGCTCAAGGACTATGAAGCGAGGCTGGAGGGTTACACCAACGCGTTGGTGCTGCCCACGACCAGCGACGAGGCTTTGTGGGGACCAACCTGCGCTGTCTGCCACGACCCGCACTCCGCCGAGAACGACGCCCAGTTGCGGAATCCGCTCTGGTCCACCAACTACTACACGATGGCGACCACGACGGACAGGCGCACGATTATCAATACCAACTTCATGGGAGTGAAAACGACCAATGTTGTTTTCTACAGTGCGGCGTTTGCCAATTTGTATGACCCGAATATTCAGGTTTGCGGTCAATGCCACAACTCGCGTGGTAGCCGATGGGATGGCCGCGGTTATGGCTATTATAACAGCACCACTTTGCAAACCGTTACGTCGCCTGGGTCCGGCATCGTCTATGGCGTTACCACCAACATCAGCTATGCGCGACCGCCGCATCATTCCCCCCAATACAACATCTTTAGCGGGAACGTTCAGCCTGACTATCTCACGGGTGTCTATGGCACGAATTACATCGGTTGCCACACCCTGAACACCAAAGGCTGCGCCGCATGCCATATGCACAAGGAAGAAAGCCCGGTTTATACCGGCCACACCTTCGAGCCTGAACTTGGCGGCTGCAGTGTGGCGGGCTGCCACGACGGCGTGACCACGCCCATCAACGCCACCAATGCCATTGTGGACCTTCAATTGGAAGTCACCAACAAGATCGAGCAAATGGTGGTCGCGCTCAACAACTGGGCGATTGTGAAGGGAACCAATGTCTTTGGCGCTGTCAACGCCGCCAAATACAAGGAGAACGGTTGGGAGTATACCATTCCGGGTGATTTGAGATCCATCACCAACGCCGGCCCGTCCAGTTCGGATCAACTCAAGATCACGAACCTGGTCAGGCAGGCGCGATTCAATCTCTACATGGTGGCTTACGGCAAGAGTTTGGGGATACATAATCCCCAATACACCCGCTACCTGCTGGACGACGCGAGCAACAAGGTCTGGATCGCCACACAGCCATAAGAGGCAACCGTTGTCTTTGAAATCACGCGGGCTTTGGTCGGAAAACTGACTGAAGCCCGCACTTTTTTTAGTCATGCACGGGACAAAACGCGCTTGGTTTTTCGACCCGGAGCGTAGTAATCTCGCGCGCCGCCCGCAACAAACCGGGACCGCTTCTGTCCGAGAAGTGGATTGAAGGAAAAGGCGGGAATTAGATGGTGCGGTGGGCTGGTGGCATCACTGAGAACGCATGAAAAAACATTTTTACCCATGACAACCAGATCCAAAGTCATTCTTGTTGCCGGTTGCTGCGCGCTGCTCATGCTGCTGAATGGTTGCAGCACGACGGCCAAAAAGACGGTGAAGGGACACACTTTTTTTCCGCCCGCGCCCGATGAGCCGCGCCTGCAGTTTCTGACTTCGTTCTCCTCGGACGTTGACTTGGGCCGAACGAGCGGTTTTGCCGATTTCGTCACGGGCACGCGCACGGCGCCCAACCGATTGATGAAGCCTTACGGAGTGGCTTTGAAGGACGGCAAAGTCTTTGTCTGCGACACCATGCGCAGTGCGATCCAGGAATTCGATTTGGAAAAAAGGCGTTCGCAATATTTTGCGCCGCGGGGCGAGGGCCGGCTGCTGATGCCGATCAACATCACCATTGACGAGGACGGCACGCGCTATGTGGCCGACACCGGCCGCAAGCAGGTGGTGATCTTCAGCAAAGACGGCACCTACGTTGCCGCGCTGGGAGTCAAAGACGAAATGAGACCCTGTGATGTCGCTCTCAGTGGCGACCGCCTCTACGTTGCCGATCTCAAGGGCCACGGCGTGCGGGTCTATGACAAGGCGCAACGGAAGCTTTTGTTTGTAATTCCCCGCGATCCGAAAACAGCCGAAGGCAAACTCTTCTCGCCGACAAATCTCGCGCTCGACAAACAGGGCCGGTTATTGGTGTCGGACACCGGTGGGTTCGTAGTGCAGGTCTATGATCTGGAGGGGAAGTTTTTGCGCACGATCGGGCAGCAGGGCGTTGGCTACGGAGCGTTCGCCCGGCCCAAGGGCGTGGCCGTGGACCGCGCGGGACTGGCGTATGTCGTGGATGCTTCCACGTATGTGGTTCAGATATTTGATCCGGAAGGAAGGTTGCTGCTGTTTTTCGGCCAGCCGGGTGCCAGCACACAAGGCGAATTGGCGCTGCCCGCCGGAGTGGAGATTGATTATGAAAACACCGGCTATTTCCAGAAATACGTGGCTCCGGGTTTCGAATGTGAATACGTCATTCTGGTGACCAGCCAACCGCCGCCGTCGGTCGGCCCGGCCAAAGTCAGCGTTTATGGGTTCTTAAAAAAGAAATGAGCCCATAGCGCCTTGATTCGCAGCTTTCACGAGGCCGAATGAATCTGCCGAACCCCAAATCAAACCCGCGGCCAGACCGTCGCCGGATCTCCCGATGGCTGGCCGCAATTGTTGGTCTGGCGCTGTTGGTCGGTTGCAGCTCTCAAACCAGACATAAGTGGCTGACGCGTTTCTTTGACGGCGTCCCCCAACCCGGGGGAACCACGAATGCTCCGGTTGTTACCGCCACAGTTCAATCCCCCCCAACGAATGCCGTGACCCAAGCTCCGCCTCCTCCTCCGAAGCCAGCCATGGTCATCCACCCGCCTTGGGGAAAACGGGAGTGCATCGCCTGCCACGAGTCGCAGTTTTCCCAGAAGATGAGAGGCAAGCCGGGCGAAGTCTGTTTCAACTGCCACCAGCAGGTGAAGACGAACTTCTTCGCTGCCAAGTTCAAACACTTGCCGGTGGAGAACGGTGAATGTGCCTCCTGCCACAATCCACACAACTCCCCAAACAAGAAATTGTTGGTGAAGCCTGGCGGGATGTTGTGCTTCGAATGTCACGAGGACACGCAGAAGAACCTTGCCGCCGCCAAGTTCAAACATCTGCCGGTGGAGAACGGCGAGTGCTCCTCGTGCCACGATCCACATCAATCGGACAATCAAAAGTTGCTTACCAAGCCGGACGGGAAACTGTGTTTCGAATGTCACGAGGACATTCAGAAGAGCCTTGCCACCGCCAAGTTCAAACACCTGCCGGTGGAGAACGGTGAATGTGCCTCCTGCCACAGCTCGCACCAGTCGGACAACAAAAAGTTGCTGATCAAGCCGGACGGGAAGTTGTGCTTTGAATGTCACGAGGAGGTTCAGAAGCACCTCGCCAACGCGAAGTCTGTGCATCAGCCGCTGGCGAATGGCGAATGTGTTTCCTGTCACAGTTCCCATGCCGCCGACACCGCTAAGCTGCTGACGAAAGAGGTGCCGGCGTTGTGTTACGACTGCCATGAGGATGCCGATCTGCAGAAAGTCGAGCGGCACAAAACGGCAACCGATAAAGCGAGGTGCCTGCTCTGCCATTATCCGCACCAGAGCGGGCGCGAGCATTTGCTCAAAGACGAAGACCAGCCCGGAATCGTCGCACCCCGAAAATGAGCCGGCGTTTCCCATCACTGGGTTGCCGCTGCCTGCTGACTGGCTGTCTGCTCCTGCTGGCCAGCCCCGCAGCGGCCCAGCCGCGTTACGTCGAGGAAGAACCGCGCTGGTTGAGATTGAACATGCCCGAGGCGAGCGTTGGAATGGATGTGGAAAGCCTGTTGGAGAGCGTGCGTGTTGGCAGTGCGACTTCCACCCATGAGCATCTCTCGCTCACTCCTTTGGTGGGGCTGCGGACAAGAGGCTCGATTTATCACCCGAGGCTGTTCTCCTTTGACCTGAATGGCGAGAGCGGCTGGGGCTGGATTACCGATACTGTAAAAAGTTCCGGCTCCAGTTTCACCCGCGATGAGAGCGGTGACCTGCTGCGGTATGTGGCGCAGGTGAACGTGCTCGCGGGAAAGCCTTACAACGCCCTTTTTTCCGCATCACAGGATCATACTTTTCGAAACTATGATTCCTTCAGCACCTACACAGTGGACACTGTCCGCTACAGCGGGAGGGTTGGCTGGAGCACGGAGACTTTGACTCTGAACGCCGACGCGGGTTACCGTGACGAAAAATCAACCGGAATCAACGGCACTTCAGAAATTACTGAGAACTATTTGAACTTTTCAGGAACGCAAAAGCGTCTGACAGGGCAGTCCACTTTGTCCTACCGGTTTAACGAGTTCGAGAATGTCATCAACTCCGGCACCGCGCGGAACAGCGTGAACCAAGCGGTGGGGATTTCGGATTCTGAAGTCTTCGGCAGCCGCAGACAGATTAACGCCATCACAAGCGCAAGCTTCAGCCAGGCTGAATACACCGGACAGCGGACGGAGACGTTTACTGCCAATGAAAACATCGCGATCAAACACCGGCCCAATCTCGAGAGTTATCTGAATCTCAATTACAGCCACAGCAGCATGGATCCGGCAACATCTTCCGTCATTCAGGGCGGAGGCGGTGTGCGGCACCGGTTTTATGAGAGCCTCACTTCCACGTTCGAGGTTCACGGCAGCCGTGACGAAAGCTCCAGCTCATTCAACTCGGGTCTAAACGAACGTTATGGGTTTGGCCTTCACGAAGATTACACCAAGCGGCTTGGAAAATGGGGGCGGCTCACTCTCGGCGGGGCGTTCATCGCCGACCGCGAGAACCATGAATCATCCGGCGGCCTGTTGATTACTTTGGACGAACGTCATCAACTCTATCTGACGACAGATTCCAACTACCGGCCCGTTTACCTGAACAAACCCCGCGTCATCGTTTCCACAATCGAAGTCCGCACTCCAAACGGCATCATTGCTCAGGTCAATGTGGACTATGAGATCATCCCTTCGGGACAGTTGACCGAGATCCGGTTGATCATGGGCAGCACCATCCTTCACAACGGCGATGAAGTGCTCGTGAATTACCAAAGCGAGTCTCTGTATAACGCATCATTCGAGTCGTTCAACGGCAATATGCAAGTCCGGTTGGATTTGTTCGGCAAATTCGGAATTTACGGGCGGCTGAACTGGCTGGATAACAATGCCCCGCCTGAAGCCCTGACCCAAACACTGACCGATCTAGTCTTCGGCGCCGATTTCGTCTGGCGGTGGTTTCGCGCCGGGGCAGAGTTCGAGGACTATGACTCCAATTTCACCCAATACAAGGCGTGGCGTTTCTTCCAGAGTTTCACCTACCAAACCACCAAAGGCTCCACGCTGAATGTGGATTTTACGCAGAATTTTTACAGTTACCCCGACAACAGCAGTCAGAACCGATACCAGTTCATCACCCGTTACAACACCCAACTGCCCTTCTCGCTCGCGTGGTATGCCGAAGCCGGTTATTCTTTGCAGGAAGTCTTGGGAACAGAACAGAATTTCGGCTTCGGCAGAACCGGGCTGACTTGGAGCCGGGGAAAATTGAGCGTGCGAACCGGCTATGAATACAACTATCAGACCACCACCACCGGTTCGACAACGGAACAGCGTGACCGGAATTATTTCTTCGCTTACCTGAAAAGAACCTTTTAACACGGTGAAAAAGAATTCTCGATTTTTGTCTGGCAGGGCGCGTTACTCCGAGCGCGTCGTCCGAGTGCGCTGGTCCGTCCTGCGGCGCGCATGGAGTGACGCGCCCCAACTGCCCGCCGTCGCGATTCTGTTCCTTTCCAGCACCGTGGCGCTCGCAGGCAAGACAAATTCCGTAGTAGCCTGGCCACCGCCACCTGACGAGGCCCGTGTCATATATGTGCGGGACATTTCCAGTCCTGCGGACATCGGCGCAAAACCATCGGCGCTTAGCCGGCTGGGCAACTGGATCACTGGCGTCAAGAAGGACAAAGACAGGCTGGACAGGCCATTCGGCCTCGCGCTTGACGATGCCGGAAACCTTCTCGTCACCGACACCAGTGCCAACACGGTCTCCCTTTTCGATTTCGCCGGGAAAAAATGGTCCCACTGGGACTCGGTCGGGAAAAGCCGGTTCAAATCTCCCGTCGCCGTTGCCCGTCGCGGACGGACGATTTTCGTGGCCGACTCGGAACTCGGCAAGGTGATTACATTGGATGAGAAGGGCCGGTTGCAGTTTGAAATCACAAACGAACTCGAACGCCCCTCCGGCCTCGCGCTTCTTGCGGACAAACTTTTCATCACAGACTCGCAACGCCACCATGTCGTCATCTGTGATGTTCGCGGCAAATTCGTCTCCAAGTTTGGCCGGCGCGGTCGCGGGCCGGGCGAATTTAATTTCCCGACGCATATCGCCGCAGATTCCGCCGGACAGATATACGTCACCGATTCGTTGAACTATCGAATCCAGGTCTTTGATTCGAAAGGTCAATTCCTGCGAACCTTTGGCGCCGCTGGCGACGGTCCCGGATTTTTCAGCCGCCCGAAGGGAGTCGCCACTGACAGCTTCGGCCACATTTATGTTGTGGATGCGGTTTTTGACAACATCCAGGTGTTTGACCAACAGGGCAAACTGCTTCTCAACGGCGGCGAGGCAGGGCATGCTCCCGGCGAGTTCTGGCTACCCAACGCGATCGTCATCAGCCGCAACAATGATATTTACGTGGCAGATTCGTATAATCACCGTATCCAAATCTTTCGTTATATCGGCAAGCAATGAATGACTTCACATCCATATCGAGAATCTTGAATGGCTTGAGCGATGACGGCACCCCGGGCAGTCCTTGGTGCGCGCTGGTCGGCTCGTTGCAGATTGCACACCGCGCACACAGCATTCGCAACTCAACCCTCACGATTATTTTCACCTTGGTCATTCTTGGGTCTGCGACATTGAGTGTGGTCGGGCAAAACCCTCAGAGTATCATCAATACAAAGCACAACCTGTCCGTCGGCGGCTTGGGCGAAATTCGCTCTACGACCGAAGGAGACGTCTGCGTGTTTTGTCACGCGCCACACAACAAATCCGGCCCAGCCCCCCTTTGGAACCATCAGATGTCGACCGCAGCTTACACCCCTTACAGCAGTTCAACGCTCAAAGCCACTGTCGGCCAGCCTACCGGGGCCTCCAAGCTTTGCCTGAGTTGCCACGACGGCACGGTGGCGATAGGCATGGTCGCCAGCCGGCCAACGTCCATTCCGATGCGGCAGGGTGTGACAGCCATCCCTCCCGGGCCATCGCGCCTCGGCACCGATCTCTCCGCGCATCACCCTATTTCTTTCACCTACGATTCCTCGCTGGTTGCCGCGCACGGCGAGCTTCACGATCCCGCCATGCTGATACAGGAAGTGCGTCTTGACCAAAGCGACCAGCTTCAATGCACGTCCTGCCACGACCCGCATAACAACCAGTATGGAAAATTTCTGGTGAAGGACAACGCAGCCTCCGCGCTCTGTCTGGATTGTCATGCGCCGAATCAATGGGCTGCCTCGATTCATGCCACTTCTCCAGCGGCGTGGAATGGCACCGGCCAAAATCCCTGGCCGCATACATCTGGCACGACGGTCGCCGCCAACGCCTGTGGGAACTGCCACCGTCCCCACGACGCCGGCATCAAATCGCAGTTGCTGAATTTCCCCACTGAGGAGCAGAACTGTTACTCCTGTCACAGTGGCACTGTCGCTGCCAAAAACATTGCCGGCGAGTTTAACAAGGCCAGTGTGCATCCAATCACCCAGACTACTGGGATCCACAACCCAACCGAAGACGCGATCAATCCGCCGCGCCACGTCGAATGTGCGGATTGCCACAATCCCCACGCCGCCAAAAATGCAACCGCCTCTGTTCCCGCTGCGTCCGGTTCGCTCTCCGGCGTGCGCGGTGTCAATGCCGCCGGTGCGGTGGTGAAACCGTTGCAGAACGAATATGAACTGTGCTTTCGCTGCCACGGCGACAGCGGCAATCGCGGCCCCGCCCGTGTCCCGCGGCAATCGGTGGAGACGAACACCCGACTGGAGTTCGATCCCGCAAGCGCCTCATTTCATCCGGTTGTGGCGGTTGGAAAAAATGCGAGTGTGCCCAGCTTGATTCCGCCATGGACGGCGGCGGGAATGATATATTGCACCGATTGCCACAACAACGATCAGGGACCCGGTGTCGGCGGCACTGGCCCAAAAGGCCCGCACGGTTCGGCCTATGTGCCGCTCCTCGAACGCAATCTCACGCTCGCCGATTTTCAGACCGAGACTTTCTCCGCTTACGCGCTCTGCTACAAATGCCACGACCGAAACAGCATTCTCGCCGACCAGAGTTTCAAGGAGCACAAAAAGCACATTGTCGGAGAGAAAACCGCCTGCACCACTTGTCATGATTCACACGGCGTCGCTGCGAACAAAGCGTTGATCAATTTCAACACGACTTATGTGACGCCGTTCAACGGCAAGATTGAGTTCAAGTCCACCGGAATTTCCAGCGGCAATTGCACACTCACCTGCCACGACGCGCCGCACGATGCAGCTTCATACTCCGCCGGAATGTCCTCGCCGCTGCAAAAGACATTCAAGCCGCGGCGCAAGTAGTCGTTCCTGAAAAACGCGGTATCTGGTTGATGTGAGTGGGGAACATGAACGG
>CAYMCQ010000020.1:0-56151 GCA_964389025.1 uncultured Verrucomicrobiota bacterium
GCGCAACGTTCGGGGTTGGAAAGCGCCGTGCTATCTGATGACCGACGGGCACTATGAGGGCTACCAGGAAATGCTCACCAAGGTGGACTGGGAAAAATACGGCGTCGTGGATGGCGTCGCGCGCGACCCGCGCTGCGAAAACTGCATGGTGCATTGCGGCTACGACCCCAGCGGCGCGCTCAGCCCGAAGTTGTCCGACAGTTGGAAGAACATGAAATACAACTTCGGCGCGAAACCGAAGCCGTATTATCAAGGCCGCGACGTTCTTCCCTTCAACGGCGTTTCAATCGGCAAGGGACACCTCGCCGAAGCCAAGGCCGCAATCAATTCTCCAGGCGCCGCGATGAATGGCGCGCAATCCGTTTTCCAGCGCCGCGAAGAACCGCACGAACATTCGGCCGGCGGCGGTTGTGGAACTGGCGACACGACGCAGCGCGACGACCTGCTCGCGAAGATTCGCCACGCGAAGTAATTTTTAAACTGTAGCGTCGGATCAGTCTTGAGCCATGCTACGAAACCATGCTCGATAGAGAAACAATGAAAAACTCACTCTGGATCGTTGTCGTTTGCCTGCTGATCCTCGTCTCAGGTTGCGCCACAAAAACAACTTCAAGTCATCACGCGGGCAAAATTAGCAAGCCAACCGTCGTTGATGCCGCGTGCGGCCAATGCCTGTTGGGCCTAAAAGGAGAAAAGAAGGGCTGTGACCTGGCAGTGCGCCTCGACGGACAAAGCTATTTTGTGGATGGGTTCACCATGAAACAGTTGGGCGACGCCCATGCCAACGACGGAATGTGCAACGCCATTCGCAAGGCAAAAGTCACTGGGCGGATTGAAAACGGCCGGTTTGCCGCCTCCACCTTCGATTTGCTTCCGATTCTACGCTGACTTCCCGTGGAGGCGGGCTTTTGCTTTTTTTAACTCGCGTTGTCGCAGCCAGAGAAAAATCACGGGCGTCACGATGAGAATGTGCACCAAGCTGCTGATCATTCCGCCGATGACGGGCGTCGCCAGCGGCTTCATCACCTCCGCGCCCTGCCGGTGGCTCCACATGATGGGAAGCAGGGAGGCCACGATGGTCGCGACGGTCATCACTTTTGGACGCAGACGCAGGCGGGCGCCGTCTTTCACGGCTTGCACGAGGTCTTCATAGTTGAAAGCGTCCCCTTTCTCCGCCTGGCGCTTTTTCACCATCTCTTCCAGATAGACAACCATGACAACGCCTGTTTGCACTGCCGTGCCAAAGAGGGCGATGTAACCGACCCAGACTGCGCCGTTGAAATTGTAGCCGAGCAGGTATTGGAGAAAGACGCCGCCGCTCAGGGCAAATGGCACCGCGAGCATCACATGCGCGGCTTCGAGGGCGCTGTGATAAACCATGAAGAGCATCACAAAAATAATGAGCAGCACGATGGGAAAGACAACAACCATGGTATGAGCAAACCGCCGTTGATTTTCGTATTCGCCGGTCATTTTGTAAGTCATTCCTTCCCAGTTGACCGTTTTGAGCTTCTGCTCGATTTCATTGACGAAGCCGCCCAGATCGCGGTCCTGCACGTTGGCCTGGACATACGCACGCAAACGACCGTTCTCGGAGGCGATTTCGTTCGCTCCCACTTCGCGCGTGATCCGCGCGACCATGCCGAGAGGGATGTAGGGAAGCGTCTCGGTGCCGGCCATTGCCGGGGTTGAACCCGCCGCCATGCCGGGGCGGGCAGCAATAAGAATCCGCCCCAGTTCCTCGATGTTGTCGCGTTCGCTGCGTTGCACACGAACCTGAATCGGAAAACGTTCGCGGCCTTCGATGGTGATGCTGACATTTTTTCCACCGATGGCGACTTCAACCGCATCGAGCACGTCCTTCGCACTCAGTCCGTAACGGGCCATCGCTTTGCGGTCCACCTTGATGTTGAGATACGGCTTGCCCTGGACGCGCGAGGGAGAAACGCCTGCCGCGCCAGGGATGCCTTTGATGAGCTTCTCGATCTCAAAGGCCTTGCGCTGGATCTGGTCGAGATTGTCACCGTAGATTTTCACGCCGACCTGTGCGCGGATGCCGGTGTAGAGCATGAGAATGCGATTCTCAATCGGTTGGAGAAATGCGGGCACATAGCCGGGCACGAGCTTCATTTTTTCGGTGAGTTCGGCTTTTAATTTTTCAACGGTCATGCCGTCGCGCCAGTCAGGATTTCGCTTCACCCGGAACCGTCCGTTCGGGATGTATTCCGGTTTCAATGTGATGGTCGTCTCCAACATTTCTGTCGGCGCGGGATCAGTGGCGCTTTCGAACCGGCCAAGTTTTCCGGCGACGGATGCGATTTCAGGAACTTCGCTCAAAACTTTGTCCTGCCACGACATGACCCGTTGGATTTCCTTGAGACCTGTTTTCGGCATCATCACAGGCATGTAGAGAAGGCTGCCCTCGTTGAGCGGCGGCATGAATTCCTTGCCAAAACCCGCCGTGAGCCTTGCCACGCGCGGCCAGCCGGCGTCATGAATCCGTTTCACCGTGGCGCGAGGCAGGCCGAAGGCAACGAGAAGCGCGCACGCCAGCAAGGTCATTGCGCTTAAAATCACAATCGCCTTGTGTTTTAGCGCCCAATTCAAAACCGGATCGTAAATGCGGAGAAGCAGGCGCATGACGATGTTTCGATCTTCCGAATGAAATGGCCCCCGGACCAAAGAGGCGCAAAGCACGGGCACAAGTGTCACGGCCAGCAGCGTGGAACCGATCATCGCAAACGTCTTCGTGAAGGCGAGCGGATGAAACAATTTCCCCTCCTGTCCGGTCAGCGCGAACACCGGCACGAACGCGAGGATGATGATTCCCATCGCAAAAAAGATGGGGCGCCCCACTTGTTTGCATGCGGCGAGCGCCACACCCCAGGTTTCCGCCGATGTAAGCCGGCCGTTCTTTTCCTCCTCGGCGCGCTCGCAATGACGGATGACATTTTCCGTCACCACGATGGCCGCATCCACCAGCACCCCGATGGCGATGGCAATTCCAGTCAGGGACATGATGTTGCTGGTGATGCCGAACTCCTTCATCAGCAAAAAGGAGATGAGGATGGAAATCGGCAGCGGCAGCGTGACGATCAAAATGCTGCGGAAGTGAAACAGAAAAATGATGTGCGCCAGAATGACGAGGATGATTTCCTCGGTGAGCGCGTGTTTCAAAGTGCCGATCGTGCGGTCAATGAGTTCACTGCGATCATAAAACGGCTTGATGGAAACTCCGGGCGGGAGGCTCGGCGCGATTTGAGCGATTTTTTCCTTGATGCGTTCGATGACGGCCTTGGCGTTCTCGCCCGTGCGCATGACGACAGTTCCGCCGACAACTTCCCGCCCGTTCACGTCCAGCGCGCCACGGCGAAAATCTCCGCCGATTTGCACGGTGGCAATGTCCTTGATGTAGATTGGCGTCCCTTCGCGCGCCTTTACGGTGACGAGTTCGATATCCTCGGTATTTTCTATGAGGCCGATGCCGCGCAGCACGAACTCCGCGCCATTTTCCTCGACCACTTTGCCGCCGACATTGAGGTTCGCATCCTGCACGGCAGTCATCACTTCCATTAAGGTGACGTTTGCCGCGCGCATTTTGGTGGACGACAACTCAATCTGGTATTGCTTCACGAAGCCGCCGATGCTCGCGACTTCCGCAACGCCCTGGACGCTCGCGAGCTGGTAGCGGACATACCAGTCCTGCACGGAACGAAGCTTTGCCAGATCGTATCCTCCATCCGCGACCTTCGATGGATCAACGTCCAGATAGTATTGATAAACCCAACCCAGACCGCTGGCGTCGGGGCCAAGTTGCGGCGTCACGCCCGACGGCATCGAGCGTTGCAAAAAATTAAGCCGTTCCAGCACGCGTGCGCGGGCGAAGTAGGTGTCAATTTTATCCTCGAAAATGATCGTGAGAAGCGAGAATCCGAACATCGAAGTGGCGCGGACTTCCTTCACTCCGGCCAGACCTTGAAGGCCGGTGGAGAGCGGATATGTGACCTGATCCTCGACTTCCTGCGGACTGCGCCCCATCCACTCGCCATAAACCAGCACCTGATTTTCAGTGAGGTCGGGAATCGCATCCACCGGCGTGGTGTAAACGGCACGAATGCCAAGCGCGATCAGCAGCAGCACGCTGCATGCGACGAGGAACCGGTTTCGCAGACTCCATTCGATGATTCGATTGATCATGGCGCGCCTCGTCAGGGTTTAACTTTTATGCCGCAACCGAGCATTTCCTCGCCGAAATACGGGTTGGCGATGTTGCGCCCCGCTGCTTGAACCCAACGTCCCTTTTTCGGCACGCCGGGAATGGCGCGATCCACCATCGGGCACTCGAAGATTTCAAACGCCGGTGAATGGGGCGCTTTGCGCAATGCGGCCAGAACCCCGGCAGCCGCGTTGGAGAACGGATGAAACGCTTTGCGGGCAGCAGCCAGATCAGCCGCGCCGTGAAGATGACGCGCGTCCGAAAGATGCGTGAGAAGGTCTTTGAGATCGGCGCGCTCCTTGAGCGTTTCCACCAACGCCTCGGTCGCCTTCATCGCGTCGGGGCCTGCCTTGTTGAACCCGGCGAGGTCGTCTTTCGCCAGAGCGGCGGAGATGCTGTCGGCCACTTTCACGAACGCCTCGACAGCTTTTTTCTGCGCGTCAGTAAGCGCTGCCATGCTGGTGTTCATTTCTGACACGGGCTTTTCTGGAGCTTCGGCAAATGAACGATTCATTTCCGCCTGGCCATCAAGCAGCAAGTTGCCGTTGGTCACCACCTTGTCGCCTTCGCTGAGGCCGGAAAGCACTTCCACGACTTTATCCCCTCGACGGCCAAGCTTCACAACCGTCCTCACATAAGCGCCGTCACCTTGATCCACATAAACAACTGCTTCGGGGCCGGTTTCAACCACTGCGGAACGGGGCACGGCAAGAACGTCGGGCGCTTCAACATGGACCAGTCCATCGGCATAAAGCCGGTGGAGCAATAAACGACGACCGTCCACAATCGGATTTGGCAATTCGACACGAACTTTAGTGGCCCGGGTTGTTTCATCGAAGTTGGGGTCAATGAAGGTGATCTTTCCCTTGAACACCTGGCCGGGGAGCGAGGGCGTCGTCACGTCCACTTCGAGTCCGGATTTTATCCACGGCATGTCCTGCTCGTAAGCGCGGAACATGAACCACATCGTGGAGAAGTCGGCGATCTCGAAAAGTTTCTCCCCCGCGCTCACGTATTGGCCTTCATAAACATTTTGGCTGGTGACTGTGCCGCCAATGGGCGCAAGAATTTCCGTGTGAATATCGTCCTCAGCCTTGGTCGGCACGGCGCTGATTTGCTCCTCATTCAAACCCAATTGCCGCAGACGCTGGGCGGCCGCCAGGATCAATTGTTTGTGTGTGCCAAGCAACTCGGCGTTGGTGAACGACGGTGATTTGCGCGCGAGCGCCGCGTATTCCCGCTCCGTTTGCAAGAGCGTGGGGCTGTAAAATTTCACCAGTGGCTGACCTTCCTTGACTTCAGCGCCCATGAAGTTCACATGGAGCCGGTCAATGCGACCATCAATGTAAGCCGAAAGCACGCGATGGCGGGTGGCATTGTCATCAATCATTCCCGCGACAGCAAGCGTCCTCGTCAAAGGCTGCTTTTTGGCTTCAACGGTCTGCACGTGCAGCACTTGAATCATGGACTGGTTCAACGACACGACATCGCCACTGGCTTCAAAACCTTTCCCGCCTTCGTAAACGGGCGTCAACTCCATGCCGCAAATCGTGCAACGGCCCGGCTTGTCGGACTTGATCCACGGATGCATGGCGCTCTGGTAATAAAGAACCTTCCGTTCCGAATCTTTCTTTTCAGAAGTTGGCGATGATCCGCCACCGCGCGATTGGCGGGACAGAAACCAGCCCGCCGCTCCCGCAAGAACGGCAATCAACAAAAATGGCAAAATACGTTTCATATGATTTTCTCTCATGATTCTATGGTTTCGACCCGGACGGCGTGGAGGGTTCCAATGGAACGCCTATCATCTCCAGCGCTTCCAAATCTCCCAACCCGCAGCACAACACGAGTTCGGACATCATTTGATATTGCTCGCTGACAGCGCGGGCGAACATGAGCCGCGCATCGAGCAACATGCGTCGCGCGTCCAGCAGGTCGCGAAACGTCGCGCTTCCGCTTTCCCACCCCGCAGTCACGCTCTGCAAACCCAGTTCGCTCCGCGGAATGATTTCGTCACGATAGAGCAACGCCTCGCGCCGCGCGGCGTCAATCTTGACGGTGAGGGCATGGATTTCGTTCTTCAGCTCAAGCTCGGCGGCGTCGGCCTCAAACTGCACGGCTTGCAGCTTCGTCTCTTCGCGTTTGATGTCGGCGGAGTAGCGTTTGCGATTGACCCACGGAAGATTGAAGCTCAACACCACCATGCTCTGGCGAAACTCGCCGTTGCCGGAGTAATTGCGCACCTCCGCGCCGAGGTTGAAATCGGGATACCGTTTGCGTTTTGAAACATCCACCATCGCTTCGGCCTGCGCGATTTCCTGCCGTCGCACTTTCAATTCCGCCGAGCCTTTCATCGCCAGCTGGATCATGCGCTCGCTGAATTCAATCGCCTTGGCGACTTCCGGCAGGCGCAACGCCGGCCACGGCGCTTGCAGATCGCGATTGAGCAGCCGGTTCAGATTTACGCGTTCATGGGAAAGGTTTTGCAGGGCCGTTGTGACCTGGTTCGTGCGTTGCCCGCGCTCGTTTTGCAGGCGCAACACGTCGAACTGCATCGCCGTGCCTGTTTCGTAGCGGCGCCCGGTGGAAATCAAAATCGAATCGAGCCAGCCCAGATCTTCACGCGCGATTTCGACGGCGCGATCAGCGAGGGCGGTGCGAAAAACGGCCAGCGCAATGTCGCGGCGCAGTTGTTGAAACTTGTTAAGCCCACCAGCCTCCACAACCTGTGTTTCCGCTTTCGCAACACGGCGCTCGGCCTGCGGTTTGCCGAAGAGCGGAAGTTTTTGTTCGACACCGTAAAGCAGATCGCCGTCGTCCATGCGCATTGGGCGGTCAGCGCCCATGATGCCGAAGCGGAGCATCGGGTCTTCCCAGATACGGACGCTCGTTTCATTCGCCCGCGCGGCGGCCACGCGACGGCTGGCCGCGCGCAGGGCGGGATTGTTCGTCTGCGCTTCATCAGCCAGCGAGCTGATGAACGCTGACGTGATCTGGACATCGTTCGTTTCGCCGTTCGCGAAAGCCGCGCGCGGCGACGACACCCCAAATATTCCCGCGAGGATTAAAATTTTAATTCTGCAAATTTTCATAACTCAAACCTCTTTCGGCTGAGGACAGCCGACACTACAACAAGGACACACTGCGCCCCATCAGGGCACACCACTGGCGTGAGAAATGAAAATCAGACGAGGAGGGAGCAGTTCTGGCGGTAGAGCGGAACTGTTTTCGCGTGGGAGAGAAGCGTGGAAGGAAATTGGATTTCTGAAACTGTCGCGAGCGGCTTGATCAAAGCCAATACGTCCGCCGGCAGCAAAGTCAATTCGCTGGAAGCGCGGACAGAGTTTGGCGCGGCAGGTTGCGGTTGCGATTCGGAAGATGACTTTGCGGCGCAGCAACTTTTTTCGACGCAATCGCAGCCGCAGCAACTTTTCGACTGCGTGGTTTGTGAAGTCGTGACCGCAATGGTCTGCGACCACAAGAGCAATCCCGCCAGGGCGGGACAAATGATGGCAACTGCTTTTTTCACTGCCGTAAAGGTAGCAGCGGCCTGGATTTTTCCAAGCCGCTTTTTGTTTTTTGCGAACTACTTTTTGGCCTTTTTGTCGGCTTCGTCGAGTTTTTTGATGTATTTGGCCGTGTCCTTCTTGAAATCCTTCAAGCAGGACTTGCAGCACATCTTGATTTCGCGTCCTTCGTGCGTGAACACATACGGTTTGCCGTGTCCATCGAGTTTTTCGTCGGACACGACGCACGTTGTCAGCGGATACGGTTTGGGTTTGTCAGCCTTTTTGTCCTCGGCGATTCCAACAAGCGGAGCCGCGAGCCAGGCAACGGCGAGAATTCCAGCAGCTATTGTTTTGATTTTTTTCATAATGGATTGTTTGTTGACTACGAGTATTAAACGCCTCAGCGGACAAAACCACTCAATTTTTTTCGAGCCACGTGCTTAATTGCTGGCGAAGTTGCTGTCGAGCGCGGTAAATGCGCATTTCCACGGCTTTGGGCGAGCAATTGAGGACAGCGGCGATCTCAACTTGCGACTGCTCCTCGTATTCCGCCAGAACCAGCGGCACGCGAAGGTCTTCGGGCAAGTCGGCGAGCGCGTGGCGCACCGCTTCGGCCCGTTCATTGGTTTCCAGTTTTTCGCGTGGTGTCGGTTCGTTCGACGGAAGAATATTTTTCAGCCCGGTGTCTGCGCCGTCGTCTTTCGTTTCGAGCGGAATATTTTTGCGCCGCGAGAGCCAGCGGATGCGGTCGCGCGCAAGATTCGTTGCAATGGTGTAAAGCCACGTTGAAAATTTGCTGCCCGGCCTGAAGCGATGGCGACTTTGAAAAACGCGCACGAAAGTTTCTTGCGCAAGATCGGCGGCTTCGGCTTCGTCCCGGAGCAGTCGGATCAAGTAGTGGTAAAGACGTTGCGAATGGCGCTCCATCAAATCATCCAGCGCCGCGCCGTGGCCGTCCGCGAGGCGCGCCATGTCCGACTGGTCCTGCGCGTCAGTCGTGGCGTTCATGGGCGGCGGCGTGCGAGTCAAGCGTCATCGTATTATGTTCCGGGCCGAGCGTGCGGGCAATCACCCACGCGAGATAACGCCGGCCTTGCCCGGGCGGCATCGTCTGGCTGACCTCGTAAAAATGTTGGAGCATCGCCTTCTGGCATTCGGCCCGAAGCTGCGCGGCTTCGTGAATCGCTCGTTCGATGTCCGGCGTGATTTTATTCGTGTTCGCCAGCAAGGTTTGCAATTCGGCGTTCTTCGCATCAATGCGGCTGCAGCGTTCGGCGCAGGCGGTGAGATAAGCATCGTGCAGTTTCGAAATGCGCGCGAACTCAGCGTTGGAAAGATGAAATTCCTTCTGCAACCAGGCCAATTCGGGAGTTGGGCTTTTCGTCATGGCGCGGCACGGAGCGGAACCGGCGAAGTAAGAAGCTCCATAGGCGAGCAAACCCACAATCACACCGCCGATTAAAATCATCCACCAACGCTTCATAGATCAGTGGCGCGGCATCTGATACGGATCAAGCATTTGGACGTAGCGCGCCTTGAATGTTTCGGCAGTCTGCCGTGAATCGGCGCGCCCATGCCAAAAACCGACGGTCAGTCCAGCCAGCAATAAAACAGTCGCATAACTCAAAGCGAACGAAGGGCGCGTCATCGCTTGCGCGATCCAATTTTGCAACAAGGCGATTGGATTTAAAACCGGCGCCTCGCTGCGCTCAATGCGCCGCCAGACTTGCTCATTGAATCGCGGCGGCAAAGACGATTCCACTTTCCACTCGCACAGAAGGCTGTTCAGCGCGCCGCTGTTTTCAGATGAATTTTCAGGTTTCATGTTCGTTGGGGCGGCAGTTCAAAACTGCCGCCCGGATAAGATTGCCGCTTTTATTTATTCGGCAAAAACTTTTTTGTCAGTGTGTCGCAACGCAGCAACTTGCTTTGCAACAACAAATCTCGCGCGACTTCGGTTTCAATGTTTGCGCCTTCGCGAACATTGACGCCACACGTTTGGACGCCGCGCGCTCGTTCAACATCTGCCGAACCTTGGGCGATGCCGTGATACCATCATCGCCAGTCGGGCGGTATTGGGCGTTCAGTTCAACAACCGCAGCAAAAAACGCGGCTACGATCAAGGTTGTCAGGAGTTTCGTTTTCATTTTTCGTTCTTTCGTTTCGGGCAACCTCCGTTCGATTGCCTCATTCTTGATACGCGCAAACGGATGGAAGCCCTCAAATAATATTGCCCGGTATAAATTGAATTGTGTTTGAAGAAGAAATCCTCTGATTTTTTGCAGTCGAAATTCTACTGCGGCCTGCGCCGCTGTCGCGTGCCAAGACTTCCGCATTTGAGGCGATTGCCTCAAAACTGAACCTCGAAATGCGGTTCATGGTCAATGTTCCAGCGGCGACGGTTGGCTTCGCCGTTGTCCACCAACCTGCTGTTCCGTTCCGTGATGACATGCCCATCAGCAAAAGAAACATTCGAGCCGCCATTGTGACGTTCGCCTGACGGTGTGCTGTTGATGGAAAGCAAAAAGGCGTAAATGTCATATCCCCAAAACGCAGGCCCAGGCTGGAGAAACGAGTCGGCGGTTGCGATCATATCGGCAGGAACGATTACTTCGCGTTCTTTGACGGCAGGCATGGTTTGCCCTGGATTTACTACAAGGCCCAAGCCAGATACGCCCAGCCAACTGGACGTGTTCGCGGAGCCGACACCAAATCCATTGTAACCATAACTCACACCCACGGCTCGTCCGGGAGCGCTTGGGGGGCGGTAGCCCGCAATGCCGACCCAAACGATTGCGCGCTCGATAGGCCACTCACCTTTAAAAGTCGGACACATCATCACTGCGTTATTGCTGCCGAAGTTGGGCGCAATGAACATCCACCACGTTTTGAAAACGTTTGGGTCTACTGTATAAGGGTAAGCACCTGTATCCGATACATACATTTGAAGCGCCAGCCCCTGTTGGCGAAGGTTGTTTTTGCAGAAGGCGTTTTTGCCGGCGAACTTGGCGCGCTGAAGCGCCGGCAGCAGCAGCGCGGCGAGAATCGCGATGATCGCGATGACCACGAGCAGTTCGATGAGCGTGAAGGCACTTTTCCGGCGAGATTCCATTGCCGTATGTTATCACAATTCGCCCCCGCTCGGAAACGAAATCACATTCGTGGAAAATGGTTCAGCGCGTCACGATCTTCGGTTCTCACACTCTGCTCTATGGCTTGGGAAACGTATGTCTTGGCGAGTTTCACAGCCCGGGAAAGCGGACACCCGCAGGCAAGGTGCGCCGCAATCGCCGCAGAATAAGTGCAGCCCGCCCCATGCAAACGAACGCCGCGCACAAACGGCGCAGCCAGCAGGAGTTCCCGCTTGCCGTCAAAAAAAACGTCCGTCGCTTTGCGCGCTCCACGCAGATGTCCGCCTTTTACGAGAGCGGCGCAACCGAATCGCCGGAAAATTTCCCTTGCCGCCACACGCATTTCCTCGACTGACCGCGGCTTCGTTCCAGTCAAAACTTTCGTCTCGTCAAGGTTTGGCGTCACCAAAGTTGCCAGCGGCAGCAATCCGTCCTGCAAAATTTTTTGCGCGGCCGGTTTCAGCAAGCTTGCGCCGCTCGTCGCCAACATCACGGGGTCAACGATGAGCGGGAGACGCTTGCGCGTTTTGAAAAATGAAACGACGACGCGGACAATTTCTTCCGAGTAAAGCATTCCTGTTTTCACCGCGCGCGGCGGAAGTTCGGCGAACACTGCTTCGATCTGCTGGCGGACGATTTTGGCGTCGCACGGCTGGACAGCGAAAACCTTTTTTGGATTTTGCGCGGTGATGCAAGTAATCGCGCTCGTTCCGTGGACGCCGAGCGCGGCGAACGTTTTCAAATCCGCCTGAATACCCGCGCCGCCGCCGCTGTCCGAGCCGGCGATGGTGAGAGCGATGGGAAGTTGAATGCGCCGAGTCATCCGAAATATTTAACCACGGATAAACACGGATGCACACGGATTAAAAACGAAGTAGCGCACTTTCATGCGACGGCGACAAGTCGCCTGCCAAAAGCGGGGACAAGTCCCCGCACTCCAAAACAGATGGTCGCGGCACGAGCGGTGTCAGAACCATCCGTGTCCATCCGTGGTTGAAAAATCTACAACTAAAACCTCGCCGTGAATTCCGCGCCGACGATGAGCGGGTCGCCGGGCGTGCCGACGAAGAAGCCGTTGTTGAATCCCTGGCGCGGGCCGAGGTCGAGCGCGTTGGCGAAATATTCTTCGTCCGTCAGGTTGCGGCCAAAGATCGCGATGCCGAAATTTTCATTCGCCCAGCCGACGCGCGCATGCAACAGCGCGTAGGCGCTTTGCTTGGTCGTGTTCGGTTCGTCGAACCAGTAATCGCCCACGGCGGTCGCGCCGAGCGTCGCGTAGAAACCTTTCTCGCAGCGGGCGGTGACGCTCGCATCCAGCGTGAACTCGGGAACGAAGTTGATGGTTTTGCCGTCGAGATCCTGGCTGAACGGCGGCGGCGTTTTGAAATCGCGGAACTCGGCATTTTGATAACCGGCGGCAAGGCGAAATTCAAAATACTTGCACGGCAGCGCGCGCAGTTCGACTTCAGCGCCAATCGTGCGCGCCTCCTTCGCGTTCAAGATGTAAAAATCAAGTCCGCTGCTCTGGCCGTCGAACGTCACCACCGGGCGATAGACTTGATAATTGTGCGTGTCCGTCCAGAAACCGGCCGCGCTCGCGACAAGTTTTCCATCAAGTATTTTTGCGCTCACGCCCACTTCGTAGTTCAGCGACTCCGCCTGCGCGTAACGGGAAACGCCCGTATTGTCCGACGACGAACTGAAACCGCCGGGCTGGAATCCAGTCGTGAAATTGAACCACGCCGTGACCTCCGGCGAGGCGCGGAACACGAGGCCGGCGCGCGGTTGCAGCGAGCGAAAATTATCTTCGTAAGTCCGCGGCGTGGAAATTGGAAATCCGCTGAACGTGTGATTGCGGTTGCCGCGCACGTCCACGTATTCGAAGCGCAGCCCGCCGATGATGTCGAGTTTTTCGGCGACGGTGTAAGTCAACTGACCGAAGACGGCGTAGTCATCGCTGCGATTGCGCCCGCTCGTGAGGTCCTGGCCGGCAGACGGTGCCATCGGGCTGACGACGACTGGCGCGAGCGGACCATAGTTGTAGCCGGAAGCGTAGTCGGTCGTGAGTTGCGCCCAATACGCGCCCGCGTTCCACTTCAGCGGCGCGTCCTTGTCGAGCGATTCGACGCGGAATTCCTGCGACCAGTTCTGCACTTTAGGCTTTGCAAAACCTTCCAGGCCGTTCAGCGGAAAATTATTCGGCGAAAAAAATTCAGCGAAGTCAAAATCACCCGCGACGTTCTGCCGCCAGTCGCGCCACGTCGTGACGGAAACGGCCTTCACACTGTCGCCAGTCCACGCGCCGCGCAACGCGTAGGTGTGGCTGTCCTGACGGTTGAAACCGTCCTGATCGTATTTCACGTCAAAGAAATCGCCGGGTGCGGCGATGGGTTTGACGATGACGCCGCCGTCGCGAAAACGGTCTGCGATGACCGACGCGGTGAGATCAAGCCGCTCCGTCGGCGTCCAGCGCAATTGCGCGCGGCCTGCGAGCGTTTCGTGATGGTCTGGATCGTTGCCGGTGACGAGATTGTCGAAATAGCCGTCGCGTTTGTTGTAAAGCCCCGACACGCCGAAGAATAATTTGTCTTTTACGATCGGCCCGCTCAAACCAGCTTCGACTCCCACCGCATCATAACTTCCGTAGCTGATCGAGCCGTGGCCGTGCCATTCGTTGCCGGGCAGTCGCGTCAACAGATTCAATACGCCGCCTGGACGGCTCGCGCCGAAAAGCGTCGGCTGCGGGCCGCGATAAAATTCGCCCGCGTCAATGTCGAACAGCGGAATGCCGCGCGTGTAAAGATCGCTGTAAGGCACGTCGTCCACGTAAATGCCGACCGCGCTTTCGCCGTAGCTGAAATTATTTTCGCGCAACCCGCGCAGGCTGAAACGCGGCGTGCGGTCGCCGTTGGCATCGAAAGTCTTGAGGTTCGGCGTGAGCGCGGTGAGTTCGCGTGTCGAGGTGACGCCGCGTTCGGTGAGAGTTTCGCCGGAGAGAATTGTCACGCTGCTGCCGCTGGCCGGCGCATCCGCCACGCCGGTGACGACGACAGTGTCGAGGCGGTAGGGCTGCAGACTGATGTCGGCGGCGAAGGTCGTGGTTCCGGTGAAAAACGACAGCGCGACGCAAATCCTGCGCGCGCGACGGCAAAATGAGGCATGAGGAACTTCCATGAGCGCGGACTTTGGAAAATTCCAAACGCGTTTGCAAGCAGAGAATGAGAGGTGGCACAGGCGTCTCGCCTGTTGTTTCTGGCGTCCCGCCAGAAACCGTTGCGAGTGCGAGACATCTTGATGGACGACGATGAAATGCAGGCAACATCTCCCGACGAATTTCGGCGGGACGCCGAAATTTACAGGCCGGAGGCCTGTGCCACCCATTGAAGGTGTTCAAGTTGCGCGATGAAAATTTTGTTTTGCGTTTTGTTCGCGGACGTTACGTTGCGCGGATGGAAAAGGACAAGGTCGCGCAGGTTTTGACGGACATCGCCACGCTGCTGGAACTCAAGGGCGAAAATCCGTTCAAGTCCCGCGCCTACGTCAACGCCGCGCGCACCATCGAGAATCTGAGCGTGCCGCTGGAAAAACTCATCGCCGAAAATCAACTCGGCGAAATCAAGGGCATCGGCCAGGCGCTCCAACAAAAAATCACCGAACTCGTCACCGCCGGGAAGCTCAAATACTACGACGACCTAAAAGCATCCATCCCACCCGGCCTCGTAGCAATGCTCGACATCCCCGGTCTCGGCCCGAAAAAAATCCAGGCGCTCAACAAAAAACTTGGCGTTGATTCGGTCGAGAAACTCGAAGCGGCTTGTAACTCCGGTAAAGTTGCCACACTCGAAGGCTTTGGCGAAAAAACGCAGGCCAACATCCTCGACGGCATCAACCGCCGCCGCACTTACGCCTCGCGGCATCTGTTGTTTGAAGCGCAACTCATCGTCGAGCCGTTGCTCGATGCGTTGCGCTCGCATCCCGACGTGATCCGTTGCAGCGCGGCAGGAAGTTTGCGCCGCTGCCGTGAAACGATTGGCGACATTGACCTGCTCGCATCGTCGAAGAAACCGGCGAACGTCATCGAATTTTTCACGTGCCGACCGGGAATTCTTGAAGTGTTGGCGAAAGGCGAAACAAAAGCCGCCGTGTTGTTGCCCGGCGGGATTCAATCCGATTTGCGCGTGGTCAGCGACGCGGAATTTCCATTCGCCCTCGCCTATTTCACCGGCGGCAAGGAGCACAACATCGTCATGCGCCAGCGCGCCATTGAGCGCGGACTGCGGCTCAACGAATACGGCCTGTTCAAATCCAAAACCGAGACGCGCGACGCGAAGCTCCTCGTGAAATGCAAGACCGAGGAGGAAATTTTTCAGAAGCTGGACTTGCAATTCATTCCGCCGGAAATGCGCGAGGACATCGGCGAATTCGCGCTAGCTGAGAAGGGCGAAATCCCTCGCCTCATCGAGTGGACGGATTTGAAAGGCTCGCTGCACAACCACTCGACATGGAGCGACGGGCATCAGACTCTGGACGAGATCGTGAAGTTCGCGGAGGATTTGGGCTTCGCGTATTGGGCCATCACCGACCACTCAAAGTCGTCGTTTCAGGCGAACGGCATGGACGCGGCAAAATTGAAGAAGCAAATCGGCGAGATCAAAAAAATAAACGCGCGGCTCGCGGACGAAGGAAATGATTTTCGCCTGCTCACCGGAACGGAAGTGGACATTCTTGCAGAGGGCAAACTGGATTTTCCCGACGATCTTCTTGCGGAGTTGGACGTGGTCGTCGCGAGCGCGCACCAGCGGCTGGCGTTGGATGAAGCGCAGAACACGAAGCGGATCATCCGCGCCGCCGAAAATCGTTACGTCCACATGCTCGGCCATCTGACCGGGCGGTTGCTGCTCGAACGCGAGCCGCAAAAAGTGAACGTCCACGCCGTGATTGACGCCTGCGCCGCGACCGGCACATGGATCGAACTCAACGCCGCGCCCGACCGGCTCGATATGGATTGGCGTCATTGGCCAACAGCGAAAAGCAAAGGCGTCAAATGCGTCATCAATTCAGATACGCACCGCGCCGGGCACGCCGCGTTCCTGAGGATTGGCGCCGGAGTCGCGCGCAAAGGCTGGCTCACGAAGGTGGACGTGATGAACACGCTGCCGCGGGAAAAATTGATGAAGGAGCTGCAGCAGAAGCGGAAGGGGCAATGATGGGGTTCGCTGTCACATTGCCTTCACATCTCATTAGCACCCTGCTTTAGCTGGGTGTTTTGGCTAGCGCGGACTCATAACCGCTTCAGCGGTTTGGCGCGTGCTGCAAACCGCTGAAGCGGTTCGTGTCTCCTTGCTTCGGCTACACCCAGCTAAAGCAGGGTGTTAATGAGAGCCGAATTTTTCTGTCTTTCACACCACCTCTTTCCGCGTAAAATGATTTTCGCACGATGAAAGTGAATCTCGCTTACGGCCAGGGACAGTTGTCCGTCGAACTGCCGGACAAACGGACGACCGTCATCGCGCCATCGCACTTGCCCGGCTTGCCAGACGAACGCGCCTCCGTCATCGCGGCGCTGGAAAAGCCGATCGGCGAGCGTCCGCTGCGAGAAATCGTCAAGCCGACCGACAAAGTTTGCATCCTGTTCACCGACTTGACCCGTGCGACTCCGAACGAACGGCTCATCCCGTGGCTGCTCGCGCATCTGGACGGTGTTGTGCCGCGCGAAAATATTTTACTGCTCAACCAACTCGGCACGCACCGGCCAAACACGCCCGCCGAGTTGGATCAAATGCTGACGCCGGAAGTCGTCAAAAATTATCGCGTCATCAATCACGAGCCGGAAAATCCAGCCGCGCTCGTCCAACTCGGCACGACGCGAGACGGCACGCCTGCGCTCATCAACCGTCATTGCGTCGAGGCGGACGTGCGCATCGTCACCGGGTTCATCGAGCCGCATTTTTTCGCCGGATTCAGCGGCGGGCCGAAGGGAATCATGCCCGGCGTTGCCGGACTTGAAACGGTGATGAGCAATCACGGCGCAAAAAACATCGGCGACCCCAAATCTTCATTCGGAATTCTTGAAGGCAATCCGATTTGGGAAGACATCCGCGACATCGCGTTGCGCGCCGGAAAAAGTTTTGTGCTCAACGTTGCGTTGAACGAAGACCGCGACATCACAGGAGTCTTCGCAGGCGATCTGTTGAAGGCGCACCGCGTCGGCTGCGAGTTCGTCCGCAAGTCCGCGATGCAGAAGTTTGATGCGCCGTTCGATATCGTTGTCACGACGAACAGCGGCTACCCGCTTGACATGAATTTGTATCAGGGCGTCAAGGGAATGATCGCCGGCGCGCGCGTGATCAAGGAGGGCGGCACGTTGATCCTCGCGTGCGAATGTCGCGAAGGCGTTCCCGCGAACACGCCGCTCGACAAACTTCTTCGCAGCGCGAACAGCCCGGAAGAAATTCTGGCGATGCTCGCGACGCCGGGCTTCGTGCGACCCGAGCAATGGCAGGCGCAACTTCAAGCGCTCGTCCAACGCAGAGCCACTGTGCTGCTTTACAGTTCGTTGCCGGATGAAATCGTGCGCGCCGTCCATCTCACGCCGTGCCACGACATCAGCGCGACCGTTGCCGAAATCATTTCATCCCGCCACGGCGGGAGAAGCGGCGCGCGAGTGGCCGCATTGCCGCAAGGGCCGCTGACAATTCCGTATTTGGGTTAAGCCAGCGAAGCTTCGGCTCTTGATTATTCTCTTTCGTAATCAGACGAAGAATTGCTCCGCAGCCTGTCTCCAGTCAGGCATTGTCGTCATCTGTAAAAAATCATTCCGCGAACGCATGACTGGATAACCCAACCGAACGCAGCAATGACCGCTGACATGAACAAAGCAGTTCCATACTTCTGGCGCATGGCTTCGTCCAAGACAATGAAGGAGTAGTGCATCATCCAAGCGCCAAGGGTGACAATAAACGAAAGAACGAATCCCCTCACCGACCATACACGGAGAGGTTCGGAAAGGACTGCTATGCTAAGAAAGCACAGAACTGCCGTAAAACTACAACCCCATGAAATGCGATATGCCCACCGGCTTGTGTCCCTGCGCAAAGCTTGGATCTTTCGATGTGACATACGCATTAGTCGCTTAACAGATAATGTGCTTGCACAACCCGCAGCTTATCCTTGTTCACGGTTTGGACGGTATTTGCTTCTTTGCCGGTTGTCCATCGGTTTTGCTTCGTCGCTTCGCCCTCCGGGACTAAACGAGATGCCGCCAGGTTTTGGACTGCGCCAGCCCTCTGGCGCTTTCGAGATCCGTCGCGTCCAAGAGCGGCAGAGGACTGCCGCAGTCCAAGACGCTGTCGCGTTGAAGAAACTTCCATTGGAGAACTGCTCTAACGCTTTTCAAGCGGGCGGATTTCTCCGGTGACTTCAGTGACGACGGGATAGCCTTCGAGTTCGCGCGGAATCAAGCGTTCAATCTTAAGGTCTTTCTTTCTGAGCATCACTTTGAGGCACTTCGTTTTTCCATCGGCCATGAGGCCAACGTAAACGCCGACGACTCCGGGAATCGCGAGCAGTTGTTTATCGTTGTCGGCAAGGACGGCATTGATGTCGCGCTTGGGCGAAGAAGAATTTTTCATTTCGTTTTGGCAACCGCAGGCGAGCGCCACCGAAACAAGTAGGAGACGAGGTAACGAGACTCTAATCAATTGTGGATCGAGAATTTTGAAGTGAGTCTCCTTACGTCGTCTCCTACAAAGGAATTTCAATTCAATTCCCGACCATCGTCGCAGTTCCACCGAGCTTGCTGCCGATGAATTGCAAAACCTGGCCAATGGGATTCGCGATCGCGCTGGTGCTGCTGCCGGCGTAGAGCAGGCCGACGGCGCGCGGATTCGTGGTCACGTCCTGGACCATCAGTGAGCCGGAATCGCCGCTGTTGAGGAAGCCGCTGCCGTTGTTCGCGATCACGATCTGGCCTGTGAAAACCTTGGTGAAAGCCGCACCGCCAGCGCATTCGTTGTCGTAGGCGACGCTGATGGTCGCGTTGAGGCCGGAAACTCTGCTGCGGGTGAGGCCGGTGGTGCGACCGCTCTTTTTCACCGCTTGATTGAGCGATGCGCCGACAGTCTGGGAAGAAATCGTTCCGATCTGCAATATTGCGCCGGTGGAACTGACCATGCCGGGAATGACTTGAGCGATCGCAGCATCCACGTTCGAACCGGGCAGCGAACTGATTTTGACGAGCGTCGCCACGTTCTGCGCGTTGTTCGCGTTGCAACCCACATCAATCAAGCCGGGTTGGATGACGTTGTCGCCGGTCTGCGCTGTAATTCCATTTCCGCCGTTGACGATGTCGGATTCCAAAACGTGGTAGTTGCTCAAGATGTATTGGACGCCGTTGACTTGGACGAGCGAGCCGAGAGTGCCGCCGCAGCAGTAGCCGTTCGCAAGGTCAGTGCGCCAGCCGCCGGAAGTGCCGAGTTGGATGGGCGCGGTCTGTTTCGCCTTATGACTCACCCCGCCGCCCGGCTTGCCTTTGTAGGCGGTAAATTTTTCGGTCAATTCAACTTTCACGGCAGCGCCGCGCAACTGTGGCGGCAAAGCGCGAACGACCTCGGACGCGCCCTTGCTGTCCTTGTCCACATAAACCACCAGTGCCACGTCGCCGGCGCCGTTCAACCCCACAGCCGTGCCAAGAATTTCTGGCTCGCGCATCAATTCAGTCGTCACTGCGCTTTGGATGGCGACGACGTTTTTCACGGCGGCGTGGCTCAAATCCAGAACGCCTTCGGGCGGATTCGCCCAGGTGAAAGTTGAAAAGACAGTGGCACAAACGACTGCGCCAAAGCGCAAAAGCCGGTGGAAAATTGAATTGGGATTTTTCATAAGGTTCATTGTATATGTCATTTTGCCGTGGAAGTCAAAGCGCATTCTGACATTCCTTCCCCGGTTGGGACCCCGGGATTTTCCTGACAGACTGCCGCCACCGTGGCCGGCGCGGCCGCGGTCAATTCCGCTTTCACTCGTAGCTGATCGCCAGGATTTCCAACTCTTTTTCGCCAGACGGAAACTTAAAGCGCACGCGCTCGCTGAGTTTGCGATTGAGCAACGCCTTCGCGATCGGAGAAACCCAGCTCACCCAATCGCGGTCAATGTCCGTTTCATCCACGCCGACGATGCGGTAACGAGTTTCGTCGCCGCCCGGCTCACGAACAGTGACAGTCGCGCCGAAGAGAACTTGATCGCGCTGTTCCGTCGCGGGCGGCGGAACCACAACAGCAGAGCGCAAACTGTTCTCAAGCTGGAGAATCTGCTGGTCAATCGCCGCAAGCTTCGTTTTGTCTTCGGCGAGCTGCGATCGGGATTTAATCAAAGCGCGGAGTTCCCCGCGTAACTGCCGCTCGCCTGCAAGAGTGATGTAGTTCTTCGCACCCGGCGGCAATGTGGACGGCTTGCGGACGACAGGAATTTCCGCCGAATCATCTTCGCGGGTGAACGCCTTGCTCATGTTTGAAAAATATCACCGATGGACTCGCATTAAAAGTTTTCACGGAAAGCATCTGAGCTTGAAATTTCCTGCCGCGCGTGTGTTCTGTGCGTGTGCTGAGAACCATTCGACGGGCAGAATACTTTGAGCTGATCGCGCTCTTTTTCATCCAAGGAGCGGCGCTGGGAATGTGGTTTGTGCCGTTGAGCACGGTGCTCGATGCGCACGGGCTGCACGCGATCAAGCCATTTGCGTTCGCAGCGTCCGCACTGGCGGCGTTTGTTTCACCGCTGATTTTTGGCGCGATGGCCGACCGGCATGCATCGCCCGTGAAAGTGTTGCGCGGACTGGCGCTCGCCACTGCTGTCGCGATGACGCTTGCAAGCACGGCAATCAAGCTTGGTTGGAACCCGTGGCTGGTGCTCGCAATCATCCAACTGCATGCGCTCTGCTCATCGCCGACATGGAGCATTGCTTCGACAATTGTTTTTGCGCGGCTGTCGGATTCGCAAAAGGAATTCGGGCCTATCCGCGCGATGGCGACACTCGGCTGGATGGCGGGTTGCTGGGTTGTGAGTTTGTTGAATGCGGATGCGACTGCATGGGCGGGATATAGCGGCGCAATCGCATGGCTGCTGGTCTGCGTGTTCACATTTTTCCTGCCGGCGACGGAAACGCCCAAAACTGTTCAGCAACACACATGGCAACAGCACCTCGGCTGGGACGCGCTCGCGCTGCTGCGCAATCGCGATCACCGCGTGGTGTTCACCACTGTGGCGCTGTTCGCCATTCCAATCTCCGCTTTTTATCCCTATACACCGCCGCACCTGCGCGAACTCGGCCTGCAACACACCAGCGCATGGATGACCTTCGGGCAGGTGACGGAAATCATCGCCATGTTTATGCTGGGCGGACTGCTGCTGCGCTGGCGGTTGAAATGGATTTTCGCCGCCGGCCTCAGCTTCGGCGTGGTGCGGTTCGCGTTGAGCGCCATCAACGGCCAAGCCTGGCTGCTGGCGGGTGTGGTGTTGCACGGATGCTCCTTCACGCTCGTGTTCATCACGGCGCAAATCTACCTCGACCAGCGCGTGGACGCCGCATGGCGTGCGCGGGCGCAGGCATTGATGTCCCTGATGGGCGGCGGAGTGGGCAATCTCATCGGTTACCTGGGAACGGGTTGGTGGTTCGCGGCGACGACGGAAAACAATGTCACGCGCTGGCCGGTTTTCTGGAGCGGACTGGCTGTGGCGGTGGCGGTGGTGCTGGTTTATTTTTTGGCGGCGTATCGGGGAAGAGGATCTCAACACGCGGGATTTAGACAGGATTAACAGGATGGACAGGACTTTTTTCTAGTCGGCGATCGCGCTTTAATTCATCCTGTAATTCCTGTTCATCCTGTCAGCCTTCTGGAGTTTGTTTCGGACGATAAGTCCGGTGCTTGCGTTTGAATTCCAACTTTTCCGCGCCAAAGTTCAGCAACAACCCAATCTCAATGCCGGTCGCGGTGAGATAATTCACCAGTTGCACCTCGTGAGCGGGAGCCAGCGCTTGCACGGCCTTGTTTTCGACCATGACCGCTCCCTCCACCAGCATGTCCGCAGTAAAGTCACCAACCACGGTTCCGTCATAGGTGACTTGAATCGACTTTTCGCATTCGAAGCGCAGCCCGGCTTTCTTAAGCTCATGCGCCAGCGCCTTTTGATAAACCGATTCCAAGAAACCCGGCCCAAGCGTTCGATGCACCTTCATCGCACAACCGATGATTGTTTCCGTGAGTTTTTTGTGTTCCATATTTTTGACAGGATGAGCAGGATTTACAGGATTTCAAAAACAGGGCTCATTTCTTTGTCCTGTGCATCTTGTTAATCCTGTCAAAATCAAAGCCCCAGTTTTTTGAACCGATTCTTCACCTCTTTGAAGTGAAAATCCAATGAACACAACTTTTCCAATTCTCCCGTTTTGAAATGTTTCGAGACGGCGCGGTCGGATTTTAATTGTTCGACAAAGTCAGCATCATCGCGGCCGGCGTGTTTTGTTTCCCAGGTTTTCATCGCGTTGCGCTGGACGAGGTCGTAGGCCTGTTCGCGCGTTAGACCTTTTTTGATCAACGCGAGCAAGACGGTCTGCGAATTCCACATGCCGAGCGAGAGGCCGAGGTTCTTCTTCATGTTCGCGGGATAGACCACGATGCCGTCCATCAGGCGCGTGAGCAGGCCGAGCATGTAATCAAGCAGCGTGCAGGAGTCGGGGAAAATAATTCTTTCAACCGAACTGTGGCTGATGTCGCGCTCGTGCCAGAGGGCGACGTTTTCCAGCGCGGCCACAGCGTTGCCGCGCAGCACGCGGGCGAGGCCGGTGAGGCGTTCCCAGGTGATGGGATTGCGCTTGTGCGGCATGGCGCTGCTGCCTTTCTGGCCCTTGGTGAACGGCTCTTCGGCTTCGAGAACTTCCGTGCGCTGGAGATGGCGGAACTCGACGGCCCAACGCTCGATGCTCGCGCCGACGAGGGCGAGCGTGGTCATGAACTCGGCATGGATGTCGCGTTGGATGACTTGTGTCGCGATGGGCGCGGGGCGAAGGCCGAGTTCTTTGCAGACGTAAGCTTCAACGCGTGTCGAAAGATGCGCGCTTGTGCCGACTGCACCGCTTAATTTGCCTACGGCCACCTTAACTCTCGTCTCCCATAATCTCGTGTAGGCCCTATAAAATTCATTGAACATGAGCGCGAGCTTCAGGCCAAACGTAGTCGGTTCAGCGTGGATGCCGTGGCTTCTGCCAATGCATGGCGTGAACTTGTGTTCCTTTGCGCGGCGGGCGATGACAGGTAGCAGTTTCTTCACGTCATCAATCAGAAAATTCGCGCTGTTCCTCATTTGCACCGCAAACGCTGTGTCCACCACATCACTGCTCGTCAGGCCGAAGTGGAACCAGCGGCTGGCACGGTGATTGATTTTTTCCGTGACGGCTGTGGTGAAGGCGATGACGTCGTGGTTGAGCGTTTTCTCCAGTTCCTTTTGCCGTTCGACGAGCCATTTCAAATCGGCGAAACATTTTTTCGCGCCGGACTTGATTTTCGCGAAGTCGGCGCGCGGCACGACACCTTCCTTCACGAGCGCTTCGCTGGCGAGCAGTTCGATCTGCAGCCAGATGCGGAGTTTGTTTTCGTCCGACCAAATCGAACGCATTTCAGGCCGCGAATACCGTTGAATCATGGCGGAACTTTAGCCGAGCCGTTAAAACGTTAAAGTGTTAAAACGTGCGAAGATACCCGCTGTATTTGAAAACGCAGCAACGTCTTAACCCATCAGCCTGCCGTTACAGACGCATCCTCCCCTGAAACGAGATGCTCCCTGGCTTTCAGCGCCCGCTCAATCGCAGCTTTTTCCCGTTCCAGACACTCTGGACAGACACCATGTGTTGTCGGGGTATCAAAGCCTCGTTCAAGGAACTTTTCTATCGTCATCCATTCATCTTTGAAA
Organism: uncultured Verrucomicrobiota bacterium; assembly: GCA_964389025.1. Taxonomy (GTDB): domain Bacteria; phylum Verrucomicrobiota; class Verrucomicrobiia; order Limisphaerales; family CAYMCQ01; genus CAYMCQ01. The sequence goes on from CAYMCQ010000020.1 coordinate 23,817, forward strand.
TGAATGTGGTGGCACCAACCGCAAACGCGCGCGAAACCTTCCAAGTAACGCACATGGCGAATCAGCCGCCGCGTCGCGCCAGTGACCAAAAACCAGACTGCCAGCGCAAACAACATTTCCAGCGCGGACTTATGAAAATCCGCGATGGGATGATCTGCGGGAAAGATCAATAAAGTCAGCCCGAGCCACTCATTCACCCAGGAGAGGGCGATAACCGCCAGGAAACCGACGCTTTGAACAATGAACAGCCTCGAGACGGGTGTTTCTTTTTTCATGGAGAATGTTCTGCGCATACAGTGTGCCGAGGGGTCGTTTCGAGGGCGAGAAAAGGGAGTGAACAAACGCGAACTTCAGCGCCCATTTTCTTTTTACACGACTTCCAATCTCTCGCTCTTGCTCAACGGGTGAACACCCTACACGAAACAGGGAGAATGCCCTAGGCGAAACAGGTGAACACCTTGGACGAAAAAAGTCGCGAGCAAAAGCAGGAATTATTTTCCGGTGAGTTCAGTCCGCAAATGAGACAGAGGTGGGCCGGCTAACGTTTGACCATCTTCTTGCGCGCAGATTCGAGGATTTTGCGCTCGCGCTCGGTGAGGCTTTGGATTCCGTGGGCGGAAATCTTGTCGAGAATCGGGTCAACCTCGCGGCTGATGAATTCTTCCGGGGGCAGGTCGTCGGTTTCGGCGCGCGGCGGTTGTCCGAAACTTTTTTTGACGGAGGCAGCTTTCACGAGTTCGCGTTTGCGATGGCGGTCCTGGAACGGGTGCCAATTCGTTCGCGGCGCGTAGAGTTGCCAGCGGATGAAGGCGACGCCGGTGAGCAATCCGCCAAGATGCGCAGCGTGGGCGATGCCGGGATCGGAAGGGACAATCGTGAAGAAAAGCGCGATAACAATTGAAACGACCAGCAGATAAACCGCGCGAACGGGCAGGAAGAACCAGAGCAAGACTTGCGCGCGAGGTTCGATCATCGTGAACGCAGCGAACACGCCGCAGACTCCCGCCGAGGCTCCAAGGACAGGCCCGCCAAAGTGATTCGGAAAAATCAAACCTAATGCTGCTTGCAAGAAACCGCCGATGAGGCCGCCTGCAAAATAAATTTTCAGGAAATTTTTCCCGCCAAGACGGCTCTCGATGAACCGGCCAAAAAACCAGATGCCAAGCAGATTGCAAAACAGGTGCAGCAAGCCGCCGTGCATGAATTGAAACGTGAGCAACTGCCAGATGTGGCCTTGCTTCAAACCATCGGCACTCAACATTAAATAACGATCTGCGTGCGAATGAATGTAAGCGTAATCAACTTGTTGCAGCACGAACGCGGCGACGATGACGATCATCACGACGATGCTGGCTGACAGGCGTGGCCGGTTCCAGTCGTCGCGCATGTAATGTCGGTCAGCAAGTCCCATAATTGCACAAAGCTATTCGCTCCGGCGCGCAGTTTCAACGGGCAATTTGCCCGCAAAGTTTCGCAGTAATCGAGGTAACGAGGCTCAAGCTTTCGAAACAAAAACAATCAGAGCCTTGTTACCTCGGCCGCTACGTTGATTCCTCGCGCCTCGACGTGGAATCCGCTTGCGGCACGCGTGACTAGCAGAGTTCTCATCCCGTTTCGCAGCGATGATATTTTTTCGTGGCCGCTCGCGCCCAAGGTCAGCAACGCGGTCGAAAGCGCGTCAGTTTCAGTCGCCGCCGGCGAAATCACCGCGGCCAGCAACGCGCCGGAAACCGGCTGGCCTGTGCGCGGATCAATGACGTGGCCATATATTTTTCCATCGGCTTCAAAAGATTTTCCATAAACTGCGGAGACGGAAAGCGATTCGTCCTTTAGCTGGACGGTCGCAAGCAAAATTTTTTCTTCTTTCTGCAACGGCTGCTCGATCGCGATTTTCCATGCGTCGCTGTCAGGCGGATGACCGATTGCATGAACGGTGCTGGTGCCGCCGTGAAGCAGCGCGCCTGTCACTCCGGCTTCGCGCAAAAGTTCGGCGGCGCGTTCGATGGCGTAGCCTTTGCCGATGGCGCCGAGGTCGAGCATCACGCCTTCGCGCGCGAAGCGGACGGTCAGGTCGGCGCGGTTCAGGTGGACGAGATGCATTCCAACCTTTGAGCGGGAATCGGCGAGTTCTTCCGGTGACGGAATTTTCCCTTCGCGCTGCATCAAGCCCCAGCACCACATCAGCGGCGCGACGGTGATGTCGAATGCGCCATCTGTTTCTTCGGAAAGTTTTTTTGCGTGTTCGAGCAGCGCGAATAGCGTGGGCGTAACGCGGACAGGCTCGCGCGCGGCACGGGCATTGAGCTGCGAGATTTCGCTCGACGGTTTGAACAAGCTCAGTTGCGCTTCGAGCCGCTCGATTTCTTCAAGCGCTTCTTCGCCCGCGGCGCGGAGTGAGGCGGAGTTTTCCCCGTGCAACGCGATTTCGAATCGCGTGGCCATGGCGTTCAGGGCGACGGCAACGGTGTTCATGGCGAAAAAATTCGGGTTCCGCAGGAATCTGCGAAACCCGTGAGGTGTTCCCGATCAAATCAGGACAATTCGTTCCAGCCATAGGTCGGCATTTTGATTTCACGCCCGTCGCCGGTCGTGACTTTGCGGGTCTTCTCGTCGAAGTGGCACATGATGCTGAGCCGTTCAGATGCTTCCGCCAGCGAAACGATCGTCTGCACGCGAATGGCCAGGTCAATGCCACAGTTCGGTTGTTTATTGGCGCGGATGCTGTCGAACCAGTTCTTCTCGTGCGCCTCGAAGGATTCGGCTGCGAACGCCTCGCTGGTTTCGGGATCAATTTCGTCGGCGAAGGGTCGCTCGGGTTTCAGTTCAACTTTATTGCCGCCCATGGTAAGGCTGGCCTTGTGGCCACGGATCATTTCCTGCGTGCCCTGTTCGTTGACCGAGCTGGTGGTGATGTGCATGACCATACCGCTGGGGAACTCAGCGATGATCTGGATGATTTCCGGCACGTCGCGCTCCAGCGCGCCCGGCATGTATTTGTCCGAATGGGCTGGCTTGCTGCCGACGCAGGCCACTCGCTTGGGGAACTCCGGGTTGCCCGTGGCGAGCATGTAGGGATGCGCCTTGTGCGGAACGAGGTCGCTCATCAAGCCACCGCAATAAGGATAGTATTTGCGCCAGCGAAAATAATCTTCCGGATTGAACTCCTTTTTCCGCGCGACTTGGCCAAGCCACATCTTCCAATCAATGTCATTCGCGGTCGCCCAGCTTTGAATCGCGTAGTTCCACTCCCCTTTCACGTTGCTGCCCGGCCCACTGTTGCGCATATATGAACCTTGGCTCATGACCACCGGCCCAATCTTGCCGGCTTTGATCCACTCGGCCGCCTTGTGCCATTTGAGATCGGACGTGCCCTGCGAGCCGACCTGCAAAATCTTGCCTGTCTTCTTGACGGTGTCCCAAACCTCGAACGCTTCGCCAAGGTAGCGAGTCATCGGTTTTTCGCAATAAACGTGTTTGCCGGCGTTCAACGCGTCTAGGGTGCAGCGGGCATGCCAATGGTCCACCGTGGCGACGGTGACCGCGTCAATGTCCTTCTGGGCAAGCAGATCCCGGTAATCCGCAAAGCCCTTCACGTCGCCGCCGATGACCGCCTTGGCTGCCTCGACGCGGTGTTTCGACACGTCGCAGACGGCAACCTGCACGATATTGTTTTCGCCCGCCTTGGATTTCTGCGTGCGGATGTGTCCCGTGCCCATGTTGCCGACGCCGATGTAGCCGACTGCGATGCGGCTGTTCGCGCCAGCGACATTGGCCGACGGAGCCTGGTTTTGTCCATAGACCGGCGCTCGGAAAATGGGTGTCGCGGCCACGGCTGCCGCAGCGGTTGCGGTTTTGCGGATGAACGAGCGGCGGGTTTCGCTGGTGGAAACGGGTTTGGTGTTGTCCATAAATATTTGAAGTTGATTTGACGAGCCTAGCGAAAAAAAATTCAGGGTCAATGCCCCGTTTAATTTTCTTGATCCAAATCCTCCTGTTAATTCCAACGCGCACGCGCGAAACAGATTACGATCCCGGGAAAGATTAAACTTAAGAACCTTGTTTGCCTTTTCGCTTCCACCACATCATCAACTCCAGCCCCGTCCGATTCGGATAGGATCGCGGAACCCACTCTTTCAGCAATTCAAAGTGCGGCGAGAATCGTCGCACAACCTCCTCGCGTGTGGTTCCGAAAGGCGGGCCGTCTTCGTCGGGGATCAAATAGTGGACGGCAAGAAATTGTCCGGCGGGCTTGAGCCAGCGCAAAACGGCCCTCACGTAATCGTCGCGTTCCTTCGGATCAATCGCGCAGAACAGCGTGTGCTCGAAAAGCCAGTCGAACAACTGTGCCGGTTCGTCGCGTAAAAAATCTATGAGCTGAAACTCTGCTTCGAGTCCGGCGGCTTTTGTTTTCTCGTTCGAAAGCTGGATTGCGCTTGGCGCGATGTCGAAACCGAACGGACTGAAGCCGGCCTTCGCCCACTCGCGCGCGTCATGACCGGTTCCACAGCCCGGCACGCAAACCGTGCCGCGCGCCAAATCAGGATGCGCCGCCAGAAAATCCACAAGCCCCGGCGACGGCCCTCCTTTCTCCCACGGCATGTCGCCTGTTTCGTAACGCAACTGCCAATAATCCTTGTTCAGTTCGGGCATGTTAATTGGTTGGCTGTCTGGCTCCGCCAATTTGTCCGTCCACAAGTTCAACAACCTTTGGCGCGATGCCGGCAATCCTGGCGTCGTGCGTGGCGATGATGAGCGTGGTTTGACGCTCGGCGCGCAGTGAGCAGAGCAACTGGATGATTTCGTCGCCGGTGTGCGAATCCAAATTGCCGGTCGGTTCATCGGCCAGAACCAATTCCGGCTCGTTGATGAGCGCGCGGGCGATGGCCACACGTTGCTGTTCGCCGCCGGAAAGTTCGTAGGGGCGGTGCTCGACTCGTTCTTTCAAGCCAACGCGGGCGAGCAACTCGCGTCCTCGCGCTTCGGTGGCGGCAACCGGCCTGCGCGCGATTCGCGCCGGCAGGCAGACATTTTCCAGCGCGTCGAGTTCCGGCAGCAAATGATACGCCTGAAAAACAAAGCCGATTTTTGCGTTGCGCAATTTTGCCAGTTCGCCATTCGACATGGCCGTGAGATTTTTTTCCGCGAACCAAATTTCGCCCGCGCTCGGCGAATCGAGTCCGCCAAGCAAATGCAGGAGCGTGCTTTTGCCCGCGCCGGACGCGCCGCGCAGCGACAGAAAATCGCCGCGATTGACCGTCACGTTCACTCCGCGCAAGACTTCGAGCGAGCGGGCGCCCATGACGTAAGTTTTGCTGACGCCACGCGCAGAAAGCAGGGCTTCACTCATGCGCAGCCTCGTTGTCAGAAATCCTATTCATAACGCAGCGCCTCCACGGGTTTGAGCCGACTCGCCGTCCACGCCGGAATCACGCCGCTCAAAATGCAAAGCACGAGCGCCGTGCCGCAAATGACCGCGATGTCACGCGGATCAATCAGCGCGGGCAGTTCGTGAAAACCGTAAATGGCGGCGGGAAACAATTCCAAGTCCAACGCGCGCCGGAGGAAATGAAGAAATTCATTCCGATAACTCACGGCGAGCATTCCCAACCCGAAGCCGGACGTGACGCCAATGATTCCAACAATCACGCTCTGACTTAGAAAAATCGCCATCACCTGTAACTGGCTTGTGCCGAGCGCTTTGAGCATTCCAATTTCGCGGGTCTTCTGGACGACGAACGTGATGAGCGTGCTCGTCATGCACAGTGCGGCGACGATCATGATGAAAAAAAGGACGATGAACATGACGTTTTTTTCCGCAACGAGCGAGCTGAACAGGTTTGAATTTTCCTCGATCCACGTCGAGATGCGATACCCTGCGCCGAGCGCATGACGCAGTTCGCCGCGCACTTCGTCCACCTGATATGGGTCGCGCAGCATCACGAACAACCCGTGAACGGTGTCATCCAGCCCGTAAAACTCCTGCGCGTTTTCGAGCGACGTGACGACGACCGAGGCATTGTAATCAAAATAGCCGACGTCAAAAATCCCGCGCACCTCGTAGTCATCCGGCATGACCACCACTTCCTTTTCTTTGCCGCGATTTTTTCTCATCCGCTCCACGTCACGCGGTGAAGTGATTGCGACTTTGTCGCCAACGTTGATCTGCATGTGGGTGGCAAACTCCGTTCCGATGAGCAAGCCGCGACCGCCCACGTCAAAATTTCCTTCGATGATGCTTTTTGGAAGAACACTCACGCCGCCTTCGGTCTGCGGATCGACGCCGCGCACCCACGGAACGTGAAAGCGCGAACCCTTTGGATCGTTTTGCGTCTCGACGAACACCGGCCCGAGCACAAATGGTGAAACGCCGCGCACGCTCTGGTTTGATTTCACGACGTTCATGACCCCGGCGTAGTCCTTCATCATGCCCTCGCGCCCGGAAATGCGCAGGTGCGTGTTGAAGCCGAGGACTTTGTCGCGCAACTCCTTGTCGAACCCCGTCATCACGCTGATGACGATGATGAGGACGGCGACGGCCAGTGCAACGCCGAGGATGGAGATGAGCGTGATGACGGAAACAAAGGTGCGTCGCGGCCGCAAATAACGCAGCGACAAAAGAAGTTCCAGCGGCAACCGGGACATGGGCGGAAGCTAAACGGCGCGCGAACGAGTGTCAATGAATCCGCTCTCCATTTCTTCTTAATCCTAATCTTACTCTTACTCGTCCGGCGCTACGGGCTGTGGGTAAGATCAGGATTAGGATTAAGATTACGAGAAGGAAGGGAACATGCTTGACGCCTGAGCCGCAACTTTCCATTCTCACCAGGACCATGAGCAAAGCACAATTTTGGATTTTGAATTTCCTCGGCGGAATTTGCGCCATGCTGATTGTGGGCGTCGTGGTCTTCAGCAGGATCAACACGCGTTTGAACGACACTGTTTCTCAAACGCAAAACCGCCTGCAGCCGCAGCTTGCCGAAGCCCAGCAACAATTCATACCGTTTGAAAATCTCGCGGTGCGGGTGGGGCATGGCGCGCAGACCAACGCCGTCCTGCTCAATTTGATGCGCAAACACGGAGTGAGCGTCTCCCTCAATATCGGCGGACAAACCAAACAAGTGCCGTGAACAACCGACCCGAAAAATCCGGCACTGGACGGCACGAATTTCGCGCTGCGCACGGGCCGCATCTTTTCTGGATATTGCTGATCTTGTTCCTCGCGCTGGGAACGGATTATGCCTTCCGGCTCGTTGACCTCAGGCAGCAGCACGCTTTACTGACGCAATTCCAAACGCAGCAGAAACAAAGTTTTGCCAAGATCGCCCAGATGAAGGAAACCGCGAGGAAAGTTTATGCGCTTTCCGTCGAGCTGGCGCAAATCGCGCCGACCAATGCCGTCGTGGAGCAAATCGTCATGGAGTCAGGCATTCCATACACGCCGCGGCCCGCCCCGGTTTCCACAAATCAAAACGCGCAAACCAACAAATAGCATGCCCGTTGCCGCAAGCTTTTCCGGCCACGGCGCGACCGCGCCGAAGCGAAGCGAAGGCGGGCACGCCGTCCAAAAAATTTTTCTGTGCTGTTTGATTTTGTCCGCAACACCCGCCGCTTATCCACAGGAGGAAAAAACATCAGACGAACCGGCGACGAACATTTCTGCCGCCGGCTCGGTGCGCGCTTACCTCGAAGTGCAGGAAAAACTTCATGCGACGCTGCTGGCCATTGACCGTTACCAGAAAGAAGCCGACGCGGCGGCTGCGCGTGCCGCGGAAACATCCGCCTCGCGCGTCGCGGAATCCTTCACCACCCGGCTGACGGCCATTGAGCAATCACTGAACACCCAGCGCGCGCAACAGGAGCAGTCCCGGGACAAATCAGACCGTTTCATGCTGACGCTCACGGGCGTGTTTGGCGCGCTCGGCCTGCTCGCGCTTCTCGGGGCAGCGTGGCTGCACTTGCGAGCGGCGAACCGCCTCGCGGAAGTCGTGGCCGCTTCGCGCGTGTCCGGACTTGGGTTTGGCCGCGTCCCCTCCTCGCTCGAAGCGGGCGATCTGCCCGCGACAGTTTCACCGGATTCAAATTTGCCCGGCACGATTTCCCGGCTCGAAAAACGCATTCGCGAACTTGAAATGGCCGCGCATATTTTGCCCCCGACCGGCTCTGCCGAAGTGAAAACAAACGGCCACGCGCCGGAACCCGGGGCCGCCGTCGAACCCGGTTCCGCGACCGAGATGCGGACCAGACTTTTGCTCGGCAAAGGACAATCGCTCTTGCACCTGAACAAAATTCAGGAAGCCATTGCGTGTTTCGACGAAGCGCTTGAAATCGAACCAACGAACCCCGAAGCGCTCATCAAAAAAGGCACTGCGCTGGAACGGCAGGAGAAATTGAAGGAGGCGATCGAATACTACGACCGCGCCATCGAAGTTGACGGTTCGCTGACGATTGCATATCTGCAAAAAGGCGGCGTGTTCAATCGCCTCGAACTCTACAGCATGGCGCAGGAATGTTACGAGCAGGCGTTGCGCACCCATGAGAGACAATCCGCGTAACCGGCCTTGCCTCGAAAGGCGATCATACGGCTGGATGACGCCCGGCACCCCCTTCCGGAAATTGATTTTGGCAAGCACTCTTGGCCGGAACGATTTAGTCAGCGAGAGGCTGGCGCGAATCCACAACGCCGCGCTCCGGCTGCCCCTTAACTGAATCGTTCAGGCTTGGAGACCGCCGAAAACTTTTCATGCAAGACGTGTTGAAGCTTGGAAAATATTCCATCGGCGTTGGCGACCGGTTCGCGCAACAAGCCCGGGCGCAACTGCGCGCGTGCGTCCTGCTGGCGCAACGCGGAGTCGAAGTCACGCCTGTCTGGAACAAATCAAACCGCGAACATCAAATCATTCGCTCGGAACCAGCGGGCGTCCGCGCCGCAGCGGCAGCAGCCGTCGCCGACCTCGGCTGGAAAAAACCGTGGCACGTTGATGCCGACCACATCCGGCTCGAAACCGCGGATCGCTTCATCCCGCACTCGGACTATTATACGATTGACGTCGCGGACTCGATCGGGAAATCCGCTTCGGACGAAACTGTTGAAAAATTCGTCGAGCGCCATCCCGAACTCACAGACGGGTTGAGAATTCCGGGAATTGAAGGCGCTTTGAAAGTCACGCGCGCCGATGCCGGGCGCATTGCGCGGAAATATTTGTCAGCCACGCAGGCGGCGGCGGTGATTTATCGCCACATTGCCAAAGCCAAGGGGGAAGGAAAATTCATCACCGAAGTTTCGATGGATGAAACCGATTCGCCGCAAACGCCGCCCGAATTACTGGTCATTCTCGCCGCACTGTCGGACGAGCGCGTGCCGCTGCAAACCATTGCGCCAAAGTTCACCGGACGCTTCAACAAGGGCGTGGACTACGCCGGCGACGTGGCGCAGTTTGAAAAGGAATTTAACGATGACCTCGCCGTCATCCGATTTGCAATCACGCAATATCGCCTTCCGGACAATTTGAAACTCAGCGTCCACTCAGGCAGCGACAAGTTTTCCATCTACGCGCCCATCCGCACTGCCTTGCGCCGCCATGATGCCGGACTGCACCTCAAAACCGCCGGCACGACGTGGCTTGAAGAGCTGATTGGCCTGGCCGAAGCGGGCGGCGAAAGCCTGGCGCTGGCGAAGGAGATTTATGCCGAAGCATTGGCGCGACTGGACGAACTGTGCGCCCCGTATGCAAGCGTCATTGACATTGACCGCGCGAAACTGCCTGGCGCAGAAACGGCCGCGGGCTGGACTTCGGAGCAATTCGCCGCCGCGCTGCGGCACGATCCGAAATGTCCGCAGTTCAATTCATCCCTGCGCCAGTTGCTTCACGTCGCCTACAAACTTGCCGCGGCAAAAGGCGCCTGCTACCTCGGCCTCGTGCGAAATTCAAACGACCGCATTGCGAACAACGTGACGCATAACCTTTTCGAGCGGCATCTGAAACCGCTTTTCATCGAGAGTTGAACGAAAGCGCGCCGTGTTGTTTTGCGCGTTCCGCAGTTCAGGCTTGACCGGTCATTGATTGCATTCAACATCACCTTCTTGCTCGTCAGTGTCGGAAACTATTATGAACCTGTTTGATTTGTCGGGAGAAACCGCAGTCGTCATCGGCGGGACAGGCGCGCTTGGTGGCGCATTGGCCGAAGGGCTGGCGGAGGCTGGCGCGAAGGTCGCCGTAGTTGGCCGCAACAAGGAGCGGGGCGGGGCGCGGGCCGGGGCGATAACAAAAAGCGGGGGCACGGCCCAATTCTTTTCCGCCGACGCCGTTTCGCAATCGAGCCTGCGGGAAGCCCACCGGCAGATCGAAAAGCAATTCGGCGCGCCGACCATTCTTGTCAACGCCGCCGGTGGCAACGATCCAAAGGTCACCGTCACCGCCGAACAGCCGTTCGAGCAGATTGCGCTGGAGGACTGGCGCGCGAATTTCGATTTGAACCTCGTGGGCGGCGTTCTGCTGCCGTGCCGGGAGTTTGGCGCGGCGATGGTCCGGCGCGGCAAGGGCAGCATCATCAACATTGCCAGCGTGACAGCGCACGTTCCGCTGTCGCGCGTGGCGGCTTACTCCGCCGCCAAGGCCGCCGTGCTGAACCTCACGCTGTTTCTGGCGCGCGAGTGGGCCGGCAGGGGCGTGCGCGTGAATTCGATCACGCCGGGATTTTTTCCCGCCGCGCAGAACCGCGTTTTGATCTTCAATGCCGACGGCTCGCCGACTCCACGGACAAACTCAATTCTCGGCCACACACCGATGAGGCGGTTTGGGGAAGCGCGGGAACTCGCCGGCGCGGCCATTTTCCTCGCCAGCTCCAGAGCCAGCGGTTTCATCACGGGAACGGACATCCGGGTGGACGGCGGGTTTCTCTCGCAGACGATTTAACCCGAAGTCCGAGCATACCATTGAGTTGATGGCGGAACCATCGGAGCGCGGCGCTTACGCCGCTTCACCTTTCGATTGCCAGATTCCGGCCAGAAACCAACCGGCTTGCCTGCGTTGAAGGCAGGCTGGAGCGGTTTCAAAAAAACTGTGGCTTTGGTTTGAAAACCCGGACAGAAAATCCCGCGAGGTTTTGGAGTGCGGCAGCCCTCTGCCGCTTTGCGTGGGAAGACAAGCGGTGGAATAGCGGCAGAGGGCTGCGGCAGTCCAAGACGCTGGCGCGCTGTTCGGTCAACCCAAGCCATCCAGGCGGCTACAGATTCTTTGAAACTGCCCTGAAGCCCGCGCTCCGGTATTTATAAGAGTCCTGCGTCTTTTCGGATGCCAAACTTCATTGTTCCGCCCTTTTCCATAAAAAAACCGGGCGGAAGTTTTCTTCCGCCCGGCTGATTTTAATTTTGTTTCTCTGCGCCCTTAGGGCGACACGGTCATGCGCAGCGAGCCGCTCTGGTTGGTGCCCCGGAACACACCGCGGATCTCCTGCTGATCTTGCAACACCACACCCTTGATGGCCGTCTTCAACGTCGGCGTCGCCGTGTTGGTGAAGCTGCCGCCAATCTCGCCCTTCGCCGTCGAGACCGCGATCTTGATCCCCTGCGGGTTCTTCGGCGGAATCGCATTGGTCACGAAGAACTTGTTGAGGCTCGTCACGAACCAGTCGTTGGTGATTGTCGCCAGCAGGTTGCCGTCCGCCAGCAACAGACCATACGGATACTGGTTCAAGTTAGTCGCGCTCACCAGCACCGGTGACAGCAACGGCTTGGTGTAGCTCGATCCCACGATCGTCTCCGAGTTCGTGAACCCGAGGTCATAATAGCCGGAGTTCGTGCTCTGCGGATTCTTGTTCCAGAACAAAGTGCCGCTCACGGTGCCGTTGGTGAGGAATTGGAGCCAGCCGAACACCGAGCCTCTAAAGGTCTTGGCCGTCAGCACTGGACTGGTGCGCGCGTCGGAGTCCGCATACATCGCCGCGTAGAACGGCCAATCCCCGTTCTTCGAGATGCCCGTCATTACGCTCTTGAGTTTCTCGAAGTCACCGGCCTTGCCTCCCGTCGGTTTCACAATGCCGTTGGTCGTCAACGCCACCAGACCATAGCCGTCTCCGCCGGGTTCCGTCGCCGCCGTCAGGGAGCCGGGATACACGAAGGAGTGCGTGCCCAGTCCGCTCGCGCCCAGGAAGTTGGTCGCGGGGTTGTTCGTGAAGTTGAACGTTGCCTTGTCACCGAGCATGTCCGCATCCCAGCCCGCAAGATTGGTCATATAGCCAGTCAGGGAGTCGCCTGTGGTCAAATTCAGATCAATCGTCAGGATGATGGACTCACTGTTCGTCAGCCCTTTGCGTGAAACCACCTTGCCGGGCTTCGTCGTCCCGTGGCCGGCCTGGTTGAACGTTCCCGTGAACGTCACCACTTCGCCCTGCAGCAGGAGCTTGCCGGTGAATTTCAATTTGCTGTCGGTCTTCACCGTGAACCAGCCGGCGCTCTGGTGCGCCACGCTGAAGTCATTGAACAGCCCGTAATACGTTCCGGCTGCCCCTTTGAAGCTGTTCGTGATGAAGTTGGCCGTCACCACCACGTTTGAATTCATCGTGAACGTGAGTTTGGAGTAATTCGTCGCCACGGTCGTCGGGCCGCCGTTGACGCTGATCGTCCAGTTCGTGAACAGGGAGTCGACTCCGGCTATCGCCGTCACCGTATATGCGCGACCAATCTTGAGCGGCGCGCCGCTGACTCCCGGATTATCACCCGCCACTGTCGTGCCTGTCACACTTCCGGCGGCTCCGGGCGCGTTGGTCACCAGCGTGTAGGTGCCCGGCACAGACAGGAAGTATTTGCGCGTCGTCGAGGTTGTCGGCACTGACACGTTGCCGGCGAAATCCTGCGCCTGTATGGTCATGGTGTTGGTGCCGGGAATCATCGGCACGCTGGATGTCCAATTGACCGTTCCAGCAACCGGCGGCCCTGTCACGACTGCCAGATTATTCGTCGGCCCGCCGTTCAGACTGTAGAGCACTTTCTCCACTTGGGACGCACCCACTCCAGCGTCCTTGGCCGTGCCTGTGATGTTCGTCGGCGAGTCAAACACGGTTCCGTTGTTCGCCGGCACCGTGTTGAACTTCACCGTCGGCTTGTTGGTCTCAAATATGATGATGACCAGACTGTAAGCCTGCGTCCCGATACACCCGTTGGTGTCAGTGGCGCTGATGACAAGCGCGTTGGTCGAACTCCCCGTAGGCACGCCGCTCAATTCGCCGCCCGACGCCAGTGTCAGGGGTGCCGGTATTGTGCCGCTGACCAGCGCAAAGGTGTGGGGTCCGCGGATACCGTCAGCTGTGAGCTGGTTCGTGTAGCCGACGCCGATGAAGCCTACGGGCAACGTCGCGGGGCTCAGGGTGATAAGCTCGCAGACCGCGAGTTCAGCCGTGTTGGTCACTTTTACAGCGCAACTGTCCGGAGTGATGACAACGGAGTAAAAGGCCGAATCGGCTGATGCGGACGGATTGATGGTGAGGTCGGGCGTTGTGGCGCCGGAAATGTTCCCGCCATCGGTCAAGTCCACACCGTTCTTCCGCCACTGATAGGAAACCGTGGTCACGCCCGAGGCGACGACACTGAACACATTCGAGCTGCCGGGAGCGACGCCGAGCGCGCTGACCGGAGACGACGAGACTGTGATATAGTCCAGAGTCAGGGTCGCATCCGCAGTGGTGGCAGTGCCGACATCATTCGTGAACGTGCAAGTGTAGGTCGCCGCATCGGTTGGCTGCACGTTGGACAGGGTCAGGTTTGCCGTGGTCGCTCCGGCGATATTGCCGCTGTCAACCATGTCAACGCCATTGCTCTTCCACTGGAAGTAGAATGGCGCGGTGCCGGCTGGCACAACGTTGAAGTTGGCGGTCGTGCCCAGGCAATTGGTCAGGTTGCCCGTCTGAGCCGCAACTGTCGGCGGGTCGGTGACAGGGCCGAATTTGATGCCCTTGAAGCTGAAGTTCGGAGGGGCCTGTGCGATCTGCACGAAAGCCGATCCCGCGCCGGTGTCTGTCAGCTTGTAGAAATAATTGATGTCCACGTTGCTGTCGGCAAGGGCTGTGGATGAACAGGCGAAAACAACCGGATTGGGGCCACTCCAGTCCACGGTCAAATGGCGTATCGTGAACGTTGCGCCATGGTTGGGCCGCAGGTTATTCGTGAGGTTGTAACCGAAAGTCCACGTGCCGGCGATTTTGTCCCAGCGCTGGATGCCGCCGATGAAGCCATCACCGCTGACAGGCCGGTCGTCGGCAACATACGCGATCAAACCGGTCGGATCTATCGCAAAGTCCTCAACTGCATTGATCAACTGGTGGGTTCCATCAGTATAGATTTGCGGCGGAGTCGGAAGCGGCACGCCAGTTGTAGGCAGGCCGGAGTATTGATACACGCCCTGCTGGCCGTCACCGGAGCCGGAACCGGTGCTGATCCAAAGGTCACCGTTGAAAATATGCACTCCCCGCTGATTGTTCTTGATGTTCGGGACTTGAATACCCACGGCGGTTGAGGGCGGCGTGATATAGGTCGTGCCGTTGCCAGCCGAAGTCTGCGCCCAGAAGTTGTTTGTTCCGTCCGTGGCCACGGCGCGGAAGTCTTGTGCGGAGCCGAAGGTGGTGCTCTTGAAAGCCATATTGCGGAAACCCAGACCGCCGACCGTGTTAATGACGCGGGGAATCGCCGTTCCAGCCGCTGCCGTGACGGAAGCGGTATTCAACCAACGATTGGTATTATACCCCGCGAAGCAGAGGAACCGTCCGTCTGCTGAACGATCCAAGAAGGATGCCACCGAGCCGCTTCCCAGCAGTGATGCGGTCGGGCCGGTGTCCGGCACGGTAACGGTGTTCACATACACACCATCAGGTGTCCATTGATCTATGAAAGTGGCATTGCCGGCGCCGCCAACGCTGTTGATGCCTTCACCTATGCGAAGGATGCAGAGGTTGGTTGCGAACAGGCGGATGTTGCCCGTCTGGACGGTCAGTGAAACGTTCGTGGTGATCGAGCCAAAGGCGTTGGTGATTTCGCATTCAATGGTCGTGACACCGACGGGCGCGTTGGTGAGGAGGAATGCGCCGACAGCGGAATCTTTCACAGTCACCCCGTTCGATTTCCACAGGTAGCCCGTGGCGCCCGATGCGCCGACGCTGAATCCGACATAATAACCAGGAGCGCCCTGCTGGATGACGCGCGGCATAGGCGGATTGGTGACAACGGGCAGAGTGTTGACCGTCAAAGTCGCCACTGAACTCGTAACGCTTTGGAGGGACGCACTGCCGGAGACGATCACCCTGTAAGTGCCCGCATCGGCAGCGGCAAGTGGCGCGAAGGCCAGACTCGAGTCTGTGGCGCTGGCGATATTGGTGCCGCCCCGCTGCCATTGATAATTCACTGTTGCGGAGCCGATGGCTGTGACGGACAGATTGGTGCTGACACCAGCTGTGGCGGCAAAGCTCACCGGTTGGATGGTGATGATCGGGTCGGCAACCGCGAGCGCGGCCACTGCGCTGAGCACGCCGCTGCTGCTGCCGTTGGTGATGGCGCAACGATAGTTGGCCGCATCCGAATACGACGCACCGGTGACGGTGAGCGTGTCGGTCGCGGAGCCGCTGATCGAGCCAGCGTCGGTCAGAGCCACAGCGTCCTTATACCATTGATACGTCAGGCCACCGACTGTGCTGGCAACCACCACGTTGAAGGTCGCGTTCGCGCCGTAATTGATGCTCTGGCTCACAGGCTGGGTCGTGACCACCGGATCAAGCAGGTCGTAAGTGAGCACGAGGTCGGTGCCAACGACAGACAGATAGAAGCCGGCACCCGCGGCCAGCACATTCGTAAAGCCGGTGGTGTTCAGCGACACCGTGTTCGGGTCAAAGCCGGTTACGGCGCCTGCGGGATTCCTAACGATCACCCAGCTTTGCGGCGTTGTGGTGTTAACAAAATTGACCGCAGCCAGTGAAACCAAGTTGACCTTGAACGGATTTGCCGCCGTGGAGCTGATCGTCAGCCCACCGGCTCCGCTGTTTTCAATCAAATCCCAACCCGTCGTTCCGGCGGTGCCTGTTGCATCCGCCATCTCGAGAGTGTAAGTGCCGCCGGCGCTCCATGTCGTCGAGCTGTTGGTGATGCCGCCGACGCTGGTTCCGGGCGAGACAGTGCCGCCGACCGTGAGGGAACCGCCGATGGTGCCGTTGCCGTTGATCGTCGCGCCGGGCTGGACTTGGACGGCACCCGTGCCGGTGGCAGAGGCGTTGGCAAGTGTCAACGTGCCCGCGTTGACAAGTGTCAGGCCGGAATAGGTATTTGCGCCGCTCAACGTAAGTGTGCCCGTGCCGTTCTTGGTCAGGCCGCCGCCGGCGGTGTCGCTGATCACACCGGAATAAGTGGAGGAGGCATTGTTGCCGCCGTTGGTCAGTGTGCTGGTGCCCAAAGCCACTGTGCCCGCGCCCTGCAACGCGCCGATGCCCGCGCTGCCGCTCAGGTCAAGCCCGCCGCCGGTGATGGTCACCGTCGAATTAGGCAGGATGTCTCCCGAGCCTAACGTCGTCGTGCCAGAAAGGTTCGTGGTTTGACCGCTGAAAGTGCTGTTTCCGCTCAAGGTGAAAGTTGATCCCGCGTTGAACAGCTTGAGGCTGGTGGTTCCGCTGATCGGCCCGGACAAAGTCGTTGCGGCGGAGTTCTCGTTAGTGATAAACGTGCCGATGCTGACGGTGGTGGCGATGGTGATTGGTCCGGACAATTCCAAGGCGCTGCTGCCGCCAATCGCAAGCTGCTTCGAAGCATTATTCGTAACAAAAAGGGTTATCGGGTTTGTTACCGCACTGGCTCCCGTCAAGGCGGTATTGGCCTGCAAAACAGCATTGTTGTTCGCCAATACGCTCGCAGGACTGACCCTCAATGTGCCCGTTCCCAACGCATATTGATTGCCCAGCGTGGTCGCGCCGCGGATCAGCGTCAATCCACCCGACCAACCGCTGTTGTCACCACTCAAAACAACATTGCCTCCGCTGCCGCCGTTGACACCGTTCACCGCAGCGTTCAACCCTCGCGCCAAGGGCTGGGATCCGCTGAACTTTCCACTGAAGGTAAGTGACGCCCCAGCGTTGGTCCCGCTGGCCAGGTCAACCGTATTCAAAAGAGTGCTAAAAATGCCCGTAGTGCTTGGGAGGAAGATAATGTCGTTTGTAACGGTCGCAGTGAGTGCTGCGCCAACGCCGGCGGCTCTATGGCTAAGAATGAGGGGTCTGGAGTTGGCGGATTGTGGCGCAACCGTGATCGGTCCTGTTCCAGCATTTGCACCAAGACTTCCACCATCGAAATTAACAGCGCCATTTTGGATCAGCAGGCCTCCGGAGAAGTCGTTGTTCGCACCAGCCAAAGTCAGGGCACCGGCACCTTGTTTTACCAACATGCCCGGACCGGTTACGTTGTTTGACAAAGTAATGAATTCGGGTGCGGCTAGTGTTCCGCCTACCTGAAGGAAGCCGCCGCCGGCTCCCATGGTAAAGCCGTGATTGGCCGGGATGAGAACGCCAGCTCCCGGGAACGTAACAAGGTCAAGCGTGCCGAAATTGGTGAATGTCGTTTGGTCCGCTATTGGAAAGGGTGGATTCGTGCCCGCCCAACCCAAACCATGCTCAGATGCGACTGACATACCGCTCACGCCGCCAAGCCCGAAACCAGCGCCACCGATGACGTTTTTACCAGTAGTAAAAGCCACACTGGGAGCCGACGCCACATACATGGTCAAAGCGCCCGGACCCGTTTTGATAATGCCCACGCCCGCAGGAAACGCAGGAAAGCCCGGCTCAGAGATGTCAACTTCAATACCGAGCTGACCATTCAAGGCCACATTCAGTTCGCCGCTACTACCTAAAGCTAAAATATAGTCTTTAGCCACACCAGTGCTGGATTTTTTCGGAAAAAGCAGTGCGCTTGAAGTGTTTTGTCCAACCCTGATCAGGCTGCCGCCAACACCGGTCAATGTGATGATGTGATCGGCCGCAGGATCGGCGTTAATCAGGGTGATTCTTCCGACGCCGCTTCCGGCGGCGTTAACAAAGTTCGATGTGATAATCATGTCCGCGCCCAAGTCAGCGACAATGGACATGGTTGCCCTGCCGACTTCCACGCTATGGAAGTTGGTGGCCAAAATAATGGTGTCGCCCGGCGCTGGCACGCCGTCGGCGCACCAGTTTAATGGGTCATTCCACACCGCAGTCCCGGCGGTGAGATATAAATTGGTGCCCGTGGTGCAATCAACGCCACCGGTGCCTTTGGCGTCCCATGTTTTAATTAAGGCACTGACATGGAGTGAAGTGCAAAATGAGAATAATGCGATGGAGGTAAGGAGTTTTTTCATATGATCTGCTCTGAGCGTTATGGGACTGCTAGTTCCGGGTTAATCACGATTGATAGTGCGATTATGTTCAAGTCATTGAATCTGTCAACACTATTTTTTCAACTTTTTTTGCCGGGGGTAATGTTCGTGAATTGTCCTTTATTTTACAGAGGTATATCGGTTTCCAAAACGCGGCATTTTCATCTAACAATTGGGTTTACCGCCAGAAGGCTGGCGCAGTCCAGGACGCTACGCGCTTTTCTTGTGCTATCATCACGCGCCACGTCCGGGACTGATACTGTTTCCGGGGTGTTTGCCAGCGCGGGAAGCGGCCTCGGAAAACCGCCGCGCCCAATCCGCAACCGAAGCGGCGCTTTGGAAAGGCACATCATCCGGCTCGCGAGCCACACCCGTTGCGGCCCGACCGCTTCATCCCTACACTCCGCGTCATGCCTGTTTTGGAAATCGAGCGACTCAAGAAAACTTTCCGCGCGCCCGACGGCGACACGCACGCCGTCATTGACGTGGAAAAATTTTCGCTCGAAGAAAAATCCCATGTCGCGCTGCGCGGCGAAAGCGGCTCCGGCAAGACGACCTTTCTCAATCTCATCGCGGGAATCTTGAAGCCGGACTCGGGCGCGATCCGGATCGCTGGCAACGAAATGTCCGCGCTTGGCGAAGGCGCGCGCGACCGTCTCCGCGCCACGACCATCGGCTACATTTTTCAAACCTTCAATCTGCTTCAGGGCTACACCTGCCTTGAAAATGTTTTGCTCGGCATGAGTTTTGGGCGCGGCGCAAACCGGGAGTTTGCAACCGCGTTGCTCAAGCGTGTCGGGCTTGCCGAACGATTGCATCATCGTCCGCGACAACTTTCCATCGGCCAGCAGCAGCGCGTCGCCGTCGCCCGCGCGCTCGCAAACCATCCGAAGCTGGTTCTTGCTGACGAACCGACCGGCAATCTGGATCACAACAACGCCCGCGAATCGTTGAAGCTCATCCGCGAAACCTGCCGCGAAAACGGCGCGGCGCTGTTGCTCGTCAGCCACGACCGCGAAGTTCTTTCGCAATTCGAAACCGTTCTCGACCTGGAGAAAATCAACCGCGCGGAAAACTCGTCACTCACATGACTCTTTTCCGCATCGTCCTCAAAAGCCTGCGCCAGCACGCGCTTTCGACGTGCATCACGGCTCTGTCCATTGCGCTCGCGGGCGCGTTGCTCATGTCGGTCTGGTCGGTCAAGACGCAGGCGCAAGCCACGTTCACGCAGATCAACGGCGGCTTCGACGCCGTGCTTGGCGCGCGCAGCTCGAAACTTCAACTCGTGCTCAACGCCATCTTCCATCTCGAAGCGTCACCCGCGAATATCGGGTGGAGCGACTACGAGCAGATCAAAAAACATCCGATGGTCGCGCTCGCCATTCCGATCGCGATGGGCGACAACTTTCGCGGCTACCGCGTCGTCGGCACGCTGCCGGAGTTTTTTACGCAGACCGAATTCGCGCCCGGCAAACGTTACATCGTGAAATCTCCGGGGAATATTTTCTCATTGAGCGGACACGAAGCCGTCGTCGGAAGTTTTGCCGCGCAAAAACTGAAATTGAAAATCGGCGACCAGTTTCATCCGTATCACGGACTGAACTTCAATGAAAAAGATCAGCACGCCGAGACTTACACCGTCACCGGAATTCTCGATCCGTCCAACACGCCCGCCGACCGCGTGATCTGGATTCCGCTTGAAGGCGTTCAGCACATGAGCGGGCACGCCACCGAACACGCCGATGAACTCAGCGCTGTTCTCGTCAAACTCCGTTCGCCCATCGCCGGCCCGATGCTCGACAGCCAGATCAACAAGAGCGGAACACGCCTGACCTTCGCGTGGCCCATCGGCGCGACCGTCGCGCAACTGCTCGACCGCATCAGTTGGTTCGACAAAGTTCTCGCGCTCATCGCCTATCTCGTCGCCATCATCGCAACAGGTTCAATTCTCGCCAGCATTTACAACTCGATGAACGAGCGCCGCCGCGAGATCGCCATTCTCAGGGCGCTCGGCGCGCATCGCCTCACGATTTTTTCCACGGTCGTTCTTGAAGCCGCGACGATTGCCGCGCTCGGGATGCTGCTCGGCTTCGTCGTTTATTTCGTAATCATGAGCGCGATCGCGAACGTCATCCGCGCGCAAACCGGTGTGGTGCTCGACCCGTTCGCGTGGAATTTGATTCTGCTCTGGACGCCGCTGGGGATGATTGGCTTGAGCGCGTTGGCTGGAATTGTCCCCGCGTTCAAAGCCTACCGCACGGACGTCGCAGAAAACCTTGTGCCGAATTCTTAATGGTGGAACAGGCCTCCGGCCTGTCAATTCCGGCGTCCCGCCGGAATTCGTGACGAGAGACCCTTTGCCGCAAGACGAAATCAAAGAGAATGCGCGACTTTCACGACGGTTTTCGGCGAGACGCCGAAAACAACAGCCGGGACGGCTGTGCCACCCATGAATCGAGTTTGATTGAAATACGTCTTTGCGGAGAGTAATTAAGGTGCGAGCAACTTCATGAAACAGTCGCCGAGCAAACAATTTTTAGCAGGCTTGCACGCAGCAACGATTCTATTTTTCGTCTGCCCCGGCAATTTGTTTGCGGGCGAGACAAATTCTCCCGCCGCAAAAACCGCCGACGCCAAAAGTGATTTCACTTCCGTCGGTTTCGATTTGCTCGCGTCCTACAACTTCGAAATGCCTGACGGCCCGTCCACGAACAAAACCGAAACCGCCGACGCGCAAATTCCCGACAAGGTGAAGGCGTTCAACAAAAAGAAAGTTTCGATGACGGGCTTCATGCTGCCGTTGAAAGTCGAGAGCGGCACAGTCACCGAATTCCTGCTGATGAAAGACCAGTCCATGTGCTGCTTCGGCGCGACGCCGAAAATCACCGAATGGGTCAGCGTCAAGACCGGCGCGAAGGGTTTCAAGTCGGTCATGGACCAGCCGGTCACGATCCAAGGCACACTGCGCGTCGGCGCGATGCGTGAGAACGGTTACTTGATCGGCATTTATTCGATGGACGCGGAAAAGCTGGCCGGGGCGAATTGAATTCAAAAAAGATTGCGATTATGATTATGAGTAAGATTAAGATGGACGCTGCACTTTCACTGGACTCTTAATCATAATCTTAATCTTACTCTCGCCCCACAAATGAATCTCGACGACGCACAAAAGAAAAAAGTTTCGGAATGGATCGCGCAAGGGTTGAGGCTTTCGGAAATCCAGACGCGCCTCGCAAGCGAACTCGGCGCGAAGCTCACCTATATGGAAGTCCGCTTCCTCGTGGACGACCTCAAGCTCACACCGAAAGACCCCGAGCCGCCCAAACAACCCGCGCCGTCACCGCTGGCCTCGCCGACTGCGCCGCCGCAAGCTCCAGCCGAAAAGCAAGCTGCTGCGCCCGCACCCGGCGGAGTTTCGGTGGCGGTGGATGAAATCGCAAAACCCGGAACCGCCGTCAGCGGCAAAGTAACTTTCACCGACGGCAATTCTGCGGACTGGTATTTCGACCAGACGGGCCGTCTCGGTTTGGTTCCGCAAAAGGAAGGCTACCGTCCACCGCAAACTGATTTGCAGCAATTCCAGGCCGCGCTTGAAGCGGAGTTGAGCAGGCTGGGGTTTTAGGGTGGCACAGGCGTCTCGCCTGTCGTTTCCGGCGTCCCGCCGGAAACCGTCGAGAGATTGAATTTCTCAACAGATCAACGACACCCAGCAAACTAACCCTCACGACGAAATTCGGCGGGACGCCGAATTTGACGCGCGGGACGCGCGTGCCACCCACAATTATTCCGGCGGCGTGAACAATTCGATGGCGTGCCCGTCCGGGTCGCGCAAAAAAACCTGCCACGCGCCGTCAGGCCGCTGCTTTCGCGGGCGGAAATCCGCGCCGACTTTTTTGAAGTGCGCCTCCCACGAATCCAGTTCCTCCACGCGCAGCGCGAAATGATTGTTCCGGCTTCGCGGCAGGACCGGCTCGTCGCTCCTGCCGATGAGATGAAGTTCCTGCTGCGCGCCGAGCCGGAACCACGCGCCGGGAAAACCAAAAGCCGGGCGCGGAATTTTTTCCAGCCGCAGAACGCCCGCGTAGAACGCGCAACTTTTTTCCACGTCAGAAACGTGAATGGCAACGTGGTTCAGCTCGAGAATTTTCAATCCTATTTCCGTTTGCTGACGCGCAGGCCAAATTTCTCCGGCGCGTTGGCGAACGATAGCACGCCGTTTTTTTCCGTCACGCCGAGATACGGGTCGTTTGTGATCAAAATGTTTCCATCCACGTCGAGGTAATCGCAAAGCTCGGCGAGATGCGCGGCGGCGCTGATCAGGACGCTCGTCTCGATCATGCAACCGATCATCGTCTTGAGGCCGCGTTTGCGCGCCGCGCTCAACGCCTCGAAGCCGCCGCTGATTCCGCCGGTCTTGACGAGTTTCACGTTGATGCCGTGAAAACATTCCGCGCAACGGTCTGCGTCTGCGGCAGTGTGATACGACTCGTCTGCGAAGATCGGCAGAGGCGAACGCTCTTTCAACCACTTCCAATCCGCCCCATGGGTCGTTGCAGGCATCGGCTGCTCGACGTATTGGATGAACTTGTCGCCCGCCAGCCACTCAATCATTTCCAGCGCCTGCTCCTTGGTTTTCCAACCTTCGTTCGCGTCAACTCGCAGCCATTTCGCCGGCGCGACGTCGCGGATGGCCTTCATGTTCTCGCGGTCGCCGGGCGCGCCGACTTTGATCTTCAAAACGGGAAACCGCTCCGCCTCCAAAACTTTTTTCCGAAGAATGTCCGGCACATCAATCCCGATGGTGAACGACGTGACGTGATGATTGTCGCGAAAGCCGAGGCCGAGGAAATCATAAACCGGCTTCTTCGCGCGCCGCGCCGCGCCATCAACCAGCGCGATGTTGATGGCGCACTTGGCAGACATGTCGTGCGCGGAAATCGTATCGAGATATTTCATGCTGCCCGCGATGTCGCCAAAGAAAAGTTTGGCAGGGTCAATTTTCCTGCAGAAGGCCTCGACAGTTTCGAGCGATTCATTGTAGCGGGAAATCGGCGCGGCTTCGCCGAGACCAACCGTGCCGATATCGTCAGTCAATTCCACGAGGACGACCGTGGAAATATTTGTGCCTTCGGTGCGGGCTATCTTCCAGGTGTGAGCGAGCTGTAAATCTTCCCGCCAAATTTTTAATTTCACGACGGAAACGAAAGCGGAAATGAGCTAAGGAAGCAAACTTGTTTTGATACCGCAGGGGCGCGAAGACGCAGAGAATTAAAATTTGGAACTCAGGAAAGCAGGAAAAGAAATTCCTGAGTTCCAAATTAAAATTCATTTCTTCTTAGTAGCAATTTCCTTCGCGCACTTCAAAAACCGTTCCGCCGCAGGCGTAAGCTTCCCTTTGCACCATGCAGCGCCAACGACCAAAGGCTCGGGCGCAGGCGAGAATAGGATGAACTTCAAGCGCGCACCCGCCGTGCACGCCAACGATTGCGCCGCCACCGCAACACCAGCGCCCGACTCGACCGCCGCGACAAGACTGCTCACGCTGTCATGTTCCTCCACGATGCGCGGTTTGGTTTTGATCGTGACGAACGTGGCCGCGAGATTTTCGTGAGCGTCGGGATAATCTTTGCGGCTGTATGCGATGAGCGGTTCGCGCGCGGCTTCCGCCAAAGTCACCGTGCGCCGCCGCGCCAGCGGATGTTTCGGCGCAACGGCAAGACACATCGGATCGCGCACCAGCTCCTCGAATTGCAGCCCGCGCAACAGCGACGGCGTCAGGCGCACGATGAAAACAAGTTGCAATCTGCCTTCGCGCAATCCGGCGAGCATTTCCTCTGTGGAAAGATCATGCAGCTTCACCCGCACGTTCGGCCGTTCTGCCTGAAACGCGCGCAACGCCGGCGGCAAAATGCGCGCGGTCAGCGACGGCGCGTAGCCGATGTGCAATTCGCCGCTGCCCGTGGCGATGGCGCGCGCCGCTTTCACGGCGTCCTCGGCGCGTTGCAACACGGCGCGGGCTTCCGTCAGAAAAAATTTTCCAGCTTCGGTGAGCTTGAGCGATTTCGCGCTGCGCTCGAAAAATTGAAAGCCAAGTTCATCTTCGAGGTCGCGGATTTGGCGGCTGATGCCCGGCTGCGAAACGTGCAGCTTCAACGCCGCGCGCGAGACGTTTTCTTCTTCAGCGACGGCGATGAAATAACGAAGATGCCGCAGTTCCATGCACGGCGAGCATAGCTGTTAGTTATACTGAGACAAGAAACATGGTCTTTCCCAAGTCCGGTTTTCGTGTGCGAGCTTATTGCCATGATGAGACTTCGAAAAGCGAACGAACGTGGGCACGCCGAACATGGCTGGCTGGACACTTATCACGCTTTCAGCTTCGCGGATTATTACGACCCGCATTGGACGCATTTCCGCAGCTTGCGCGTCATCAACGACGATCTCGTGATGCCGGGCATGGGTTTCGGAACACACTCGCATCGCGACATGGAAATCATCACTTACATCCTGAACGGCGCGCTGGAGCACAAGGATTCGATGGGCAACGGCCGCGTGATCCGCGCGGGCGACGTGCAATACATGGCTGCTGGCTCGGGCGTGCAGCACAGCGAGTTCAATCCGTCGAGCGACGAAGCGGTGCATCTGCTGCAAATCTGGATCATGCCGGATGCGAAAGGCGTGAAGCCGCGGTATGCCGAGAAGGCGATGAAGGACGCGCCGGCCGGCAAGCTGCATCTGGTCACAAGCAAAAGCGGTCGCGACGGTTCAATCGCCATTCATCAGGATGCTGACCTCTGGCTCGCGAAGCTGGAAGCATGGCAAACCATTTCACATTCGCTGGCGGAAGACCGTCACGCGTGGATTCACGTCGCCGAAGGCACGGTGAAATTAAACGGTGAAACACTTTCCAGCGGCGATGCGGCAGCGGTCAGCCAGGAATATGCGCTGGAAATCAGCGCGACTCAGCGGGCACAAGTTCTCCTCTTCGATCTCGACTAAACCAACAACAACTCAAAATCCAAAAAAACATGACCACAATATCCATCATCTACTTCTCTGGCTCTGGCCACACCTCCAAGCTGGCCGAGGCCGTGCAAAAAGGCGCGGCTTCTGTCGCCGAAGTGAACGTCAACCTCATCGCCATCACCGGCGACGAAATCGCAAAAGGCCGCTATCAAAACGACGGCACCCTCTCGCAACTCGACGCCAGCGACGCGATTATTTTCGGCAGCCCGACTTACATGGGCGGGCCGGCGGCGCAGTTCAAGGCGTTTGCAGACGCGACGGGCGAGCGCTGGTTCAAGTCGGCCTGGCGCGACAAGCTGGCGGCGGGCTTCACCGTCTCCAGCAGCCCGAGCGGCGACAAATTCAGCACGCTCCAATACTTTCACACGCTCGCCATGCAGCACGGCATGATTTGGATTGGCCTCGGCGAAATGCCGATGCAGCCCAACGGTGTCAATCGCCTCGGCAGTTACAGCGGTGCGACGGCGCAGGCGGGATTTGATTCGCCTGAAGTCGCGCCGAATGTGGAAGACAAACTGACCGGCGAACGGCTTGGCCAGCGCGTCGCTACGTTCGCGGCCAAATTGAAAAAGTGATTCTAACAAGCCAACTCAAACGAAAAACGTAAATCTATGAAAGCACTCCAACTCCTGTTCAAAACCAACGACAGCACCGCTCCGCTTGTTGCGCGGCTCATGCTCGGCATCGTGATGTTCCCGCACGGCGCGCAGAAGATGCTCGGCTGGTTCGGCGGCTACGGCTTCAGTGGCACGATGAACTTTTTCACGGGAACGATGCACATCCCGGCGTTGTTCGCGTTCCTCGCTATCATGGCGGAATTCGCCGGCTCGCTCGCCCTGATCGCGGGACTGTTGAGCCGCGTAGCCGCGTTCGGTATCGCCAGCGTCATGACCGTCGCCATCCTGACCTCACACGCGGCGAACGGATTTTTCATGAATTGGTATGGCAACCAGAAAGGCGAGGGGTTTGAATATCACCTGCTCGCCATCGGTCTCGCACTCGTCGTGCTAATACACGGCGCGGGCAAGGCGTCGTTGGATGGGGCGCTGCATCGCAAGCTCACCAACGACCGTTCTGATGTTTGAGGAAAATTACATGAAGCCGAACCATGATTCACGTCGCATAGACGCCGGTGTGCGTATTGGCCATGTGCATCTCAAGGTCGCGACTCTCGACCGGTCGCTGACCTTCTATCGCGACGTGCTCGGCATGGAAGTCACGCAACGCTACGGACTGCAAGCGGCCTTCCTTTCCGCAGGCGGCTACCATCATCACATCGGACTCAACACGTGGGAAAGCGCGGGCGGACAGCCGCCGCCACCCGGCTCGACGGGTTTGTTTCACATCGCGATTCTTTATCCCACACGCGTGGCGCTGGCTGACGCGCTGCGTCGCGTCCTCGCGGCTGGCATCGAACTCGACGGCGCAGCCGACCATGGCGTGAGTGAAGCGGTTTATCTCCGTGACCCCGATGGCAACGGCGTGGAGCTTTATTGGGATCGTCCGCCGGAACAATGGCCGCGCACGCACGATGGCCGGCTGGCGATGGTCACGCGCCATTTGGATTTGGAGGAACTACTCAAGGAATCGACACACTGAAGCGACGCAAAGACGGATCGCAAAAACAAACTGCTCCCCGACAAAGAGAAATTGATCCAGTCGTTTACTTGCCGGTTTTCAACTCAAACTTCGGATTCAATTCCAACTGAAAATCTTTGAAGCGCACTTCCGTCTGGCCGCCGCTGTGGACTTGCAACGCTGTGATTCCGCGACGCGCGATTTTTTCGTCGTCGAGGTCGGTGCAGAGATTTCCGTTGATGGCTGTGCGGACTTTGCTGCCGACGGCGAGGATTTCGTATGTGTTCCAGTCGTTTGTTTTCACGAACGCGTCGCCGTCCGGTTTCGCGAGCAGCGCGCGGCCATTCTCTTCGTAGAGTTTTCCCCACCAGCCCGCGCCGATGTCGGCCTGGCAACCGCGCATCTCGTATTCGCCGAACGGTTCGCTGCGGAATTGGATGCCGCTGTTCGCGGTGTTGGGCGTGAGTTTCACTTTGCAGACGAGGCGGAAATCGCCGAGCACGAGCTGGCTTTTCAGAAATTCGTTGTGCTTGAGGCCGGTCACGGTCTTGCCGACTATCTCGCCGTTCTCAACTTTCCAGAGCGAGGTGTCGCCGTCCCAGTTCACCAAATCTTTGCCGTTGAAAAAAAGTCCAACGGTCTCCGGCGTGGCGAGAAGCTGCGCCTGCGCGGGCTGGCGCAAATAATAAATCAGGTCGCGCACTTCCTGGTCGGTCAAGTTGGCGATCAAGCCTTCAGGCATCATCGAAAGCTGGCTTTCTTTGATCGTCGCGATTTCGTCGCGCGCGAGCGTGAGTGTTTCGTTCGCGGTCGCGACAGTCAGGGTTTTTTCGTTCTGCTCTTTGACGATGCCGGTGAGGATGCGGTCGTCCTTCATCTCAATGGTCGAGGCGCGATAGTCGTTCGGCATGATGGCGTTCGGGTCAACGATATTTTGCAAAATGTAATCTAGGTCGCCGCGGTTCGAGCCGGTGATGTCCGGGCCAACTTTTCCGCCGACGCCGAAAAGCGTGTGGCATTGCGCGCAAATGCGAGTGTAGGCAATCCGTCCGCGCAACGCATCACCGGGCTGCGAGCCGCCGAGCTGATAAATTTTTTTGTAGCGGCCAATTTCCTTCTGCTTGTCGGCGGTGCTGTCGCGCGCAACGCCCCAGACTTTGGTCAATAGCGCGTCAACGTCGGCGTTTTTCAAGTTGTGCAACTGGCGGATTAAATCTGCGGTGAGTTCCTTTGAAGAAATTTGTTTTGCGTCAACGGCGGCGAGCAGCGGTTTCGCGTAAGCGGTGCGCGACGCGAGCGTGTTGAGCGCGTCGCGTTTGTGGGCGGCGGTGAGTGAACTGTAAATTTTCAGGATTGCATCGGGAGTTTTTGGATCGTCGAACGCGGCGAGGGAGCGCAGCGCCGAACCTTGCATGTTTGCGTCGGCCAAAAGTTTTTGGAGCAACTCCGGCAGTTCTGAATCTTTCGTGGCGAGCAAAGAATCGAGCGCGGTTTTGCGCGGCGCGGCATCGGCGGATTTGTCCATCAACGTCTGCTTGAGCGAAACGAGCGCGCGCGAACTGCCGAACGTGAGCGAGAGCGATTGAACGAGTGAGCGGACTTCGGCATTCGAGCTTTCGCCGAGTTTCTTTTCTACTTCATCCCAGCCGCGCGGCATTGGGACGTTGCGCTGGCCTTTGAGGGCGGTGGTCAATCCGTTGAGGATGTCGAGCGTGCGCTGTGACTTCGTTTCGGAGGGCGGAGTTCCACGACGCCCTGACTTTTCATTTGAAGCGGGACTCGTGTAACTCGTCCCTCCGAGTTGTGACGAAACGCGCAGCAAACTTTTCGTGATGGCGGCGAAGGCTTCGGGCGTGTTCAGCGCGGCGGCGCGGCGAACCATGAAATTTAAAATGTTCGGCAGCTTGGCGTTTTCGGCGAGCAACAGAGCGCGCTCGACATCGCGTGTCGCCAGCGGCTCGGCGGCATACCAGACCATGAGCGGCAGGTTGTGATCGTTGGCGTCTTCGGCGTGCGAGCAAAGCGCTTCGACAACTTCCCAGCGATCTTCAACTGGCAACCGCTGCATCGCGGAGGCGAGGTAAAGCCGCACGACGGGCGATTTATCTTCGCGCGCGAGGCGGGCGAATTCTTTCAGCGCTTCTCGCGACCCCTTTCGGTCCTCAACTGCAAGTTGAATCATCCAAGCTGTAACAAATTCGTCTCGCTCTGGCCGCTGCGAACCACAAAAAATCTCGTTGTAGCCACCCGGCAGCGTATTCAGCGCCCAAAACGCGCGGAGTTGAGCCGAAGCATCATTGCTTTTCCTGAAAATTTCGCGGAGGGCGCCCGTTGCACTAAAGATGCCAAATCGTTTTTGCAATGCAGTAAACTCAGGATTTTCGGGCGTTGTGCTGCTAAGAGGATTTTGAATTTTAGTCTCGATTTTCGCCGCTTCGCGCCAGAAATCTATAGATCGCTCCTGAAGGACTCGCTGCGCGTGTCGTGCTTGCCAATGGTTTTTGCCAACGATCAATTTGACCAAGTCATCGCTGCTCAATTTTTGTAAATTGATTGGCGTAGATTTCTTTTCGCCGAAGCTGATTTTGAAAATTCGCCCGTTGCTGCGGTCGTGGCTGTTCGAGTTGTCGCTGTGACATTGGTTTTTGTCATACCAGTCAATCAGGTAAACCGCGCCGTCCGGGCCGGATTGCAGGTTCACGACCTGCGACCATTTGTCGTTGAAGTTGATGAGGTCAGCGCCGTGGCGCCCGACGAAGCCGCTGCCGGCGCGCTCGGGGATGTCCATGTTGATGCGCGCGCCGTGGATGTTGTTCATGAAAATCTTGCCGCGATATTCGGCGGGCCAGTTGTCGCCCTGATAAATCATCAGCCCCGCGTGGGCGTGGCCGCCGCCGAGTTGCGCGCTCTTGGAGATGTCCGCCTGGTTCCACTGGTTGCCCGCCCAGTGCACATGGTCGCCAATGGTTTTGATGTCGTCGTAGGTGTAGGGATTAAAATGCGAGCCGGCCTGCCGCTGATAGCGCCCGCCTTGAATCATGTGGAACAGATGCGGGATGACGCAGGCTTCGATGAAACATTGGCCGCGTTCGTCGAAGTCAATGCCCCATGGATTGCTCGTGCCTTCGGCAAAAAGTTCAAAGATGTGTCTGGTCGGGTGGTAACGCCAGACGCCGGCGTTGAGGCGCGTGCGCTCGGTGTCAGGCGCGCCGGGCTTGCCGACATTTGAATGGGTGAAAACTCCGTGGCAACCGTAGAGCCAGCCGTCAGGCCCCCACGTGAGGGAGTTCAGAGTTTCGTGGGTGTCTTGCCAGCCCCAGCCGTCGAGGAGGATTTGCGGTTTGCCGGCTTTAGGCTCATCCCAATTTTCGATTGGAAAAAATAAAAGCTGCGGCGCAGCGCCGACGTAAACCCCGCCGAAGCCGACTTCGATTCCGCTGACGAGATTCAGATTTTCAATGACGACGGTGCGCTTGTTGAATTTGCCGTCGCCATCGGTGTCTTCAAAAACAAGAATGCGGTCTTTGCCCTCGCCCTCCTTCGCGCGGATCGGATAGGTGTAGGCTTCGGCGACCCAAAGGCGACCACGGTCATCAATGGCGAAGGCGATAGGTTGCTTCACGTCAGGTTCGCCGGCGAAGAGCGTGGCTTTGAAGCCGGGCGGAAGAGTCATCTCCCTGGCAGCCTGCTCGGGCGACAGGCCGGAGGATTTTATGGTGTCGGCAAGCGGGAGTTCGCCGGCGGCGGCGGCACGCGCTGGAAAAATAATTGGGGGCGGCAAGAGGATAAAACAAGCCGCACAAGCTGCGAAATAAATTTTCATGGTTCTCGCCGGACGATTGGCGGGGGAATTTATTTCAGAAATAGATTTGGCGCGCGAGTTTTTCCGGCGGGAAAATTTATTTGATTGTCGGTGGAATTTTTGCCGGAACAATTTTGGGCTGGGCTTTTTCCCATTCTGCCCGGCTGACTTTCTTTTTTTCGTGGATGAAAACGAATGCGCCTTTTTTGTTTCCAACGACGATGTCAGGAAGTTTGTCGCGATTGATGTCGCCCGCGACAACTTGTGTTCCAACGCCGGAGTCATCGTCAATGAGATGGGGGATGAAGTCCACGCTCTTGTCTTTGTTGCGAGCGAGCTTGAACCAGTAAAGAACCGCGGGCGCGTTCGGTTCCGGGTCGCCATGCGGTCCGTGCGCCCAAAAACGTTTGCCGGTGACAATGTCTTTCAAGCCGTCTCCATCCATGTCAACCAGATCAACCGCGTGAAGTTGAGAAAAGGAAATGCCGTATTGGTTGGGCGCGGAGGTGGGATTGAGAATCAGATGTTGCTTGAATTGAGTTTCTCCCTTTTCATTTTTTTTCCGAAGCTGTTCATACCACGCCAGGCCGTAGCCGTGCGCGTTCAGGCTTGTGATTACATCGTTGAGACCGTCGCCGTTAATATCGTAGGCAAACATCTGGGCACTGCCGGTTCCGGGCGCAAAAGGAAATGAATGAAATATCCAAACCGGATCACCAGCAAGGGACGCCGGTTGCTCCCGCCAGCCGTCTTTCTCCAAAAAATCTTTGCGACCATCGCCGTTTACATCGCCGACGCCAATACCGTGGGTGAATTTTTGCCAGGAGCCTTTCGGCGAAATAGCGTGAAACTTCCAGGGCTTGGTCGGATCATTCCAATCCGGCGCGGCGTAGCCAAAAAAGCCGTCGGAGTTACAGATAAGTTCTGGTCTGCCATCACCGGTCAAATCCGCCAAGCACGGTGATTCATTATCCGTTGGCCGAAATATTTCGTGGCGCTGCCAAGGGATTTTCTCCTTTTTTGGATTTTGATACCACGCGGTCTCTTCTCCAGGAAAACCAACGAGCAAAATGTCAGCCCAACCGTCCCGGTTGAAGTCATGTGTGAAGGCCAAAAAGTTTTTCGAGTATGCATTGTTTGTTCCGAGGGCACCTTCGAAGCCAGGAATCAATTGTTCGCGGCCATCATTAACGCGTTTGAAATTTTCAGTGGCCGGGCGGTATTCGTGCCGCTTCTTGCAATCGGGGCCTTCATACCAAAATGGACCACAAACAATGTCGGTCTTTCCGTCGTTGTTGAAGTCTGCAAAGTTCGCACCCTCTGCCCAAAACTGCTTCGTCAGTTGGCTCTTTTGGAACGTGTGAAGCTCGAAACTTCTCCCAAAAGCGTTTGGTGAAAGACAGCATAAGGAAGCAGCGAAAATAATCCTAAACATGGGCGAACATTCGCAACTTGTCGCGGATTCAGCAAGACAAAGTTCGGCTCTGCCGACAGTAATAGAGGGTGTTACGAAAGTTTTTGTAACCTGCTCTTAAAACGGATGAAGCGTCCG
>CAYMCQ010000021.1:0-56112 GCA_964389025.1 uncultured Verrucomicrobiota bacterium
CCCGACATTCGTGCCATCGTTCTTACCGGTGAGCGAATCCACCGAGTTTTGCCGGAGAAAGCCCTTCTTGGTCGCCAGCGTTACGGCTTCCTTCGCGATCTCCTCAAAAGTGATCTGATCGAAGCCAATCGGACAATCCACGTAAAACAAAATGCTCCCGGTGTCCTGGCAGATGGGTTGCGATTTGTTTTTCGCCAGCGCGATGTTTTGGTCAATGATCTTGATGGCGTTGGCCGCCAGGGAATTCTTCTTCTCGTTCTCCAGCGACCCGACGATGGCCTTTTGCACATCGTCGGGGATTTCAGCCGAGGTGCGGCGGATCAGTTCCAACAGTGAATCTTGCAATTGACTCATGCAGCAAGCGTATGCGCTGCTTTGTTCAACGTCAATTAGGCGGCTCGCCCATCGCGTCAACCATTTTGGTCCGCTGCAAATGCCTTCCGCCTTCAAAATCTGTTTCAAGCCAGACGCGAACAATCTCCAACGCCAGCTCCGCCGTCATCATACGTCCGCCGAGCGACAGCACATTGCCATCGTTGTGCTGGCGGTTCAATTTCGCAGACTCGACGTTCCAGCAAAGTCCGCAGCGGACGCCACGAACTTTGTTTGCGACCATCGCCTCGCCATTTCCAGAGCCACCGAGCACGATGCCGCGCTCGAATTCACCGCGCGCGACGGCTTCGGCGACAGGCCGAATAAACAGCGGGTAATCGCATTGCTCCGGCGAGTAAGTTCCAAAGTCTTTCACAGTGTGACCGTGTTTCTGGAGATGCTCCCGGATCAATTCTTTGTATCGGAATCCGGCGTGGTCTGAACCGATGGCGATTTTCATAGAGTGATTTTCCATCCGCGAAAATTTTCGCGCCAGTTTAATCATCGAAAATTTTTCCTCTGTATTCTCGGTGTCTCTGTGGCAATCTTCCACCATGGGTCACGCTGGAAACGTCGCCGCCCCACCGGGCAAGCCGCTGATGATCTTCGACGGCGACTGCCGGTTCTGCACGCTCTGGATCCGCCGCTGGAACCAGATGACCGGCGACAAGGTGGATTACATCCCGTTTCAAGACACGACCGTGCCGAGGAAATTTCCTGAACTGGCGCGCGCGCAGTTCGAGGCGGCTGTCCACTTCATCGAAACGGACGGCAATGTCTATCGCGGCGCGGAAGCGGTTTATCGCTCGCTCGCTTACAGTTGCGGCAAGGGATGGCTGCTGAAACTTTACCGACGCTCCCGATATTTTCGCGAAGCCAGTGAGGAAAGTTACGCGTTTGTGGCAAAACATCGCGTGGCTTTTTCCGGGCTGACACGATTCGCTTTCGGCAAGCACGTTGAGCAACCAAACCACGTCCTGGTGCGGTGGATTTTTCTGCGCGGGCTGGGGCTGATTTACCTTTGCGCATTCCTATCGCTCTGGCCGCAGATCACCGGACTTGTTGGCGGGAACGGAATCGTTCCGGCAGAACAGTTCATGAACGGCGCGAAACAATACTTCGACCAGCAACATATCGGAAGCGTCGAGCGATTCCACGCGCTGCCGACGCT
The DNA here is from genome assembly GCA_964389025.1 of uncultured Verrucomicrobiota bacterium. GTDB lineage: Bacteria > Verrucomicrobiota > Verrucomicrobiia > Limisphaerales > CAYMCQ01 > CAYMCQ01. The sequence goes on from CAYMCQ010000021.1 coordinate 1,544, forward strand.
CTGTTGGTTTTCCGCGAGCGACGATTTTTTGCGCGGGCTTTGCGCGACGGGAGCGGTTTTGTCAGCGCTGTTGATCTTCGCAATTGCGCCAGCGCCGTGCCTCGCGCTGCTTTGGTTGATTTATCTTTCGCTGTGCAGCGTGTGCAGTCCGTTCCTGGATTTTCAATGGGATATCTTGCTACTGGAAACGGGCTTTCTCGCCATCTTTTTCGCGCCGCTGCGACTCTGGCCGAAGCTCTCGCGCGAACAACCTCCGTCGCGGATCATCCTGTGGCTGCTGCGCTGGCTTTGCTTCCGGCTGATGTTCGAATCCGGCGTGGTAAAACTTTTGAGCGGCGATCCAACGTGGAAAAATCTGACCGCGCTGACTTTTCATTACGAAACGCAGCCGCTGCCGACTTGGATCGGCTGGCACGCGCACCAACTGCCGTTGTGGTTCCAGAAAATTTCCTGCGTCGGAATGTTTGCTGTCGAGCTTGTAGTGCCGTTCCTGATTTTTGCGCCGCGACGGATTCGCGCCTTCGCGTGTTGGACGATGGTTGCGTTCCAGATTGGAATCGGGCTGACCGGCAATTACTGCTTCTTCAATCTGCTGACGATCTTGCTTTGCCTGACGCTGCTGGATGATTTCGCGCTGGAAAGATTTTTTCCACGCCGATTTCGGCAAGGTTCTGTGGCCGCTGAAACTCGCTCAGGCAGGCTGCGCTTGCGGCGCTTCGTGATCGTGCCGCTGGCGGCGGTGGTCATCTCGGTGACGGGCGCCCAATTGCTCGGGATGTTTCGCCTCGCGGGATGGGTTCCGACTCCGGTCGTCGCGACGGCGGAATGGCTCAGTCCATTTCGCACGCTGAACAGCTATGGGCTTTTCGCGGTGATGACGACTTCGCGACCTGAAATCATCGTTGAAGGCAGCAACGATGGCGTGAACTGGCTGGCCTACGAATTCAAATACAAGGCCGGCGATTTGAGCCGCAGGCCTCGATTCGTGGAACCGCACCAACCGAGGCTCGATTGGCAGATGTGGTTCGCGGCGCTGGGAGACTATCGCGGCAACCATTGGTTCGTGAAATCTTGCGCGCGACTGCTTGACGGTTCGCCGGAAGTGCTGGCGATGCTCGAAAAGAATCCTTTTCCCGACGCGCCGCCAAAATTTCTCCGCGCGCAGGTCTTCAATTACCACTTCACGACAGCCGCGGAGCGCGAGAAGACCGGCAATTGGTGGAAGCGGGAATTTGTCCGCGATTATTTGCCGGTTATCTCGCGCGAAAACTTTCGGTAACTATCCTCGCGTGGGCTAAAATCTTAGCAGCGGATTTGTTGTAAGTGGCGAGCGGGTGCTCCCTCTAAAAATTTCTGGCAGCCGTTGTGGAAATTGCCCTGCGTCGAGCCTGAGTTTTTTAACGCAGGATATTTGATGGTCAGTCTTCCGAAGATTTGCCGCGAAGTTCGGCGATTAGCCAGAGGATGATTGGCGGAGCAAAGCAAATAGCCAGGCCAACCGGCAACGCGAGCCAGCCCCAGATGTTGGAATCAATCGTCATGGAGAGGATGATTTGTGGCAGACATGGAAATGTAAAGGAAAGTTTTTATCATGGATACGTCCATACGTTGAAACGATAACTCGTAAACCTCACGTCTCAACGTCTTAAATATTTTCCATTTTAATGGCGCGACATCTTGTTTGCCTGGCTGAAATATCGCAAGTTTGGTTTGCGCGATGAATCCGAAACCAGAACATCTCAACGAGCCGATCATCAAATATGCCAGGACAGATTTTCCGTTGCTCAGGCAGGATTTAACCGTTATTGAGGCGTTGCAGATCATCCGTGAAAAAGGCGTCGGGGAAAAGATCATTTACTTCTACGTCGTGGACGAGCGCGAGCGGCTCGTCGGCGTGCTGCCGACACGGCGGCTGTTGATGACGCCGCTGGAAAAGACGCTCCGCGAAATCATGATCACGCGCGTCGTGACGATTCCGCACACAGCAACGGTGCTTGAGGCGTGTGAGTTGTTTGCCCTCCACAAGTTCTTCGCGTTTCCAGTTGTGAACGATGACCGGCATGTGGTCGGATTGGTGGACGTGGGGTTGTTCACCGAAGAGGTCTTTGACATCGCGGAGCGCGAGCAGTTGGAAGACGTGTTCGAGGCAATCGGTTTTCGGGTCAGCCAGGTGCGCGACGCCTCGCCTGTCAAAGCGTATCGTTATCGTTTTCCGTGGCTGCTGGCGACCATCGGCAGTGGAATCATTTGCGCGTTCATGGCCGGGGCATTCGAGGCGACCCTTCAAGAAAGCATCATCATCGCTTTTTTTCTGACGTTGGTGCTCGCGTTGAGCGAAAGCGTCAGCATCCAATCCATGACCGTGACCATTCAGGCATTTCGTGTCATGCAGCCAACTTTGAAATGGTATCTGGGCGCGCTGCGACGGGAAATTTTGACGGCATCGCTCATCAGCGTTTCGAGCGGATTGCTGGTGGGCATGATTGTTTTCCTGTGGCGCGGCAACGGATTGGCTGCGCTGGCCATCGGCTCGAGCATTTGGGTGGCGACGACGCTGGCTTCGCTCTTTGGTTTGAGCGTTCCGTCGCTGCTTCATGCATTAAAGCTCGACCCAAAAGTCGCCGCCGGGCCAATCACGCTCGCGCTGACGGATGTTTTCACGGTGCTGCTTTACTTGAGCATTGGGACAATGCTTCTCAAGAAGTGAACTCTCTGGCGAACAAGAAACTTATTTAAGCGGCTGGGATTTTAGCACAACTTTGAGCGAAGAACTTTTCCCCGGCGGCAAAACAATTTTGTTCGCCGCAACATTTCCCGATTCCACGCAAACCATCTTCCTGTTGCGTTAACTGCAAAATTAAACGAATGAATCAATGAAGGTAAGAAACAAGTTTTCCATCCGGACCGAAAACGAGCGAGAAGTTTGTTGGTGTCATAAGGACCATATCATTAACAGGCTGTTGAAAAACTCTGATTTTATTTGTAACGCGGCGATGGAATGAACGTCTGCCATGGGATGCGTGGAAAACCTCAAGCCCAGCCGGACTTTCTGACCGTCGTCAAGCTCTACGATTGCGTGCCTGCCGATCATCCGTTGCGCGCCATCAAACAGAAACTCGACACCGTTCTCAAAAAGCTTTCGCCCGAGTTCGACGAGTTGTATGAAGAACTGGGTCGTCCCAGCATCCCGCCCGAGCAGTTGCTCAAGGCCCGCGTGCTCACCGCGCTCTACACCGTGCGCAGCGAACGCCTCTTCTGCGAACAACTCGGCTACAATCTGCTCTGGCTCTGGTTTCTGGACCGCGAGTTCAACGAAGGCAGCTTCAACCACAGCGTCTTTGCCAAGAACTACGAGCGCGTCCTTTCTGCCGACGTGGCCAGGAAGTTCTTCAGCGAAGTCTATGGACTCTCGCGGGAGGAAGGCTGGACGAGCGACGAACACTTCACCGCTGACGGCACGCTGATCGAATCCTGGGCCAGCCTGAAAAGCTTCGTCCGCAAAGACGGCGCGGACGGGGCGAAGGTGAAATCAGCCAAGGACGAAGACCCCGGCAATCCGACGATCAACTTTCGCGGAGAGAAACGCCGCAACGACACGCACCACAGCACGACGGACGGCGACAGCGTGCTGTATCGCAAAGCCAGCGGCAAAGAAGCGCGGCTGTGTTTTGGCGGACATCTATTGATGGAGAACCGGAATGGATTGTGCGCCGACTTCACGATGCACAATCCGATCACCGAATCCGAACCGGCGATGGCCGTCAAGCAGATGGACGCGCATGAAAAGGCGCACCAAGGAGTCGCGGTGAAAACCGTGGGCGCAGACAAAGGCTATCACCGGAACGACTTCATCTCGGCGTGCCGGGAACGGGAGATCGCGCCGCATGTGGCGTGCAAGGAACGGGTGAAGATCGAAGGCCTGGACGGACGGACGACCACCCAGCGCGGCTACCAAACCAGCCAGCGGATCCGCAAGCGGGTGGAAGAAATCTTCGGATGGATCAAGACGGTGGGCGGAATGAGACGCAGCCGGTATCGGTGGCTGGAGCGGACACAAGCGTGGGGCTATTTTGTGGCGGCGACCTACAATCTGGTGCGGCTGGTCAGACTGGAACACGCCGGCGCGGGATAAACGACTTCGGAACGACGCAAACGATCCCGGTCGGAGTCAAAGAGAGTTCAAGCGCAGGACGAAAACGCCGCCGCGAGCCGCGAGCGCGAAGAAAAATCCAACATTCGCCACATCCCCCGACCGCCTCCGCAGCCCCGAATCAGCACCGTCCAGAAAACCACCCCATATTTCAACAGCCTGTTAATGAAATGGCTGCAAACACTACGGTTTTGAACCGCACGACACCCCATCAAAAATTGATATGCGCCCGTTTTTCAACACTTTATTTTGCTCAGGTTTGTTTTATTTATGCGAGAATGGTATTTCAACCCACATGATGCGACTGGATCAGGCGTTGATGGAACGCGGCTTGTGCGAGAGCCGCGAAAAAGCCAAGCGCGCAATCATGGCAGGCCAGGTGCGGGTCAACGACCAGCCCGCCCGCAAGCCCAGCGACTCCGTAAAACCAGAGGACCAGCTTGCGCTTGCCGCCGGCGAAAAATACGTCAGCCGGGGCGGACAAAAACTCGAGCACGCGCTCAAACACTTTCAACTGGATGTGACGGGAACCGTCGCGATTGACCTCGGCGCATCCACTGGTGGTTTCACAGATTGCCTGCTTCAGCACGGCGCGAAAAAAATCTACGCGGTGGACGTCGGCCACGGGCAGCTTGCGTGGAAATTGCGCCGCGACCCGCGCGTCGTCGTCATGGAAAAAACGAACGCCCGGGCGCTGACCCGTGAGAATTTTTCCGATTTCGGAGGGACGAGCTCCGCGAGTCCCAAATCAGGAACCAAGTCAGGGACTCGTATAACTCGCCCCTCCGAATTCGACGGCGCTGATTTCGTTGTGATTGATTGTTCGTTCATTTCCCTCAAGAAAATTCTTCCCGCCGCGATTGCGCTGGCGAAACCTTTCGCTAGGATGGTCGCGCTGATCAAACCGCAGTTCGAAGCGGGCAAGGCCGAGGCCGACCGCGGCGAGGGCGTGATCACAGACGCGGCGATTCATGCGCGCGTGTTGCGCGAGCTTGAAGCGTTTGTTCGCGGACTAAACCAGGCGGCTTGGCGTGGCGTCACGGAATCGCCGCTGCTCGGACCGGCTGGAAACAAAGAGTTTTTTGTTCTGATTGAAAAACAACCCTAAATCCATCACGCGCATCGGCCTCATCGGCAACGCCGAAAAAGCCAGTTGCGGCGCAGTGCTTGCGCAAGCCGCGCGGCTGAATGCAAAGGCCGGGAAAAAAGTCTTCACCGACGCGATCACAGCGCGGCTCGCCAAATTCAAGTGTGAAGTTTGTCCCGACGCCGCCGCGCTCGCGCGAAAAGTTGATGTGATTGTCGTCTTCGGCGGCGACGGCACGATGCTGCGTGTTGCGCGCGAAATCAGCGGCGCTCAAACTCCCCTGCTCGGCATCAACATCGGCGGCCTCGGCTTTTTGACCGCTGTTCCTTCAGACGGATTGCGCGAAGCCTTCAGCCAAATCTGGCGCGGAAATTTTTCCTTCGAACAACGCGCGCTCATCGCGGCCTCATTTCAGTCCCGCGATGGAATGGTTCATCGAACCGCGTTGAACGATGTCGTTGTGAGCCGGGGCAGCGTGCCGCGCCTGATCGAACTGGAAGTGCGCGTCAACGACGAGCCGCTCACGCGCTATCGCTGCGACGGCCTCATCGTCAGTTCTCCGACCGGCTCGACGGCATATTCGCTGGCTGCCGGAGGCGCGGTCGTTGCGCCAACGGCGGATGTTTTTGCCCTGACCCCGATTAGTCCGCACACGTTGTCGAATCGCTCTGTGATTTTGAGCCTCGCTTCGGTCATTACGGTCAAAGTTGTCAACCCGACATCGTCCACAATTCTCAGCGCCGACGGCCAGATAATGGCTGAATTGACCAAAGGCGATGCCATCAGGATCAAACGAAGCAAACATTCCGTGCGTCTGATGAAATTGAACGGCAGCTCCTTTTTCCAAACGCTCCGCGCGAAGCTGCACTGGCGCGGGACGAACTTCTAAGAAAATGCAGAATGAAGAATGTAGAATGAATAAATTGTTCCTGACCTTCCGGCATCTCTTCGCTTCTTCATTCTTCATCCTTCCTTCTTCATTCTAAGCATGATCCGCCTCAAAGACATCGCGGCCAAAACGGGCGTCTCGGTGATGACCGTCTCAAAGGCTTTGCGCGACCAGAAAGACGTTTCGGCCAGGACAAAGACGCGCGTCAAGCTCATCGCGCAACAGATGGGCTACGTGCCGAACTCGATGGCGCAGGGACTGCGGTCTCAGACGACGAAACTTTTTGGGCTTGTCATTCCCACAATCACGAATCCCACTTACGCGCGAATCGTGCTCGCGTTGGAAGAGCGTGCGCATGAGCTGGGCTACGAAATTCTCCTCGCTCACACTCATGGCATTATCGAGCGCGAAGAATCATGCGTGTTGCGATTGCTATCGCGCCGGGTGGAAGGACTTTTTATTTCGCCGGTTTACCGTTTGCCCGCCGAAGCGCGCGCGTATCAGGAAATTCTCGCGCGCGGCCTGCCGACGGTAATTCTTGGCCCGCTTGCGCCCTTCTGCAATCAATTCGCAAACGTCGAGGGAGATGATTTGATTGGCAGCTACCGAATCACGCAGCACCTGCTTCAACTCGGTCACAAGAACATCGCCTTTCTCGCCGGGCCTGCCGCTGCGCCGTGGTCGCATGAGCGTTACGAAGGTTATCGCCGCGCATTGCGCGAAGCTCAATTGGAAGTGGACGACCGGCTGGTTTTTCAAGCGGGTAACACGATTGAAGACGGTTCGAAGGCGGCGCTGCAACTTATCAATGAAGGCAGCAATGCCACCGCAATTTACGCGGTGACAGACCTTGTTGCCATTGGCTGCGCCGAAGCGCTGGTTGCACAGGGCATCGAGATTCCGCGCGAAATGTCCCTTGTTGGCTACGGAAATTTTCTCGTTGCAGAACATTATCGTGTCCCGCTGACAACGGTGCGCCAGCCAAAATTCACCCTGGGACAAGCGGCGATGGATCTCATGATTCGTCTGCTTCGCGGCGAAAAAGTTCAATCCAAGCGACTTCCGACGGAATTGGTCATCCGCGCCAGCACCGCCCTGCCGCCCCCTGCCCCATGCCTCGTCAAGGCTGGCACGCGACCAGCTAAAGTCGAGGCATGAAGAAAGTCTTCGCAGTATTCATCGCGCTGCTTCTGGTTGTATTCGGAACTGCAGCAGTTTGGTCCTACACAAAGCGTGTCACTGACAAAAGCATCACCAAGTTCAATGACGATGCAGAAAATCTTTTGATGGGACTTCAGCAGTTCAAGGAATTTGTCGGCAGCTACCCGACAGGAAACAGCGCCGACATTTCAAAAGCTCTGTTCGGTCAGACTGAAAAGAAAGTCCTCATCCTCGCCGTGCGCAAAAGTGATTTGAACTCGAAGGGTGAAATCCTCGACCCGTGGGGAACGCCCTACCAGTTTTATTTCATGCAGAACACCATACTCATCCGTTCCGCCGGACCGGACAAGGCTTTCGAAGACAGCAAAACTTTTCCGAGCGACGATTTGTTTCGCACGAATTAGTTCCCTGTTCGCAAAACATTCCATTTGCATTCCCGAGACGCCGGACTAGCCTCGGCGCCGCATGACGATCCGGGACAACGAGTTCGCCGACCTTCAAACTCCCACCGGCCCCATGCGGACTTACATTTTCCGTCCGCAAGCCGAAGGCCGCTATCCCGGCATCCTGCTCTACTCGGAAATTTTCCAAGTCACCGCGCCGATTCGGCGAACCGCCGCGCTGCTGGCTGGGCACGGCTACGTCGTCGCCGCTCCGGAAATTTTCCATGAGTTTGAACCGCCCGGTCGCGCGCTCGCCTACGATCAGGCCGGCGCAGATCGCGGCAACGCGTTGAAACTTGAAAAAGAATTGAGCGCACTCGATGGAGATTCACGCACGGTGCTCGACCATCTCAAGTCACACCCCGCTTGCACTGGCAAGCTTGGCGTGCTCGGCATTTGCATCGGCGGGCATCTGAGTTTTCGCGCCGCTGCGAAAAATCCTGATGTCCGCGCCGCAGTTTGTTTTTACGCCACAGACATCCACAAAGGCTCACTCAGCAAGACCGGCGACGACACGCTGGCCTGCGCCAAAGACATCAAAGGCGAACTGCTGATGTTCTGGGGACGGCAGGACCCGCACGTGCCGCTCGAAGGCCGGAAGAAAATTTACAACACATTCTGCGAACTAAATTTGAATTTCACCTGGCACGAATTCAACGGCCAGCACGCCTTCATCCGCGACGAAGCCCATCGCTACGACCCCGCCCTCGCGCTACAATGCTACTCGATGGCGCTGGAATTGTTTCATCGCCGCCTCGGCGAGGGCGACTTGCCTGCGAAAACCGCCAGTGGGCCAGCGGAATCCAAGCATTGAAAATAATCGCCATGAGTTTTCAACAAGCGCATCCACTTTTCCTGAAAACGAAAACTTTCATCCTAGGAAGAATTTCTACGTTCCTGATTGGTCTGGTTTTGCTTGCGGGGTTTGCCGTCTCTCTCTTCGCCGCCGACACGGAATACAAACAAGTCCGCATCGAAACTATCGGTCAGGCCGTCCGCGTCCGCCTCCCGCTCACCGATGTAACGGGAAAAGTCCGCCCGAAGCAGCGCACCGAGGACGGCAAGGGCGAGCCAGTCGCGCCGACAAAAACGAAGCTTGGCGAGAAGCATTATCTCGAGTGGCAGATCGGTTACGATTCGCGCACGCCCGACGCGCCGAATGTGGTCAAGGAAATCAGCTTCGAGCGGCGCGGCGAAACCAAATACGGCACCGAGTTGACAAAAATTCTCGTCGAGTCGCTTCGTGTCGGTTTCGTTTCCACCAACGATATCGCCTGCGAACGCGCGCGCCTCGCCAAATTCGGTGACGCTACGCTCGAAGAACACGAGGGCATCACCATCGAGAAAACTCCGGCTGGTGGGAACAACAAGTTGCTGCCCGACGGCTTTGCGCGCTGGACGGAAAAAGTGCCTCAGTTCATCCGCGAAACCGAACACGGCGCGGTTCAAATCCAACTCAAACCGAAACAGCGCGCCGTCGGCACTCAAGCCATGATCTACGTCTGCCTGCCGATGACTGAAACGCTTGCTACCGATGGTTCACCTCGCAAAAGCGGCGCAGCCAAAAGCAAGGAAACCGTCTTCTACGACTTCAACCGTGCGAACAAGGATTTTCTCTTCGACATCGTCCGCGCCTTCGGCATGGCCTCGCGCCAGCACAACGAGGACATGAGCAAGATCCTTGGAAAAGTTTTGGAAGTCTCGGGAAACTCCCGCTAACCGGATTCGGATTTACGCTTTTGCCACGAGTTGCCGCAGCACGAACGGCAAAATTCCGCCGTGCTGGTAGTAATCAATCTCTATCGGCGTATCTATGCGGCATTTCACGGGAATGTCCTGCTTCGTGCCATCCTTGCGCGTGATGCAGAGCGTGAGGTCTTGCTGCGGTTTCAGGTTCGCGCCGAGGCCAACGATGTCGTAACTCTCGCTGCCGTCGAGTTTCAACGTCTGCGCGGTTGTGCCGTCTTTGAATTGCAGCGGCATCACGCCCATGCCGACGAGGTTGCTGCGGTGGATGCGTTCGTAGGTCTGCGCGACGACGGCTTTCACGCCGAGCAACGCCGTGCCTTTTGCAGCCCAATCGCGTGAACTGCCGGTTCCATATTCTTGTCCGGCAAGAACGACGAGCGGCGTTTTCGTTTTCGCGTAATCCATCGCCGCGTGGTAGATGCTCATCTGCTTGCCGTCCGGTTGGAATTTTGTCACGCCGCCTTCGACGCCCGGAACCATCAGATTTTTGATCCGGACGTTGGCGAACGTCCCGCGCGTCATCACACGGTCGTTGCCGCGGCGCGAGCCGTAGCTGTTGAAGTCCGCCGGCTGGACGCCGTGCTTGATGAGATAATCTCCGGCAGGCGAAGTTTTCTTGATCGAACCGGCGGGTGAGATGTGATCGGTCGTGACGCTGTCGCCAAAAATCGCCAGCGCGCGCGCGCCTTTGATTTCGTGGATTTCGCCGGGCTGCATCGAAAAGTTTTCGAAGAAAGGCGGCTCCTGAATGTAGGTGCTGTTGCGGTCCCATTCGTAAACGTTGCCGACGCTTGAGGGAATCTCGTTCCACTTCGGATTCTGTTCCGCGAAGTCCCGGTAAAGTTTTCGGAAAACTTCCGGCTGCAACGCGCTTTGCATCAGGTCACGGACTTCCTTCAGCGTCGGCCAGACTTCGCGAAGAAAAACGGGCTTACCGTCCTTGCCATTGCCGAGCGGCTCGGTGTTCATGTCGAGGTCAACGCGACCCGCGAGCGCGAACGCGACCACCAGCGGCGGCGACATCAGAAAATTCGCCTTGATGCTTTGGTGAACGCGCGCTTCAAAGTTTCGATTGCCGGACAAAACGGACGCGGCGACCAAATCGTATTTGTTGATCGCGTCCTCGATGGGTGCCGCGAGCGGGCCGGAGTTGCCGATGCAAGTTGTGCAACCGTAGCCGACGATATTGAAACCAAGTTTGTCGAGGAACGGCTGCAAGCCTGTCTTGTTCAGGTAATCGGTCACGACCCGCGAGCCGGGCGCAAGCGACGCTTTCACGACTGGATTCACGCTCAAGCCGCGCTCAACTGCCTTTTTCGCCAGCAAACCCGCCGCGAGCATCACGCTGGGATTGCTCGTGTTCGTGCAACTCGTAATCGCCGCGATGAGCACGCTGCCGTGATGAATTTCACTTTCTGCTTTTGGGAATGCGCCAGCGGGCAACTGCTCCGGCGTGTCCGGCGTCGGGTGCTGGTCGCGCATCTCGGATTCACTCGCGTCCACGCCGAGTTTGCGGTGACCGTAGCTGTGGTCAATGAACGGATGGGCCTCGCGAGCGGTGTTGACGCGCGCCATTGTCTGCAAGTCTTCGGCTTTCTTTCCGAATCCATTTTCAGTCACTGGCTTTGTGAGCGAGCCGAGAAATTCATTTTTCATCTTCGGCAACTCGATGCGGTCTTGCGGACGTTTCGGCCCGGCGACGCTGGGCACGACAGAACCCAAATCCAATTCCAATTCCTGCGAGTAAGCGATGTCACCCTTTTTCGGAATGCCAAACAAGCCTTGCGCGCGGTAATAATTTTCATAGAGCTTGCAATGCTCGTCGCTGCGGCCGGTCGCGCGGAGATAATTCACGCACTCGGCATCAATCGGGAAAAATCCCATCGTGGCGCCGTATTCGGGAGCCATGTTCGCAATCGTGGCGCGATCAACGACCGGCAACGCAGCTGCGCCGGGGCCGAAAAACTCGACGAACTTTCCGACGACTTTTGCCTTGCGGAGCATTTGCGTGACGGTCAACGCGAGGTCAGTCGCCGTCACGCCTTCACGCAAACTGCCAGTCAAGTGAACTCCCACGACATCCGGCGTGAGAAAATAAACTGGCTGACCCAACATTCCCGCTTCTGCTTCGATGCCACCCACGCCCCAGCCGACGATGCCGATTCCGTTGATCATGGTCGTGTGCGAATCGGTGCCGACAAGTGTGTCGGGGAAATAAATAGCCGATTGCCGATCGCCAATAGCCGATGAAAGCACGCCCTTCGCGAGATATTCCAGATTCACCTGATGCACGATGCCGATGCCGGGCGGCACGACTTTGAACGTGTCGAACGCCTGCATGCCCCATTTTAGAAACTGGTAGCGCTCGCGGTTGCGTTGGAATTCCATCTCCAGATTTTTTTGCAACGCCTCCGCACTGCCGGCAAAATCCACCTGCACGGAATGGTCAACGACCAGATCCACCGGCACGAGCGGCTCGATGATCTTGGGATTCTTACCGAGTCGTTGGACAGCAGAACGCATCGCCGCCAAGTCCACGAGCAGCGGCACGCCGGTGAAGTCCTGCAACACGATTCGCGCGACGACGAAGGGAATTTCTTCTGTGCGGGTTTCATTCGGTTTCCAGTTTGCCAGCGCGCGAACGTTTTGTTCGCTGACTTTTTTGCCGTCGCAGTTGCGCAGCACGGATTCGAGGACGATGCGAATCGAGACGGGCAGTTTCGAGATTACGCCGACGCCGGATTTCTCCAGTGCAGGCAGAGAGTGAAGTGATCCTTGTTTCCCATTTCCAAGATCAAATTGTTGCAGCGTGTTAAATGAATTTTGTGACATAAAGTTTATTGGCCATTGGGAGGGACGGCGTGCCGCCGTCCCAAAATAGATGGGTTCGGCAACATGCCACCCCTCCCGTCGCCAAAAGAGAAACGAGATTGCGGTGCGAGAAACGTCGTGTCAAGCAAGCGGCGAGGACTGTTTAACCAAAAATTTTCCTCGCAACCTTTCGCCACGCGGAGCATCTTTCCCTTCATGAGCACGCCAGACTTTTCCGCGTCGGACGGCATTGCTTTTCAAAACCGTCGCCGCTTTCTTTGGCAAGTTGCTTTCGGCGCGGCGCTGTTCGCCGCGCCCGGCGCGTTTGCCGAGGCGTTGATGCTCACGCCCAAACAGACCGAAGGTCCGTTTTATCCCGACCACCTGCCGCTCGACACCGACAACGATTTGCTCATCGTCAACGAATCGCTCACGCCCGCCGTCGGCGAGGTCACGTGGTTGAGCGGACGCATCCTCGACGCGCGCGGCGAACCCATCCGCAACGCGCTCGTGGAAATCTGGCAGTGCGACGCGCACGGCGTTTATCTCCACAGCGGCAGCAACGACGCCGCGAAGCGCGACTCGCACTTCCAGGGTTTCGGGCGCTTCCTCACCGGCGCGACGGGCGAATACGTTTTCCGCACCATCAAACCCGTGACGTATCCGGGCCGCACGCCGCACATCCATTTCAAGATCAAGCGCAGCGGCAAGGAACTGCTCACCACGCAATGCTACATCAAAGGCCATCCGCAAAACGAACGCGACGGCGTCTGGAAAAACCTCGCCGACCCAAAAGCGCGCGCGTCCGTGACGGTGGATTTTGCGCCGCTGAAAAATTCCCGCGCCGGCGAACTGGCGGCGAAGTTTGACATCGTGATGGGAGTCACGCCGGAGGCGTAATATCATGTTAAGCCTACTCGCGCCATGAAACTCTACATCCTTCTATTTTTGGCGGCGGCAGCGTTGAGTGGTTGCAGTTCGCACTCCTCCACCTCTTCGACGGCAAACACGCCTTCATCATCGCAGTCACGAGCCGCACGGACGACGGAGCTCCGAGCGAAGTTGAAGGCCATCACGATAGCAGACGGCGTCTCCAAATCCGAGGCAGAGCTTATCGCCGAGTGTTACTTTCACCAGAACGTCGGTTGCGGAGGTTTCGCCGGCATTCGGGATGGCGGCGAGTTCTGGATTGTTGATGGTGCGTTCGGCTACGCCGCCAAGCCGATTCAGGACTTTCACATTGATAAGAGCACCGGCAAGATTACGTCACCCATCGGACCGAGTTATGCGACACCATTTGAGATTTTCCCGTAGGCTTAACATGGAGTCAGGCCACGTTTGCAAAGGATTTTGAAAAACTTTTGCCATTGAACCCAACGAAAGAAACCCAATGAAAAAATCCCTGTTGCTCATCGTCGCCGCCGCGCTGGCGGCGTTCACCGTTCACGCCCAGGACTGGGCCAAGGCCCGGCTCGAAAAATCCCCGCGTCATCCGGAGTTTGTGAACGTCAAACACGGCGAGCGCGAAGTGAATTGCTTCGTCGCCTATCCCGAGGTGGCGCGTGGCTCTACGCGCGCCGCCGAAAAACGCGCTTGCTAATTCCTCCGCCACGCACGAGCATAGAACCATGACGCGCAAGCAGATTGAGTCAGCCGTGGCCAGCGGAATGCCGTTCACGTTGCGCATGGCCGATGGCCGAGAATATCCCGTGCCGCACACCGACCATATTTCCCTCCCACCCAACGCCTCTTACGTCATCGTGTTTGATGACGACGACCGTTTCACAGTGCTGCCCTTGCTGACGATGACCGGGCTGGAGTCGAGGGTTTCGGCAGCGAACGGGAAGAAGAAGTAGCTCAGGGGCGGTAGGGCGCGTCGCTCCGTGCGCGCCGTTCATTCGCGAATCAAACACGGCGCGCACGGAGCGACGCGCCCTACCAGCCAAAAGAAAGAAACGACCATGAAAAAAATTATCTTCGCGACCGCGACGCTCGCGCTGGCGGCGTTCACCGTTCACGCCCAGGACTGGGCCAAGGCCCGGCTCGAAAAATCCCCGCGTCATCCGGAGTTTGTGAACGTCAAACACGGCGAGCGCGAAGTGAATTGCTTCATCACTTACCCCGAAGTGAAAGACAAAGCCACCGCCGTCATCGTCATCCACGAAATCTTCGGCCTGAGCGATTGGGCGCGCAGCATGACGGATGAACTGGCCGAAGCCGGCTACATCGCCATCGCGCCCGATTTGCTTTCCGGCAGCGCCAAAGGCGGCGGCGGCACGGCGGAGTTGATCAAGAGCAGCGAGGAAGTCGGCCAGGCCATCCGTAAATTGCCGGCGGACCAGATCACCGCCGATCTCGACGCGGTGTTTGATTATGTGAGCAAGCTGCCGTCGTGCAATGGCAAGGTGGTGGTGGCCGGATTCTGCTGGGGCGGCACGCAAACGTTCCGTTACGCGACGAATAACAAGAACATCAAGGCGGCGTTTGTGTTTTACGGCAGCGGGCCGGACAAGGAAGAGGACATCGCGCGCATCACCGCTCCCGTTTACGGCTTTTACGCGGGCAATGACAACCGCATCAACTCCACGATTCCCAAGTCCACCGAGTTGATGAAGAAAGCCGGCAAAACCTACGAGCCGGTGACTTACGAAAGCGGCGGCCACGGCTTCATGCGCGGCGGCGACGACCCGAACGGCCGCGAGGGCGACAAGAAAGCCCGCGAGGAGGCCTGGAAACGCTGGAAGGATTTGCTCAAGAAAATTTAACCCGAACTCCGAAGTTGGGGAGCACACGCGCCCCGCGTGTGGCGGAACGCGCCCTCGCGTTCCGCAAGGCGTGCGACGTCCTGCCCGCGTCCGGCAGGGAACTTTTTCGTGCGCCCCACGTTTTTCCGCGAGGGCGCGGAAAAACGCACGCGGGCCGCGTGCGCTCCCCGGGCTGTTTCGGAGTTCGGGTTTAAGCAGCGGAGCCAGAGCCTCGTCACCTCGGCTGCTACGTGGTGAATAATTATTTCAACGTCCCGAGCACTTCTTTGATTTTGTCGAAGTTCGGCAACTGCTTGGGGTCGTCATTCGATTCTGCGTAGTGGATGACGCCGTGCTTATCAATGACGAACGCGGAACGCTTTGGGACGCCGGCCATGCCGAGATTCAACTGTGGCAGGAACGAAGCGTAAGCCACGCCGTATTGGTTCGCGACTTTGTGTTCGTAATCGGCAAGGAGCGGCACGGTGATTTTTTCCTTCTCGGCCCACGCGGCTTGCGCGAACGGATTGTCGCCGCTGATGCCCCAGACCTCGGCGTGCAGTTGCGCGTAGGCGCTCAAACCCTGGCTCACGTCGCACATTTCCTTGGTGCAAACGCCCGTGAACGCCATCGGAAAGAAAAGCAGGACGGTATTTTTATTTCCAAAATTATTGCTGAGGCGGAGTTTCTTCGGGCCTTCAGCGGTTTTGGTCGAGAGTTCGAAATCGGGAGCTTTGTCGCCAACGTTAAGAGCCATAATTTTTTATTCGGTTAAATTTTCGGTTTCTGTTCGGGATTCAAATTCCAACGCAGGGTTTATAGTCACACCGGTCGCAACTGTCAAACGAACAGACTACCGGGTAATTGAATCTCTCCTTTGGAAACTTTCACCTCACACAGATCGCAAACAGCAAAAAGCAAGGCTGGGTTTCGCCAGCTCCGGTGCGACTTGTTTTCAGTTTCTAAAGTCGTCACTCGAGACGAAGCCGGCGGTTATTGCCCTGGCATTGGAATTCTGAGAATTGTTGCGGGTTAGATTTCGATTCCAACTCGCATGGTGGTTCGAGCGGTAGTGTTTGTAGTGTGTCACTTGTCCCGATTCCGAAAGCTTGATCTCGAGAAAGCCGGGTTCGGGGGAATTCTCCGGGAGATGAACGACCCCATGCACATCGCTCCGTTGCAAAGGGCCGTAATGGCGGCTGTCACGACTCTCGTAGCGATTGTCTCCCAAAACGAAATATTGGTCCGCGTCCAAATGCCAGACCTCGGCCCGCTGGTTCCTTGGGTTGCTCTTGAACGTGAATGTGCCACCGGCCAGATACGGTTCAAGCAATCGCTGGCCATTGACATATACATGGCCCCTATAAATGGTAACTACTTCCCCGGGCAGACCAACAATACGTTTGATCGCAAGGTCGCCACCGTCGTCCGTAACAATCACAACATCGCCGCGCACCTTCACATACGAAGCCTTGGCTTGCACCACATCATCGGGGTTTAGGGTGGGACTCATGCTGTAGCCGTCCACGACGCAAAACTTTCCAAAGGCGCTTCGTCCAAATTCGATGATTACCCCCGCCAGAATCAGGACGAGAACGGCGCTTCGGATGCTGGTTTTGTTGATCGGTCGCATTTTCTTCAACCCCGAAAGCTTTCGGGGTTGACCAGACGAGAGCAACTACAAGGCCATCGCCAGATTCCGCGTTTGACTTGGTTCCGCAGCCTGATAGAACCGTCCTCATGCGTGCAGCAGAAAGCCTCCACCCTCCGCAGTGCTACGGAGGACGGGAATTCTCCCCAACCCTGCCCGGTGTCAAAAAGCAATTGCTTGCCGGTTTTTGTCTGTGCATCGCCGGACTTTTATTGTGTTCCCAAACCCAGGCAGACGTAGTGGTCTCCGTCAGATTTTCCGGATTAAGCCCGAACCCGGTGAATATCGTTACCGGCGAGATCGTGTATTGGGTTGATGCCGATGGAGGTGGTCCTTATACGATCTTCATCAACAGCCAGGCATTCCAGACTGACTTTGGGCTTCAGTTTAACCAGGCAGGAACTTACCCCTATTCCGACGACGTCGGCGACCAAGGCACCGTCTATGTGACACTCAATACGCCGCCCTCGGTCACCATCACCAATCCCGCCACCAACGCTGTTTTCTCCGCCCCGGCTGCGTTTGACTTCGCGGCCGACGCGTTCGATCCAGATCCCGGCGGCGTGATGGATGTCGAATTCTACGTGGGGACCAATTTGGTGGATGATGTTTTCAGCAGCCCATTTACCACTCCCATCACGAATCTGTCCGCCGGGACATACATCCTGACTGTCATCGCTTATGATTCCGCAAATGCAACGGCAACGAATTCGATCACCATCACGGTGCAGAATCCGGATCCGATAACACTGGCGGCGGCGAAGGCGGCGGCGGGCAAATTCCGGTTTGACGTCACAGGATTGACGACAGGCAAAACCAACGTGCTGCAAGCTTCAACAAATCTGATCTTCCCGAACAACTGGGTTTCCATTGCCACCAATGTTGCCTCCAGCAGTTCGGTTTCCTTCACCAATTCGATCGTGCCCGGGAACAGCTTTTTCCGCCTCCTGCAACTACCCTGAGCCATCTTTCTGTTGCGGGGGTAACGACATGAATCTGCCCGGCGCGGCCTGCGACGCCACCACCGAATCTTGCCCGGCACTTTCAATCGCACCCCATCTCGTTGTTCCCGCATGGCAACGACAGCGTGGACGCGAGGAGCATTTAGATTTGAAGAGCGCAAGCCGGTCACACGTCAGAGGAGGGACGCACGGGGCATGCTGGGAATGAAAAAGCTTGGCAGTCCCAACACGCGACTCCATAACTATCGCTCTTTTATATGAACACCCGAAAATTCTGTGCGCTGTTTGCCAGCGTTGTATTCGCCTCCGGTCTGTCAACCCGCGCCGAGACGCCGCCGGCGGTTTTCAAAGTGGGCGCTGGCAAACGCGATGTCACGCCCACGGAACCGGTGCCAATGTGGGGCTACGGAGCGCGACACGCCGCGTTGTCAACGGGCAAATTGGATCCGCTTTATGCCAGCGCCGTGGTCATCCAGTCGGGTGAAAAAAAACTGGCCATCGTCGGCCTCGATCTCGGGCGGTCGCCGGCGGAAAAATCAATCCAGAACATCCGCGCCCGCATCAAGGAGAAGGCCAGCATCGAACACTCCTTCATCGCGGGTTCGCACACGCACCATGGCCCGGTGCTGGAGTTGACGGACGAGGATGGCAAGGGCAAAGGCAAATTTGACGCCGCGATTCGTTACTACAAGGAAATGGAGGATGGCATCGTGGCGGCGATCCTCGAAGCGGATGCGAAACTGGCTCCCGCGCGGCTGGCCACCGGCGTCGTCAAGCTCAACGGGTTCAATCGCAACCGCCACACCAAGATCGAACCCAAGCCAGTGGACACGGACCTCGGGGTGATCCGCCTGGATGACACGAGCGGCAAGCCGCTGGCCGTCGTTGTCAATTTCACCGCGCACCCGACAATGATTGGCGCCGAGGTGCTGAAATTTTCCGCCGACTTCGCCGGTTCGCTCAAGACTACGGTGGAAAAGGAATTTGGCGGGCAGGCCGTTTTCATGCAGGGCGCCTGTGGAGACATGTCGGCCAATAAAGGTGAGAACAAAGATTATTTGGAGTTCGGCCAGGCGCTTGGCCGCGAAGTCGTGAAGCTGGCCGCCAGCCTGAAGCCGGAAGAAGTCGCCAAGCCTTCCCTTGCCGTGAAGGAGGAACGACCCAAGTTCAGTTCGCGAATCGATTGGAACAACCCCGGCATCAAGTCCGCGTTCAGCGGTGCATTTTTTCCCGAATTGATTCCGAACTTTATAGATGAATACAGCGATGGCATCCGGCCACGCCTGACCGTGGCTTTGCTCAACGGTGACATCGCGCTGGTCGGGGCTTCGGGGGAATTTTTCTGCAACCATGCCATCCGGCTGAAAGAACGGGCGCGGGTGAAGCAGCTTTTCTTCTTCGGTTACTGCAATGGCTACCACCAATATTTTCCCACGATTGAAGCGGTGGCCGAGGGCGGTTATGGCGCGGATGCCCCAGTCTCGCCGGTGGAAGTCGGGGCCGGGGAAAAAATGATGAACACCGCCTTGACCTGGATTTACCAAATGCTCGGGAAGATCAAATGATTTGGCCGAATTTTATTGTGAGACTTATGCGAAACCAACCCGCCCTTCCTGCCGCACCGCCCGCATGGAGCTTGTTCCTCGGACTTTTGTTGGCCGCCACACCGGTGACAGCCGATGACACCAAGCCCGCACCGTTGAAACGAACTCCCACCGAACGGATGTCCCTGCCGCGCCTTCAGGCCACCCACGAGGACGTCCAGAAACTCAAAAAGCTGCGCCGGCCCGTTCCGCCGCTGCCCGGCCTGAACGACTACCGTTGCATTCTCCATGCGCACGCCGAGGATTCCGAGCACACGGGCGGCACGCTGCCCGAAATGCTCGCGGACGCGAAGAAGGCCGGCATCAGCGCCATCCTGCTCACCGATCATTTTCGGCCACCGCGCGATTTCATTGACGGCCGCTGGCGCGGACTCAAGGAGGGCGTGTTGTTCATTCCCGGCTCCGAAATCCGCGGCTGCCTTTTGTATCCGGAAACATCCGTGCTCGATAAAATGGACAAGCCGTTCCCGGAATTATTGAAGGCCGTGACCACTGGCGATGGGATGATCTTTCTCTCGCACGTCGAGGAACGCACGGATCATCCGATGGAAGGATTGACCGGGCTGGAAATTTACAACCGCCACTGGGACGCCAAGAAGGACATGGCGTCACTCATCGCGCTGGGGATGAAGCTCACCGACCCGAAGCAACTGGCGGAACTCCATGAAGCCGTGCGGCTCTACCCGGACGAATTGTTCGCCTTCCAGTGCGACTACCCGCAAGTCTATATGGACAAGTGGGACGCAGGGACGAAGACATTACGGCTGACAGGCGTTGCCGCCAATGATTGTCATCACAACCAGGTCTTCGTCGTGAAGATGGTGGACGAGGAGACCGTGCTGCTCGGCACGATCGTGGACAAGGACGAAGGGATGCGAAAAATCACCGCCGGGTCGCGACCGGGCATCAAAGAAATGACCAAGGGCCGCAAGCCGGGCGACATCCTCGCGCGGGTGGACATTGATCCGTATCAACGCTCGTTCTGGAACAGCAGCACCCACGTCCTCGCGCCCAAGCTCGAAGAGCCGGCTTTGCGCACCGCGCTCAAGGCCGGCCATGCCTACGTGGCGCACGATTGGATGTGCGAAGCGACCGGGTTTCGGTTTGAAGCGCTCGATGTCAAAGGCAAGCGGGTCGGAATCATGGGCGACGAACTACAACTCGCCGATAGCCTGAAACTCCGCGCGCAATTCCCGGTGGCCTGCCAGACGCGGCTGCTGCGCAACGGGGTCGTGATCGCAGAAACCGCCGACAAAGATCACGCCGAGTTTGCCGTGAAAGAGCCCGGCGTGTATCGCCTCGAAGCTTGGCTCACCTTGGACGGCGAATCGCGGCCGTGGATTTTCGCGAACCCCATCTACGTCCGCTGAACAAAACGCGCCCGAATTGCGAGTTAGCCGTGCGCTCTCAAGCTGCGCCCGCCGGTTGCGCCGACCGCGACTCCTGCCACGCCCGCAACCGAGCCATGTCGCGCCCCACCGTCCGTGAGGCGGCATATAACACCACCGCGAGCACGAGACACAGCACCGGGATCGCGTGCATAGCGTGATGCAGCCCGTCCGCTTTGAACGCCTCCGTCATCACCGTCGCCCCGGCATCCACCATTGCCCTGCGCGCGAAATAGTCACTCAACATTCCCGTGCCCCAGGGGCCGAGACTTCCGCCCAGCACATACATGGCAAAAAAGTAAACGGCCATGGCCGTCCCGCGCAACGCCGGCTCCACCACGTCCTGAATCGCCGCGTATACCGACGAGTAATACACGTAAGCGCACGCCAGCCCCGCCCCCATGAGCAGCACAAACGGCACGACTTCGCCGCCGGGCTGGCGCAAGGCCAGATAAGCGCACGGCGCCGCCACGGCCATCGTCACCGCCGACAACAGCAACCGTCCGTTGGTGCGGGCGCCACCAAACCGGTCTGCCGCCCAACCGCCCGCCAGCAAGCCCACCGCCCCGGACACCCCGAAGATCACCGAGGATGCGTCCGCCGCCGCTTTGAGATCAAGCGCGTGATACCGCGCCAGGAACACCGCCATAAACGAGCCAGCCGCATACATGTTGAAATTGTGCAGCGCGCCCGAAACGATGATCCAAAGGAGTGTCGGAATGCCGAGCACCACGAGGTAAGGCGAGCCGGGACGGTGCGCCATCTCCATCCGGCCCTCGCTGTGCCCGCGCCGCGGCTCGCGCACCCAAAGCACCAGCGCCGCGAGCACCAAACCCGGCAGGCAGGCCACATAGAACGCCGCCCGCCACCCATATGCGTGCGCAATTCGCCCGCTGATCAGAAAACTTAGAAACATCCCGACTGGCAGGCCGAGCATGAAAATGGACAACGCCCGGGCCCGCTGTTTCGGCGCGTAAAGATCGCCAATCAGCGAATTTGCCGCCGGCGCGCAACTCGCCTCGCCCACGCCCACTCCCAGCCGCGCGGCGAACAACTGCCAGGAATTCTGCGCCATTCCAGACATCGCCGTCATCAGGCTCCAGACCGCGCACCCGGCACCCAGCAGCCACTTGCGCGGCCGCGTGTCCGCCCAACGGCCAAACGGCACGCCCACAAAAGCATACAGCAGCGTGAACGCCGTCCCAAGCAGGCCGAGCGCCGAATCGCTCAACCCCCACTCCTTGCGGATCGGTTCGGCCACCGCCGCCAGAATCTGGCGGTCGTAAAAATTCATTGTGTTGATGCCGAACAGCACCCAAAGGGCAAAAGTTCGCCTGCGTGTTTCAGTCGTCATAAAATTGGGAGGCGCGATGTTGCCGTCGCCAACCTGCCGAGTCAAGGCTGCCACCTTCAAAATTCAACGTTCAAAATTCAAAATTGCGCCCAGTCTCCCGCAACGCAATTTTTTCCTTGTCTCCGATGGACGCCCAATCAAAATCAGCTTCGAGTTTCTGGTTTCTGGTTTCCAGTTGGAAAAACTCACGTCAGGTCGCATTCAACTCAAAACTCAAAACTCAAAACTCGAAACCAGAAACCTTTTAACATGGCCGGAATCAAACTCTCGCTCCATTCACAAAACCCGCCCGGCAACCGGCGCCGGATGACCTCCCGCCTCGGCGGGCTCGCAGTAATGTTGCTCGCCATTGCCAGCGGACGCGCGCAACCCGCCGCCACACGACCGGGCGTCACCAGTCCGCCTCCCGCCGAGGCGGGACTGATAGCGCTCACACACCTTTCCGACGCCCAAACCCGGCGTCTCTCCAGCTCAAATCCCGACCTGAACAGCAACGGCGACTCGCGCGTGATCAAGGAAGGCGAAACGCTCGTGCTCGCCGACTTGACCGGGCCGGGCGCTATCACGCACCTCTGGAACACCGTCGCTTCCCAAGACCCGTTCTCCGGCCGCTCGCTCGTGCTGCGGATTTATTGGGACGGAATGACCAAGCCGAGCGTCGAAACGCCGCTGGGCGATTTCTTCGGCATCGGCCACGGCGCCATTGCCGATTTCCACTCGCTGCCCGTGAGCGTCTCTTCCTATGGCCGCTCGCGGACCTGCTTCTGGCGGATGCCGTTTCGCAAGAGCGCAAAAATCACGTTGACCAATGAGCCGCGCGGGTTCGGTGACATCGAGGTTTATTACTACGTTGACTGGGAAAAGCTGCCGAGCCTGCCGGAAGACTCGCTCTACTTCCACGCCCGCTATCACCAGGCCTTCCCCGCCACGCCCGGCGAATACACCATCCTCGACACCAAAGGCCGCGGCAATTACGCCGGCACCGTCCTTTCCGTCCACCAGGTGAAGACCGGCTGGTTCGGCGAGGGCGACGACCGTTTCTACATTGATGACGCGGCGCTGCCATCCCTGCGCGGCACCGGCACCGAGGATTATTTCAACGACTCGTGGGGCTTCCGTCCGTTCGCCGCGCCCGCGCATGGCGTGACGCTTTACGAAGGCGTGTTTCCCGGCGACCGCGTGAGCGCGTATCGCTGGCACTTGTCCGATCCGGTGCGCTTTCAGACCTCGCTCAAGGTTTCCATCGAACATCGCGGCAGCACAGTGACCGATGACGGCAGGAAAATCTCTTCGTCCGGTGAAAGGCCGGACTGGGTGAGTTCCGTGGCGTTCTGGTATCAAACCCCGCCGGTGGCGAGTGAAACCCCTCTGCCGCCGGCCACGAATCGCGTTGCGCCCTACCGTGTGCTGCCGGCGAAATCCCTGACTTTTCGCGCCGAGCCCCCCACCATCGTGAAGCAGGAGGAAGAAGGATTGATCTACGCGCCGGGCAAGCCTGACGCTGAGATCGAATTCGACTTCGAGGTGACCGAGTCGGGCCGCTATCAAGTTGCCGCCGTCATAATCCTTTCCCTCTTCAGCACACGCTATCAGCCCTTCCTCGATGGCGAGGCCGTCGGGCCGGAACTGGATCTGTGCAACTCAGGCGAGGATTGGACCTGGTTCAGCTTCGACCTGCACGACTTGAAGCCGGGCAAACACACACTCAAATTCGCCGGGCGCGGAACCTCGCCCAATCAGCGAACCAAAGCCCTGCCGCGCTTCGCCTTCGGCATAAATTCGCTGGTCCTGCTCCGGCTAGAAGACATGGCTGGATACAAATGAAACCCAGCCTGCTATCTGATCTGCTGTCGGCTAAATCTTTTCCGCTCCTCATCGCGGGTTTGCTCGTCGCCGCTGCGGCCCACGGCGGCACCGGCCCGGCCACGATCTGTTACTCCGCGCAGCCGAACCCCTATTTCAACGATCACGCCGCCAAAATCAAAAAAATCTACGACGGCTTTTTCTTCAACATCGGAAGCTGGGAGGACTGCGCCCAGCGGTTTATCGGAATCAAGGGAACCGAACCAAAGGACAAAGCCTGGCTTGAGGCGGCGCGGGCGAATCTGGCGGCGCTGCGCCAAGCCGGCGTGACGGAGAATTTTTTGACGGTTCATTTCTCGGACGGCGGAGAATGGCCGTCAGCCGCCACGCTCCTTTCGGAGCCTTACACGCTGAAAATGGCAACCGAGTTTTCGGCCATCGGCACGGTGGCAAAGCAGTTGGGCTTTCGCGGTGTCTGCGTGGACGTCGAGTATGCCTACCTTCGTTACTCGATTGATCACAAGATTTACACCTACACCAATTACACCGTTGGCAACTTGTTGGCCGCCGCCCACCGACAGGGTTACGCGAGCGCTTCCGCGATCCTCGACGCTTTTCCCGACGCGCCGGTGATCATTTTGCCGGGCTACATGCGGGGCCGGCCCCTCGGACGCGCCTACATGTTGGGCATGCTCAAAGCGATGGCCGACCGCGATGCTCCAGGCGGTTACCATCTAGGCACGGAATACACTTACTGTCTGCACGACCCGGTCACCGCGTTGGCCACAACCCGTTTTGAGGATCCTGGCATCCCCAATCTGACTGACGCCAAGACCGCTGACTATTGGCGTCGGCGCTGCACGATCGCGCCCGGCGTATGGCCGACGCACATGATCGAAACCGGCGGCAAGGATTATCCGATGCAGCCGTGGAAACAGGAAATAGCTGAGTTGCGCCAGCAGATGGCAATCCTGCGCGCCGCTTCCAAACGGTATGTCTGGTCGTTCTCCGGCCTGCCTTCCTGGTATGTCCACACGCCCGAGTTGGAGAAAAAATACGGCCTGACCAAACAAGATTTGAAGCGACCGGACATTGACTTGCGCAACTGGCATCAACTCCTCACGGACAAACCCGAACTCAAGTCCTCGCCGCTCCAACCACTGGTGAACCAAGTTCGGCGGTTTGATCGCGGGCGAATTTCTGGCGCGGAACTTTGCGATGCGTTCGGCACGCCCGGGCGATGGTGGGTGCTGGGTCTGGTCGGCAACCCGCACACGCAACCGCACTTTGCGGCGATGGAAGCGCTACGACAGCCGATCAATCCGCGCACCACCTACAACGGACGGGACGGCGCGGTCCGTTGGTTCGCTTACGACAACCTCGACCCGCGCGGTGTCACCTCGTGCGTCGGCGTTTTTGATTACCGGAACACGGACAACTCCGCCGCGCACTTCGTTTCGTTTGTGCGGAGTCCGTCCAAGCGCCGCGCGTTTCTGCACACCGGCTGGGACGACGGCATCCTCATCAAGCTCGGCGACCAGATTATTTTCGACGCGAGCGATTACCCGCCGCGCGGCAAAGGCATGCTTTACCTCGACAAACACCAGTTCGAGAAACGCGTCCCGTTTACGCTGCCCAAAGGCCGGTCGCAATTGTCCGTCATGTCCTTGAATTCGCACGGCGGCTGGGTTTTTTCCATGAGGATTACCGATGAAAACGACATTCCCTTCCAAGACGTGCGATTCCGTCTGGAGTAGTGGATCGGTGATGTCCTTTTCTGCGTCCAAGAATATAGAGGTTGGCAATGACAGCGAATAAAAATTCAATGACTACCACGCAAACACAACCATCCACTTTTAACCCAAGAAAGAATACGCTCTTGACCATTCTGATGGGAGCGCTCCTCTGGGGGTTTGCCTGGCAGATTCGTGGCAACGGCACTTCCGACCCTTCCGTGGTCATTTTGCTTTTTCTTTTGTTCCTCTCCATCCATTACTCACCGCGCCAAAAATTTAATCTGGTCATTTTCGCCATCGCCGTTTTTGTCTTCGGGCTTATGCGCACCGGCTGGGGCACGTTTGTTGGACAAGCCGGAATTCCCGGTCTGTATCCTGGACACGTCGTATCCGACGTCGCAGAAAATGCCCGTGGCGCGGGCTTTGATCTCGTGGTTCCATGGTGGCGGGGGTATTTCTGGCTGTTCATTGTCGGACTTGCCTGGGCTGGTTTTCCGTCGCTTTTTTTTGGAGGTTATTTTTTTACGAAGTTCAAATACTCCCTGAAGCATCTGGCCGTGGGAGTCATTCTCTTTATCTCCGGAAGATACGTTGGCGGATATGTTGCGGAACTGCTCATACCGGTCCTCGCCCCCGAATATTATCATGAAATCTTTCTGACGGATATTTCGCGGCGCGGTTATCAGTCCATGCTCGGCAATCTGTCAACGGCTTTGGCCATAATTCCGGTTTTGCTTTATATCTATTTTGCGATCAAGGATCGTGGTTTCGTAAAACGTTCCATCAGCGTCATGGTCATTTTTGGAATCGGTTTATCTGCTGCGGCTGTCTGGCATCCGCTCGGACGGAATATTCCCGAATTCAAGCAGCTTCCCGCCTGGAGCCTATGGGAGTATTCCAGCGGATTTATCATCGGCGGCCTGCTCTTTTGGTTTTACAGCCGGCTGCCGGAAAATGAATTGCAGGAGAGCAATATTTCCCCGGGCTTGGAATTTATTGACGAGGGGGAAAAGTTCGGCCAGTTCGTCATAACCGCGGCTGCATTGTATTTTCTCGCGCTCTACGGTTTGCAGGAAAGCATCGCCGGGAGTTCACAACTAGCCTGCAAATGGTTGGGTGTTGAGCCGTTCCTCTCGCAGAAGTCCATCCAGACAGTCCTCCTCGTCTTCATCCTGCCCTTGTATTATTTCTATCGGCGCGGCGTTATTGGCGCGGCATGGTCGAGGAAATCGTTTCGCGAAAAATGCTTGATTGCCTTTATTGTGCTGCTCCCGGTCAATTATCTTAATTTTGTGATGCCCTATTTCGTGGCCGGAAAGCTCGCTCGGCTGAATAACGCGGCTTGCTGGCTGGATACCATCTCGTTCGTCATCGTTGAGATTTATGGGATCTATTTATACAGGCAATTTCGCAGATGGAAGATAGGAGATAGAAGATAGAAGATGGCAGATGGGAAAAAGGAAAAAGGTAAAAGTGAAAAGGCAAAAGCCGCGTGAGTTCAGTTTTCATTTTCGCCTTTTTCCTTTTACCTTTTGCCTTGATAATCCCGCCTAGGCGGGAACGATTTCACCGTGAACATCCCCGCCAGGCAGAAGTCAGAAGTCAGAAGCCAGTTTCGAGTTTCTGGTTTCGAGTTGGAATAACTCGCGTTAGGTTGCATTCAACTAGAAACTCGAAGCTCGTAGCCAGAAACTTTTTAACATGCAGCACGCAATGAAACAGAGTGACCAAATGACCGGGGCGATTTCCCGTCGCCGGTTTCTGAAATCAGCCGGTGCCGCCGCGAGCATCTTTTCCATGGCTGGCGGTCTGTCGGCTTTCAGCCAAACCACGAACAGTTCACCGAAGGAGAAAGCGCCGGGCAGCAGGAAGAGCGGCGACACTTACGAAACCCACGCCAAGGGCATCCGCGTTCTGCCCGGCCACTGGCGACCCCATTATCCCTGGGAGCAGATCGCGTGGGTCAGCCCGGCCTGGCCCAGCCAGGATTATCTTTGGCTGGATTTTCCAGAAGCGATTTTCACCAGCCAGGGATTGCTTTATCTGAGCCACGTGAATCCGGGGATCGAAGCGGTGTTCCCGGATTTGCCGAAAGTGCCGTGGCGGGAAGTGCCCAAGGGCATCGCGTTCGACCGGCAACTGCCCAACGGCGTGAGTTTCGGCGGCAGCGTGACGAAGCAAAACGAGTCGCAGGTGGCGCTGGAATTGCATCTCAAGAATGGAAGCGCCCAGCCGTTGAAAAACATCGAGTTGCAGACGTGCGCGTATCTGCGCGGCATCAAAGAGTTCGCGGATTACACGCGCGACAACAAGTTTGTGCGCGTGCCGGATGCGGGCTGGGTGACTTTGAGCCAGGCGCGCGAACTGCCGGCGGGCACGAGTCCTTATCGCGTTGGCTGGCGCACCAAAGGCAAGCCGGTGGCGGACTGTCCCGTCATGGTCACGCGCTCGAACAAGGAGGAACGCTGGGTGGGCATGACCTGGCGCAAAGACACACTCTCGCTGATTGGCAATCAAAACCACCCGTGCATGCACGCTGATCCGAAGTTCAAAGACCTGGAGCCGGGTGAAGCCGCTTCCATTCACGGAGCAATCTTTTTCTTCGATGGCAAGCTGGCGGATTTTGATTTTGCGAAAGTGGCCGGTGGATGAATCGCAACTAGCTCGGGATCTCAATTGCCGGTGTTGGGGTGATCCGATACAATTCGCTCCATGAAGAAAACTCTCAGTTTGTCCCTTGCTCTTTTGGCCTTGCTCTGTTGCGGCCCGCGCCTCAACGCAGTCTTTGCGGCCAGCCGCGTCGCGGACGCGCCGTTCCTCAACTCCGAAATCATCTTCCCGCTCGAAACCTGGCACAACCACTCCTCGTGCATCGTTGAAACTCCCAACGGCGATCTGCTGGTCTGCTGGTTTCACGGCTCTGGCGAGCGCTCGGCGGACGACGTCAAGATCGAAGGCGCGCGCAAACGCAAAGGCGCGAAGAATTGGAGTCCGCGCTTCACCATGGCCGACACGCCCGATTATCCCGACACGAACTGCACGATGTTCATAGACCCGCAGGGCCGGCTCTGGCTCCTGTGGCCGACCATCCTCGCCAATCGTTGGGAAACGGCGCTGATGAAATACCTCATCTCATCGGACTACCGCCGTAACGGACCGCCGAAGTGGGAAGTGGGCGAAATCCTGCACGTCACTCCGGGATTGGAGTTCGCCACGGCCATGTCGAACTATGTGCAAAAGGCCGAATCGGCGGCAGCGGATTTGACCGTTCCCGAACACATGCGCGGGCGCGTGGCGGAGTATTTCCAGAACCTACGCACGCAGGCCGGCGACAAACTTTCCCGCCGTCTCGGCTGGATGACCCGCGCGCATCCGTTCATTCTCGACGGCAGGCGTTTGATCGTGCCGCTGTATTCGGATGGATTTGATTGCTCGCTCATGGCTATCACGGATGACTGGGGCAAGACCTGGCACACAAGCACGCCGCTCATCGGTGCCGGCAACATCCAGCCCAGCATCGCGCGGCGAAAAGACGGTTCGCTCTACACACTCATGCGCGACAACGGCCCGCCGCCCAAACGCCTTCTCCAAAGCGAATCCCGCGATTGCGGCGAGACTTGGAGCGAAGTCACCGACAGCGATTTGCCCAATCCCGGCTCCGGTGCCGAAATTATCTCGCTGCGCAACGGCCATTGGGCACTCATCAGTAACGACACCGAACGCGGACGCCACAGCCTCGCCGTGCAGATTTCCGACGATGAAGGCCGCTCGTGGAAATGGAAACGGCATTTGGAATTCGACGAGCCTGGCCCGGGAGCCGGCTCATACCACTATCCGACCATCATCCAGGCGAAGGACGGCACGTTGCACGCCAGCTACAGTTATCATGTCGCGAAGAAGAATCTGCCCAAGGACGTGGACGGCGATTCCTCCGGCAAGTCCATCAAGCACGCCCATTTCAACGAGGCCTGGGTGATGCAAGGCGACCCGCGTCGGAAAGAACAGCGTCCGTAAGCTGTGTTCCCGGCGTTTTTTTGCCCGCCGGAAAATGTTTTTGTCGCGACACAGACTGCCTATTGCAACAGGCGCAATTATGGTCAAGAATACCCGCGCATGGATTTAACAGCTGACGAAAAAGAGATTTACGACTATCTGAAGTCCTATTCTAAGCAATATATTTCCGACCGCGAGATTTGCCGCCGCGCTGGAGGCAAACGACGATTTCAAGAAGACCCGCACTGGGCGTTCCGCGCCCTTCCGCGCATGGTCGAGAAAGGCGCGGTCGAGACGGATTCGCTCGGCCATTACCGTCTCAAGGACGAAGAGGAAGAAACGAAACCCAAGAAGAAGAACAAGCGCTGGGTCGCGCCGCACATCGAACGCATTCTCAAACAAAGCGGCAAGAAATTTGACGGCATTGACTAAAAGTTTTACCGCGCCGAATCACTCCGGTTTCAGCATCAACTCAATAAATTTCATTCCGAACGTCAGAAAAATAATCAAGCCGAAGTAAAGTGCCGCCATAATCCATCGCTGCGCCGGCGTGACTTCGTAATAGCGCTTTTCATCTTCCGTTCGCGGGCGAAACAGCGAAAAAAGCCTCGGCAACGACATCAAGAAAATCAGCAGCAGGATGAAATTGAAATGCGCAATCATCATCAGTGCCACAACGACCGCGCCGACCAGCCACAACCAGGGCGACAATGCGGTGACGACCCGTCCGCCGTCCAAAAACCCGATGGGCGCGAGATTGAACAGGTTCAGAAAAAATCCGCTGTAAGCAATCGCTGCGAAAAGTCCGTTGCCCGTCAGGAATGAAATTCCGAGGCTAATTACCGAGCCGATTGTGCCGAGCAACGGCCCGCCGATTCCGACTTGAGCTTCAATCCACGCATTTCGCGGCGCTTCTTTAAGCGCGATGATCGCGCCCATGAACGGGATGAAAACCGGCGCGCCAACTTTCAAGCCGATTCGTTTCGCCGCGAGCAGATGTCCGCACTCGTGAACGAAAATCAAAACCACGAAGCCCACCGCAAATTTCCAGCCCCACAACATCGCGTATGCGCCGATGGAAAGGAACATCGTCCCGCCGGTTTTGAGAATCACGGGCAGGAATTTAAGTCCCGCGAGCAGCACGCCCTTGAATTTGAAAAGCAGGACGCCAAGAACCGCGAGCAGCCCGAGTGCTTTTTTAAGATTCGAGCCGCCATGTTTGGGCGGTTCATTGGAAGGCGGCAGATAAATCAGCGGAGGCGCGCCAGCCGGCGGCAAGCGCGGCGGAGTTTGGCCTGAATACGAATCCATTTCGCTTAACATCGGAACTTTGTGGTGTGCGGTCAAACTGAATTCACCGCCTCGAAACAAATCCGCTGCCCTCCAGATAAAACCGCAGCGGCAAATTGGCCGCGAGACTGATGCCGACTCGCGTCGTCGTCACTACCGGTCCGCGCTCCTTCAAAAAACTTTTCCGCCGCGGATTTTCTGCGATGAAGATTGGCGATTTTGTGTCGCACAGGTTCGCGTGGTTCAGTTCGCGGTCAATGTTCATCGCCTCGCAAAATTTCGCCGGGCCGTTCGTCAGATCGTTCGATTTCGCGACGCTTCTATTCCCGCGCATGAATTCTTCGCCGAACATTGGTTCGATGGCGCGAACCAAAACTGCTTCTCCGACGCCGACGCGGTTCGTCACGGCGTTGAAGCACCAGTGATTGCCGTAAATGAAATAAACGTAAACGCGTCCCGGCGGGCCGAACATCGGGCGGTTTCGCGCCGTCTCGCCGCGCGATGCGTGGCAGGCCGCGTCGTTCCGCAGATACGCTTCGGTTTCGACGATTGCCCCGCCGCAAAAGCCTTCTGCCGTTTGACGAATGAGCCAGTGACCAAGCAATTGCCGCGCAACAATCTTCGCCGAGCGCGCGTAAAAAATTTCAGGCAACGGAATGAAGTTCACTCTGGAATTTAGGGCTGCTTCAATCCCTGCGAAAAGAAATTTCCAAACAAAGTGGCTTTCGCCTTCTCCCCATTGATAAAGGCTACCGTCACGCGCACGGGCGTTAAAAAATCTGTGTTTCATCTGTGGTTATCTGTGGCTAGAGTTAATTAAACGATGCAAGACCTCATCGCCAAAGCCGCGACGCTGCTGGAAGCGCTGCCCTACATCCAGAAATTTTCCGGGGCTACGTTCGTCGTGAAATACGGCGGCAGTTTCATGGACTCGCCGGACGCGGCGGTGCGCAACGGCGTGGCGCGGGACATTGTTTTTCTGGAAGCGGTTGGTATCAATCCAGTCGTCGTCCACGGCGGCGGCAAGGCGATTACGCGCGCGATGGAAGCGGCGGGACTCAAGGCCAATTTCGTTCAAGGGATGCGCATCACGGACGAGGCCTCGGTGAAAATCGTTGAGCAAGTGCTTTCGCGCGAGATCAACCCTGAAATCGTGAAGACCATCAACTCGCTCGGCGGCAGGGCAAAAGGTTTTTCCGGCGCGGAGATTTTTTCCTGCCGAAAACTTTGGCTCAACGGCGCGAGCGGCGAAAAAATTGACACCGGCTTCGTCGGTGAAGTCATCGGAGTGAACACCAAACCGTTGCTCGACTGTTTGCGCCAAAACATCACGCCAATCATCAGTCCGACGGCGCGCGGCGAGGATGGGAAAATTTACAACTGCAACGCAGACGTGGCAGCGGCGCAAGCAGCGATTGCGCTCAAGGCGAGGCGGCTCGTTTTTATGAGCGACGTGCCGGGTTTGTTGAGCAATCCAAAAAATCCAGACTCGATCATCGCGCAGTTAAAATCATCGGACGTGGACGGACTGAAAAAATCCGGCGTGATTGACAAGGGAATGATACCCAAAGTGGACAGCGCCGTGACCGCAATCAAATCCGGCGTGGAAAAAGTTTCGTTCGTGGAT
Source organism: uncultured Verrucomicrobiota bacterium (assembly GCA_964389025.1). Classification (GTDB taxonomy): domain Bacteria; phylum Verrucomicrobiota; class Verrucomicrobiia; order Limisphaerales; family CAYMCQ01; genus CAYMCQ01. The sequence goes on from CAYMCQ010000021.1 coordinate 33,986, forward strand.
GGGCGCGTGCAACATTCGGTGCTGCTCGAAATTTTCACGGACGAAGGAGTCGGCACAGAAGTCGTGTTGTAATCGCCACAAAAAGATTTTCCTTTTGCTTTTTTTGTGCTTCTTCGTGGCTGCTAATTGATGAAAGAAATCATTCCATCGCCGCCGCCAATCGTCCGCAACGACGTTGCCGCCATCCAATCGCTTTTCCAAAACGTCGTGCCGAGCTATGGTCGCTTCGACATCGTGCTGAGTCACGGCGCGGGCAGCCATCTTTTCGACGTGACGGGCAAACGCTACCTTGATTTCGGCGGCGGCATCGCCGTCACCGCGCTCGGCCACGCGCATCCGGCCATCACTGAGGCGCTCGTCGAGCAATCGCGCAAACTCGTCCACTGTTCCAACTTTTATTATCACGAACCGCAAGGCCGTCTCGCCGAGGCGCTTGTCAAACTAATTGCGCCAGGAAAAGTTTTTTTCGCCAACAGCGGCACAGAAGCGAACGAAGGTTTGTTCAAGCTCGCGCGGAAATTCGGCCACGACGAAGGGCGCTTTGAGATCATCACCGCGCTCAATTCCTTTCACGGGCGGACGCTTGCAGGAATTTCCGCAACCGGGCAGGACAAGATCAAAAAAGGTTTTGAGCCGATGGTGGCCGGATTTCGGCACGTGCCGTTCAATGATCTGGAGGCGATGCGCGCGGCGGTTTCGCCTGCCACAGTTGCAATCATGGTCGAAGGCGTGCAAGGCGAAGGCGGCGTCACTCCTGCCACCGCGGAATATCTGCTGGGCTTGCGGGCGTTGTGCGACGAGAAGAAACTGCTGCTGTTGATGGACGCTGTTCAAGACGGGCATTTCAGGACGGGAAGATTTCAGGCGTTTCAGCGTATTCTGGAAAATGTTCCCGGCGCGGAAACTTTTCTCCCCGACGGCATCTCGATGGCCAAATCTCTTGGTGGCGGTTTTCCGATGGGCGCGTTCTGGGTGCGCCAACCTTTCGCAGACGTTTTGAGCGCAGGAACGCATGGCAGCACCTACGGCGGTTCGCCGCTCGCGTGCGCAGTCGCGCTGAAAATTCTCGGCGTCATCAAACGCGAAAAGTTGGAGGAAAATGCGCGCGTCATCGGTGACTTTCTCAAAACGGAATTGCAACGACTCGCGCAAAAATTTCCCGGCGTCATCAAAAACGTCCGTGGACTCGGCTTAATGCTCGGCGTGGAACTCGCCGCTGAAATCCCCACACTCCCCGGCGAGCAGACCAAATCCGTCGCAGTCCGCTTCACGAACCTGCTGCACGCCGCCGGGTTGCTCGTCATTCCCGCCGGCACGCAAATCATCCGGCTGCTGCCCGCGCTGAACTTGCGCCGCGACGAAGCCGAGGTTGGCTTGAAAATTTTCGAATCCGTCGCCGCAAAACTTTCCTGACGCAAATGAACGCCGCCGCGCTCAAACATCTTTCTGCCGCCGACCCGGTGATGCGTCGCCTCATCCGCGAGAACGGCGCGTGCGCGCTGGTGCCGGAGACGCGCCGCCCGCCGTTTCAATCGCTCGCGCAAGCCGTCGCGCATCAACAGCTCAATGGCACGGCGGCAAACACGATCCTCACCCGCTTCAAGAAACTTTTCCCCGGAAGAAAATTTCCGAGACCGGAAGATTTGGCCTCTGTCACCGACGATGAAATCCGCGCCGCCGGTTTTTCGCGGGCGAAAGTCGCGGCGCTGCGCGACATCGCGGCGAAAACTTTGTCCGGCGTGGTGCCGTCGTCGCGCGTGATCGTGAAAATGTCCGACGAGGACATCGTCGCACGGCTCACGGAAGTTCGCGGAGTCGGGCGCTGGACGGCTGAGATGCTCTTGATTTTTCAGCTTGGCAGGCCTGATGTTCTGCCTGCGGATGATTTTGGCGTGCGCAGCGGTTTTCGCCTCGCCTACAAGCGGCGCGATCTGCCGACGCCAAAGGAAATCCTCGCGCACGGCGAACGCTGGCGTCCGCATCGCACGACGGCAGCGTGGTATCTCTGGCGCGCGGTGGACGGCGCGAAGAAATGAAACACTCTCATTTACACCCGGCTTCAGCCGGGTGCCGGAGAGCGCGGAGACCTGTAGCCGTTTCAACGGCTTTCAACGTGCGCGAAAAACCGTTGAAACGGTATTTTTCGTTGCGTCAGTGTTCACCGGGCTGAAGCCCGGTGTTAATGAGAAAGGCTTGCAGTGAATTTGAAGTGACGCACCAGCGAGTTTGGTTTAATTAACTCCTTTGGGTGAAATACCCAGATGTGTTTGAAGCATGAAGCATCTACTCAGCATCGAAAAACTGGCGAAGGCGGACATGGAAAAAATCCTGGCCGCCAGCGCGCCGATGAAAAAATCGCGTGGCAAAAAAAATCCGCCGACGCCGCTGGCCGGACAGATCTGGGCGATGCTGTTCGCGAAATCGTCAACAAGGACGCGGGTTTCGTTCGAGGTCGGGATTCGTGAGTTGGGCGGCCAGCCGATTTTTTTGAACGCAACTGAAATCCAGCTTGGCCGGGGCGAGCCGATCAAGGATACGGCGCGCGTGCTGGGGAGGATGGTTCACGGCGCGGTGTTTCGGACGTTCGCGCAGAGCGACGTGGAGGAGTTCGCAGCATACTCGAAACTTCCGACGATCAATGCGCTCACGGATGACGAGCACCCTTGCCAGATCCTCGCGGACATTTTCACGTTTCAGGAAAAGCGCGGTTCGATCGCGGGCAAAGTCGTGACGTTCGTCGGCGATGGCATGAGCAACATGGCGAACTCATGGATTTTCGCGGCGGCGAAACTGGGATTTGAATTGCGGATCGCTGCGCCGAAAAGTTTTCAGCCGGACGCAAAGATTTTGAAACGGGCGAACGGCAAAATCATTTGCACGGAAGATTTTAAGGCTGCGGCGAATGGCGCCGACCTGCTTTACACCGACGTTTGGATTTCGATGGGCAAGGAGGCGGAATCCGCCGAGCGCATCGCGCAGATGAACGGTTATCAAATCAACCGCGCGCTGGTGAAGCTCGCGAAGCCGGATGTGCTGGTGATGCACTGCCTGCCCGCGTATCGCGGCAAGGAAATTGACGATGAAACGTTCGAGGCGAACTCGCAAACGATTTTTGACGAGGCTGAAAACCGACTGCACGCGCAGAAGGCGATTTTGCAGTGGATTGTTTCTTAAAATTATTTTGCGTAGCGTCGCAGATATTTGAGCGCGACAGTCAAATCTTTCGGCAGCGGCGCGGTGATGACGAGAGGTTCGCTCGTCACTGGATGCGGTAGTGTCAACTGTTCGGCGTGCAACGCGGTGCGGGAGATCAACGGGCGTTCCTCGGCGCCGGGTTTCAACCGGTAATCGAGTTTCAATCGCGACAGGAACAGCGGTTTTCCGCCATAAAGACTGTCGCCGACGACCGGAAGCCGGACGTGTTTCAAGTGAACGCGGATCTGGTGCGGCCTGTCGGTGAGCGGGAAACAATTCAAGAGCGTCCAGCGCGAAAATTTTTCGGCGACTTCAAATTTCGTCACGGATTTTTTTCCATCGCGGAAATCGGCCTGCATCACACCGGGCTTGACCGGGTGCGGCGCAAGTTTGGCGTCCACTTCAAACTGATCTTCGGGCGGCGCATCGCGGACGAGGGCGAGATATTTTGTGAACGGCTTGTTCGAGCCGAACAGGTTTGCAAGTGCGACAAGGACGGTTTTGTTTTTCGCGAGCAGAATCACGCCGCTGGTTTCGGAATCGAGCCGGTGCGCGTTCATCAGATAATTCAGCCCGCGTTCCTTCGCCCAACTTGCGCCACGCTCGACGCCATCGTGCAGCAACTTCATCAAGTTTGGACGCTGCGGATCGTAACGGTCCGGCGAGGTGCGAAGCAGCGCGGGCTTGTCGAGCGCGAGGAGGTGTTCGTCCTCGAAAAGAACGGGGATTTCCCAGAACTCGCTCGTGGCGGGCGAAGATAGTTTGATGACGTGGCTCACAACATCGCTGAGGCGACGGCAAAGCGGCACCACGTTATTTGCCGCCGGAACGACCTGACGTGATTTCCCGGAAGACAGGTTCCTGCTGCACTTGCTTTTGAAACCACTGGTTGAAAGCGTCCTGCTGGCGGCTTTGACGCAGGGAAGCCAGGAAGGCGGGAAGTTCTTGTTGTAATTTCGCCGCGTCCGCCGGAACGCGCTCGATGACGTGGAAAACAAATGCGCCATCATCCATGGGCACGGTAGCGCTGACTTTTCCGGCGGGTGTGACGAACGCGACATTTTGCAACTGACCGAGGCTGAGGCGGTCTTCGACTTCCGGCAGCTTGCGCGTGCTGAGTGAAAAAGGCGGCGGTTTGATATACTCGCCTTTGCCCGATTTGCAGGCGACCGAAAAGTTCGTGACTGGACCGGACGCGTTCGTGGTGAAGGACCTGGAAAAATCCTCCGCCGCCTGGCGCGCGCGCTCGACGGCCAGTGTGTAGGCGCAATCAGCGACAACCCTGCTGCGAATGCTGTCGAGCGGGGGATTTTCGCTCGCAATACGCTTGTTGAAGCCGATGAAATAAATGGCGTCCTGCCCGTCGAGCGGCCCGGCAAACGGTGATTCCGGCATCAGCTTGAACGGTTCGCCCGCCAGTTTCGGCAAAAGTTTCAACTCATTGGTCTCGTCATTCAGGGAAAATGGCGCAGTGACTTTGACCGTCAATCCGTTGGAGGCGGCGACCGCGGAAAGCATTTCAGGCTTTGGAGACTCGGCGCTCAAAAGCGGATCGGCGATTTCGTTGGCCTTTTTGCGGGCGGCAAACCGCTGCTCGTTTTCGCGCAGTTCGTTTTTGATTTTTTCCGTCGCCTCATCAGGACTTTTCACTTCTTTATAATAATTTGTCCCGCCGCGCTTGCGATAGACCAGTTCCGCCAGCCGATCAAGGTTCGTCACAGCGGTGATTTTAAGCTCGGATTCACTCAGAGCTTCTCGAAAGTGCCGCTTCGCGAAATCAACGACTTCGCTCAAGTTCGTCACCCGGCCAAGCCGCGCGTCCGCGTCGGAATTAAAATTTGTCAGGTCATATTTGACGTAGTTGACCTGGATGCGCTCCGGGATTTTGTATTCCGCCTGATGCTGTTGAAAAAACTGCGCGAGCGCGTTCGAATTCACGGTGACGCCGGCCAGGTAATTCGACGCGGGAAAATAAGCGATCTCGGCGGAAATGTCTTCGTTCAGAAGGCGGTATAAATATTCGGCCTCTTGCGGTGTAACGAGTCTGCCGGGCAACCCGACCGTGGTTATCAACTGCTGAAGGCCGATCTCGTGCCGCAGGAAATTTTCAAAGTCCAACAGCGTCATGCCGCGCTCGCGCAATACTTGTTTTTCAAAATCTTCAGGCGAAATCGCCTTGTCTTTGGCGGGGTGTAAAATCTCGGTGGCCATCCGGCGCACTGTGTCGTCGCCGACCTTGATGTTGCGTTCCTCCTGCTCGCGAATGAACAGCAGCCGGCGATACGTGAACATCTGTGGCTCGAAGCCAAATTGTTTCGCCATCGGGTCCTTGTCCGGCCACTCGCCGTGCGTCAAACGGTATTGAAGATAAACTTCCCGCAGAACGCTTTCGTAATCTTCCCGCGAGACTTCCTTTCCTTTTATCTCGCCGAATTTTTCGCTGCCGCGCCGGGTGTCGCTGACTTTTTGGTTTGGGTTGAAGAAATAGACAAAGCTGACGACGGTAAGAAAGACGATGACTATCCAAAGCCATTTTTGATGTCGGCGAATCGTTCCAAACATAAATTAAGAGCGCGCAAGTAAGCAGCTTTCCCGGCGTCGGTCAAACGGAAAAACCCGCTATCCTTCTTCCTCGTAATCGTCCTCGTTCTCGTCCCTCGTCCTCGAAAAACCGAAACAAACCGAGGACGAGGACGAGAACGAGAAGGAGAAGGATGACAATTCCAGAACCATGGAGCGAAGAATGCCCCACCTGCTTGGACTTTACGCTTCCCATGCGGTATTTTGCCTCGCCTATGATTCCGGCCACCGAACAACTCAAATCCCCGGAGCAAAAACCCGCGCCGCGCCGCGCCAAAAGATACACGGGCCAAGTGGTTTACATCTTCGCGTTCGACGTGGCTTACGAAATGATCCGTAAGCCGGTGCGGGAACTTTTGGGACAACCCGTCGCGCAATTTGTCGTGGATTCCAGCAAGCGCACACCGCGACAACTTTTCTTTTACAAACCGCAAATGATCCGCCTGCTTCCTATGGAACGCATCGGGCCGCATGGAGCGGTGCGCGTGGAAAGCGCGATCAAACTTCTACCGGTCGGAGCCATCAGCATCACCGTGCGCGTGCCGTTTGAAGTTGAAGCCATCGAAGATTTGGTCGTCTATCACGATCTGCAATTCAGCAACGGCTCGCTCAACGAAGAAGTCCGCCGGCTCGCACAACAAGTTCGTGAGGAGTTGTCCGATTACTACGTCCGACCCGTGAAACATCTGGCCGATGAGGAAGCCTACACGGTTTTCTGTCTCGAATCGCCATTGCACGCGGAAGACCGCGCGCCGTTGAGCGCGGAGAAATGGCTGGCCGCCAACCGCCGCTCAGTCGCCTCGCTGCTCGCGCAAGAGCCGGATGTTGATCATCTCTCAAAACAGGAATCTGACGAATCCACTGGCCGTTACTTAAGCTACTACGAAAATGATCTCGTCGTTGTGGACTGGGACGCCGCGCTCATCATTGACGAGCCGCGCGATTTCGATGAAATGCTTTACGTCATGGAACTCGCGAACCTTCAACTCGCCGAACTGGAAGCTTACGACAGGATTTTGGATGACTCGCTCGACCGCGCTTACCGCGACTTGGCCGCGCGCCCGTTGAGCAGTCGCGGAACGATTCTCCGCGAGCTTCGCGAAATCAGGATTGATCTCGCCCGTTTTAGCGACGAGCTTTCCAACATCACAAAGTTTTTCGGCGATTGGCATCTCGCGCGCATCTACGAAAACATTTCCTGCCGTTTCCACCTCGCGGACTGGCACCGGACGATTGACAAAAAACTCCAGACGCTCGACGACCTGTATCAACTCCTCAACCACGACCAGACCAACCGTTGGATGCTGATTCTGGAAACCACCATCGTCCTGCTCTTCATCATTGATTTGATAATCCTGTTCATGGGTTTGAAGTGATTTGAGGCGGTTGCGTTAAGGACAACGCGCCCTACCTTCCAGCTTCCACGATTTTCTTCTCCTCATCTGTCAGGCCGTAAAGCTCATAAACCCGCTCGTCAATTTCCCGGTCAAGCTTTTCGATTTCGGATTCCAGCGCGGCGAGATCGGCGTTGCGTCCCCGCGCTGGTCAGAAAGATGTTGATTATCCCGCCATCGAGCGCACGCCAACCGTCTTGGTCGTGCCGGATTTGGTTTATTCCCTTTCCCGGCACGAACGATTCGAAGGCTTCTTGCGATTCGGCGATTGTTATGAGGACGGTGTTCGCTTGGGGGTCGGCTTTTTCCAGCAAAACAATTTCTGTGTCCACGGTCACGCCAGTGAAAACCGGAAGCAGGAAGTGGATAATTTCTCGAATCTTCGCGCTTTCCGTTACGAACCGCCGAGTGTTTTGCTGCAATATATTCGTCAGCCACGGATTCGGAATAATCATTCCAAACAACCCGCCATCGCGAACGAGATGTTTGATGCTCCGCTCAAGGAAAAGCAGATAACTGTCAAGTTGATAGCCTTGGCAGGTGTAATTTTGATTCAAAAAAGATTTTGCAGCTTCATCGAGATACGCTCCGTAAGGCGGATTGCTGATGACAAAATCGAAGCCGCCGCGTTTCATGGTTTCGGGAAACTCCGCCTGCCAGTCGAACGCCGTGTCGCCCGCCACGGCTTTGTCCGCAATGAGTGAGTTGCCACGCCGGAGATTTTTTCTCAGGTCGGGCAGGAAGTTCAACGGGCGCGAGCCTTTGCCGCGCTTCTGCAATTCCGCGCGGATGAAGTCGCGCTCGACAGCCATCAACCGCATCCAGAGATTGAGCTTGGCGACTTCGATGGCCTTTTCATCCAAGTCCACGCCGAAAATATTTTCCGTGGCGACGCGGATGCCGAGGTGGTCAACTTCCTCGGCAATTTCTCCGGCGGCGTCGAACAACATGCCGGAACCATTGCCGCGCTCTGCTTTGGCTTTGCGGCAGGCGGCGTTGTATTCATCGTAGGCTTTGACGAGCGCATCGAACGCGCGCAACAGGAACGAACCGGAACCCATCGCCGGATCGAGAACTTTGATTTGAGCGAGTTCGCGGATTTTCGCGGACGCGCCCTTGTAGTTTTTGTAGCCGAGCAGCGTGATGGCTTCGGCAAGGACGGGTTTTATCTTTTCGCCGAGAGTGTGGGCGACGATGTAATCCACGATGTATTGCGGCGTGTAGTAGATGCCTTCCTTTTTGCGAAGTTCGTCGGTGTCTTCGATGACGATGCGTCCGGCGTCCTGAAAAAGTTTGTGCGCGAGGAATCGTTCATAGACCGCGCCCATGATGTCCTGCGACATCTTGCTGAAGTCGTAAAGGTAAAGATGCCGGAAGGGAAAAAGCTCGCCCTGGCCGAGCGGAATGCCGCAGGTCGCGGCGAGTTCGGCGTGAAGCGGCTCGTGGCCAATGACGGTGGCGAGCGCTTCGTTGTCAATCTTCAGTTCGTCGCACAGGAGCGGCTGCTGAAAGAGTTCCGTGTTGAACTTGAATTTGATTTCCTGAAAGAGCGATTCGCGCAGAACTTCGGCGAAGGTTTTGTCCGAATGGCCTTCATACATCACCTCGTAATGGATGTAAGCGCGGGCGAGCTTGTTCCATTCAATGAGCCGGTGCGTCTCCAACATGCGGCAGAAGATGAAACGGTCGAGGAGTTGCTGGCTGGCGAGGGTGATTTCTTCGAGTGAACGCTTTTGATTTCGCATCGCAAAACCGTTGGCGATGATGAGCCGCCAGCGTTTGAGGTCGGCGAGAAAGCGTTTGTCGAGGTCGGCCTTGTGGCTTTGGTCGTAGAGTTCCTCGATGCGCCCGCCCTCGATATTTTCCAGCGCGAGCAGTTCCCAAAGTTTTTCACGGTTCGGAATGAGTTCGTTGAGCTTAAAGGAAAACGTCGGCTTTTCTTCGGTGACGCGGATGAAGTGCCATTGGGAAAAGTTGGTGAGGACGATCCACGTCACCGGCTTTTCCATCTGCGTTTGTTCCGGGCTGACGCGGTAGTTGCGAATGTAATCAAGGACTTGCGCCTTGTGGCCTTCAAACAAGTCGAGCGAAACGTCAATCAGACTTTTGGCCTCGACAAAGAGCAGCGGGCGGTCGGATTTCAAAAGGTAGTCCACCTGGTCGCCGAGAATTTTGAATTCTGGAACGATGTTGTTGTCCCCGTAACCCAGAGATTTGAGCAATGGCCGGATGAGTTTGTGCTTGGTGGTTTCTTCCGGCGCGGCTTCGTCAAAGGCGGTGGTGGGAAAATTCTTTGCCAGCGCAACGAGTTCGGCGAGCTTGGCGAAGAATTGTTCTTTCATTGGGCGGGGATTTTTTAGCGGAGTTGGCGGGTGAAGACAAGCAGCGAACAAATTCATTGACGCAGGCATGTGACTTCCGAATTCTCAACTGATGGACCGCCATTTTCTTCGTCGCGCTGGGATGCTGGTTTCGATTAAACTTTTCCTCGCCGCAAATCTTATGGCGCAAACAAACCAATCTCCCGCCGTTCGCTGGCTCGAAAACGCGCCGGTCGCGCCGCAGTTCAAAATTCCAAAATCGAAAACTGCCTGGCGGGAAAAGCGCGCCCAAGTCCGCGAGCAGCTTTGGAAACTGCTCGGCAAACTCCCGCCGCGCCCGAAATTTCCCAAAGTCGAAACGTTGTCGCGCGAAGACCGCGGCGATTTCATCGTGGAAAAATTTCAGTTCGACAACGGCGCGGGCGCGACGGTTCCCGGCTATTTGCTGCTGCCGAAAAATGTTTCGGGAAAATCCCCGGCGATTCTTTATTGCCACTGGCACGGCGGCGAATATGACATTGGCAAAGAAGAGTTGTTCAAGGCCAGCCACACGCCCGACGAGCCGGGGCCGATTTTTGCGAAGCGCGGATTTGCGGTCATCGGGATTGATGCTTATTGCTTCGGCGAACGAAATGGAAAAAGCCCCGGTGGCGACAAGGACAAGGGCAAAGATGGTGAAATGTCCGCGAGCAAATTCAATCTTTGGGTTGGCCGCACACTTTGGGGAATGATGCTGCGCGACGACCTGATGGCGTTGGATTATTTGGCGTCGCGCCCGGAAGTGGACGCAAACCACATCGGCGTCACCGGCATGAGCATGGGTGCGACGCGCTCGTGGTGGCTGATGGCACTGGACGAACGGATCAAAACCGGCGTCGCTGTCGCCTGCCTCACGCACTATCAAACTTTGATCACGAACGAGTCGCTCCGGGCACACGGCATTTATTATTTCGTGCCGAACATGCTGAATCATTTCGACACCGAAGCAGTCGTGTCGCTGATTGCGCCGAGGCCGGCGCTGTTTATGAACGGCGACGAAGACGGAGGTTCGCCGGTTGATGGAATTCACAAAATCGAATCTGTCGTTCGCGACGCCTACAAACTTTACGGCGCAGAGGGCAATTTTCAGAGTGAAGTTTATCCCGGACAAGGCCACGTTTACACCCCGAAGATGTGGCAAAAAACTTTGGACTGGATGGATGAGAAGTTGAAATGGTTTAACGATTCAACGAACAAATGAAACTTTCCGTAAAAAGCGATTACGCCGCCCGCGCGGTTCTGGCGCTCGCGCGGCGCCATCAAACCCACGTCGCGCAACGCGTGGAAGATTTGGCCGACGCCCATGGTGTTCCGGCAAATTATCTTGTGCAGATTCTCATCGAGCTGAAATCGGCGGGCATCGTCAAAAGCGTTCGCGGCAAAGAGGGTGGCTATCTGCTCGCGCGCGCGCCGGCGGACATCACGCTCGGCGATGTGATTCGCGGTGTTCACGGGCAGGTTTTCGATTCTCCCGCGTTGAGCGACGCAAATTGTCCGTGGGAATTGCGTTCGGCCTGGGAAAAGTTGCAGAAATCGCTGGACGAAACGGCTGACTCAATCACGTTCCAACAACTTCTCGAACGCAGCGCGGAGAAGGAAAAGATGTATTACATCTGACGTGGTAGGGACGCGCTGCCGCGCGTCCGGCTGACCCGCAGGTCAGCCCTACCGGCTGGAAATCAATTCGCGAACTTTCTCAGGTTCGTTTGTCGGCGGCTTGCAGGAAGTTCCAGTGCAAAGATAAACCACCGCGCCATCTTTCGCTGGCAACTTGCGGGCGAATTCCTCGACTGCGCCCGTGTTTCCAAGCACAACTTTGTTCGGCTGATAAACGGAATGAATCGCGCGCAACAGTTCGCGCGCTTTGGCGGACCGCGGATCGCCGGCGACGACGGCGCGGCGCGGTTCCTCGAGTGAAAAATCCAGCGCGGCAAGCATGTAGGGAACGGCCTGCGGCATTTGCTGAAGACGCATTGAAAAAAACCGCAAACTTTTTTCCGCTGCGTCGCGAAAGTCTTTCCTGTCAGTGATCGCGCCCAGTTTCAGCAGCGCAAGAATCGCGACGGAATTTCCGGACGGCTCCGCGCCATCGTAATCCTCCTTCACACGCAGGATCAAATCTTTGGCGTCTGGCGGGCTTTGCCAAAAACCGCCTTCGTCTTTGTCGTAAAATTTTGCGAGCATCGCCTCGGAAAGCGCAATGGCGAAATCCAGATGCTTCGGCTCCAGCGTGGCTTCATACAAATCAATAACGCCACCGAGAAGAAAAGCGTAGCCGTCGAGAAGCTGGACGTTGTCCCGCTCTCCATCGCGCCAGCGGTGGAAAAGTAGGGCAGGCATCTTGCCTGCCCGCGCCGACGAAGTCGGCGGAGATTGTTTTGCATCCAAATGCTCGCGCTCGCGCGCGCGCTGGGCAGGCTGGAAGCCTGCCCTACTTTGTTGTGCATCGCCTGTTTCGACCCACAACTTCGCCTGGATGCACGCCAAATTCCTTTCGGCTGCGGCGCGGTATTTTTCATCGCCAAGCACGGCATAGGCCCGCGCCATCGCACCAAGCATCAAGCCGTTCCACGAAGCCAGCACTTTGTCGTCACGATGCGGCCGGATGCGCTTTTCACGGGCGGCAAACATTTTTTCCTTCGCTGATTCGAGCAACTCAAAACTGGTAGGGCCGACCTGCTGGTCGGCCTGGACGCGCGGCAGCGCGTCCCTACCTGAAAGTGGACTGACGACGCTCAAAACATTCTGGTTCGGCAGCGGCGTCGGATGGCTGTGGTCAACGAAGTTTCCTTTGTCTGTCACGCCGAAATATTTTACAGCCACTTTGAATTCATCCGGCGCAAGCAACTTTTCCAACTCGGCACGCGTCCAGCAGAAGAATTTTCCCTCGTGACCCTCGCTGTCGGCGTCTTCGGCGGAAAAAAATCCGCCATCGGGATGCGTCATGTCGCGCAAAACATAGGCGATGATGTCGCGGGCGACATCGGCGTGGCGTTTGTCGCCGCTGATGACGAACGCATCAAGATACAAATTCAGTAACTGCGCGTTGTCATAGAGCATCTTCTCGAAGTGCGGCACGAGCCACTCGGCGTCCACGGAGTAGCGCGCAAAACCGCCGCCGAGCTGGTCGTGGATTCCCCCCGCTGCCATTCGGTCGCAAGTATGCAACACCATTTGAATCGCCTCGTCGTCTTTGAAATGGTTTCCGTAGCGGAACAAAAACGACGGATGACTTGGCGAAGGAAATTTCGGCGCGGTGCCGAAGCCACCGTTGATCGGGTCGTAGCCCTGCTTCAATTGCCCGCCCGCATCGCGAATCGTGTCGCGGGTGAGCAAAAGCAAATTGGTCTGCTGCTTTTGCGAAACGTGTTCGTCTAGCGCGCGATGGATTTGCTCGGCGGAGTTGACGACTTCCTCGTGGCGCGTTTGCCAGGCGTCGCTGATTTGTTTGAGCACGTCGAGAAACGCGGGCTGGCCGTATTTACTGGCTGGCGGAAAATAAGTGCCGCCAAAAAACGGCTTCAAATCCGGCGTGAGAAAAACATTCAGCGGCCAGCCGCCGTGGCCGAAGCGCGCCTGCACAAACGTCATGTAAATCTGGTCAACGTCGGGCCGCTCCTCGCGGTCAACCTTGATGCAGACAAAATGTTCGTTGAGAAATTTCGCGACGTCTTCGCTCTCGAACGATTCGCGCTCCATGACGTGACACCAATGGCAGGTCGAGTAACCGATGCTGAGAAAAACCGGCTTTATCTCCCGCCGCGCTTTCTCGAAAGCCTCGTCACCCCACGCAAACCAGTCCACAGGATTGTGCGCGTGCTGGAGCAGGTAGGGGGATTTTTCGCGCGCGAGCCGGTTGGTGTGCGCGTGGGTCGCGGGCGGATTCGTTGCGTTCATCACGGGAGAAATTTTTTTGCCGTCGCCATTTTCCATTTTGCACGCGGTCAAAACGAGCGCAGACAACAGCGCGGAGGCAATGACCACGTGCTTGAACATTTTGCGGAAGTTACCGCCTCTTGAAGCGCGGCGCAACCGCCGTCGCGTCGAAGCGATGCCATGGGCGTCCGGAAGCTGGAAGAAATACATCGTCACGATGATTGCGCTGGAATAAATTCGCGCGTGCTTTCGGAAAAACCATGGAAGTTGGAATCGGTCGCGCTACTGATTGGAGCGATTATCAGCTGTTGGTTATTCGGTGGAATTGGTGTTCAAGTGTTGCGGCATTTTCTTGGCTCGACAAGCGGCGCTGCGCAAACCGCGACGCTGCTCGCGGCCGCGCTGAGTTTTCAAGGCGCAACGCTCGTTCTGGCAAATTTCTTTCTTCGCCGACATGGAACCAACTGGAGCGACGCCTTCGGCTTCAAACTTCGCCCCAAGGAAGCCGCACTGATCGGGCTAGCCGTCGCGTTCGCGTTTTTGCCGATCGGATGGATTTTGCAAACGGTTTCGTTAAAAGTCCTGGGCCAGTTCGACGTGAAAGTGGTCGAGCAACAGGCTGTCCAAGTGCTCAGAGTCGCGCAATCGTGGCCGAACCGTTTTGTGCTGGGCATCGTGGCCATCGCGCTTGCGCCCGCAGCCGAGGAAATTTTATTTCGCGGAATTTTTTATCCGGCGGTCAAGCAATTCTGGTCGCGACGCGTGGCGCTTTGGTCCACGTCGCTGATCTTCGCCGTGATCCACTCCAACTTCGGCGCAATTTTCGAGCTGAAATTTTCAGCATTCGTCTCGACTTTGGGAACTTTTTTGCCGCTGACTCTGCTGGCGATGGTCCTCGCCGAACTATACGAAAGAACTGGAAACCTGCTGGCGCCAATCGCCGCCCACAGCGCCTTCAACACGGCGAATTTCGTGATGCTTTTCGTGATGCAAAATCTTTCAGTCCAGCCATGAACGAGCTTGAACTGATCCAACGTTTGACTCGATTGCTGCCGAAAAACGAATCGGTCGTCGCGGGCGCCGGCGACGATTGCGCGGTGATTGATGTTGGTTTGCCGGAAAGATTTCTGCTGTTCAAGACGGACGCCGTCGTCGAAGGAATTCATTTCACGCGCGAAATGCCGCCGGAGAAAATCGGCCACAAGGCGCTGGCGCGATGCCTTAGCGACATCGCGGCGATGGCGGGCGAACCGGGGTCTGCGCTGGTGACGATCGGATTGCCGGAGAAATTTGATGCGGGTATCGTGGAAAAAATTTACGACGGCATGAGCGCGTTGGCGAAAAAATACGGGGTGGCAATCGTCGGCGGCGAAACGACGACGAATCCCGAGCGCATTTTTATTTCTGTGGCGTTGATTGGATTTGTGGCGCGGGACAAAGCCGTTCTTCGGTCCGGCGCGAAAATTGGCGATGCGCTGTTTGTGACCGGCGAACTTGGCGGCTCGCTCGCGGGAAAGCATCTGGATTTCGAGCCACGCATCACTGAAGCGCGCTGGCTCGCGGAGAATTTTTCCGTCCACGCGATGATTGACTTGAGCGACGGTCTGGCTGGCGATTTGCGGCATCTTTTGGACGCGAGCAAAGTCGGCGCTGAGTTGCTTTCGGACGCAATCCCAATCAGCCGCGCAGCCAGGTTGAATTTCAAATCCGAAAGTTCGAAGAAGCCGCCGTTGCTCGCGGCGCTGACGGACGGGGAGGATTTTGAATTATTGTTTGCCGTTGCCGGCAAAGACGCTGTGCCGCTGCTCGACGCGTGGAAGAAAAAATTTCCTGGCGTTAAGCTGACGTGCGTCGGGAAAATCACGTCCGGCCACGGCGTCACGATTCGCGACAAGAAAGGCGCGCGGCCGCTCACAGCACATGGCTACGTTCATTTCTCATAGCCCGGAAGATACCGCGTCGCTCGGCGAGCAATGGGGGCGCGCGGCGGAGCGCGGACTCGTCATCGGACTGACCGGCGGACTTGGCGCGGGAAAAACGCATCTCGTCAAAGGCGTCGCGCGCGGGCTTGGCGTCCCGTCACGGGTGCATTCGCCGACGTTCACCCTGGTCAACGAATATGGCGGCGGGCGGCTGAAACTTTTTCATCTGGATTTGTATCGGCTGAATTCGCAGGCGCAAATTCTCGGCGCGGGGCTGGAAGAATTTTTGCAGCCGGACGGCATGACGGTGATTGAGTGGGCGGAGAGATGGATTGTTGAGGGCGTCCAAAGCCCAAAGTCTAATGCCCAAAGTTTTGCATTTCGTTATCGTTCCGTGCGAATTGAAGTCCTGAGTGAAACCGAACGGCGAATCACGTATGAAGATTTTGGCGATTGAATTTTCTTCTGGGCAAAGAAGCGTGGCAGTCGTTGATAGCGACGCCGGCACGAACCAGCGCGTGCTTGGGTCGGCCAAAGACTCAACGCGTCAAACGGCGCCGTTGAGTTTGATCGAAAAAGTTTTGAGCGAATCGAAAACCGAACGAGAACAAATCGAAGTCATTGCCGTCGGTCTCGGTCCCGGTTCCTATCACGGCATTCGCGCTTCGATCGCACTGGCGCAAGGCTGGCAACTGGCGGCAGGCAAAATCAAATTGCTGGGTGTCAGCAGCGCGGAGTGTCTGGCGCGAGCGGCGCAATGCCAGAAACATTTTGGCAGAATCCGGGTAATCATTGATGCGCAGCGGAATGAGGTTTACCACGCCGTTTACGAAATTAGCGCGACAGCATTCCGAGAGGTGAAATCGCTTTACATCTCTTCCATCGGCGAAATCCAGGCCAGCGCCCAAACCGACGGGAAAATTGTCGGACCGGAAGTGAAACGATGGTTTGAAGAAGGGATTGAATTGTTTCCAAACGCGGATCTGCTGGGAGAAATCGCTGCAGGCCGGAGCGATTTTATTCCCGGGGAAAAACTGGAGCCGGTTTATTTGCGCGAGAGCAGCTTCGTGAAAGCGCCGCCACCACGAGTGGTTTTTTGATAGCGTATCGTTTGGCGACGCCACTCTTGGTGTATGCCGCCGAACACCCCGGGGCTTACAACGGGACAGTGGTTTTGAGACGGGCAGCATCAGCTTCTCTGGGTTTTCAACAAATTCCCATTTCTCTCGATTTGCAGCCCGTTTTTCTGAGAAAAGTTGGACGGCCGTAGCGCAATAGGTTCCGCATGCCCCGGGGCAAAGTGGCCGCGTCGCTTGGCAAACTAGCTGCTTAATTCGCCTCAGCAATGGCTCTCCAAGAGCGCGAGCCGTATGTCTGCGAGCGAGCAAATGAACATCAGTCCGTTAACGAAACCAAACCCCCGCGCCGGCAACTTCGCTTTCACGCTCGCTGAAGTCATGGTTGGCATCATGGTTATTTCCCTTATGGGGCTTTCGCTCTACGCGGGCATGTCTATGGGTTTCACGGTGACGCAACTCTCGCGTGAAAACCTCCGCGCAACGCAAATCATGCTCGACCGGGTGGAAGGCATCCGGCTCTTCAATTGGAACCAGCTTGTTTACAGCAACTGGATTCCTTCGACCTTTACCGAATACTACTACCCGCTGACAAATCTGACTGAGTCACAAGGAATCACTTACAGAGGCACGACGAGTGTTACAAACGTGACCCTGAGTCCCGCCGCCAGCTACAGCGCCAACATGCGCGCTATTGTCGTAACGGTGACATGGACAAATTCCGGCATCCGGCGAACGCGCTCGATGACCACCTACTCGGCCCGCGACGGAATGCAAAATTACATTTACGCCAACTGACTTTTTCCCATGACATGCAACAATTCCATCGCCCGTTTGAAAGCACGTTCGTCACGGCTTGCCTTTACGGCAGTGGAGTTTGTCGTTGCTTCCGGCATTTCGGTGATCGTGCTAGGCGCGGTGGGAGCAACCACCATTTTCACGGCGCGCAGCTTCGTGGCGATGGGCAATTACGCCGACCTCGACCGCCAAAGCCGCAACGCGCTGGACCTTATGAGCCGTGAAATCCGCAAAACACTTTCACTCAACTCATTTGCCACGAACAAGCTGATCTTTCAGGATTATGATGGGCTGACAAATCTGAGTTATACATACTCGCCCTCGGCAGCCACCTTGACGCGAACGAAGGCCGGGACGAACACGGTTCTCCTCAAGCAATGCGACTATCTCCGGTTTGGCATGTCCCAGCGCAATCCTTCCAACAACTTCACCTTCTATCCGGCGACAGACTATTCGAAGGCCAAGCTTCTTGACATCAGTTGGAGGTGTTCGCGTTCGATCATGAACAAGAAGATCAACACTGAAAGCGTGCAAACCGCAAAAATTGTCATCCGCAATTAACTCAACCAGAGATTCATTATGAAAATACAAACTCACCCATCAGCAAAAACGGCAGGCAGCGTCCTCATGACGAGCCTGATGACCGGTGCCACCATCGGCGTAACGCTCGCAAGCTACCTCATCATGGTGCAGCAACAGAACACATCCGTGTTCCGTTCTCAATCTTGGAACAGCGGCATTTCCATCACGGAAGCCGGCGTCGAAGACGCGATGGCGCATATCAATTCCGATGAAGGCCTCGCCGGTGTTTTCGCGTCCAACGGCTGGACCGACGCCTCGGGTGGTGTCTATCAGATCAGTCGCTCCATGAGCGGCGGCGGATATTACAACGTCAAAATCGAGACCTCGGGTTCCTACCCCATCATCACTAGCGAAGGCTTCGCACCCTACACGTATGCCTCCGCAGCAACACCGATGTTTGCTGTGATCGGCAATCCAGACACCGTGACCAGCAAACCCAAATATCTGACGCGCAAAGTCAAGGTGAACACCAAGCTTGACGGCCTTCTCAACGCCGCAATGGCCGCCAAAGACAGGATTAATCTCAGGGGCAATAACATCTCGAGCGACAGCTTTGACAGCTCCAACCCGCTCTACAGCACGGGCGGGCTTTACGATGCGACGAAGAGGAAAGATGGCGGCGATGTCGTCACCAACTCCACCCTTACCAATTCGTTGGACGTCGGCAACGCCAACATCAGAGGCACCATCCGCACAGGCCCCAAGGGCTATCCTTCCATCGGCCCAAACGGCTCCGTCGGTGACAGCGGCTGGGTTGGAGGTGGAAACAAAGGCATTCAATCGGGCCACTTTAATGACGACATGAACGTGACTTGGCCGGATGTCAAGCTGCCGAACGTAAATTTTGTCACCCCGCCGGTCGTCAACACCAACATCGGCGGCGTCAACTACAAGTATTACCTGACTTCGGGCAACTGGCAGATCGACAACTTGAATGACTCAGTTTACGTGGATGGCGAAGTGAACGTTTACGTTCCCTGGTGGGGCACTCTCGCCATCAGCGGGACCAAACAGATTTTCATTGCTCCGAATGCGCCGTTTGCTCCGCCTACGCACAGCATGAAACTCTATGTCGGCGACCCCAATGCATCCATCGCAGGAAACGGAGTCGTCAACTCCACCGGCATTGCGCGCAACTTCATATACTACGGCCTGCCCAGCAACACCGGCTTGAGCTACAGCGGCAATTCCGCATTCGTGGGCGTCATTTACGCGCCCAATGCAGTCTTCACCCTCGGCGGCGGCGGCAACAACACCTACGATTTTGTCGGTGCCAGTGTTTCCTACCGGGTCAGGATGAATGGTCATTACAACTTCCACTATGACGAAGACCTCCGCCAACAAGGCCCCGCCCGCGGGTATATCGCCACCAAGTGGACGGAACTGTGAGTCAGGTGCAGGATTCGAATAACAACAATTGGAAATAGCCTGTGACAAGCATACAGACATTCACCCATTCCCCTGAGCGCAATGTGATCCCGCCGAAAAGCGAACGATGCAGCATTGCGCAAAGCGGTCGCGACATGACGCAAACCTTTTCTCCGCTCATTATTT
Organism: uncultured Verrucomicrobiota bacterium; assembly: GCA_964389025.1. Taxonomy (GTDB): domain Bacteria; phylum Verrucomicrobiota; class Verrucomicrobiia; order Limisphaerales; family CAYMCQ01; genus CAYMCQ01. The sequence continues at coordinate 53,323 of CAYMCQ010000021.1, forward strand.
GCCTCGTCGTTCTGGTGATAATGCCGCTGTGCATTCCAAACCTCTGGGAAGTTTTATCCGGCGTGCCTGCCATTGCCATAGTCGGCTTCTCAGCAGGAACAGTGTTCACATTGGCTGCACTCGCCTGCGCCATTGTCCAACGCGTCAAATCTCCATCGCGATGACGGGCGTGAGTTGAGTCCGTGCAAAGTTATCGCGCCGCGCAACATCGGCAAATCGAACGAGTGAGGACATGCTTTCGATGCTGCACATGGGAGGCTTCTTCTTCTGAAGGGCAATTCCCACTTGCCAATGCCGGTGGCGATTTCTAAGTTCAGCGCAAGATGGATTCTCAATTGGATCAATACCTGCCCGTGCTGATGCTCGGCGCGCTGGCGGTCTCGCTTGCGTTCGGAACGCTCGCGCTCTCGGTCGCCTTCGGCAAAAAAAGCAGGCGCTCCCGCATCAAGGACACCGCCTACGAGTGCGGCATGTTGCCCATCGGCGAAGGCAACGCGCGGCTCTCGGTGAAATTTTATCTCGTGGCGATGCTCTTCATCCTCTTCGACATCGAAGTGGTATTTCTTTATCCGTGGGCGGTCGTTTACAAGGACATGCTGGCGACGCACGCGAATTTGATTTTCGGCTCGATGATTTCGTTTCTCGGAATTTTGCTGGTTGGTTACATCTACGCCGTGAAAAAAGGAGCTTTCGACTGGAAGAGTTGAGACACGAATTTCACGAATTATCACGAATCAAAAATCAATCCGTGTTAATTCGTGAAATTCGTGTCTAAGAATATGTCCTCGATCAAATTTGGCACCAGCGGCTGGCGCGGCATCATCGCGCACGATTTCACGTTCGACAACGTCCGCCTCGCGTCACAAGCCATCGCGGATTATTTGTCTAAAGTCCAAAGTCCAAAGTCCAAAGTCGTGATTCTCGGCTATGACACGCGATTTCTTGGCAAGGAATTTTCGCTCGCTGCCGCCGAAGTCTTAACGGCCAACGGTCTCACTCCCCTGCTCTGCAACCGCGACACACCCACGCCCGCCATCGCGCACAACATCCGCGCGCGAAAAGCCCTCGGCGGAATCAACATGACCGCCAGCCACAATCCCGCCGAGTATCAAGGCCTGAAATTTTCCACGGGCAACGGCGCGCCGGCGCATCCCGAAGTCACCAGACAAATCGAGGCAAACGTCGCGAAGCTCATCGCGCAAAACTGGAATTTCAAAGCGAGCGTGGTCGGAACTTTTCGCTGCAAAACGTTCGATCCGCAGCCGGCGTATTTCAAACAACTCAAGAATCTCGTGGATTTCGACGCAATAAAAAAAGCCAAGCTAAAAATTGCCGTCGAACTCATGCACGGGACCGGACGAGGTTATCTCGACGCGTTGTTGGAGGAGAACGGAGCGAAGGTCACGAGATTTGATGACAACATTGATCCGCTTTTTGGAGGGCATCATCCCGAGCCGGACGCGGCGGGAATGACGGAAGTCAGCAAGTTTGTCCGCAGCGGCAAAGCGCAGCTTGGCGTTGGCGTTGACGGCGACGCGGACAGGTTTGGAATAGTTGACCGCGACGGAACGTGGCTGACGCCAAACCAAATTCTCGCCCTGACGCTTTATCATCTGAAAAAAAATCGCGGATGGACTGGCGCGGTCGTTCGCACGGTGCCGACGAGCCATCAGGTTGACGCAGTCGCAAATCTGCTCGGCGTGAAAGTCCACGAGACGCCGGTTGGCTTCAAATACATCGGCGCGTTGATGGAAACTGAACCAATCATCGTCGGCGGCGAAGAATCCGGCGGTTTGAGTGTGAAAGGCCACGTGCCGGAAAAGGATGGAATCCTCGCGTGCCTGCTGATGGCCGAACTTGTCGCGACCGAAAAGAAATCTCTTGGGAAAATCCTGGAGGAATTGGAAAAGCATACCGGCGAATTTCACACCGACAGAATCAACATCCGCATCGCGCCGGACAAGAAAGAGGCGTTGCTCGCCAAACTTGTGGCGGGACTGGACTCCATCGGCCCGTTCGAAGTGAAGCGATTTATCACGACGGACGGCTGCAAGTTTTTGCTGCCGCTGGGCGAGTGGGTCGCGTTTCGCGCCAGCGGAACCGAGCCGGTTGTGCGTTGTTACATTGAAGCGAAGTCGGCGGGGAATTTGAAGAAACTGCGCGGCGCGTGCCAGCAATTACTCGCTGCGTGAAATGTTTACGGCGGCGGCAGAAGGTGACCGATATCGCTTTTGCTGCACGTCGGATCAGTGCTCAGCGCCCCAATCGTGTAGACGCCGCCCGCCGGGCAGGAAGGATAGACGTCGTTTTTGATATACACTTTCAAGTCGTCGGACGAGGGAATATCGGTGTCGGCTTTTTGGCGTTCCTGCGCCCACTGATGTTTTGCGCTGTCAAGCTGGCGAAGATTGTTGATGCAGGTGTTTTTTTGGGCCGAGGCGCGGGCGCGAAGAAAATTGGGAACCGCTAGTGCGGCCAGCAGGCCAATCAGTGCCACGACAATCATGATTTCCACGAGCGTGAACGCGGATATGCGCCGAACACGAAATTTCACCGGGCATGAAGAATGACGCTCACGACGCATGAAGTAGCTTTTCTTAATTCTTGGAAGGGGGCACGCATTGTCAATGTTTTTGCAGCAACGCCCAGGGGCGCAGTCCAACTGCGCCTGGGATGGACGCGCTCGCCGCAGTCAACTGAATCGCTCCAGCTTGGACGTATCCACAAATTCAACGGCAGTCAGCGACCTCCGGCAAAGCCGGAGGCTTGAGATAGCGTGAACCGCTCAAA
>CAYMCQ010000022.1:0-50960 GCA_964389025.1 uncultured Verrucomicrobiota bacterium
CGCCCATCGCCGCGCCCATCTTGCGCTCGGGCAAACCGTGCGGGCAGGAAAAATTCAATTCAAACGCATCCACGCCACACGCCTGACACCGCTCGACGATCTCAATCCACGCGTCCTTGTTGTATTCCTCCATGATGGACGCGATGAGAATTCCCTCGGGATGCATCTGTTTGCACTTTTTGAATTCCTCCTCCCAAAGTTTGAACGGCCGGTCGCTGATGAGTTCGATGTTTTCCCAGCCGATGACTTCCTTGCCGTCGCTGGAGTGCAGCTTGCCGTAGCGCGGCGTGACGTTGATGACTTTGGAAGCATCGAGCGAAACGGTCTTGGCGATGACCGCGCCCCAGCCTTCCTTGAAGGCGCGCGAGATGACGTTGAGGTTCGTGCCTGGCGGCCCCGAGCCGATGACGAAGGGGTTCGGGAGCTTGAGACCGTCAACTGTGGTGGCGAGTGTGGGCATAGGTGCCTTTCTTTTTGCAGCGAATGTTGCGAGCGTTTCTAATTTGGTTCTGCCGCAAGTCTAGCGTGCGCGAATTGGAAATGGAACAAGAAAAAACAAGCTCCAGCCCGCCAATTTTTCATTTTTCATTTGTTATTTTTAATCTATCTTTGCGCCGAGGTTGAGCGATCAGGATTAAGATTATGATTAAGATTAAGAACCCGGGTGAAACCTCCTGCTCAGAATCTTACTCTTAATCCTAATCGTAATCTTAATCACGACCCTAGACCCACATGCCCAAAAACGTCCGCACATGGCAATCATTCGACGAGATGCGCAAGTTCGCCGAGGAGGGCGACCCGCACGCGCAGCATTATCTCGGCGCCTGCTACCAGACCGGGCAGGGCGTGCAGCAGGATTACGTGGAAGCGGTGAAATGGTTTCGCAAAGCGGCGGAACAAAACGATGCCAGCGCGCAATGTTACCTCGGCTTTTGTTATCAGACCGGGCAGGGCGTGCCGCAGGAATACACCCAGGCGGCCAAATGGTATCGCGAGGCGGCGGAGCAGGGCGATCCGGCGTCGCAATTCAATCTTGGCGCGCTCTACGAAAAGGGCGAGGGTGTTCCCCAAAATTACTCCGAGGCGTTCAAATGGTATCTCGCGGCGGCGGAGCAAGGCCATGCCGAGGCGCAATTCAACGTGGGCTTTTACTACGAGCAGGGACAAGTCGTGCCGCAGGATTTTGTCGAGGCGGTGAAATGGTATGACCGCGCGGCGGAACAGGATTGTGCACCCGCGCAGTGCAATCTCGGCTTGTGTTATCAGGCCGGCCGCGGCGTCCCGCAGGACATGCACCAGGCGGTGAAGTGGTTCATCCGCGCCGCGCAGCAGGGAGACAAAACCGCGCAACACAACCTTGGGCTTTATTACGCGAGCCTGGACATGGGCCACGAAGAAGTTTCTGAAACGGCGGAAAAGGAAGAATAAATTTGGAACTCAAGAACTCAGGAAAATTTTTCCGGTTTGTAATCTTGATCCTCGGAAAGTTTGCGGCCTATCTGCATATTAGACCTCATTTAACAAACATCTTCTTGTTTTTGACTACGAATTCCAGAAGCGCCTTGACCAAGCTGGCCCGGCGAGTTTTCAAATACGCTTTATCAAACCACCCTAAATCCAAAAGCGCATAGGTTTTGTGAAAACACTCAATCCCAACTTTCCCTCCCTCATCGTGTCCCTTCATCCATAAGTCTTCCCACTCGTCCAATTTTTCTTCGAGACGGGCATCCATCTTCTTGTAAAGCTTCGCAAGCTCGGGCTGCTCCAACTTCTTGATAGCCTTCGCCACATCGTTGACCTCAAACGGTGCATTCCAACAAAACTGCGTGATACCGCCATTCAGAATCTGCGAATCCAGTCGGTAAACCAGCAACAAAAGCGCCTGTGCTGGGTTGGCCTTCTTACGCACTGGCTCGTCGAAAGGACCGCAACCTTTCTTATCAGCAAGCGTCATCAATTTCTCATTCCCCTCAATCAGCGTCTGATAAAGATAATCAAAGGCGTCGTCTGGCTTGCGTGGCATTTTTGCCCAAATGTTTGGATCGTCTTTAATTCGGAGGTCTTGTGTCTTCTTTTTCATGTGGGTGTGAGGTCTAACATTATTATTTAACCGAAGCCATGTTGGCTAATTCTGATAGGAGACACTCGGTCACACCGGGTGAGCGAGAAAAGTTTTGACGCAATTTGTCGCATCTTGCCTGCTAACTCTCGGCTATGGACGAATTTCCTCAAAGGACTTCAAATCCGCAAGGGCAAAAGCGGCTCAAGAAAAAAGCTTTTCAACCCGGCAACCGCATCGCGAACTTGCTGCCGACATTCGGCTGGCTTGTGACTTCGATTTTTCCGCCGTGAGCGGCGATGATGGCTTTTGACGTGGCCAAACGCAGACCAGCCCGGCTCTCGGCCGAACTCCAATTTTTCCTTTTTCATTTGCAGCTTTGCCCTGTAATACTCTCCGCAATCGCCACAAATGAAACGCGTTTTGATCATTGATGATGAGGCGGACTTTCGCCGTTTGATTGGCGAGGTGCTGCGGGAGAACGGCTGGGAGGTGCTGGAAGCGCCGGATGGCGAAGCGGGCGTGGCGCTGGCCAGAGTGCAGAGGCCGGAAGTGGTGCTGCTGGATCTGCTCATGCCGCGCGGGAACGGTTTCCGCGCCTGCCGCGAGTTGCGCGACGACATTTCGCTGGCGCATTCCAAAATCATCGTCTCATCGGGCCGCGATTTCCCTTCCGACCGCCAGTCCGCCAAAGAAGCCGGCGCGGACGAATATCTCGCCAAGCCGTTTGACCTGAAATATCTGGTCGGTCTCCTGAACCAATTTTCCTTCCCGGACAAGATTCACGCAGACAGGAAAGGCGGCGCATCCGAAAGCGCGTCGCCGGTGCGCATCAAGTTCTGGGGCGTGCGCGGCTCGATTGCCACGCCCGGCCCGGGCACGGTGCATTACGGCGGCAACACGTCGTGCGTGGAAGTCCGCGCGGGGAATGAGATCATCATCCTGGACGCAGGCACGGGTTTGCGCATGTTGGGGCGCGCTTTGATCGCGGAATTCAACGGGCGTCCGATGAACCTGACGCTGCTGCTGACCCACGAGCATTGGGACCACATTCAGGGACTTCCGTTCTTTCAGCCGATCTACACGCCGCAAAATCAACTGCACATCCTCGGTTTCGAAGGCGCGCGAGCGAGCTTGAAAAGCATTTTGAGCGGGCAGATGGAAAGCTCCTATTTCCCGATCGGCATGAACGAGATCCCCGCCAATGTCATCGTCGAGGAATTGAAGGACGTGGAGTTCAAGATTGGCGGCGTGAATGGCCGCGCGTTTTTCGCGAATCATCCGGGCATCTGCGTCGGCTACCGCCTGAGCACGCCGGACGGCTCGCTGGTTTATCTGCCGGACAATGAACTGCGCTACCAGCATCACCCGAACAAAACGGGATCGGGTTCGACGACGGAATTCACCCGCAAGGAGGACGAAAAGCTGACCGGCTTTTTGCGCGAAGCCGACGTGTTGATCATGGATTGCCAGTATGACCGCAGGGAATACGCGCACCACATCGGCTGGGGACACGGCTGCCTTGAAGATGTGACGGAACTGGCGATCAAGGCGGAAGTCAAAAAGCTTTTTATTTTCCACCACGACCCGGACCACGACGACGAACGGATTTCGGAAATGGTGCAGACGGCGCGCGACGTCGCGGCGGGACTCAAGAGCAAGATTTCGATTGAAGCCGCCCGCGAAGGCTTGGTGGTGGAACTGGCCGCGGTCTCGCGCGGAAAGTAAACGCTCACCAAATCGTCACGCCTTTTACCCATAGACCGTTCTCGGCGCGGCAGCGTCTTGGACTGCGCCAGCCCTCTGGCGCTTTCAGTCGTGCAATCACCGTTCCCAAAGCGCCAGAGGGCTGGCGCAGTCCAAAACCTCACGGTGGTTCGGACAGTTCATGGAAATGGTAATCAGAACAGGCCGGATTGCTGGCCGCTTGCGGTCTTTAATCCAAGTTTTTTGTAGCTCAACTCCGTCACCACGCGGCCTTGCGCGGTGCGCTTCAGAAAACCTTCCATGATGAGATACGGTTCATAGACTTCTTCAATGGTGTCCGGCTCTTCGCCAACCGCGACGGCGAGCGAACTGATCCCCACCGGCCCGCCGCCGAATTTTGAGATCACCGTTTCCAAAATCCGTTTATCCATTTCGTCCAGACCATTCTCGTCAATCTCCAGCATCGCCAGCGACTTCTTTGCGATGTCGGCGGTGATGTTGCCGTCGTGTTTCACCTGTGCGTAGTCGCGGACGCGGCGGAGCAGATTGTTCGCGATGCGCGGCGTCCCGCGGCTGCGGCGTGCGATTTCTCTCGCGCCGGTCGCGTCAATCTCGACGCTCAAAATTCGCGCGGAGCGCAGAATGATTATTTCCAGTTGCCCGGCGTCGTAGTAATCCAGCCGCTCGCGGATGGGAAACCGCGTGAGCAGCGGCGACGTGAGCAGGCCGCTGCGTGTCGTCGCGCCGATGAGCGTGAAGCGCGGAAGGTTCAGGCGGACGCTGCGCGCATTCGGGCCCTGGTCAATGATGATGTCGAGTTTGAAATCCTCCATTGCGGGGTAAAGATATTCCTCGATGGTTTTTTGCAGGCGATGGATTTCGTCAATGAACAACACGTCGCCTTCATCAAGGTTCGTGAGCAGACCGGCGAGGTCGCCGGCTTTTTCAATCGTCGGGCCGCTTGTGCATTTGATGTTCGCGTCCATCGCCTTGGCGAGGATGTGGGCGAGAGTTGTTTTGCCGAGGCCAGGCGGGCCGCTGAGAAGCAGGTGATCAATGGCCTCGCCGCGTTTTTTTGCCGCGGCGACGGTGATTTCCAGACGTTCTTTGACTTTTGCCTGCCCGGTGAATTCCGAGAAGAGCGAAGGCCGCAGCGTGAGTTCAAGGGCAACATCAGGCTTGGATAGAATTTCAGCGAGCGCGTGTTCGGCCATGGCTCAAAGATGGTAAAAGGTTTCAGTCGCGCAAGGGAAAAGGCTTCGGATGCGGCGGGGGCCTGTTTGAAAATCACGCGAGTCGCGTGAAATTTTCGCGCGCGCGGCTCGGAAACCGCGCCAGCAGATTTGTATTATCTAGCATTTCCTTCCAGGCACTAGGGCTGCTAAAGTTTTCCAGCTTCACTTTATGCGCAACAACGGGCAACGCCGATGTGGCTTCACTCTAATCGAGTTGCTCGTGGTAATTGCCATCATCGCAATTCTTGCGGCATTGCTTCTGCCGGCGCTTTCGGGCGTCAAAGCCCAGGGCCACCGCACCCAGTGCATCAGCAACGAAAAGCAATTGATCACGGCCTGGATGATTTATTCCGGCGACAACAATGGCAATCTGGTGCTCAACGGCGGCGACCTTGCGACCATCTCGACACAGCCTCACTTGTGGGTTCATGGCGGCAATCATGGAGGGCCTGAGTTGTTGACGAACCGACAGTATCTCGTCGGCGCCAATTTCGCGTTGTTCGCCCCGCTGATTCCGACGGTGCAAATCTACAAATGCGCTGCCGACCGCACCACCTGGCCATTGTGGACGTCCCTATCGACTCGTGTTCCCGAAATCCGCAGTTACGCGATGAATTCCTACATCGGATCGGCGAGCATCATCAACCCGCTGGAGATAAACGCTAACTACAGGCTTTACAAAAAATCCGCGCAACTCGAAGCCGACTCGCCAGCCAATCGCTTTGTGTTTTCGGACGTGAACCCGGCCAACATCTGCACGCCCGCCTTTGGGGTGAATGTGACTCTTAACCGTTGGATCCATTACCCCTCCGGCCTGCACCGGCAGCGCGGCGTCATCACTTTTGCCGATGGGCACATGGAAGTTCATAGGTGGCGGGACGGGCGCACGTTGCCGAAGCTGATGACCGGCACTTACATCGGCCACGCAAACAGCGCGACCGGAAATCCCGATTTGAAATGGATCGCGGATCGCACGACTTCCAAGAACCCCTCGTCCAGCTCCCCGCCCCCGCCTCGGTAACATTTATCCTGAGTCAACACGCTACATAAAAATAAGTTTGCAATTTTGCAAGGTCTTGGCATTAGTCTCCGCCTCTAAAATTTATGCGTAATACTAAATTGTGGTTCCTGTCCCTGTTAATCCTCGCCTTTTTCGGCGCGACAACCGGCGTGTTCGCCAGCGAAGCGGACATCAAAATCCCCGACCTCTCCACCGTGAAGTTCGACGGCATGGGCGGCATCAGCGGCCACACGTTGATGCTGCTGGGCATCGGCATCTGCGCCATCGGCGCGATCTTCGGGCTCGTCCAATATGTGCAGACCAAAAATCTGCCCGTCCACCAAAGCATGGCGAACGTCTCGCACACGATCTGGGAAACATGCAAAACCTACCTGTTCACCCAGGGAAAATTCCTCGCCATCCTCTGGCTGCTCATCGCCGCGTGCATGATCTATTATTTCGGATTTCTCCAGCACAACACCGCTGCGCACGTGGTGGTCATCCTTCTCGCCTCCATTCTCGGCATGCTTGGTTCCTACGGCGTGGCATGGTTCGGCATCCGCATCAACACCGTCGCCAATTCCCGCGCCGCGTTCTCCGCGCTCAAAGGCAATCCGCTCGCCACGCTCGGCATCCCGTTGCGCTCCGGCATGAGCGTCGGACTGCTGCTCGTCGCGGTGGAACTGTTCTTCATGATCTGCATCCTCATTTTCCTGCCGCCCGACCTCGTCGGCCCGTGCTTCATCGGTTTTGCCATTGGTGAATCGCTCGGCGCGTCCGTGCTCCGCATCTGCGGCGGCATCTTCACCAAGATTGCGGACATCGGGAGCGACCTGATGAAGATCGTTTTCAAACTGCCCGAAGACGACCCGAAGAATCCCGGCGTGATTGCGGATTGCACGGGCGACAACGCGGGCGATTCCGTCGGGCCGACGGCGGATGGATTTGAAACCTACGGCGTGACGGGCGTCGCCTTGATCGCGTTTCTTGCGCTGGCGTTGGCAGCAACCCCCGCCATCGTCGCGACGCTCATCATCTGGTTGTTCGTCATGCGTTCGCTGATGATCGTGACTTCGCTCGCCTCCTACTTCGTGAATGAAGTCATCAGCAAGGCGATGTTCGGCGGCAAAAAGGATTTCGATTTTGAAGCTCCGTTGACGCATCTGGTTTGGATCACCTCGGCGGTTTCCATCGCCATCACCTTCATCGCCAGCAAACTGCTGCTCGGCGACTTCTCGGACGCCAACGGCGCGGCACAACCGGCGCTTTGGTGGGTGCTGTCCATCATCATCAGTTGCGGCACCGTGGCGGGCGCGCTGATCCCTGAGTTCACCAAGATTTTCGTGAGCACCAACTCACGCCACGTCCGCGAAGTCACCAACTGTTCCAAGCACGGTGGCGCATCGCTCAACATCTTGTCCGGCTTCGTGGCGGGCAACTTCTCGGCGTTCTGGATGGGCTTGTGCATCATGGTGCTCATGGCCACGTCGTATTACTTCTCGCAGAATGCCGCGTTGCTTTCCCTGATGCCGGAAAAGTTTCTTTTCGCCGCGCCCATCTTTGCGTTCGGCCTCGTGGCATTTGGCTTCCTCGGCATGGGGCCGGTGACAATCGCCGTGGACAGCTACGGCCCGGTCACGGACAACGCGCAATCGGTTTACGAACTGAGCCAGATCGAAGGCCGCAAGGGCATCAAAGAAGAAATCAAACGCGACTTCGGCTTCGACGCCGACTTCGAGAACGCCAAGCACCAGCTCGAAAAGGGCGACGGTGCTGGAAACACTTTCAAAGCCACCGCCAAACCCGTGCTCATCGGCACTGCGGTCGTCGGCGCGACGACGATGGTGTTCGGCATCATCATCCTGCTCGAAAATCTTTTCGGCGGCGTGATTCCGAAGCTGTCAATCGTTCAGCCCGAAATCATCCTCGGCCTCATCATGGGCGGCTCGGTGATTTACTGGTTCACCGGCGCGAGCACGCAGGCCGTCGTCACCGGCGCGTATCGCGCGGTGGTTTACATCAAGGAAAACATGAACTTGAGCGCCACCACCGCGTCGGAAAAGGACAGCAAGGAAGTCGTCCGCATCTGCACGGTCTATGCGCAGAAAGGCATGTGGAATATTTTCATCGTCGTGTTCTGCTTTGCGCTCGCGCTGCCGTTCTTCAATCCCTATTTCTTCATCGGCTACCTCATCGGCATCGCGTTCTTCGGTTTGTTCCAGGCCATCTTTATGGCCAACGCCGGCGGTGCTTGGGATAACGCCAAGAAGATCGTCGAAGTTGATCTTCGCCAGAAAGGAACTGATCTGCACGCCGCAACAGTTGTTGGCGACACCGTGGGCGATCCGTTCAAAGACACTTCATCCGTCGCATTGAACCCGGTGATCAAATTCACGACACTGTTCGGTTTGCTCGCCGTGGAGATCGCCGTGACGATGACGAATCAGAATTTGAAGACTGGCATCGGCGCGTTCTTCTTCCTTGTCGCGCTCGTCTTCGTCTATCGCTCGTTCTACTCGATGCGGATTCCGGAAGAAAGTGCCCGCGGCTAAGACGCGCTGATTTCGCAGTCTTGAATCAAGACGCCCTCGCGCTGGAAACATCGCGGGGGCGTTTTGCGTTCATGGCCGCGCGGAAGACCCGCAGCTTGCCGTAATCAATCGCGCCGCCGAGCGATTCAAACACGGCGGTAAGGCTCCCAAAACCGTTCCGGTCGAACGCCGCCGCGATTTTCTTCTGTTCCTCGTCGGTGAGAAAACGGCCCAACTCAATCGGCTCGCCGCGCTCAATTCCTTCCGCCAGATGTCCGAGAATCGTGCCAGTCGTGACATCACGGTCGCTCGCGATTTGCTCGACGGTCTGGCCGGAGCGAAATCGCCGCAATGTCTCCCGAGCCGAATCACCAATGCTTCGGCGTGGTGGCGCGGGCGCGGCGAAAGAACCATCCGCAAAAATCTGCCGCAGGTTCGTCTGCAAATGCGAGGCGATCTCCGCGAGAAAAACTTTTCCAAACTCGTGCAATTTCTTTTCGCCGACGCCGCTGATGCGGGAAAACTCGCGCTCGTTCTGCGGGTAATCGCGCGCCATCTGCCGGAGCGCCACGTCCGAGAAAACGATGTAGGCCGGGACTGCGCGCTCGTCCGCCAGCCGCTTGCGAAGTTCGCGCAGCCGCTCGAATAAGGCTTCATCGCACGCGATTTCGCCGACGCGATGGACTTTGGCTTCCGGCGCAGTGACGGGTTTCGTGAGCGTGATTTTTGTGCGCTGCTTCAACGCGGCAAGGCCGTCGCCGGTCAATTCAAGCACGCTGAACTTCTCCGCCGTTTGCCGGACGTGGCCGAGCCGGATCAGTTCGCGCCCGATGGCAGCCCATTCCGGGCGGCTGTGTTCCTTGCCGATGCCGTAGGTGGAAAGTTGCCCGTGGCTCCACTTGCGGATTTTTTCCGTGTCCGCGCCGGTCAAAACTTCGACGACGTGATTCAGTCCCACTCCAAAGCGTTGCTTCTCGCGGATGCGATAGACGCACGACAGAAATTTTTGCGCCGCGATGGTGCCGTCGAAAGTTTCGCGCGGCGACAGGCAGTTGTCACACGCGCCGCAATTTGTGTCGGTAGGGACGACCTGCGGGTCGTCCGCCCGGACGCGCGGCAGCGCGTCCCTACCAAATTCCTCCCCGAAATACGCCAGCAATTCTTTTCGGCGACAACCCGCGCACTCGGCGTAATGCACCATCTGCTGCAATTGAGCGCGGGCGATCTGCTGCTCCTTCGGATCGGGCTTTTCATCAATGAAGTTCGTTTGCTTCACCACGTCGCCCGCGCTGAACAACAGCAGGCATTCGCCCGGCAAACCGTCGCGGCCCGCGCGCCCGGTCTCCTGATAGTAGCCCTCGATGTTCTTCGGCAAATCGTGGTGGACGACGAAGCGCACGTTCGGTTTGTTGATCCCCATGCCGAACGCGATCGTCGCGCAGATAACGCGCACGTCGTCGCGGAGAAAAAGTTCCTGATGCTCGCTGCGCTCCTTCGGCGTGAGACCGGCGTGGTAAGGTTTTGCCTTCACGCCGTCCTCGGTCAAATTCGCGGCCACGTTTTCGGAAGTTTTGCGCGACTGGCAATAAACGATGCCGCTTTCCTTCGGTCGCGCGCGGAGAAATTCCAGCAGTTGATCGTAAGGCTTGTTTTTCGGGATGACGCGATAGGTAAGGTTCGGGCGGTTGAAACTGGCCACGAAGCAGCTTGGCGCGCGCAACTTCAGATGTGTGACGATGTCTTCGCGCACGCGCTCCGTGGCCGTGGCGGTAAGCGCCATGAACGGGACGCCCGGAAAAAGTTTCCGAAGGTCGGCGAGTTGGCGGTATTCGGGACGAAAGTCATGCCCCCACTCGCTGATGCAATGCGCCTCGTCAACGGCGATGAGCTTCACGTTCCACCGTTGCAGGTCGTCGAGAAATCCCGACAGCATCAATCGCTCGGGCGCGACGTAGAGCAGGCGAAACTCGCCGTTGTGCAAACCGCGCAATCTTTTCCGCGATTCATTAGCGTCGAGCGATGAATTTAGAAACGTCGCGGGAATTCCACTGGCTTGCAGCCCGTCCACCTGATCTTTCATCAAGGCTATCAACGGCGAAACGACCAGCGTCAAACCTTCACGCGTAATCGCCGGCAATTGAAAGCAAAGTGATTTTCCGCCACCCGTCGGCAGCAGCGCGAAAACGTCTTTGCCGGCGAGCGAGTCGCGGATGATTTCCTCCTGAAGCGGGCGGAACGACGCGAAGCCGAAGTATTGTTTGAGGACCGGCAGGAGTTGGATCTGGTTCGCGCTCACGACAATTCCCATTCAATACAAAACCCAGATTGCCTCAATCAAAACTTGCGAGGGTCAGTCACTCCGGTGGCAATTCATTCACAAGCAGCCAGTAGTGGCCGATCTCCGAGATGAGTTCGGCGAACTTGTCGCCGTCAACCGGTTTGATGACGTAGCTGTTGACTCCGAGTTTGTGGCTCTCGACGAGTTCGATGGCCATGCGTGACGAGGTCAGCACGACGACGGGAATTTTTTTTGTTCGCTCGTCGGATTTCAACTGCCGCAAGACGTGGAGGCCGCCCATCTTTTGCAGGTTCAAGTCGAGCAGGATCAACTTGATCGCCGCCGGAGCGCCGCGCGTGCTGGCGATGTAGTCGAATGCTTCGGAGCCGTCTGCGACGTGCGCGACGCGTTCGCCGAAGCCGCGTTCGGTGAGAATGGAGAGCGTGAGTTCCGCGTCGCCCGCATCGTCCTCTACTAAAAGAATGTCCGGCGTGCTCTCGATCAACAATGGTTGACGCCCTCTGAACATGAGCGTCCTGTGATTAGCCCACCTCCGCGAAAAATATTCAAATGAAAAAATGAAAATGTTTTGAGGTTCACCTTTTGAGTGACGAGCTACGCGAGTCGCTCCGGCAACACTACGAATCAGTGATATTCCTGCAACGTCCGCACCGCGTAACCGCTTTTCTTGAGCGCGGCGATGCCGAGCGCGGCGGCCTTCGCGCCACTCATAGTCGTCATGATGGGCGTGTTGGTGTAGGTCGCCGTCGTGCGGATTTTGATCTCGTCCTCGCGGGGGTTCTGGCCGGCGGGTGTATTGATGACGAGTTGGATTTCCTTGTTCTTGATCAGGTCAACGACGTTCGGGCGGCCTTCGAGAAGTTTTAACGTCCGCTGGACTTTCAACCCGGCGTTTTCCAACACGTTCGCCGTGCCGCTCGTGGCAACCAGCTCAAAACCCAGATCGGCAAATTGTTTTCCGAGTTCCGCGACTTCGTGTTTGTGCGAATCGCTGACGCTGATGAAAACTTTTCCGCCCAACGGCAGCGGCGAGATCGCGGCGATCTGCGATTTCGCGTAGGCCACACCGAGGTCGGCGTCGAGTCCCATCACTTCGCCGGTCGAACGCATCTCCGGCGAGAGCAAAATGTCCTGCCCGTGAAAACGGTTGAACGGAAAGACGGATTCCTTCACAGCCCAATACTTCGGCCAGATTTCCTTGGTGAAGCCGAGTTCCTTCAAAGTTTTTCCGGCCATCACACGCGCGGCAAGTTTCGCCAGCGGAAAACCAATCGCCTTGCTGACGAACGGCACGGTGCGCGATGCGCGCGGATTGACTTCCAGCACGAAAACGTTTTCGCCCTTCACGGCGTATTGCACGTTCATCAGGCCGATGACTTTCAATTCGCGCGCCATCGCGTGCGTGTATTCGCGGATCGTGGCGATGACGCTTTGCGACAGCGTGTGCGGCGGCAAAACCATCGCTGCGTCGCCGGAATGGACGCCGGCAAACTCGATGTGCTCCAACATTCCGCCGATGACAATCGTGCCGTCGCCGGGATTTTTAAACTGGCCAACGTCCGCGATGCAATCCACGTCCACTTCCGTCGCGTCTTCAAGAAATTTATCCACAAGCACGGGGCGTTCGGGCGAGGCTTCGACTGCGAACCGCATGTAGTGCTGCAAATCCGCGTCAGAGTAAACGATTTGCATCGCCCGACCACCGAGAACAAATGATGGGCGAACAAGAACGGGATAATCCAACTTGTGCGCCACGGCGAGCGCCTCGGTTTCGTTCGTGGCAATTCCATTTGGCGGCTGCGGAATTTTCAGCTTGTCCAGCATGGCCGCAAAAAGTTTCCGGTCTTCGGCGATCTCGATGCTCTGCGGCGAGGTGCCGATGATGTTGACGCCGTTCTTTTGGAGGCCAAGCGCGAGATTGAGAGGCGTTTGTCCGCCGAACTGCGCGATGGCGCCCCAGCATTTTTCCCGCTCGTAAATGTGCAGCACGTCTTCGAGAGTCAGCGGCTCGAAGAAAAGCTTGTCGCTCGTGTCGTAATCGGTGGAAACGGTTTCCGGGTTCGAGTTGACCATGATGGTCTCGAAACCGTCCTCCTTGAGCGCAAACGCAGCGTGGACGCAGCAGTAATCAAATTCAATCCCCTGCCCGATCCGGTTCGGCCCGCCGCCGAGGATCATCACCTTCTTCGCCGTGTTGCCCTTCACTTCATCATCGCCACGGTCGTAGGTGGAATAATAATACGGCGTGTAAGCTTCGAACTCAGCGGCGCAGGTGTCCACGAGGCGGTAGCTTGGAACGAGATTCAATTTTTTCCGCAGCGCGCGAACTTCATCCTCGGTTTTGCCCGTGAGATTCGCAATCTGGCGGTCCGAAAACCCGAGTGACTTCGCTTTGGCTAATAAATCCGAATTCATTCTGTTAAACAGCGCAAGTAAGCCTGACCAGTGAATTGCTCGCAAGTCTGGTTTGTGAATTCGCGAAGCGTCTTGGAGTGCGGCAGTCCTATGCCGCGTGTCCCTTATTGGCGCGCCGGCAATTTCTTTTCCACGCGAACTTTTTCCAGCAAGGAAAATTTCGGCAGGCCGCCTTCAATCGGCACTTTCACCTCGCCCTCGACGAGCGGCGCGGCGTATTCGCGAAATTTATCATTTGGCAGAAAACCATCTTCGGTGAACCAACCGCGCGGGATGAGATGTTCGACGTTGGCGATGTCGCCCAGCGGCACGAGGCCGGTTGTCCATTTGTAGGGATTGTTCTGTTCGCGCACGAGTTTGACCATGAAACCAATCTGCCCTGCGACGGCGGCGCGCAGGGCGGCTTCACCGCAGGCGGCGGCTTCAGTGGCGTCGGTCTGACTTGCGAAGTGCGCGGCAGCGCGTTGGGCGTAACCGAGTTTCACGGTGCGGGTTTTCACTTTCAGTTTCGCCTGGACGATTTCGCCAAGATGTTCGGCAGCACCGGCCAAAACGGGATGGCCGAAAGCGTCGAGCCGTGATTTGTCGGCGGCGATTTCCTCGCCTGCGGAATTTTTCAAGCCTTCGCCGACGACGACCACGCAGCATTTCAACCAGTCAATTGTCTGCCGCACTTTGTTCAAAAAGGCTTCCTCGTTGAAAAGGATTTCCGGCACGAGAATGATGTGCGGCGCTTCGGTTTCGGAGCGTTTCGCGAGCACGGTTCCGGCGGCGATCCAGCCCGCGCTGCGGCCCATTACTTCGATCAGGCAGCAGACGCCGTCGTCCGTGGCCATGCTGCCGACGTCGGCGGCGATTTCCATGACGGTCGCGCCGTTGTATTTGATGACCGAGCCGTATCCGGGACAATGGTCGGTGTGCGGCAGGTCGTTATCAATCGTCTTTGGCACGCCGTTGACGCGGAGGTCGTAGCCGCGCGACTTCGCCTGCTCGTGGATTTTATGCGCGGTGTCCTGCGAATCGTTTCCGCCAGCGTAAAGAAAGTAGCGGATGTTGTGCGCCTCAAAAACCTGGAAGAGCCGGTCCATGTCGCGCGCGGCCTGCTCGGGCTTTTTCTTGAAATCAATTTTGTAGCGGCACGTGCCGAGCGCGGCACCGGGAGTGCATTTGAGTCCCTCGATGGTCCTGGCCTTCTCCTCGCCGATGTCAATCAACTCCTCGTTGAGAATGCCAAGGATGCCGTTCAGCCCGCCGTAAATTTCACCGATGCAATCGTGCCGCCCAGCTTCCTGAATGACGCCCGCAACGCTGGCGTTGATGACGGCGGTCGGCCCGCCCGATTGTGCGACCAAAAGATTTCCAACAAGTTCAGCCATAATTTTTAAGTCGAGCGAAAGTGCCAACCGAGCGCGGAAGTGTCAAAGAGGAAGTGAGGCGATAACAGAGAAAGATTAAAACATGCGCAGGCGGTGAAACGAACATCATGGCGTGCTAACATTCGAGAGCATGGTTTGATACTGCTCTCGACGTTGATCTCCGTAGAGAATAGTTTCATCCACAGTTATGCGATTCGCATCGAAAAGATTTCTTTGGCTTCTTCCGGCTCTCGCACCTTTGAATTTTCTTTTCGCTGAACCGGTTCTTCAAACTGCAAGCCGATTGCCGCGAACGAACCTGCTCGTTTATCACAATCGCGACGGGAAAGTTTTGCCGGTGAAGTCAAAAGCGGACTGGCAAAAGCGGCGCGAGGAAATTTTGCGCGGGATGCAAAGCGTGATGGGAGAGTTGCCTGGCAGGGAGAAGCGTTGCCCGCTCGATTTGGAAATTGAATCGGAAACGGACTGCGGAAATTATGTGCGGCGGTTTGTGACTTATGCTTCCGAACCCGTCATGGGTGGAACAGGCGTCTCGCCTGTTGTTTCCGGCGTCCCGCCGGAAACCGTCGAAAGGCGCGCGTTTTCTGATGGTCGAACTTCCGCCAGCAATCTGACTCTCTCAACGAAATTCGGCGGGACGCCGAATTTAACGGGCGAGACGCCCGTGCCACCCACAAAGTATTCGCGTGTTCCAGCGTATTTGCTGATTCCGAAAGTGGCATTGACCTCCAAAAAGAAACTCCCTGCCGTGCTCGCGTTGCATCCCACTGACATGGAATTTGGCCATCGCGTTCTGCTCGAACAACTGCGACTGAGCTATCGCGCTTATGCGAACGATTTGGCGGAGCGCGGGTTCGTGGTGCTCGCGCCGGCGTATCCGCTGATGGCGAATTATCAGCCCGACCTCAAGGCGCTCGGCTATCGCAGCGGGACGATGAAGGCGATTTGGGACAACATGCGCGGTCTGGATTTGCTGGAGTCGCTGCCGTTCGTGCGGCGTGGGAAGTTCGGCGCGCTCGGCCATTCGCTCGGCGGGCACAACGCGATTTACACGGCGGTCTTCGACGAGCGCATCAAGGTGGTCGTGTCGAGTTGTGGCTTCGATTCGTATGTGGGTTACATGAACGGGAACATCGCCGGCTGGACGAGTGAGCGCTACATGCCGAAGCTTGCCGACTACAGAAATCGTCTGACGGAAATTCCGTTCGACTTCCATGAAATGATTGCCGCGCTCGCGCCGCGAGCTTGTTTCATCAACGCCCCGCTCAGTGACGCGAATTTCAAATGGCGCAGCGTGGATGAAATCGTGGGCGCAGCGTCCCAAATCTATCGGCTTTACGGAGCCGAAAATAATTTGCGAGTGGAGCACCCGGATTGCGGACACGACTTTCCGGAACAAGAGCGGGGAATTGCGTTCAAACTGTTGCAAAAGGTTTTAAATTAGCGTAGGATTCGCGGGCAAAGGGTGAAAAAAGCCGGTCGTGGCTGAATGTTGACCATGAGAGTGGCGTCGTCGCCTTTGGAATCGGTATCCGATTTGCTTGAAAAGAGGCCGTTCCAGCCCTTTTCAGAGGGCTGTTGCACTAAACGAGTTATGAGAATAGAGCAAAACAACCCGAAGCGCTTCCGCGCTGCGTCCGGGTTTTCCATGGCGGAGACGATCGTTGCCGTCGCCGTTTTTGCAATCATGTTCGCATCTTTTTTTGGCGGGCTTTCTATGAGCATTTCCACGGTCCAGTCGGCGCGCGAGACGGTGCGCGCCACGCAAATCATGAGTGAGCAGATGGATCTGTTACGGCTGAAAACATGGGACCAGCTTGACCGGCTTAACAACACGAATTATTATCCCACGTTCAATCCGATTTCCTCGAACGTCGCCAATGCAGGCTCGGCGGGTTTGACCTACAGGGCACGAGTTTCCGTCATCCCTGGGAGCGCGTTCATCAACAATGGTGAATCGTATCGCGCGAACGTGAAACAGGTCACGATTCGGCTTACGTGGCAGTCGAGAAACCTCCAGCACAAAGCAGAGATGACAACGTTCTTCAGCCAGTATGGAATGCAAAATTACATCCCGTAAAAGACGCAACGTCGGCATCGCATTGGCGGAGCTGATGGTGGCCAGCGGACTCGGCGTCCTGTTGGTGGCGACGCTGTCAGTCACCTACGTCTTTTATTTGAAATCATTCGCCAGCCTGGAGAACTACATGAATCTCAACAGCGAGAGCCAGCTCGCCCTTAACCGCATGACAAAGGAAATTCGCCAAGCCGATTTGCTCTCCTCCTATTCCGTCAACAAACTGACGTTCCTGGTGGACGGCAAGAGCGTGAGCTATTCTTACGACCCGGCTCAGCAGACTTTGACGCGCACCAGCGGCAGTGACAATGACGAGATGTTGTTCATTTGCACTTACTGGACGAACAACATTTATGATCGCAACGAGAATTTGTTGACCGCTGCGACGGCGACGAATTGCAAAGTGGTGCAACTGACATGGATTTGCGCGCGCGCAGTGCTCGGACACACCAACAACACGGTGGACGTTCAATCGTCCAAAGTGGTCATCCGCAAACAAAAATCATGAAAATCCGAACTCGCAAGGAACAAGGAACCATACTCGTGACGACAATGGTCGTGTGCGCGGTGTTGGGAATCACGCTAGGACTTACCATGCTGTGGGCGCGGGACCACAACTATTACATGAAACGCTCGCAGGCTTGGAACAAGGCCATCCCTGTCCTGGAAGCCGGCATTGAAGAAGCTTTGGCGCACCTTCATGATTTTCCCGATAACCGGGGAGTGAACGGCTGGAAGATTTCCGCGGATAAAAGTTATCATTTCAAAAACCGCGACAAGATCGGAGATGATGGCAAATTTTACGTTACGATTTCCAACACCCCCCCTGTGATTATTTCGCAAGGCTCCGTCAAAGTGCCGCTTAAGTCCGATACGTGGATTACTCGAACCGTCAAGGTGACGACCAAGGAACGCCCGCTCTTTCCCACGTCCATTGCCGTGAAGGACAAGGTTGATCTGAATGGCAACAACGTTCTGGTGGACAGCTTTGATTCGACCACCAACGCTTACAGCACCGGTGGCAAATACGATGTCACAAAACGCAAAGATGGCGGCAATGTTTCGCTGAATGCCGGCATTAAGAACGCCTTCAACGTTGGCAATGCCGACATTTATGGCAAAGTGGCCATCGGCGTCGGCGGAACCGTTGCGGTTGGCCCGAACGGTGGAATAGGCAGCACTTCCTGGCATAATGCGGGAAATAATGGAATAGAGTCCGGATGGGTCACCTATGATGCAAATGTAAGCTTTCCAGCCATTGATGACGCTCCAGCGGGCGGCTTAACCCCCTTGTCGGGAACAGTCGGTGGCGTGGGCTACCAATATGTTCTCAGTGGCGGCACTTATGATGTCAGCCAACTCACCGGCGGAGCTTTCGTGACTGCAGATTCGACACTCATTGTGCGCGACAGGTTCAGCATTGATGCAAGCAAAGCAATCGTGCTGGCTACGAACGTCACACTCCAGGTCTATTGCTACGCCCCCGATGCCTCCATCTCTGGCCAAGGACTTGTAAATCCAGGGACGGGGAAAAATTTTTTATACTTTGGGATGCCGAGGAATACCTCCATGAAGTTCAACGGCCTGGTAGACTTCACAGGCTTGGTTTACGCGCCTGATGCGGATATTACGATGGGTGGCGGCGGCAATGCCATTAATTTTCAGGGCGCTGTCATGGGGAAATCTTTGACGTTGGGTGGCGGGTTCAATATGCATTACGACGAATCGCTCAAAAACTTCCGCAAGGCCGGCTACGTCGTCGTCACTTGGAACGAGATTTAAAGTGTTCTAATTCCCGCAGACCGTTGCCGTTGCCAAGGCGTTTAAATCCGAAACATCTTCCTCGCGTTTTCGTAAAGCAGCTTGCGCTCGATCTTTTTGCCCGGCGACAAACGTTTCAATGTTTCAATCGTCCGCCAGCCCTGACAGCCCGGGCCGCGTCCGATGTTGTCGTTGCAATCGCTGCCGTAGAGAAGCTTGTCCTGATGCCGCTCCAAAAATCCGCGCGTGAATTCCTCGTCTCGATTCAGCGCGTTCAAACCTGACCCCGCCGACAGGTCGCCGAACATGTTCGGGTAATCCGTGAGCAGCTTGTCCGTGAGTCCGCCGGGCGTGACCTTGCCGAGCGGATACATCGCCTTTTGGTCATGCTTTGCGTCAATGTTTCCCCACCACGTCTGCGCGTGGCCGATAAAATTCACCTTCGGGAATTTTTCCAGCGTCTTGTGCATCCGCTCCATGCGCAGGTTGTAGGTCTCGTGCTGGAAGTGCATCAGCACCGGCACGCGGAATTCTTGCGCAACCTCCGCCACCAGTTCAATCGCCGGTGAATCGCAATCCACGCGAAACTTCTGCTCTGCGATGATGATTCCGCCGAGCTTCAGATATTTTTCAAGTTCCCGCCGCGCGCCCGGCAGGTCGGGAACTTCATTCGCGCCGAAAAAGTATTCTTTCGGATGCTGTCCGGCGAATTCGTAGCAGTCCTGGTTGCCGGTGCAATTCGCCTCCAGCCCGTAAAGCGAGCCGGCGGGCAGCAAAATCGTTTGCGTCACGCCCATGGCCTTCTGGTGCGCGAGCAACTCGGCGTTTGTGCGGTTCGTGTAATTCGTGTGCTGATGGATGTCTATGATCAGCTCGGGTTTTTCGGCGCGCGGTTCGGAGCATTCGCAATTCGAAGCCAGCGCGCCGAGTCCGGCGAGCGTAGTTGTGGCAATAAATTCCCGGCGCGAAAGAGGATGTTTCATTTGCGCCGCGAGTCTGAAGAATGAAAGAACGAAATTCAAATTGGAATTTTGCCGCAGAGGCACAGAGCGCACTGAGAAAAGACGAAGGAGTTTTTGGACAGATGTGTTCTCTGTGTCTCTGTGGCTAAAAATTTCTTGAACAAACTGGATTCGCCAGCCGACACTGACTGCTCACTTATGAAATTATTGTCCGCGCTTTTCTGCTCGCTGCTTTGTTTCGATTCCATTTGCCGAGCCGCCGAGCCGACACTCGAAGCCAAAGACCTGCCGCGTCTAGCGCCGACCGAGCCAGAGGACGCATTGAAAACGTTCCGAATCAAACCTGGATTCAAACTCGAACTCGTCGCGCACGAGCCTCTCGTTTGCAGCCCCATCGCGATTTCCTTCGACGAAGATGGCCGCATGTTTGTCGTCGAGATGATTGATTACTCCGAGATGCGCGAAGTCAATCCGCACCTCGGCCGCATCCGGATGCTCGAAGACAAGAATCACGACGGCGTCTTCGACAAGGCCACTATTTACGCGGACGATCTGCCGTGGCCCACGGCGGTGTTTTGTTACGCCGGCGGAATTTTTGTCGGCGCCACGCCTGACCTTCTCTGGTTCAAAGACACAAACGGTGACGGCAAGGCCGACATGCGGAAGAAAATTTTCACAGGCTTCGGCACGGGCAAAGACCGGCTCAATGTTCAGGCGCTCTTCAACAGCTTTAACTGGGGACTCGACAACAAGATCCACGGCCAGACCGCGGGCAACGGCGGGCTCGTTGTTCACGCGGACAAGCCGGACGAGAAGCCGTTCGACCTTCGCGGGCGGGATTTCTGGTTTGATCCGCGCTCGTTTGAAATCGGGGCTGAAGCCGGCGGTGGCCAATACGGCATGAGCTTCGACAATCACGGGCGCAAATTCGTTTGCAGCAACTCGGACCACATACAGACCTTCATGTATGACTCGCGTTACGCGGAGCGAAATCCATATTACAACATGCCGCCGCCGCGCGTGAGCATTGCCGTGGACGGCCCGGCTGCGGAAGTTTATCGCATCAGTCCTGAGGAAGCGTGGCGGGTCATCCGAACGAAATGGCGTGTGAGCGGCGTCGTGCCAGGACTCATCGAAGGCGGCGGACGCTCGTCGGGATATTTCACCGGCGCGACCGGCCTGACGATCTATCGCGGTGATGCAATGCCGGAAAATGCAGGCGATGCTTTTGTAGCTGATTGCGGCAGCAATCTTGTTCACCGGAAAAAAATTCATAAGAACGGTCTTGAACTTTCCGCCGCGCGTCCGCCGGACGAGCAGAAAGTGGAATTCCTCGCCTCGACCGACAACTGGTTTCGTCCGGTGGATTTGTTCAATGCGCCCGATGGCGCGCTTTACATCGTGGACATGTATCGCGAAGTCATCGAGCACCCATGGTCGCTGCCCGACCCGATGAAAAAACTTCTCGATCTCAACAGCGGCAACGACCGTGGCCGCATCTACCGCGTGGTGCCGGAAAATTTCAAGCAGCGCAAGCCGGTTCGCTTGAGCAAAGCGACGACGAAGAAACTTGTCGCCGCGCTGGAAAGTCCCAACGGGTGGACTCGCGACACTGCGGCGCGATTGATTTACGAGCGGCAGGACAAAGCCGCGATTCCGCTGCTGGAAAAGCTTTTGAAGAGTTCCAAGTCACCGCTTGCCCGGATGCACGCGCTTTATGCGCTCGACGGCTTGGGTGCGTTGTCGAAGTCAGACGTTATGAAAGCGTTGGAAGATCCGGATGAATGGGTCCGCGTCCACGCGGTGAAACATTCCGAAAAATATTCGTTGAACTCTTCTCCGAACGATTCTCTGTTCAATAAATTGAGCAAGATGACCGCCGATCCGTCTGTTGAAGTCCGCTATCAGCTCGCTTTCACGCTTGGTGAATTTTTTGATGGTCGAAAAGTTCAGGCGCTCCCGCAAATCGCTTGGCGCGATTTCGAAGACTCGTGGATGCAAGCGGCGATTTTTTCCTCGCTCAAAGATGGCGCAGGAGAAATGTTCGCGAAACTTTCTGCCGACGCGAAACTTACTGGTTCAGTAAAAGGCCAGGAATTTTTACGGCAACTCATGATGCTCGTCGGCGCAAAAAACAAAAGAGACGAAGTTGACGAAGTTATTGATTTCATTTCTAGAGTCTCAAACCAAGGCCAGAAATTTGCGCTCGCA
The DNA here is from genome assembly GCA_964389025.1 of uncultured Verrucomicrobiota bacterium. GTDB lineage: Bacteria > Verrucomicrobiota > Verrucomicrobiia > Limisphaerales > CAYMCQ01 > CAYMCQ01. The sequence goes on from CAYMCQ010000022.1 coordinate 21,634, forward strand.
CGCGCGCTTGGCGAAGGTTTGCAGCGGGCCAACCGGTCGCTTGCGGATTTCGTTTTTTATGCGAATGAACTTTTGTATTCTGCATCCCAAGCGGCGGGAGATCACAATGCAAATGAAGCCACACGGATTGAAGCGATCAAATTGCTCGCGCTTTTCAATTTTGTTCCGGGAAAAACTTTGCTCGACTTGCTGAATCTGAAGGAGTCGCAAGCCGTTCAACTCGCCGCGATTTCCGCGCTCACGCGCTTCAACGATCCGCAAGTTGGCGCGGAATTGATTGCGCGCTGGAACCAGTTGACGCCGCGTTTGCGAAGCGAAGCTGTTTCCGTTTTGCTCGTGCGGCCTGAACGCGCGACGGCTTTGCTGCAAGCCATCGAGTCGGGCGCTGTTCGCGTTTCAGTTTTGGATTCGACGCAAATAAAATTGTTGCTGAATCACAAAGACAAGGATGTTCGCCAGCTTGCGGTGAAAGTTCTCGCGGCAAAATCCAGTCCCGCCCCGGCAGGACGGCAGCAGGTGATTGATTCATTCTTGCCAGCGCTGGATTTGAGGGGCGACGCGGCGCACGGCAAAAAAATTTACGAGCAGCTTTGCATTTCCTGCCACAAGCTCGGCGGCGAAGGTTTTGCGCTCGGGCCGGATTTGGTGACGGTGAAAACTGCCGGCAAGGAAAAAACTCTCGTGAACATCCTCGATCCGAACCGCGAAGTGCGACCTGAGTTCAACAGTTATGTTGTCGAGACGAAGGATGACAACACATTGCTCGGCATAGTCGCGAACGAAACGGCCACGAGCGTCACGCTGCGTCAGGCTTACAGCAAGGAGGACGTCATCCCGCGCGCGAACATCGCAAAGATGCAAAGCCAGGGGAATTCGCTCATGCCCGAAGGTCTCGAAGCCGGACTCAAGCCGCAGGATTTGGCGGACTTGCTTGAATACATTGAGACGGCGGAGCACAAATAAATGGCATCCAGCGAGGCATTGAGGCCCTGATATTTCGATTCCAAGCGACCCTCCAATTGCTGCGAAAAAGGATTTATAGTTTGCCTTCGGGAAGATTACCGCGCTGCTCCTGGCGCGATTCTGCTGGAAAATCCGGGACAAATTCGATCCCGCCAAAACAAACTTCTTTGCGGCAATTTTTGGAAAACACAGTGGTTTCTTCCAAAAATGGCTTGTGGCCGAAATCAGCCCACCCAATGCGAAAAAATATTTTATTGACAGTATCGGCAGACCCTCTAAAGTTCCTTTACACCAGCGACCGGGCGATATAAAAAAGCCCACAGTAAGTCATACATACAGATAGCAAGTAAAATTCTAGAGGTGAACTATGAGAACCATTCTTGTCGGCTTAATCAGTCTCGCAGCAACTACTCTGTCCTTCGGCCAAGGCGCAGTTAACTTCCAAAATTCTACGACAGCGGCCGACCCGCTTAAGCTGTCGTCTCCACCGGACAGATTGGTGCGATGGGGTGCCTCCGCCCACTTCCTGAACGCCGCATTTACGAATACAGGTGGTGTTTACAGCAACAGCGTCCCTGGTTTGGTCGCGCAACTGTATCAGGGCAATTCGCTGGCCGTCGAAGGAACATTGACTGCCGTTGCCACCGCCCCGCTGACTTTTCGGCCATCAACTTCCGCGCAGGTCGGCGTCTGGAGGGGGATCACGGGGGTTCCACTTCCTGATATCGCGCCCACTAACTCGGGGAAATTGCAAGTGCGCGTTTTTGACAGCACCTATGCGCCCACGTATGAGGCTGCCGTCGCTCTGGGAAACGCTTATCCCGGACTGCTCGGCAAGTCCGCTTTATTCAACTACACCCCACCTGACACGAACGGCACGGCACTGCCTCCGGACTTCAACATGACAAACTTCCTGGGCTTTTCGATCACCGCGCCGAATCAGGAAGGTGCGGCAAGGTTCGCGACGAATATTTTTCCCGCCTCTCGCACAAACGTTGTTGGCACTACTGCCACGTTCACCATTGCTGCCGCTGGCGAACCGACGATCAGTTATCAATGGTATAAAAGCCCGGCCACTGTCGCGGTCGGCCAGACATCTCCCACTCTCACTCTGAACTACGTTCAACTGGCCGAGGCGGGCGGCTATTATTGCATCATCAGCAATGCTTTTGGCATGGCAACCAGCAGCGTTGGAACGCTCACAGTCACCGGCACGGAGGGTCTTCTTGGGCTTACTTTGTTGAATCCCAAGACCAAAACTGATCATACCAGCGCTACAATCACTGTGGACGGCAAGATTACCGCGCAATCTCCCGGTATTGCAAACATCCTTGTTAATGCGGGACAGGGCTGGACTGCGGCCACAATCAGCAGCAACACGGCCACCAAGATTTTTTGGACCAATTCGTCGGTCACGCTGCGCACCGGAACCAATTCAGTCTTCGCTGAAGCGATTGATAACAACGCCGTGGTCGGATATTCGAAAACGAACCTCGTCTTCCTGAGAGTGCCGAGCACCTTAACTCTTCTCTTTGACAGCAGCAGAGGAACAGTGGTTGGCAATTTGCTTAAGACACCCAGCACCCCTGCCGGTCAGACACCAGCCAACGCGGCTTCTCTCGACGTGGAACGCAGCTACACACTGAACATTACTCCAGGCGCGGGCTTTTTGTTCAGCAACGTGCTGCAAGTCATCAACGGCTCGACGAGTGTGCTTTACTCGGCCAACCCGGCCAAGCAGGCGCAGAAGGGTGACAAGAAAGTCGGCTTCACCATGAAGACCAACCTGACGTTGATCGTGAACTTTATCACCAATCGGTTCGTCAGCTCGGCGGGCATTTATTACGGCCTCTACATGGAGGGAACCACGGCGCATGAAAGCTCCGGCTGGTTCACGGTCAAGACCGACAGCAAGCTCAAATTCACCGGCAAACTGTTGCAGGAGGGCACAACGGTGCCGTTCGGCGGCACGTTTGACCTCGCAGGAGTTGGCACGCCGAAACCGGGCAAGAACATCGCTCGCAAGCTCTACCCCTCTGACATATTGACCCTCGGCCTCCAATTGGATTTGGGAACCGGCGTCAATCTCTCCGGCACAGTGCAGAGCACCAACTGGGGAGGCGCGGCCGCCATGGATGCCGACAAGAGCTTTGATGGCGCTAAAGTGCCTCTGACGCTGCCGTCCTCCGTCACGAAGGCGTTCGCGATGGTCATGGCGGGCAGCGCCACTCCCTCCACATTGCCCGGTGGCGATGGATACGCTCTGAACTCAACTGGTATTGACCCGGCCAAATCCACGTTGAAGGTCAAGGGTTACACAGGTGAAGGCCCCGGCGTTAAACTGCAATCCGTCCAAACGGGCGTGTTCACAAACGGCTCGTGGCCGTTCTATGCGCAGCTTTACAAGGATACGGGTGACCCGACACATTACCACGGCGCGATGATTGGCTGGCTCACGATCAACGACGGCGACATCAGCGGCGATGTCGTCTGGACCAAGAAGAGCACGGCTACAACGCTGCCTTACTCGGGCGGCTTCACCACCATGTTCTCGTCGGGCGGCGGCACATTGTTGAGTTCGGCGGTCACGAACGGAACTACAGGTGCCAACCTGCCGGGTCTGGCCTCGGCTCTGACGCTCACGATTCAGGATGGTGGTTATGTGCCTTCGCCGTTTGTGACGAATGTCACATACGCGTTGGGCAAGATTTCGCCGAAGATGGCCAGCGGCATCAAGGTGATCATCAAGACGAAGGCAGAAGCCAATGGCCAGGTTGACTTGGTTCCCAACAAGTGGGTTGGCGTCGCTTTGCAGAATGCAGGCACTGTGCGCGGCGCGTTCACGACTGGTGGTGCCACGAGCGGTTCAGTGCGCCTGACGCCGTAATGGAAATTCATCTTGGGCGAAGCGATTCGCTCAAAGCTTTAACGAGGCACTCGTCCGAAAGGGCGGGTGCCTCGTGTGTTTGTAGCGCAGATTTCCAATCTGCTGTATCGCCGATTTCTAATCGGCAGACCGTCCGCAATTCAAAGCGGTGTTGGATTTTGCGCGCTGCGGATTGGAAACCCGCGACACAGTCCCGTCGTGGCGGGAGAAATCTGCGCCACGGTGTGGAAACGTCGGCACATCGCTGTGCTCCTGATTTTTTGCTGGCTTGGGCAAGCCGCAGTTCGAAGCGCGGCGCGGGGTGAAGAATGGTGCGCGCTGCAGGGTTTGAACCTGCGACCCCTTCCGTGTGAAGGAAGTGCTCTACCGCTGAGCTAAGCGCGCACGAACGGCCAAGAATAATCGCTGGCCGCCACATTTCAATCCTTTCTCCAGAAAAATTTGGGAGAAAAGAGGGTGTCTCCTGCATCCGGGGCAAAATGGACTTTCCGTTACCCCTGTGCCGTGTGAAATCGCGGAGCTTCAGACGGTTCATGGGACAGATTTTTCCCGGCAGGATTGCAAAGCTGCCATCCTGCCGTTCAACCCAGGTTCATCTGTTGCGGGCTTGATGTGCGGATGGAAGTCCGTTAAACCACTCCTGAAACCAAAGGACACTTATGAAAAAAACAAAACTGCTTTTCGTTTTGATTGCCGCCGGAGTTTTTGTCGCCGCGCAATTGCAGGCCAAGGACAAAACAGATTCCTGGACTGAAACGCTCAGTTATCCGGACGAGAAGCTCAACGACGCTGGCCGAAACACGTATTTCATTCTCGAACCGGGCCATCAACTCACGCTCAATGGCAGGGAAAATGGCAAGGCCACCGAGCTTGTCATCACGGTGCTCGACGAAACTCAGGACGTGAACGGCGTCAGAACGCGCGTCGTCGAGGAGCGCGAGTCCGCGGGCGGCAGACTCGTTGAGGTGTCCCGGAACTTTTTCGCCGTCGGTGACAAGACGAAGAACCTCCACTACTTCGGCGAGGACGTGGACATTTACAAAAAGGACGGCACGATCGTTCACGAGGGCGCGTGGCACGAAGGCCAGGGCGACGCGAAGCACGGCATCCTCGTGCCGGGCACCATCAAAGTCGGCGACCGCTATTATCAGGAGCGCGCGCCGAAGGTCGCGATGGACCGCGCGGAAATTGTTTCAGCGAGTGAAACGGTCAAAACTCCCGCCGGTGTGTTCAAGAACTGTCTCAAGACCAAAGAAACCACGCCGCTGGAATCTGGAACGGGATACACATTTTACGCGCCGGAAGTCGGCATAGTGCAGGACGGATCTTTGAAGCTCATCAAACACGGTTTCGTAAAGAAATAACCGCGTGGAAAAAACTCGACCACAACCCGCCGATTGGAAATGATCCATGGAGAACAATCTCATGACGCATAGTGTCATTTTATCGTCGCCGACGGTTGCGATGCTCCCGGACGAACCCAACGCAGCGCGCCGAAGATGAACAAAATCATTATATTATTTTTGGTCGGGATGCTCGTGTTGCTGATGAGCTTGTTCGGCGGCGGCGAAGGCCCGACGAAGCGCGTTCACCGCAAGCGTATCAAACAATCCCGCGTCTCGCCGTCCCCCCAACCCGTTCCTCCTTCGCGCTCCAAACCCAATCCGCCGCCCAAACCGAATCCGCCACCCAAGCCCAATCCAGCATCGCGTCCGTGAGGAAATGATTTTTTTGGCGCTGCCTTTTTCGGATTGTAGTGCGGCGTTAGAAAACCCGGCTGACGCCGAAGCGAATTCCCGAGTCTAAAATCTCCCGACTTTCTTCTCCGGCTGGTCGGGCAACTGGCTTTTCAGCAGGTGCGTCACGGCTTTGACTGCGAGTTCGAGCGGCAGGATTGGTTTCGCGATGACGTCGTCGCCGCCGCTGCGAATGCCCTGCTCGCGGCTGGTGAAATCGGTCCGGCACGTCACGAAGATGATGGGCGTTTTTTTGTAACGGTCGAGCGCGCGCAACCTGCCGCAGAATTCGAAGCCGTCCATGAGCGGCATGTTCACGTCGAGCAAAATCAAATCGAATTTTTTTTCCTGCAACAAGTTGAGCGCCTTGAGAGGGTCATTCGCGCTGGCGGCCTTGAAATTCGCGCGGTGCAGCGCTGACACGACGAGGCGGTTGGAAATCACATCATCATCAATGACAATCGCGCTGGCTTCCGGCAGGGGTTCCACGGAAGCGGTGCGGGCATAGCGGATCAGGTCGCCGAAAAAATCAATCGAGTGCCGGATGGTTTCGCCGGCGGAAGGCCCGGCCAACCCGGGACGATCGCACAACTCCATCAGCAAGGCTTCCAGCGCGCTGGAAAGTTGCGCGATTTGATAGCACCCGGACAACGAGGCGAGACTCGTGAAGAAATGCACCTTGCGATGCACGTCCTCCAGTCGCAGCGGTCGCGCGCTTGGATCGGCGCAGTTCAAAAATACATCCAAAAGCTGGCGCATGGACTTGAGCGCGCCGGGCGCATTGTCCAAAAAATCGTCAAGGAGCTTGGTGTCAGTGTGCGAAGGCTGCCCTTCTTTTTTTGGAGCTTCGTGCGGCGGCAAATGGGCTTGCGGAGCAGGCGAAGATCCGGCGTGCTCGGCGGGTTTGGCATATATTTCGCGCGCGGCGAGCAAAACGGATTGATCAACGGAACTCTGGAGGCCGCTGAAAATTTCCCCGATGACATTGATGAGCAATTTCGGCGTGCAGCGGGATTTGAGCAACGACCTGTCGGCTCCCGCCACGGCGGCGTCATGCGCGGCGTCGGTCATATACGAGTTCGAGAGGATGATGACCGGCACGGATTTCAATTCCGGCTGGGCGCGGATGAATTTCAGGACGTCCACGCCGCTCAATTTCGGCATCATCAAGTCGAGCACCACCACGTCGGGCTTTGTGACCGCCAGCAGTTTCATCGCCGCCAGACCATCTTCAGCGACATGCACGTCAAAACCTTCCTGCAAAAATTTCTTGCGATAGATGTCCACGATAAGCGCGTCGTCTTCGACGAAGAAAATTTTCCTGCCGATGCCGCCGGAAGAAGTTGTTGGGTTCAAGTTCAATCCGCTCGCACACTAGTCGAACATGCCCGGATTGAAAAGCAGAAGATGAGCCGGTGTTTAGTCGGGATAACCCCTTGGATTTTTCTGATGCCAGCGCCACGCGCTTTCAATGATATCGCGCAATTTCTGGAATTTCGGCTTCCAGCCAAGTTCGTGGATGGCTTTTTCAGCCGAGGCCACCAGCTTCGGCGAATCGCCCGGGCGTCGCGGCTTTTCGACGACGGGAATCTTTTTGCCGGTCACCTCTTCACAGGTTTGAATCACCTGCCGCACGGAATAGCCGCCGCCGTTTCCAAGATTGTAAAAACCCTGTTTGCCCGGCGCGAGCGCGAGCATGTGCGCCTGCGCCAAATCCGCGATGTGAATGTAGTCACGAATGCACGTGCCGTCGGGCGTCGGATAATCCGTGCCAAAAACCTCGCAATGCTTCGCCTGGCCAAGCGCAACTTTCAGGACGTTTGGAATCAAATGCGTCTCGATGCGGTGATGCTCGCCGAATTTTTCCGTCGCGCCCGCAGCGTTGAAATAACGGAATGCCACGAACTCCAATCCGTGAATCTCGTGATACCAGCGGAGAATTTTCTCGAACATCAACTTCGATTCGCCGTAGGGATTGATGGGGCGCTGCGGCAGATCCTCCGTCATCGGCATCTTGTCCGGCGGACTGTAGGTGGCGCATGTGGAACTGAACACGAATTTTTTCACGCCGACCGCCAGCGCCGCATCGAGCAACGTCAAGCCGTTGCAGACGTTGTTGCGAAAATATTTTCCCGGATTCTGCATGGACTCGCCGACGAGAGCGCTGGCGGCGAAGTGCATGATGGCGTCAGGCTTCGAGGTTTGCAGCGCGCGCAGAATGTCGCCCGGCTCTTCCGGTTTTCCGAGGATGAATTTCGCGCGCGCATCCACGGCGGAGCGATGGCCTTCGGAAAGATTGTCGTAAACCGTCACCTGATGCCCCGCGTCCAACAATTCCTCCGCGCAGATCGAACCGATGTATCCCGCGCCGCCGGTGACGAAAACGTGCATGGCGGGGAAAGTAAGCCAGCGTTGGAAAGTGGGAAAGCGGGAAAGTGAGCAAGCGGGAATCACACTTTCGCACTTTCTCACCCGCTCACTTTCTTATTACTCTTGCCGCGTGAAAAAATTTCCCAGGCTTGCGGGCTTGTTTCTGCTCGCAACTGCAATCGGGCTCAAAGCCGAAGTCAAACTCGGCAATGAAGTCCTTGCCGCCAGCGGTTTCAAAATTCTTCAAGGCAAACGCATCGGTCTCATCACAAACCCCTCCGGCGTGAACCGCAATTTGCAGACGACGCTGGAGGTTTTGCGCCGCGCGCCGGGCGTGAAGCTCGTGGCGCTGTTTGGGCCTGAGCACGGGGTTTATGGCGACATTTATGCCGGAGAAAACATCGCGAGCAGCACGGATCCGCGCACCGGTCTGCCAGCCCACTCGATTTACGGCAAGACGCGCAAGCCGACACCGGAGATGCTCAAAGGACTGGACGCGCTGGTTTATGATTTGCAGGACACGGGCTGTCGTTCCTACACGTTCGTCAGCACGATGGGTGTCTCGATGGAGGCGTGCGCGGAAAACGGAGTGGAGTTCATCGTGCTCGACCGGCCAAATCCGCTGGGCGGCAACCGCATCGAAGGCCCGATGGTCGAGGAAAATTTCCGCTCGTTCGTCAGCAAGTGGGACGTTCCTTACGTCTATGGAATGACTTGCGGCGAACTGGCGAAGATGATCAACGGTGAAGGTTGGATCACGAATAAATGCAAGCTAACCGTGGTGCCGATGAAAGGGTGGAAGCGTTCGATGGTCTGGCGCGACACGGGTTTGCCGTGGGTTCTGGCTTCGCCGCACGTGCCGCACGGCGAATCGCCGATGTTCCAAGTCGCGACGGGAATGCTCGGCGAAATCGGCGGCGTCAGCACCGGCATCGGTTACACGCTGCCGTTCCAGTGCATCGCCGCGCCGGGCTTGGATGGACATAAGCTCGCAGCGACTTTGAACGGCTACAATTTGCCGGGCGCGAAATTTTTTCCGATCACCTACAGGCCGTTTTATTTCAACTACACGAACCAAATCATCTCCGGCGTGGAAATATTTTTCACCGAGCCAAGCCGCGCGCCGCTGACAGCAATCAATTTTTACGCAATGGAGGCATTGAAAATGGTTGCTGATCGTGATCTGTTCGCTGAAGCTGAGAAATCGGGGAAGAAGTTCGACATGTTCGACAAGGTCAACGGCACCGACGCTGTGCGCAAATCGTTGCAAGGCGGAGCGTCGGCCAGGGAAATCGTCGCGTCATGGAAGCCGGGTGAGGAAAAATTCCGCAGGCAGCGGCAGAAGTATTTGATTTATTGAACAGTCGCGGCCAGGGCGATGAAAAATTTTCTGCAAAATCTTTTGGCTTTCTTCTCACTCTGCCTCTGCGCGCTGATCGCGTTCCAGTGGGTGCGCGAATCGCGGTTGCATCAGAAAATTCAGTCGCTCGCCGGCGAATTGCCCGGCAAGACCGCGGCAATCGAGAATCTCGAAGGCCAGCTCAAACGCGCCGGGGCGGAGATCGAGCGGCTCGACAGATTGAAAACGCAACTGACGGAAACGGCGAACACAAACCGCGCGGAGATTCTTCGTTTGAAGCTGGAACTGGAGCGCGGCCAAAAGCAGATCGAGGCCGACAGGAAAGCCATCGAGCAGGCAAACGCCAATATCCGGACGCAAATCGAAGAAACGAAAAAGCAAAATGATCTGGCAAAAAAACTTTCCGCGGAGCGCAACGAAGCCGTCGAAAAATACAACAAACTTGCTGCGGACTACGACGCGCTGGCAAAAAAGTGGAACGACCTTCAGGAGCAGCTTAAAAAGAGGTGACGCCGACATCCTGTCAGCACGACTCTGCTACGGCGGGTTGACCGCGAACGAAACTTTCTGGATCCCCTCGCTGCGCACCACGTCCAGCACGCGGATCACCGAGCCGTGCGACGCGTCCTTGTCGCCGCTGATGTAAACAGGCGCGTTCGCGTTCGCGCGAAAACGTTCCGACAAAAGGCTGCGAAGCGCCGCGAGTGAAACTTGTTTCTTGTCCACGAATATTTCACCCGCCTTGTCCACGGAAATGTTCAGCATGTCCGGCTGGAAATCTCGCGATGCCCCGGTCGCGGTCGGCAGGTCCATTTTGATCGAGTGCAGCCGGATCATCGTCAGGCTCGCCATCATGAACGCCGCGAGCAGAAAAAACATGATGTCAATCAGCGGGATGATTTCGATGCGCGCTTTTTTTTGCGGCAATGGCGAGCCGATTCTCATGGAGCGGGTTTGTTTTGCTTTGCGGCGTTGACCATCACCTCGACGTTCGTCGCGGCTGATTCCAATTCAAAATGAAGCTGCGCGGTCTTGCGCGTGAAATAATTGAACGGAACCAGCGCGATGATGGCGATGGCCAGCCCGCACATCGTCGCGATCAACGCTTCGCCGATGCCGCCGGTGACCTGTCCCATCGCGCCTTCGACGCTTGTGTTTCCAATGGCGAGGAAGGTGCGGAAAATTCCCGACACCGTGCCGAGCAGACCGAGCAGCGGCGCGAGAGTGACGAGAGTGTCCATGACCGTCAGAAATCTTCCCGCGCGCTGCAATTCAATCCCCGCCGCCACTTGCAGCGCCCCTTGCAGCGACGAATGGTAGTGGTTCAATCCCTGATGAATCATCCGGATGACAGGGTCGCCGGAATTTTGTGAAAGTCGCTTCGCTTCGTCGAAATCACCGTGTTCAAGCGCGGCGAAAATCTTCTCCTGCGTCTTTGCGTCGCGCAATTTCGCCTCGCGCAGCCACCAGAACGCGCGTTCGCCGACGACCGCGACGGCCACGATCCCCGCGATGAGGATCGGCCACATCATCCAGCCGCCGCGCAGGAAATTATCCACAATGATATTCGCGAGCATCATTTCAGTTGAAAATCAATCGGCACAAAGTAATAACGGATTTCGCCCGGCGGCCAGAGCCATTTTTTCACCCACTCGATGGCGGCCTTGTCCAGAACGTCGTGGCCGGTGCTGTCTTTGAGCTTCACCGATGCGGGTTTGCCGTTCGCGGCGACGACGATTTCGAGCAGCGTCGTGCCTTGCGCGCGCACGCGGCGGGCGTCAGGTGGATAAACAAGATTCGGACGAATGATTCCGTCGGCTGCATTTGGACGAATGACCGCTGATTGTTGGTTCGCGTTCGACGGCACCGCGGAAAACTGAGGAGGCTTTGCGACGACGGACGGCTCCTTGATCGGAACAGGAAACGCCGCGTCCGTCAAATTCGGCGCGACGACGGGGATGATTTGCGGCGTGGTCACGAAAACTTCGCGCAAGTTTTCCGGTTGAAGCGCAGTTTCAGTTTGAGGCTGCGTGGGTTGATCGAGCGGAACGTAAACGACCGGCACGGCGTCCATCATGGTCGGGCGCGCCGTGAATCTTGTCGCGGGTTGTCTAAGTCCGGCCAGTCCGATGATCAGCACCGCGAAGCAGACCGAACAGGCGAAGGCCAGCTTGCGGTTTTCATCCTTGTCCGCGCCGGGCAGGCAAAGCTTCGCGAGTTCGGAAGCAAGGGAGTAATCGCGCATGCCGCCTACCTTCCTTGCGCCGCAGCTTCGTCGCGGTAGCGGTAAAACGATGCGACTATGCTGAATAAAATCGCGACGACAAAAGTCATCCCCGCATAAAGCATGAACCGCGACACGCTCACCGATTCATCATGGCCTCCGCCCGCTTTTGCGAGCGTCCACGTCAGAACCGTCACGAAAAGATTTCCGAGCGCGACGGTCAGGTTCCAAAAACCCATGATGATGCTTTTCATCGAAGCTGCAGCTTCACGGAAGGCAAACTCTAGTCCCGTCGTGGAAAACAAAACTTCCGCTATGGTGATGATGACGTAGGGAACGGTCTGCCAGAGCACGCTGAATTGTTCCCCGGCATCAATGCGCTTCTGCATCATCGCCACGATCACGAACGAGAGCGCGCTCAGAAACATGCCGTAGGACATCCGCCGTAGCGGAGTCACCAGTCTGCCGAGCAGCGGATACAGCCACCAAGTCATGATGGGAACAAAGATCATCACGAGGATCGGGTTCGCCGAAAGCATTTCCTCCGGGCCGATCGGGTAGGCCAGACTCGACTTTTGCCACACGGTCATCGAAAGGACGCTTGCGACCACGGCAACGACAATCACCACCCAAAGGCCGATGAAGCCAAGAATTTTCCCAGCGCTCGATTTGCGATTTGCGTGGCGATCCTCGCGGAACGCCCGTGCGAGTGGAAAAAGGAAAACCGCCAGCAAAACCATCACACCTGTCACGATCCAGCCTATTTGCCACAGGGGCATTTTGTATTCCAACATCTTTTCACCCTGCAACACCCATGTGGAAAATGTCTGGTCAAACAGCGACCAGAAAATCGGCGCGAGCGCGAAGATGGACAGGATTGGCCCGACAGATTTCGCCGCGTCCACTTCCGCATCGGTGAATTCCCCGCGCGCCGCGTCCCAAAAAGCCTGCCCCGGCTGGCGCTGGCTTTGGTTCGAGAGCGCGTGAAAAAATACTTTGAAAAAACCAGCGGTCCTTGTTTTTCGCGCCGGTGGAACCATGACGTATTGCTTTGTGCCCAACCAGAACACAAGTGTTGCGAACGCCATCGCGATTCCCGGCACGCCGAACGCCCAACTGTAGCCGTAGTTTTTCCGGAGAAACGGAATCAGCAGAAATGACGCGGTCGAGCCGAGGTTGATTGACCAGTAAAACGCGGCGTAGGCTTTTTGCAGAAGATGTTTTTGCTCCGGCTTGAACTGGTCGCCCATAAACGCCGACACGCACGGCTTGATTCCGCCTGAACCGAACGCGATCAGCGCAAGCCCGACGTAGAGGCAGATGATTTTGCCATCAACAGTGGGAATCGCATCGCTCAACGCCATCACGCCGTGACCGACGCAATACGAAAGCGAGATCCAAAGGATTGTGTGGTAACGTCCCCAGAAACGGTCGGAAACCCACGCGCCAACCAGCGGCATGAAATAATTCGTGAAGCCAAAGAGATGAATGATGTTCGTCGCGTCGTCCTTGGTTTTCAGCAGCACGCTCGTGATGTAGATCGCGAGGATGCCCTTCATGCCGTAGTAGCTGAAACGCTCGGCGGCCTCATTGCCGAGGATGAATTTGACCTGCGGCGGCCAGCGATTGGCAGGGCTTTTCGGTTCGAGATTTCCGCTCGCGGCGGCTTCGTCTTGGGCGCGCATTTGGTTTTGGCTTCGAGAGCATTTACGGAAAATCGGTTTCAATGTCCAGCTTTGCGAAAGCGCTCCGTGGGGCAGCTTTCCAATCTGTCGCGTCGCAGTGCTTCCAGCCTCCTTGACAAGGTTTCGGAGGGCGGGGAGAACAGCAGGCGATTAGATTTGACCATTGATCTCTCGCATCCGGATGCACGAGGCTTCTTGTGCGTCATCGAAACGTTCCAATTCAGGCACGATCCGCGCGCAATCGGCGACCGCATAAGGGCATCGTGGATGAAAGGGACAGCCGCCCGGCGGATCCATCGGCGAGGGAGGATCTCCAGCGAGGATGATTCGTTGCCGCTGCTTCTCGCGTTCCGGGTCGGGAATGGGCACCGCGCTCACGAGCGATTTCGTGTAGGGATGCAACGGACGCTCGAACACGCGCATCGCCGGTCCAAGCTCCACAATTTTCCCGAGATACATCACCGCAATACGGTCGGAAATGTGTTTGACGACTGAAAGATCGTGCGAAATGAAAATCAACGTCAGGTGCATTTCGCGTGAGAGTTTGGCGAGCAGGTTGATGATCTGGGCCTGGATGGAGACGTCGAGGGCAGAAACCGGCTCATCGGCAACGATTAGTTTGGGCTCGACGGCCAGCGCGCGGGCAATGGCAATGCGCTGGCGCTGTCCGCCGGAAAATTCGTGCGGATACTTTTTGAGAAAGCGCGGCGAGAGCCCGACCTTCTGCATCAAGTCGCTCACGCGAACTGGAAGCTCGCGTCCGGGAATGTCTTTGTGCGCCTGAAGCGCTTCGGCCAGCGCGTCGAAAACCGTCATGCGCGGGTTCAACGACGCATACGGGTCCTGGAAAATCATTTGGAAGTCCGCGCGCGCCTCGCGCAAATCGCGTCGGTTGAGATGCGCGAGATTTTTGCCCGCGAGAATCACTGCGCCTTCGGTGGGCGAGATGAGTTGCATGATCGTGCGGCCGAGCGTGGATTTGCCGCAGCCCGATTCGCCGACCAACCCGAGGATTTCACCCTTTCGCAGCTTGAGCGACACGCCATCAACGGCGCGGATGGTTCCGATGCGGCGGCGGAAAACGATCCCGCGCTCCACGGGGAAGTGGGTCTTCACGTTTTCAAGTTCGAGAAACGCTTCGCTCATTTGTCCCAATTGATTTCGCCCAGTTGCACTCGCAAGCACGCGCTCGCATGGCTCGGCTCGACTTCCTTCAGCTCGACCGGGTTGTTGCAGTAATCGCGCGCGAACTCGCATCGCGGCACGAACGGACAGCCTTTGATCTCCTTCGAGAGATCGGGCGGCATGCCAGAAATGGTGTAAAGCTCCGCGCCTTTGGCTTGCAGCGCCGGAATGGATTTCTGCAACGCGCGATTGTAAGGATGCTTCGGCCGATGAAAAATGTCCTTCGTCGCGCCCGACTCCACGACGCGCCCCCCATACATCACCAGAATGCGGTCGCACACGCCGGCCACGACGCCGAGGTCGTGTGAAATCAAAATGACCGCTGTGCCAAGTTGCTGCTGGCGCTGCTTGATCAACTCCAGAATCTGCGCCTGAACCGTGACGTCCAGCGCAGTCGTCGGCTCGTCGGCGATGAGCAAATCCGGCCGCGTGATCAGCGCCATCGCAATCATCACGCGCTGGCGCATCCCGCCGGAGAACTCGTGGGGATAGGCGCGCATCCGGTTCGCCGCGTCGGGAATCCCAACGTCCCGCAGCGCCTGAATTCCCGCCTCGTATGCCGCAGCGCGGTCAATTTTTTGATGGATGAGCAACGGCTCGATGAGTTGGTCGCCAATCCGCATGTAGGGATTGAGCGAGGTCATCGGGTCCTGGAAAATCATCGAGAGGCGGCGGCCGCTGATGGCGCGCAGTTTCGCCTTGGAACAATGCAGCAAGTCCACGCCGTCGAACATCGCCTGGCCGCTTTCGATTCTGCCGGGCGGTTGCGGAATCAGGCCGAGCAGCGAGTAGCACGTGACGGATTTGCCGGAACCTGATTCGCCGACGATGCCCAGCGTCTCGCCCTTCTCGATGCCGAACGAGACGCCGTCCACCGCGCGCACGACGCCGACGCGCGTGTGGAAGAAAGTGCGGAGATTTTTTACGTCGAGGAGCATCAGTCCTTTGAAGTGCGAACATCAAGCGCGTCGCGGAGGCCGTCGCCGAGAAAATTCAACGAAAACAGCGTCAACGCAAACGCCGTGCCCGGGAAAATCAGCAGCCAGGGATAAACTTCCATCACCTCGGCGCCTTCTTTGATCAACACGCCCCACGAACTCATCGGCGGCGGCACGCCGAGACCGAGGAAACTCAGGAACGCTTCGAGCAACATCACCGCCGGAATCGTGAGCGTGGTGTAAACGATGATCGGCCCCAGCGCGTTGGGAATGATGTGGCGCAAGATGATCCGGCGCTTCCGAAGCCCGAGCGCGACGGCCGCTTCGATGAATTCCTGCCGCTTGAGCGACAGCACCTGCCCGCGAACAATGCGCGCCATCGTCAGCCATTCCACCGCGCCAATGGCTGCGAACAACAGCACAAATTGCCGGCCGAACAGCACCATCAGCAGAATCACGAAGATGGCGAACGGAATCGCATACATCATGTCCACCACGCGCATCATCGCCGCGTCGAGTTTGCCGCCGAAGTAACCGGCGGTGGCTCCGTAAAACACTCCGATGATGAGCGAAACGGCCGTCGCCGCCAGCCCGACCGTCAGCGAAATGCGCCCGCCGTAAAGCAATCGCGTGAACAAATCGCGCCCGAGGTGGTCGGTCCCGAACCAATGTTTCGCGCTCGGCGGAGTCGCGCCCAGCGCAAGGTCCGTGACTTCATAAGACGAGCGTAGAAACAGCGGCCCGACGAAACACGCGATTCCCATCACGACAACAATCACGAAGCTGAGCACGGCCAATTTGTTTTTCTTGAGCCGATGCCAGGCGTCCTTCCAAAGCGAAGTGCCCTGCTCCGCTGTTTCGAGCAGGACGGCGGTGTTTTCGGTTGTTGCGATGGGAGGCGGGTTCATTCGAGACGGACGCGCGGGTTGAGCCATGCCTGGACGACGTCCACAAGCAGGTTGAAAACGACGATGAGCGTGGCGTAAAACAAAACCGTTCCGAGCACGAGCGTGTAATCGCGGTTGAGCGCGGCCTTGATAAAAAACTGGCCGAGGCCGGGAATGGCAAAAATCGTTTCGACGACGAACGACCCCGTGATTAAACCAGCCGCGGCGGGTCCGAGAAACGAAACGACCGGCAGCACACCGCCGCGCAGCGCGTGTTTGAAGAGGATGCGGACGGACGAAGCGCCTTTGGCCCGCGCGGTGCGGATGAAGTCCTGGTTGAGAATTTCCAGCATCCCGCCGCGACTCAGCCGCGCGATGTAGGCCGAGTAATACAGACCGAGCGTGAGCGCCGGCAGCACGCGGTCGGACCACGAATCCCAGCCCGTTGCGTCGAACCAATGCAGCGTCAGCGCAAACAGCAGCACCAGCAACGGCCCCATGACGAACGTCGGCAAACAGATTCCGATCATCGCCAGAGACATCGGCGCATAATCGAGCAAGGTGTTCTTGCGAGTTGCGGCGATAGCTCCGGAAATCATTCCGAGCGTCAGCGCAATGGCCAGCGCGTAGGCGCCGAGTTCGAGCGAGACGGGAAAACTCGTCGCAATCAACCCGTTCACGGTCTGGCCGGGGATTTTGTAGGAAGTTCCCAGGTCGCCGCGGACGGCTTTGCCCAGCTCGACGAAGTATTGTTGCCAGAGCGGCTTATTCAGCCCATAACGCTCCTCGAGGCTGCGCAGCACTTCGGGCGTGACGTTTCGTTCGCGCGAGAACGGTCCGCCGGGCGCGAGCCGGAGCATGAAGAAGGTGAGCGTGTAAATCGCCAGC
Source organism: uncultured Verrucomicrobiota bacterium (assembly GCA_964389025.1). Classification (GTDB taxonomy): domain Bacteria; phylum Verrucomicrobiota; class Verrucomicrobiia; order Limisphaerales; family CAYMCQ01; genus CAYMCQ01. Next base: position 38,757 of record CAYMCQ010000022.1, read on the forward strand.
AGGACCGGGATCGTTTGAAGGATTCGCCGCGCTATGAACCTGAGCATGACGATTTCTCCGGGCTATTTGGCCGCCGACTCCAGATAAACGTATTTGTAAGGATGGTGGTCCAGAATGTTTCCGAACCAGCCTTTGACGCTGGGCCGCCGCAGATGCGGTTTGGTGTAAAAATAAATCGGTGCAACGGGACATTCATCGAGCAGAACCGCTTCGGCCTTTTGAAACAACTCGAAGCGCTCCTTTTCGTCCGTCGTCACGCGAGCGCGGTCAATCAACGGGTCATATTCCGGATTGCTCCAGCCGGTGTCGTTGTTGCCGTCACCGGTCTTCCACATCTCCAGAAAGGTGTTGGGGTCAATGTAATCGCCGATCCAGCCGGCGCGGCTGACCTGATAATTCAGCGTGTCCTGCGTGTCGAGATACACCTTCCATTCCTGGTTCACCAGCGTGACGTTCACGCCGAGGTCGCGACGCCACATTTGCTGGATGGCCTCGGCGATGGCCTTGTGTTTTTCGTCCGTGTTGAAATGAATTTCGATGGTCGGCAAACCTTTCCCATCAGGGAAACCCGCTTCGGCGAGAAGCCGCTTTGCCGCCGCGAGATCGTAAGGCAGCCGGGCGCGCGATGTGTAACCGGATAGATTCGGCGGCGTGAAATGCTCCGCCGGAACTTCGCCCGCCCTGCTGACGTTCCTGACGATGCTCTCGCGGTCAATGGACATCGCCAGCGCGCGCCGGACGCGTTTGTCCTTGAGGACTGGATGCGTTGTGTTGAACCGATAGAAATAAGTCCCGAGATACATCGGCATGTGCAGCATGTCCTCAAAATCACGCTTGTAGCTGTCCATCTTCGGGCGATGGACCTCATAGGTGATGTGAAGCTGGCCTGAACGAAATGCGCGGTCCTCCGTGTCGCGGCTTTGAATGGGGTAAAAGCGAATTTCTCTGAGTTTCACTCGGTCGGCATCCCAATGCGTCGGACTTTTTTCGACGACAAGCACCTGGTTCACCTTCCATTCCTTGAGCCTGAACGCGCCGTTGCCGACGAAATTTCCCGGCTTCGTCCAACCGGTTCCTTTGCGTTCCATGCCGCCGAACTTCTCGACCGTCGGAATGTGCACCGGCCACCACGAGTAGTGATGCGCCAGCATCCCGAGGAAATACGGCGTGGGCGCGACAAGACGGATTTGCAACGTGTAATCATCCACGACTTTGAACCCAACCTCTTCGAAATTCTTAACCTCGCCTTTGTAAAACCTCTCCGCGTTCTCGACCATGAACAGCATGTTCGCGTATTCCGACGCGAGCTTCGGGTTCAAAATGCGTTTGTAGGAATTGTAAAAGTCGCGCGCCGTCACCGGTTCGCCGTTCGACCACTTCGCATTCTTCCGCAGGTGAAACGTGTAAACCAGCTTGTCATCGGACAGATCCCATCGCTCCGCGACTCCTTCGGCGGGGTGCAGGTCTTTGGGGTCTTCCGTGACCAGACCCTCGAAGATCGAGGAAATAATGTTGTGCTCGGGAACGCCCGTGGCTGTCTGCGGATCGAGGTCTTCAATCTCGTCGCCGTTGCCGAGATGCAGAATCTGCTCGCGGTCGCCGGTTTCGACGCGCGTTTCGCGTTTGCCGCAGCCACTGAGCGCAATCAGGAGCAATACGAAAACTGGAAAAGCCGCCCGGAAACATTGAAGGATGGATTTGCAATGGCTCGCTCGCATTTGCATCTTTAAGTGAATCTATTCCCCGCAAAAGTCAACCAACGTCTTTGGCCGCTGCTGCCGGCCGGCAGCCAAACAAGACTGCAAATCAAAACTTGTGGTGCGACATCTGCCAGATGATGCGTCCGCCGTGGATTGCGGCCATCACGAGCAGCGCGACTCCTGAAAACCGTTCCATCCGCAGCAGCGTCGCTTCCTTCAACTTGCGATGGCCGTGTGACGCGCCGTAGCTCAATCCCGCGAACCACAAACCCGTCGCCGTCGCCACGCCGGCCACGCAGGCGAGCCTGCCGGCAAGTGACGGGTCGACCCATTCGCGCGAAATGAAGTTTGCCGCGAGGATGATCCAGAACAGCAGGATGCCCGGATTGCCCATCACGCGCACGAAACCGATCATGAACGCCGAGTGCGGATGGAATTTTTCTTCGATGCGCTCCTCGATCTTGTCCGTCGTCTTCGTCAGGTGTGTCGTCCCGGCAACGGTCTTCGTCAGCAAAAATTTCAGCCCGAGAAAAATCATGAAGACGAAGCTGAACAGTTCCATTGAGGCTCTCACGACGCGGTTTCCAAAAAGGGACGAGAACCCGGTGAACGCCACCGCGCAATAGATCGTTTCCATCACCGTCGCGCCGAGGCTGATCAGCAGCGCCCACGCAAGCCCGCGCCGCGCGCCTTCATTCATGATGGTGAGATTCACCGGGCCGACGGGAATCGCGAGAATGATGCCGCTGATAAATCCCGTGAGCGCGGAAACAAATATGGGCGAGTCAAACATGCGTCACAACAGGGGCATTGTTCCGTTCTCCTCGTCGTCCTCCTCCTCGATCTCGTGCCGCATTTTACGCGAGATGCTTGGGCGAATGAACCCGTAAATGAGATACAGCGTGAAGAACGCGGGCAAAACGTAGTAAAGAATTTTGTCCCACAGGATGACGATGCAGCCGAGGAACAGCGCGGCGATGATGGCTTTCAAAAAAGTGCTCGTCGAGCGCAGGCCAAGCGATTTGAAGCTCGGATATTTGATCGTGCTGACCATCATTGCCGAAAGAAGGACGAGCACGACCGCCAGCAGGTAGCCCCATTTGCCGAGGCTTCGTTCTTTTTCGTTGAGCTGGATGATCAACAGCGTCAGCGACGCGACCAAACCCGCCGCGGATGGAATTGGAAAGCCCAGGAATTCGCCACCGGCCGCGACTCTCGACTGCGCGGCGATACAATTGAACCGCGCCAGCCGGAACGCGCCGCAGATCAGATAAATCGAAGCGATGAACCAGCCGATTTGCGGATGCAGGCTGAAAACATCTCTCAAAACAACGCGATGGACGAGAAATGCGGGAGCAGCGCCGAACGAAATCATGTCCGCGAGCGAATCGAACTCACGACCGAACGGACTTTCCACGCCGCCCATGCGCGCCACGCGTCCGTCGAACAGATCAAAAATACACGCGAGCAAAATGAATCCGAGCGCAAAGTTGATGGGCGACCAGTTGATGATTCCTTCCGGTGAGGGCGTGAGATCAGCCTCGACGATTTTCGTCAGCGCCACGAAACCGCAGAACAAATTTCCCGCCGTCAGCAGGTTCGGCAGAAAATAGATTTTCAGCGGCGGCGGTTCTTCGGCAGGTTTGCGCGCGGGCGAGGTCATGTTTCAGTTTCTCCAGTGCGCCTAACTTTTGCCGACGAAGCGCTGGAACATCCGCAAGGTTTTGGACTGCGGCAGTCCTCTGCCGCTTTGGAAACGGCGCTTCCCTCTCGAAAGCGGCAGAGGACTGCCGCAATCCAGAACGCTTTCGCGCCGCCCTTCGGTTCGGAAAACTTCCTGCTTGCAATCATTTTATTCAAACACCGCCACGATGGTTTCGCCGCCGACCAGTTTGTCGCCAAGTTTGACTTTCAATTTCGCGCTGCGCGGCAGGTAAATATCCACGCGGGAGCCGAATTGAATCAGGCTGATGCGCTCGCCGCGCGGCACCACGTCGCCTTCCTCGACCCACGGGATGATTCGCCGCGCAAGAACTCCGGCGATGAGGCGGATGCCTAGTTTTTCGCCCGGGCGCTCGCTCGGAAGAAAGCCGATGTAAACCGCTTCGTTCTCCGCCGCGCTGTCCACGCCCGTCGCCGCGAGAAATTTTCCCGTGCGATGCTTGACGTAAGCCACTTTGCCGCTGACCGGCGCGTTCTGGACATGGACATCAATCACGGAAAGGAACATCGAGACGCGCTGGCATTTGCCGCCCATGAATTCCGTCTCATCGAGTTCATCAATCAAGTCCACCTTGCCGTGTCCCGGCGAGACGACCAGGTTCGGCGCGCCTGGCACGCGCGCGTCCGGGTCGCGGAAAAAATAAAGCGTGAAGACGGCGAACAGGAGCCAGACCATGCAAAGTCCCGCGGCGGTTTCGAGGATGACCCCGCCGACGAAGTGCGCCACCGCGCCCGTGGCGAGGATGATGGCCAGCGCGACGAACGTCCACCAGATGAGTTTGAAGCCTGCGCTTCTGGCTTTCCCGGAATGTTTCATTGGCGGCTAGAGTAGAAGTTTGGCGCGCAGGTTCAATGCGGAATTTTTCGCTGTTTCTTGTAGGGGCGCTCTGCGGGTGCCGGTGGATTCTGCTACGGTCACAGACAACCGCTGCAAAAATGGAGTTTGAACAAATCGCCCGCAGTTGGTTCTATACATCAACATGAAAAACAAGGGAGTCCTTCTCGTCCTGCTCTTCGCATTCATTTCTTTTGGTGCAGGAATTTTAGTCGGCAAAAAGATTTCGCCGGGCAGCAAATCCACGTCGCGAACAGCCGAAGTTTCGCCGGACACGAAGGGTTCGTTGAAGCTGCCGCCGATCAAAATCCAATCCACGCGCGCCGCACCGCCCGCCGGTTCAGACACGAACAATAAAATCACCGCAGCCAACGCACAGGCCCGACTCGACGAGATTTTGAAGAAGTCGCAGCGCAGCCGTTGGGAAGCGCTGAACGATTTCGTCAAAGCCATCGAGCCTGCGGACATTCCGCTGGTGATGCAGATGGTGGAGAAGATTTCATCGCAGCAGACGCGCTCGCAGTTGCGGATGCAGTTGCTCGCGCGCTGGGCGGAGACGGACGTGCGCGCGGCGATGGCAACAGCGGAAAAAATCACCGGCGGCAAACAGGAGCGCAACCAGGCCGTGCTCGCCGTGTTACGTGGCTGGTTGAAGAACGACGTGCAGGGCGCGCTGGATTGGTCGAAGCAGCTTCCCGCCGGACAACTTCGCGATCAGGCGATGGGGCAGGCGATAGCCGCCCTCGCGGAGACTGACCCGCTGGCGGCGCTCGCGTTGCAGGAGAAAATGCCGCAGCGAAACAACTACAACCGTTACGGCGACGGCGGATGGATCGGTTCGATGCACTCCATTTTTTCCCAATGGGCACAGACCGATCCCGTCGCGGCAGCCGCGCGAGCCGCGCAACTTCCCTCGGGCGCACAACGTCATCAGGCTTTCGCTTCCATCGCATCAGCTTGGGCTGAAAAAGACCCGCACGCCGCGCTCGAGTGGGCGAAAAATTTGCCGGAAGGACGCGACAAACGGGACGCCTTGCGCAATGTGCTTTCGCAATGGGGCAGCACCGATCCAAGAGCAGCAGCAGATTACGCGCTCGCATTGCCCGCAGGTCAGGCACGCAATGAATTGATCGGCACGGTGGCGTCGCGGTGGGCGGGCACGGATTTGCAGGCGGCCATCGCGTGGGTGCAGCAGTTGCCCGAAGGCCAGGCGAAACAAAATGCGCTCAACAACATCAGCTACCAATGGTCGCAGGACGACCCGAAAGCGGCGATGGCCTTTGCCGAATCCATGCCGAACGGCAACGCGAAGAAAAATTTTCTCCGTTCAATCGCCAACCAGATGAGTTATCAGGATCCCCAAGGCGCGTTGGATTGGGTTCAAAAAATGCCCGAAGGCTCGATGCGGAACGAAATGTTGCAATCCATCATTTCCAGCATGGCCTACAACACCGATCCCAAGACCGCCGCCGACCTTGCGCTCTCGATGCCGTCAGGAAATCAGCGCAACAACGCCATCAGCCAGGTCGTGCAGGCGTGGGCGCAGAGCGACGCGAAGGGCGCGATGGAATGGTTGCAGCAACTGCCCGAAGGCCAGGCGAAGCAGCGCGCGCTGCAAAGCATTTCGTGGCAGCTTGCGCAGAACGATCCCGCGGCGGCTGCGGATTTCGCCTTGAAGATGCCGGCGGGAAATACGCGCAACAATTTCATCAGCCAGGTCGCGTCGTCATGGGCGAACACCGACCTGAACGAGGCCGTCGCGTGGGTTCAAAAACTTCCCGACGGCCAGTCAAAGCGGAACGCATTCAACAGCATCAGCTACCAATGGGTGCAGACCGACCCTGACGCCGCCGCCGCCTACGCGCTGAATATGCCTCCCGGCTCCACGCAAAATAATTTTCTCAACAACGTCGCCAACCAATGGGCCGCCAATGACCCGCAGACCGCGATGAAATGGGTCAACTCATTGCAGGACGGCGAAGGCAAAAACCGCGCGCTCGCCGGAATGGTTTCCGGCTGGGCGCAAAATTCTCCGCGCGACGCCGCCAGTTACATCTCCACGCTGCCCGCCGGCAAGGAGCAGGACGGTCTCGCGCAATCGGTCGCTTCGACGTGGGCACATTCCGAGCCGGAAGAGGCCGCGAAGTGGGTCGCGAGTTTCCCTGAAGGCAGCGCGCGCGACAACGCCTCGCGCAACATCATTTACTCCTGGGCCAACAATGACCCCGAAGGCGCGGGCAAATGGCTGGCCACATTGCCCGAGGGAAAATCTCGCGAGCAGGCAATCCAGGCTTTTGTTGGCCAGGTTTCCTATCAAAATCCCGAACTCGCCGCGCCGTGGGTGAACTCCATCTCAAACGAGCAACAGCGCTGGAGCCAGATCGAGCAGATCGCGCGCAGCTGGATCCGCAACGATTCCATTGCCGGCCGGACGTGGCTCGCAAATTCGACTCTGCCCGACGACCGCAAGCAAAGAGTGCTCAAAGAAAAAGTGGAGCCGGAGTGAAGGTAGCGCCGACATTCTTGTCGGCAAGCCGGAGATTTTCAACCTCGTAGGAACGCAGCGGCTTCAGCGTTATCTCATCGCACTATGGCATTTCCATTTAACATTGGCGCATACGGTTCACGGGGTTACAGCGCCAGAGGACTGGCGCAGTCCAAGACGCTGCGCGTTTTCCTTGCGCCATCACACGCGCGCTAGCGTCTTGGACTGCGGCGGTCCTCCGCCGCTTTCTTATCGCTGGCAAGCCATGCTGTGCCGATGTTAACCGCAACTGCTGTAGCGCGGTGAAATTTTTATGGGTGGCACAGGCGTCTCGCCTGTTGTTTTCGGCGTCCCGCCGAAAACCGTCGTGGGAGTGAAGCCTTTTGACCGACTTGCGACCACCCGCAAATTGAGCCTCACTACGAACTTCGGCGGGACGCCGAAATTGACAGGCCGGAGGCCTGTGCCACCCATCTGATTTTGAAAACATGCCCTGTCTTTCCTACTCCAGCCGTCGAATCGCTTCGAGCAATTTTCTCCCGACGGATTTCTGCCGATGCTCGTCGAGGACTTTCTGGCCGTCCAACTCGCTGACGTAAAAGCTGTCAATGGCCGCGCCCTTTTCCGTGATGATTTTCGCCGCGGAAATGTTCAGGTCCAGTTCGCTCAATGTTTGCGAAATCGCGTAAAGCAAACCCACGCGGTCTTCCGTTTCGATTTCGATCACCGTGCGGGTCTCGGAAGTCCCATTGTCGAATGAGATCGTTGTGGGCATGGGTTCGCCTTCATACGATTGGTAAAGCGGCCTTGCGCCCTTCTGTTTTTCAATCAGGCTTTGCAGACGGCTGCTGTCGGACGCCAGAACTTCCGCAAGCAACGATTCAAATTTATCACGCTGCTCGGTCGAGGCGAGGGTTCCGGTTTTCGCGTCAGTGACGAAAAATGTGTCGAGCACGATGCCGTCGCCGCGCGTGAAAATCTGCGCGCTCAAAATGTTCAACCCGCACGCGCTGAATGAGCCGGCGATTTTGCTGAACAGTCCCGCGCGGTCCCAGGTGCAGACTTTGACAACGTTGTAGCCGCGATCCGGTTCGTTGTGCCAGTTGACGACCGGCGCAAGAACGTTGGCTTCCTCGGCGATCTGCAGACGCATGAAACGATGCGTCAGCAGAACGTCGTCCAAAATGTCCTGCGCGGAATGAATTTGAAAATAGCGCGGCGGCAGCGCGGCGCAATGCGCGGCGATTTCCTCGTGCGTCAAATCTTCGGGCTTCAGTTTCTCGACTTCAGCCGTCAAAAGCTCGCGCTGCTTGGCTTCTTCGCGGACAAATTCCGTTGCGCCGACGAGCAGCGGCATCGTCTTCAGGTGCAGTTCCCAGAGCAGCGTGTCCTTGAAGCCGTTCCACAATTTGTCGCTCGTCGCCATCGAATCCACGAAGGTGTGGATCGTCAGCATCGCCAATGTTTCCGGGGTTTTTACGACGCGCGCGAAGTTGCGAATCACTCCCGCGTCTTCGAGGTCGCGCCGCTGCGAAATGCGCGCCATGAGCAGATGATGTTCGATGACGAGTTGCAAAGTTTGTGTCGTGGATTCGTCAAGTCCCAGCCGCTTGGCAACGCGAGCTGCCGCCTGGCTGCCAATTTCGGAATGTTTCCCGTGGCCATCAACCTTGCCGACGTCGTGCAACAGCAGCGCGAGGTAAAGCACGAAGGGCCGCTCAAGCCCCTGAAACAGTTGCGAGTAATTGCTGTAAGGCGGCCTGCTCGCTTCCCAGACGCGGTCCAATTGTTCGAGACAAACCAGCGTGTGCTCGTCGGCGGTGTATTGGTGATAAAACTCGTGCTGGACGAGGCAGGTAAGCTTCCCGAAGTCGGGAATGTATTTTCCAAGCAGACTGGTCTCGTGCATCGCGCGCAAAATCGGCGCGACGTTTCCGCGCTGGTTCAAAATTTCCAGAAAAGTTTCCGTGACGTGTGGGTCCTGGAGAAATTTCCGGTCCACCAGCGCAAGCTCATTGCGGATCAACTGCGCTAGATCAGGATGCAATCTCAAGTTACGTTGCTGCGCGTAGAGAAAAACTCGCATCAGCCGGCGCGGATCGTCGTGAAAAACTTTTGGCGTCGCCGCCACGATTTCGCCGTCGGCTATTTTAAAGCCTTCGACAGTTTGCTCCTGCTTTTTCCGGCGCACTTCGGTGAGAAAACCCAATGACAGCAGCGATTTTGGCCTCGGCAGCAGCGCCAGCCGTTGTTCGAGCGTTCGCGTGATGAGATAAATGTTCCTCGAGTGCGTATAGACTTCGCGCATGAATTTTTCGATGCGTTTGCTGGGCGAACGCTCGGTGTGGCCGAGATTGTGCGCGATGGCGGGCTGGAGACTTTTCGACAGCGCGTCGGCGGCGCGCTCCGCGTGGTAGTGCATGTCAGTGCGGACACGTAGCAGAAAATCGTAAGCTTCTTCAAGCTGCTTGCGCTCGGCGCTTTTGATGAGTCCCTGCTTTTTCAACTCGGCGAGCGAGCGCGTCCGGTATTTGAAAAACGCCATCCACAGCAAGTTCTGAAAATCGCGCAGGCCACCGCAGCCATTTTTTATGTTTGGCTCCTGCATCGTCGCCGAATTTCCAAACTTCGCGCGGCGCGCGTTCTGGTCGGCGATGCGCGCATCAATGTATTCCTCGACGTGGCCTTCGACACATTTTGCAACGACTGCCTTCTGAAATTTGTCGAAAAGATTTTTGTCGCCGGCAATCAACCGCGATTCGATTAGCGAAGTTTTCGATTGCATGTCGCTGTTCGCAACTTTCACGCAATCATCAACGCTCCGGGTCGAGTGGCCGATTTTCAGCCCCAAATCCCAGAGCGGATACAGGATGCCGTCAATGATTCGTCGAAGGTGCGGCAGCGGCTTGCTTCCCGCGACGACCTGGCCGGAGTGGAGAAACATGAAATCAATGTCGCTGTGCGGATTCAATTCGCCGCGCCCGTAGCCGCCGATGGCCACGAGCGCGAGCGGCGGAAATTCTTTTTTGGCCTGCGCAGAAAAACTCTCCTTCGCCGCGTCCCAAAGATGCCGCAGCAAATTGTCCATGACTTCCGCGCGCGCGTGGCAGACCTCGAGTCCGCCGCCGCCTGCGCGATGAAGGATTTTCAGCCGGTGCGATTCGACCTTGAGGAAATTTTTGTAGCGGAGCAATTCCTGCGCGGGCTGATGATCCGGCGGCAACGCGAGCCGTTCGGCGGCGTTGGCGCGGATTTTTTCATGCAATGTCGGCACGGCGCTTTAACTTTGGGCGCAAATGGTTTTGAACGCAAGCGGATGAACCTGGCCGCCAACTTTGCCGGTTTCACAGGCGATTCCAACTAACGTTGATTGGCGGATGCGGTTCATGGGATAAAGCGCCAGAGGGCTGGCGCAGTCCAAGACGCTGGTGCGCGATTCGATACGCAATGAAAACGCGTAGCGTCTTGGATTGCGGCGGCCCTCCGCCGCTTTTTTATCACCGGCAGGCCATGCCATGCCGATGTCAACCGCAACTGCCGTCGTTGCCGGGAGTTTTGGTCGAGAATGTTCTCGACAAAGGAAATATCAGAGCAGACAACTTTCAAACGTGAAAATGATATACGTCAAAACTGACGCATATCAATAGTTAAGCCTCGCTTTGTGTTGCGGCTTAGAGGAGAGTGGTTCGGAAGAAAAAATATGATACTGAAAATGATAGTAGTTGTGGCTGGGGTAGTCGGCAGTTCGCTGATTATCTACGGCAGCATTGCCCAGAGTTCGACGGGTCTCGTTGGTCTGTTTTTGGCCGTCGCAGCAATCATTGCGGCTGGATGTTTTCGGACTGCGCCACGTTCCAAACGTGATGAGAGAGGCGCGAAAGCCGCAGTGATTGCATCAGTTCTTGGTCAGTGACGCGGCTTAACCAGAGCGCCAACGAACTGCCGCCCTGCTTGCAGTTTGAGCGCGCTTGGTTTCATCACGTCACCCCGTCAACGACGCGTGTCCCCGGTGGCGGTCGTTGACCTTGGACGTTATGCGCTCACACGCCGCCCTTGTTGACGAAAGCCAATGACTGAACCAATTCTGGATTCCACCGCCACCGCAGAACTCGTCGTCTCTGCCAGCGACCTTGCCAGCGCATTGCGACTGGATTCTAATGACGCCTTTCCTGCCGTATTTGCAACCGCGCGCATGGTTGCGCTCATGGAGATAGCCAGTGCCCGCCTTCTGCAACCTTGCCTTGCCGGAGGCCAGCTTTCCGTCGGCGTCAGCATTGAGGTCACCCATACGGCTCCAACTCCTCCGGGAGCCACGGTCACAGCCACCGCCCGCTATCTCGGCCGCGACGGCAAGCTCTTTCGATTCGAGATCGTTGCCTCCGATGTCGGCGGCGAGATTGGCCGCGCCAGCCACAAACGCGCAATTGTAGATGTCGCGCGCTTGCAAAACAGCGCCTCTCGCCGCATCGCCGCTTCCACAAGCTCCCAATGAACGGAACGCCATGCGCGAGCGAACCGCCGCAACGAGCGCGCTCTTGGCTTTGGACTTTAGACTTTGGACTTCACCCTTTAGACTTCGCGAATGTCTGAATACATCGCCGTCATCCTGCTCGGAATCATCGAAGGCATCACGGAGTTTATTCCGGTTTCTTCGACCGCGCATTTGCTGATTGCCGAACACTGGATTCCCCGCCACAGCGACCTTTTCAACATTGTTATCCAGTCCGGCGCGGTCATCGCCGTCATCCCGCTGTTTCACCAGCGCTTTCATCAATTTATTTTCCGTCTGAGCGAACCGACGACGCGGGATTATCTGCTGAAAATTTTTGCCGCATTCGCCATCACTGGAGTCGGCGGCTTAATTCTCGATAGATATAATTTTAAACTTCCGGATCCCAAAAACCTCAAAGAAATCATGCCCGTCGCCATCGCTATTTTTGTTGGCGGTGTTTTGTTCATTGCTGTCGAGCAATGGCTTCGGAAACGCGAACCTAAAAGCTATGTCACGTGGTCAGTGGCCTTTGCTATCGGCATCGGCCAGCTCATCGCCGCTGCGTTTCCCGGAACTTCACGCTCAGGCGCAACAATCCTGCTCGCCCTGCTGCTTGGCTTGAACCGCCCGGCCGCGACAGAATTCTCTTTTCTCGTTGGCATTCCCACAATGCTGGCCGCCGGCGGGCTGAAAATTTTCAAAGCGCTCCATCATGCCGCCGAGCCGCACGAACCGTGGGAATTTGTCCTCATCGGCACGATCGTGTCCGCGATTGTTTCATTCATCGCGGTGAAGTGGCTGCTGCGTTACGTCCAGACACACACGTTCACGGCGTTTGGCTGGTATCGAATCGCGCTGGGGCTGGCGATTTTTATTTTTTTCCTGCGCTGATTTCGGAGGGCGGAGTTCCACGACGCCCTGACTTTGATCCGGAAGAAATTTTAGGGCGTCGTGGAACTCCGCCCTCCGA
>CAYMCQ010000023.1:0-35219 GCA_964389025.1 uncultured Verrucomicrobiota bacterium
GCATCCTTCGTCGCCTGACGCTGTGAGTCGTTGAATTAAGCGGGAACAGTGATGACCGCTTGCGTGACTTTTTCGCCGAGACGCGTTTCCGCGTCGGCTTTGAGTTTGGCGAGAATCATCGCGGAAATTTCCGGCGGAGAAAATTGTTTCGGCTTGCCGTCCACTTCGACTTCCACCGCGACATCGCCATTGGAAGCCTTGACGACTTTGTAGGGCACGCGTTTGATTTCTTCCTGCACTTCATCGAACTTGCGCCCCATGAAACGCTTGATGGAATAGACGGTGTTGCGGGAGTTGGTCACGGCCTGACGCTTGGCGGCGTCGCCGACGAGCCGCTCGCCAGTCTTTGTGAACGCGACGACCGACGGTGTGGTGCGCTTGCCTTCGGAGTTTTCCAGCACGAGCGGTTCGCCCGCCTCCATGACGGCCATGCAGGAGTTCGTGGTGCCCAAATCAATGCCTAAAACTTTTGCCATAAAAATTCTTTCGTTAAATCAAATCGGATTCTTCCAAGCTATGCCGGTGCCACGAGGAGACAGACCATCACCAAACCATTGAATCTAAAGGGGAAAATAGTTGTTTGAGTTCAAACGAGTGTTGTTTCAGCAGGATGGAATTTGTGCCAGCGTGTCACTGAAAAGTTTTTCCTGGCGCAGTTTGCCGGCTTTTTTGTCGCAAGTAGGGGTAGAACAGGCGTCTCGCCTGTTAATTCCGGCGTCCCGCCGGAATTCGTGGTGAGGGTTCGTTTGCGATTGACCGCGCGAAAGAAAGTCGCAGCTCGCTCAACGGTTTCCGGCGGGACGCCGGAAACGACGGGCGAGACGCCCGTGCCACCTGCTACTTGCTTCCGGGTTTTGTCGCCGGAATTCTTGCGAGGTCGGGCGGCAAATTTTGCGGATCAAAAGTCTCGACGCGCATTTTGATGAGGCTGAAAACCGGAACGCCAAAATATATTTCCTCGTCCGAGCGATCCACCGCCATCGCGACGCCAAGAAGTTTGCCGCCGTTTGCTTTGACGATGGCGATGGTTTCCTGAACGCGTCCGCCTTTGGTCACGACATCTTCAACAACCAGAATTTTTTCCCCGGCAGAAATCCTGAATCCACGACGCAGGACGAGTTTCCCTTCCTCCTTCTCCGCAAAAATGAATCGCGCGCCGAGTTGCCGCGCCACTTCCTGTCCAAGCACCAGCCCGCCCATCGCTGGCGCAATGACCGTCGTCGCGCCAAGCTGCCGGATTTTGCTCGCCAGTTCGCCGCCGAGTTTTTCGACGATGGGCATTTGCTGTAGCGCGAGCGCGCACTGGAAAAATTGGCGGCTATGCAATCCGCTCCGCAAAATGAAATGCCCTTCCAGCAAAGCGCCGCTCTTGCGAAAAATTTCCAACACGTCCGTTTCAGTCATTCGGCCTTTGCTTGTAGCGGCGGTCTGTGACCGCCGCAAACTATTTCTGCGATTTGGTCAGCGACGGTTGCAGCCTGCCGCTACAATTTTCTAGCTTCTGAATTCTGAATTCTGAATTCTTCCGCCCATGCCCAAGTGGTGCAAATTGATCATCGCCATCGCGCTGCTGCCGGTCTGCTTCGGCGCGGCGAAGGCGTTGGGGATGGTCTTCGGCAAAAGCGGCGACGCGATGACGACTTGGGTTCCGCTGGCCGCAGGCGCGGGGTGCTGGGTCTCGATCTATGTGCTGCTGCCTCGACCAATGTGGGTTTACGTCTTCGGTCATGAACTCACTCACGCGTTCTGGGCGTGGCTGTTCGGCGCGGAGGTGAAAAAATTCAAGGCCAGCTCCAAAGGCGGCCACGTCGTCATCACCAAAACGAATTTCATCATCGCGCTCGCCCCGTATTTTTTTCCGATCTACGCGGTGCTGATCGTGGGGATTTTTCTGGTGGGACACCTGATCTGGAACTGGAAAAGTCTTCTCGTCTGGTTTCATCTGCTCGTTGGCGCGGCCTATGCGTTTCACGTCACGTTGACGGCGCACATCTTGCAAACGCGGCAGTCGGACATCACAGGACAGGGCTATTTATTTTCCGCCGTCATCATCTTCCTTGGCAACGTCGGCGTGCTGTTGATCGGCGTGCCGCTCATCGCTGAACGGGTGGATGTGATGACTGCGTTGCGATGGTGGTTGAGTTGCACAGGCGAAGTTTTTCGAGAAATGCGCGGGTTGTTATGAAACTGTGGCTTGTCAGACGCAGATGGCTCGCCGCCGTTCGCGCGGGCTTGACTTCCCTAGCCCGAAATCTAAGGATGCATCCGGTATGAGACTGGCAACTGTTTTGAATAACAACAATGCCCCGGCTGTCCTCGGGACAAAAGGCAGTTTCAGCCTCGATTCACAGAAATGGAGGTTGCTATGAAAAGTTTGATGTTGCGGTTGTATTTGGTGGTGGCGCTCGTTGGAATGACGCTGGGCGGTGCGGCAAACTCCGCATTCGCTCAAGATGAACGCGGTGGAGCTGGCGAGCGGCTCGAGCGTTTGGAAAAGCGCATCAATGAATTGGCCGAACGCCAAGATCAACTCATGAGACGGCTCGGCGCGCAAATAGAGAGTCAGAGGCCGATGGCCTGGCAGGGTGGTGAAAACATTCGACAACCGATGCACCCACGCAGTGCGCCAGCCACGGGACCGCACAATCCGCCCGGAGCTAAAGTCGCGAAAGGCGCGCAAGACATCCTGGGGTTGCTCTTCCTTATCGGCATCCTGTGCAACATTCTGCTCGCGATCTGGATCTTTACTGACATCCGGAAACGCGGCGAAGGCTCTGGCATCTTCGTGGCGATGGCACTGGTGGCTGGCATTCCGGCGGCGATCATTTACGCGCTGGTGCGACTCGGTGACAAGAAAGCCTGACGGTCGCACTACCGAGTGGAGGAGATACCGGGTTGCGCGGGTCGCGGCCCCGTGCAAAGGACGATGCCCTGAACTCGTCTCGGCGACGAGGCTGCGGAGGCAGCCGTCACGCTTCGATTCAGGGAATCAACATCTGCAACGCCCGGGGCATGACTTCAAAATGAACGGGCGTGTGGCCGACGACTTCACCGTCCGCCTCCACGTTAAGGGGCAGGTCTGATTCCACCATCAGAGTTCGCGCGGTGAGATAGCGCACCTTGCGGTGGGTTATGTGGCGGCCCCGGCAGACCCGCCAGAGCAGCCTGACGGCGGCCCAACGTCCCACGGCCTCGCACACGTTCACGTTCAACAGGCCGTCGTCCATCCGTGCGCCGGGTGCCAGCCTCATGCCGCCGCCAGACAGTTCGCCGTTGCTCGCGCACGCCAGCAGAAAACGGTTTTCCCAAGTCTGGCCATCGCAGGTCAGGCGCATTCGCGGCGCGGTGTAGCTCAAAATGGCGCGGAGCGCTCCCACGGGATAAGCAAGGCGTTGGCCGAAGATGCGCTTGACCCGTGGCGTGGTCCACTTCACCACTTCACCGGCGATTCCCACGCCTCCATAAAGCAGAGCGTGACGCGTCAATGGCGTCCCTCGCCCCTGACACTGGATCCGGATTACGTCGAGGTCTTTCGTGCGTTCGCCTCGCAGAGCCTGCCGCGCCTGTTCCACATCGTTGATGCCGCACAAGCGGGCAGTGTCGTTTCCGGTGCCCAAGGGAACTACGCCCAAAAGCGTGTTCGTCGCGCCGGAGAGCAGAAGTCCGCTGGCCACCTCGAAAATCGTTCCGTCGCCACCGACCGCCACGACAACGTCGCATTCACGCCCCAGGTCTTGCGCGAAGCGCATGGCGTCACCGGGCTGCGATGTGAACAGAACCTTCTCCTGGATGCCGTCTCGACGAAACTTTTCCCGCAGTCCTGTCCACCGCGCCTGGCCACGGCCTGCACCAGCAACTGAGTTGACGATGAATCCGATTCGCGTGCGCGTCATGAGTGTTTGAATCGCCCCGCGGCACTTTTGACTTTACGATAACTTACGCTCTTTGCCGGCTTCGCATCCTTCGCCGGCTGTGAACCTTCAACCGCGTGCTTCAACTCCTTGATTTGATCACGGCACAGCGCGGCTTTTTCAAATTCCAAATTGTTCGCCGCACTCAACATTTCCTCTTCGAGTTCGCGCAGTGTCTGGGCGATGTCGAGGTCGCCGGCGGTTTCGTTCAGGAACGCCGTCGCTTTCGCGGTCACTTCCTGTCGCGACGACAGGCTTTCCTCCACCGCGCGGCTGACGCTGCGTGGCGTGATGTTGTGCTCGGTGTTGTAGGCGAGTTGTTTCTTGCGGCGAAACTCCGTGACGGCCAAAAATCTTTTGATGCTGTCGGTCATCACATCGGCATAAAGAATCACCTCGCCGTTGAGATGACGGGCGGCGCGGCCAGAAGTCTGGATCAAACTCGTTTCACTGCGCAGGAAACCTTCCTTGTCCGCGTCAAGAATCGCCACGAGCGAAACCTCCGGCAAATCCAAACCCTCGCGAAGCAAATTGATCCCAACAAGCACGTCAAATTCACCCTTGCGAAGTGAACGCAATATTTCCACGCGCTCAATCGCGTCAATCTCGCTGTGGAGGTATTGGACGTTGATGCCAATGTCGCGCAGATAATCCGTGAGTTCCTCGGCAGTGCGTTTCGTCAGCGTCGTCACAAGAATCCGCTCTTTCAAATCAGCACGTTTGCGGGCTTCGTTGATCAAATCATCAATCTGGCCTGTGAGCGGTTTGACTGTGACTCTCGGATCAACGAGACCGGTCGGACGGACGATTTGCTCGGCGACACGATTTTGTGACCAGCCAAGTTCACGCGGGCCAGGCGTCGCGCTGACGTAAATGGTTTGGTTTTGCAGCGCCTGAAATTCCTCGAACTTGAGCGGGCGATTATCCAGCGCGCTCGGCAAACGAAAGCCGTGCTCGACCAAAACCGTTTTGCGCGAGCGGTCGCCTTCGAACATTCCGCCGATTTGCGGCACAGTCGCATGGGACTCATCAATGATCGTCAAAAAATCTTTCGGGAAAAAGTCTATGACCGTGGACGGTCGCGAGCCGGGCGCGCGGCGCGCGATGTGCCGTGAATAATTTTCAATGCCGGAGCAGAAACCCATTTCCTCCATCATTTCCAAATCATATTCCGTCCGCATTTTGATCCGCTGCGCTTCGAGGAGCTTGCCGTGTTTCTCGAACTCCGCGATGCGTCCGCCGAGTTCTTCGCGGATGGACAGGATTGCGCCTTTCATTTTGTCTGCAGGCGTGACGAATTGTTTGCTGGGATAAATCGTGACCGCGTCGAGCGAGTCCGTTTTATGGCCGGTCAACGGCTCGAATTGAGTGATGCGTTCGATTTGATCGCCGAAGAATTCGATTCGCAGCGCGTCTTCGCGATATGCCGGGCAAACTTCTATCGTGTCACCGCGCACGCGGAACTGCGCGCGCTGAAATTCGATGTCGTTGCGCGTGTATTGAATGTCCACAAGCCTGTGGAGGAATTGTTCGCGCGTGATTTCCTGTCCGACGCGGATCGGAATCACCATCGCCTCGTAATCCTCCTTGCTGCCGATGCCGTAGATGCACGACACGCTCGCCACCACCACCACGTCACGCCGCGCGAAGAGCGAACTCATCGTCGAAAGCCGCAGCCGCTCGATCTCCTCATTCACGCTCGAATCTTTTTCGATGAACGTGTCCGTGCGCGGAATGTAGGCCTCGGGTTGGTAGTAATCGAAGTAGCTGACAAAATATTCGACGGCGTTCTTCGGAAAAAAACTTTTGAACTCCGCGTAAAGCTGCGCCGCGAGTGTTTTGTTATGCGAGATGACGAGGGTCGGCCTGTTGACGTTCCTGATGACGTTCGCAATTGAAAAAGTTTTCCCAGAACCCGTGACACCGAGCAACGTCTGATGTTTCGCGCCGGACAACAAACCTTCCGTCAGCTTCGCAATGGCTTGCGGCTGGTCGCCGGCGGGCGAGTAATCGGAGACGAGTTGGAACATCGGCCAAGCCTACGATTGAATGGGTGGCTGCGTTGCCAAATAAGCTTCAACTTGTGCAATCAATCCCGGCAGGTCGTTTTGCGCCGTGTCCCAAACCACATTCAAGTTCACTTCATCATAGTCGTGAATCAGAAGATTACGCATCGCGCTGGCCAGCTCCCACGGGATTTGCGGGAATAGTTTCCGCGCTTCCGGCGAGAGTCGTCGCGCCGCCTCACCGATGATCTCGAACTTGCGATTGACCGCTTCGTGCTTTTCTTCGTTGGCGATGAACTCATCCTTGCCGACGCCTTCGATAAACCGCCGGATCGCGCGGGCGGAATTCAGAATGTCCGCAAGGTAGGCGTTATCCTTCGACATAGAGTGGCGTCGCCGTCGAGAGAATCGCGTGCTTGCGGTAGGGATTCTGGCTGCGTTCGATGGCCCAGCGGCTGACCAGATCAACCGATCGTCCAAAAAATTCCTCGAACGCGACCTTGATGGCGACCCACTCGAACAAGCCGCATTTCACGTCTGGCCTCATCGTGCAGAGCAAGTCCACATCGCTGTCGTCTCGAAAATCTTCGCGCAACGCCGAGCCGAACAATTCCAGCCGCGCAATTCCGCGTTCGCGACAGAATTGTCCGAGCTTTTCCTGGTTGACCTGTAACTTCATGACATGGTTTTACCACTTTGAAACGAGGCTGTCAAAACCAGCGCCCCTCGGTCAGCTTCGCAATAGCTTGCGGCTGGTCACCGGCGGGGGCGTAGTCGGAGATGAGGTCAAACATGTCAAGTCAAGATTAGAACGGGCAGATTTCGAGTCAATGCGTTCCAGTCCGATCAATTATTGAGGAGTGTGCTACTGCTGGTGTGCATCAAACTGGACTTGTCGGTCCGCCCGTTAGAACCGCTGGCGGAATTTCTTGCTCGCAGCATTAATTTCCCCGCCGAATAACGACGCTCCGCCGATGCATGAGGTGTTTACGAGATTCAGTCCTTTATTAAGATGAGGAGGTCGTATAATTTCTTGTTGTGCCCCAAAAGCCGAAGTTCCACTGTGACATCCGTGCCAGCTTTGCGACCGGGTTCAGCACGTGGCGGCACAAGAACAACATTCCCTTGAAGAAAATCGCCACGGATTTGGATTGGAGAAGTGCGGTCCGAAAGTAACTTTCCCGATTCGTTACGACTTCAAAATGAATCCACCCAGCATTCCTAGTGTTCCGGGAATGAATTTGACCGTCGAAAGCAAGGGGCGAGCAGAAATCGACGTTACTATTCAGAACTGGGATATTTGCTGCAAGAACGGCAGGCCGGGAACAAGAACCACTACCGATGTAAAAGGCTTTGTGCGTGGCGGGATGACTGTGACTTGGGGAGGGGTTGGTAAATATGATTTGGGTGACAATTGGAATGTCTCTTACTGGTATGGCATTCGCGGAGAAATATCCATGCAGGTGCAGTTGAGTGCAACAGTATCCCACGACACCTGCGGCACTGCTTCGTCTCCCGACATTTGTTTCGGCTATCGAGCACTCGGAAGGCTTTCTGGAGGTTGTCAACCAAACGAACTTCGTAATGGGGGCGTTCATTCGAACTTTTGAATGAACCCGCCGGTGTCCCGCCAAACGGTGAGAAGGAATCTAGCGCGCCTCAGGCTGGCGCGAAGTTGGTCGGCTACCCGCGCCTGCGGTCAAGTGAAGTGAAAGAGAAAGTATGAAAACGGTAAGCGTCACGCCAAGGGCCTCTATCCGATGAAATCATAAGTGTCGTAGGATAGTTGCTACGATGAATATGACGCAGGCCGATGAAGTGGTGATAAAAGCCGATGTGCTGGGCCGCTTGCGAACGTCCCATGAACGCCGGGAGCAATTACTCGACGAGTTTGAACGCAGCGGTTTGACCGGGCAGAAGTTTGCAGCGGTGGTTGGCATCAAATACCAGACGTTTGCAACTTGGGCGCAGAAGCGGCGGCGACAACGTGGCGCGTATCCGGCGGTGAAGACGACCAAGCAATTGCGCTGGCTGGAGGCGGTGGTGCAAGAGGCGCAAGACAGTGGCGGCAAAAATCCACTGGCGCTGGTGTTGGAGTTGCCCGGCGGAGCGAAGGTGCAAATCGCCGATGCCAGGCAGGCGGCATTGGCGGCGGAGTTGTTGCGGGCGCTGCAAAGTCCTTGCGGACGGCCACCAACATGTTGAGTTTTTCGGGCAGCCTCAAAGTGTTCGTGGCGCTGGAAGCCTGCGACATGCGCAAAGGGTTCAACGGTCTGCACGCCGTGGTGACGGAGCGATTGGGTGAAGACCCGCGAAGGGGCGCACTGTTTGTGTTTTGCAACCGGCGGCGCACGCGGATAAAAATTTTGTGCTGGGACGGGACGGGTTTGTGGGTGCTGACCAAGCGGCTGGAACGCGGAACTTTTTCATGGCCGAAGAACGTGGAGCCGGGAACGACCAAGCTGAAGCTGACGCCGCAGGCGCTGGCGATGTTGACGGACGGCGTGGATTTGCGCGGAGCGAAGTTGCGACCGTGGTATGAGCGGGATTGAAAAATTTCAGACAGAAGTTTGAAACTTTTTTGGCGCAAGCGCGTCCAAGAGCGCGACCGATGACGTTGCGCGAAAAAGAACTCGCCCGCCAGTTGGAAGAATGCCATGAGGCGTTGGCGCAGAGTCGTCGGGAGAATGAACTTCTTCGCCAGAAGATAGACTCGCTCATCCGGCGCGTGTTCGGTTCGAGCAGCGAACGACTGGACCGCGCGCAACTGGAGTTGCTCTTGCAACTGCCGGAAAGTTTGGCAAACGAAGAGCCGATTGAGTCTTCAACCTCCAAAATAACTTCTCGAAGTTTCAGCAAGGAACGCGTGCCACGACTGCCGGAGAACTTGCCCGTCATTGAAGAAATCATTGACCCCGAGCCGGTGAAGGCTGCGCCTCAAAGCTGGCGCTGCATCGGGCAGGAAGTCAGCGAACAACTGGATTTTGAACCGGCGCGTTTTCTGCGCCGCCGAACCGTTCGCCGAAAATATGTTCATCGCACGGATGCGGACTGTGCTCCGTTAATCGCGCCATTGCCTGAACGATTGTTGGATCGCAGTTTGCCGGCACCGGGGCTTTTGGCGCACATTTTGGTCGCCAAATACTGCGACCATCTGCCGCTCTATCGGCAGGAACACATTTACGCGCAACGTCACGGAGTGCATTTACCCCGGCAGACGCTGGCGCGCTGGGTGGAGTTGGCTGCCGATTGGTTAAGACCGATTTATGAACACATCCACACTGGCGTCATGGCCGGCGGCTATGTGCAAGTGGATGAAACGCCGATTGATTATTTGGAGCCCGGCAACGGTAAAACCCGGCAAGGTTATTTTTGGACGTGCAATCGTCCCGGCGGCGATGGCTTTTACCATTGGCAAACCAGCCGCGCCGCCGCGTGTTTGGACAACATCATTCCACTGACCTTCAGGGGCACGGTTCAATGCGATGGTTACTCTGCCTATCGCGCCTTTGCCAACAGTCGCGGGCAGGCCATCGAACTGGCCGGCTGCTGGGCGCACGTGAGAAGAAAGTTTTTCGAAGCGCGTGAGCAATCGCCCCGAACATCCGACTGGCTCATGCGGCAAATCCAACATCTCTACCGGATCGAAGCCAGCTTGCGCGAACAACGCGCCGGTCCTCGATTGCGTCAAGCCGTGCGCACCAGTCAAAGCCGCCCCATTGTTGAACGCATCCAACGCGCACTGGTCCGGCTCAAGAGCAGCGGACGATATTTGCCGCAGAACTTGTTGAGCCAGGCGATTGATTACGCGCTGGGCCAATGGCCGACGCTGAAAGTTTATCTGGATGATGGCCGGGTGGAGTTGGACAACAACCTCGTGGAAAATGCCATTCGCCCGACGGCCATCGGCAAGAAAAAACTGGCTCTTCATCCGCACGGTCGAACAATGCGTGGCCGTCGGGCGCGATTGCGTTTGGCGCGTAAGGCTCGAAACTTTTCCCGTTACTTGGGCACGGTTTGCACCGAAGCCGCCTGCAATGACGCCGCGAAACCGTTCGTTCCCGTCTTGACCCAAGCCACGTTTCCGTTTGCCAGCCCCGACGCGTCGGGACTCGCGGGAAAATTCAGCCAGCCGATGATCACTTCGCTGCCGCCGCCCAACGAAAGATAAAACGGACAATCGCCGTTCTTCGCCAGCGAACTGCCGGTCGCAAACTTGCGTCCGTCTTCAAGATTCCCGCGAACATGCGTATTGCCCGTCATTCCGATCCTGCTCAACCCGCTGGCTGCCGCCGTCTTTTCTGCGCGCTCCAAAACAAACGAGCGCTCGCCCGCCTGCTTCGCCGGATTCGCCAGCGCGTCGAACACATTCCGGTCGCCATTCAAATCCGAAGTCCACTTGCCGTCGGTCACGTTTCCGACGACCTGGTCAGTGCCGTTCGTCAAATCAAGCCGCAGCGCCATCGAACACGGACTGTTCGTTCCGCGCTTCACGGTGATTGCAGTTTCGCCAAGCGCGTTGAATCGTCCGCTGAAACCGTGGCGTTTGCCGTTGAGAATGACGTTTCCGCTGAACGCGCCCATCTTGCCGACCCTCAATTTGAAGAAACCTGAACTCTCCGGCTTCACACCATCCGCGCTCGCGGCGAGGCCGGCGTATTTGCCTTGCACCGGCACGAACGGCGTTGGAATAAATCTCGCGACGAGTTTCAAATCCGATTGCATCGTGAAAGTCAAAACCGGCGATTCCGAATCAATTCCTTCCCAGCCCGCAAAGATTTGTCCCGCGCCGGGGACGGCCTTCACGGTGTAAACTTTTCCGACTTCGAGAACTTTGCCGTTCAAGTCCGGCGTGACTTTGCCTAATCCGTTCGTGGTCACCAGCAACGGCGAAGTCTGGACGTAAACAAATGTCCGTTCGACGACCGCCGAGACATTGCCAGCAGTGTCCACGCTCCAAACGCGAATGACGTTGTTGCCCGCCGACAGATTGATTTCCGCGGCCCAGTTTTCTTTGCCGTTTGCGGTGAGAAACGAGTCGCTGCCGTTCAGTTGAATTTGCACGCGGTCAACGCCGTTGTTGTCGCTCGCGGTCCCGGCGAGCAAAAGCACAGGCGAAGTCAGTTTCGTTCCGCTTGCAGGGGCGTTGGTGATGACTACGGAAGGCGCGTTCGTGTCCGAATTCAAAACGCGGATCGAAACGGCGGCGGACGTTGCGGTCGCGCCCTGGTCATCGTGCGCGACCGCCACGACTGAGTAAGTTCCGGCTTGCAGCGGCCGCCATTGCAAAGTGAACGGTGAAGTCGTGGAGCTTCCGACGCTGACGCTGTTCGCAAAAAACTCAACCTGACTTACAACTGCGCTCTCCGCACTCGCGGAAGCTGTTGCGGCGAGAGTCACGGTTGAACCCAGAAAAAATTCCGCAGAGTTCGCGGGGCTAGTGAGATTGACACTGGCGGACGCGCCTGATTGTCCTCGCGCCATGCTGACAGCGCGAAACGCATTCACTCGACCGTAGCCATAGGTCTGGTCGAAACCCGGCGTGCCAAGATCATCCGCACTTTGTTTCAACAACTCGACGATTTGGTCATTTGAGAGCGACGGATTCGCGGATGCAATAAGCGCGGCGACGCTTGCAACTATGGGACTGGCAAAAGACGTTCCGCGCCACGCGCCGTAAGGCCAGTTCGTCGTGCGTTGTGTCGTCCAAATCGAATCTCCCGGCGCGGCGAGCCTGATGTAATCGCCGTAGCTGGAGAAGGAGGCGCGCGAATCGTCGTAAGTCGTGGCAGAAACTCCGACGACGTGCTCGCACGCGGCAGGATATTGCGGAGTGGTGTTCGCGTTGTTTCCAGCGGCGGCAATCACGACGACATTCTGGCTCCACGCAAAGTTAATGGCACCCTGCAACGTGGCCGATGAAGAATCCCCCGCGAGGCTGAGATTGATGACGCGCGCGCCGTGCGTGACCGCGTATTCGATGCCTTGCGCGATCGTTGAGTGCAACGCTACACCGGTGGTGCCCATGACTTTGACTGGCATCACGCTGCAATTGAAAGCCACGCCCGCGACGCCGATGCCGTTGTTTCCGCCGGCGATGATTGTTCCCGTGACGGCAGTTCCGTGACCAAGTTGATCGTCTGTGTTCGTCGTTCCGTAAGCGAAGTCGAAACCCGGCACAATTTTTCCCGCAAGATCTGGATGCGCAGCGTTCACTCCTGAATCAATCACGGCGACGATGACGTTGGATTGGCCGGTCGTCATGTCCCACGCGCTCGTGGCTCGGATTTTCGCGAGATGCCATTCGTCGCCGGACGCGACGTATTGATCGTTCGGAACAAACACCGCCCGAGCGTAAAAATCGCGCTCGGCGTATTCGATGTCCGGGTCATTTCGCAACGATGCGAGCACAGCTTCCGCATTGTCTTCCGTCACATTGACGACGCGAACGTTTGTTTGACGAAGTGTGCGGCGGTGAAACGCATTTTGTTTTTGAAGACGATTCGCGAATTCCTTTTCGGAAAGGTGCGCTTTGGGTCTGACAAGAATTTGTCCCGGCGCAAATCGCGGGGAGTCGGCGAGTGTGCTGAAGCAAAGACCCAAGGCGATTCCTGAAAGAAGGACGGACCGGACAGCGCTGGTGCGCGCGAAGTTTCGATTTCGTTGCGTGCTAGAGTTGTAAGGCATCGTTTCCACAAAAACGTTGCCTGCTCACAAAGCTATGGATATGCCGTGGAATGCTCAAAAATTCTAAATCAGACGTGAAAATTTTTACTGTCTGAAAAGCGGAAGAAGGCTGCGCGGACTGGATGATTTTATGTCAGTCGAAGACCGTTCAGGCCGCGAATCACACCGAGTGTCAACGCTGAAAAATTTTTCTTCGATGGAGAGATTTCCACCATTGGTTTTGGGGAATTCAATGGGCTGGAACGAGACAAAAAAGTGTCCCGGATGTTTTGAGTTTGCCCCGGATCGAGGCCGCCTTGCCATTCAACAAAAACGCAAGAGTTCCTGACCCGGTGTAAAGCTGCGCTCTTCGTCCAAAAAACAGGTTTTTGACCCCGCTGAATCGGACTGATTATTTGCTGTCGTTAACATGTCAATCTGGCCGCTTCCATAACAAGTGATCTGACCGCTTAGCCGGAACGATTCAGTTGAAGTGACATCGCTGAACGCATCGCGCAGTCAATTCATAGCGAAACCATGACCGACAAATTGCAATTCGGTGAACCATTTGGTTTGGGGTTCAACTGCATAGCAGTTGGAATTGGATGGTTTGTCACGTTGAAATTCAAGCAGTTACAAAATTACAGGTTAAAAACGACGCTTTGTTCTGAATCGTTCCGGCTAAGAAATTTGTAGTTGTGTTAATAAGGGTGCTAGAGTTATTTCTATCTACTGCTCACTACTGTCTGGTAAAAACCCTGGTAAATCGGGCAGCTTGTTGAGGTCAGGCATAATTGTTGGCGGTGGTGTTTGAGAAACGACCTGTAAAATGGGCGTTTTCTCGAAAAGGGTGATGCTGAAAATCTGTAGAAGCGTCTAGAGGCTTGCCGTGAGGCGTAGGCGCTTCTTGAGGATGGCGACGAGCAGGTAAACGCTGATTGCGATCCAGACCTGGACGCGCACGGCGTTGTCCGAGGTGCCGTAGAAGGCTTTGATCCGCAGATGTTGCTTGATCCATTTGAAAAACAGTTCGAGGCACCAGCGGCAGCGGTAGAGCTGCGCGATGGTCAACGCCGGTTCGGTGAAGTTGTTGGTGCGAAACACCAGCGCCTTGCCGGGATGACGGTCTGATTGAAGCGCAAGCCCGTGGACTTATCCACCGGGCGCGAGTAACGGCGCTGACAGCGGAAGTTCTGCTTGGCCCGTGTGACGAAGAAGGCCGAGCAGGTGTGCAGCCAATGCAAACGTGCGAAGTCCGGATAACCGCGGTCGAAGATGTAGAACGGTCCCGCCTCGCAGCTGAGGTCGTCGAGAATGTTCACATCGTGAACCTTGCCCGTGGTGAGAATAACCACGGTGGGAAAGTTGCCCCGCAAGGTCAGCAGCGTATGCAGTTTGATGGCGGCCTTGTGGCGGCGGAACTTGGCCCACGGGAAGAGCGAGAGGCAGAGATCAATGGTCGTGGAGTCCAGCGCATAGGCCGCCTGCTTGAGTTCGACCCCGAAGGGTTCGTCGGCACAGAGCGTGGGCGCCTGTTTGATGAGGACGTGGGCGAAGTCGGCAAAGATACGCCAGTCGCGCTTCTCGTTGGCATCGGCCAAGGTGCTGCGAGCGACCAACTGCCGGATGCCGCTGTGATAGAGCTTGGGGCCGACCGCCCCGAGGCAGGTGGTGATGTCGCGCAGGCTTTCGCGATAGGTCAACTGAGCGAAGGCCATGACGAGGAACTGCTCGTAGGTGGGCGCGATCGGACACGATGATTGCCGCGGTAGCGGCGGACGCACTTGTCGAATTCGTATTTTGGCAGTTCGTCCATGAGTTGGGCGAACACGGTGCGGCCATCGTTCATGCTGGGCTTTCTCCGCGGTTGAGCGGAGGAAGACCGTGCGAATAAGCCGTTGGAAAATGAAATCGAAAAAAGCCATAACCGCCGTTTCAGCGCCATTTTATCGCAGTGAAATCATGGTTGGTTCAAATTTAACCGGACACTAGTGAGCCTCACGCAATTCTATGAACACTTCCACTCGCGGAAAACTTTTCCTGATGATGGTGCTCCAGCTTTTGATCTGGGGCGCGTGGCTGCCGCTGATCAATGGTTACATGGACGCCGGCCTTCATTTCTCAGGATGGCAAAGGACCTGGGTCAACAACGCCTTCGCCGTGGCGTCCGTCACGGCAATGTTCTTCAGCAATCAATTTGCGGACCGCAACTTCGCGGCGGAAAAGTTCCTCGCATTCAGTCATCTGGTCGGCGGCATCGCTCTGCTGCTGATGTTTTGGGTGAAGGATTTCTGGCCGTTCTTCGCGTTGATGTTGATTCATTCGCTTTTCTATGTCCCGACGATGTCCATCACGAATTCGATTGCGTTTGCGCACATCAAGGATCCGCAGAAAGAATTCGGTCCGGTCCGAATGGGAGGAACAGTGGGCTGGATTGCCGCCGCGTGGCCGCTGTATTTTCTGATAGGCAGCAAGCAAGGTGACGCCGCTCAAACCGCGAAGTCGTGGATCTTCATTATTGGCGCTGTCGCGTCGTTCGCGCTGGCGGCGTTCAGTTTGACCTTGCCGCACACTCCACCGAAACGAGCGAGTGCGGGTGTTCAAAAATTCGCCTGGCTGGAAGCTCTTTCAATGTTGAAAGCGCCTTTTATTCTCGTCCTTTTTGTCGTCACGTTCATAGATGCGACCATTCACCTCGGCTACTTCTTCATGACCGGCGGCTTCCTTGAGAACGGCGTCAAACTCGCGCCCAAATGGATCATGCCGGTGATGAGCCTCGGCCAGATTGCCGAAATTGGGACGATGGCCATTCTCGGCTATGTCCTAAAGCGGCTCGGATGGAAATGGACGATGATTCTCGGCATCCTCGGCCACGCCGCCCGGTTTGCGGTTTACGCCTTTTTTCCGCAAGAGCCGGTTCTCATCATACTCGTCCAGATTTTGCATGGGATTTGTTACGCGTTCTTCTTCGCCACGGTTTACATCTTCGTGGACGAATTTTTTCCAAAAGACGCGCGGAGCAGCGCCCAGGGGCTTTTCAATTTCGTTATCCTTGGCCTTGGCCCGTTTGTCGCGGGAATTCTCTGGCCGAGTCTGGAAGGCAAACTGCGGCTCGCGGACGGCGTTGACTATCGAAACTTGTTTCTCATTCCGACCGGCCTTGCAATCTTTGCAGCGCTGTTGCTGCTTGCATTTTTCAACCCGCCAGCGCGCAAGAAACCTTCCGAGCACGAAGCGCTGCCGGCTGAAGCTATTTGACTCGAACGAGAGATTCTTCCGAGCGTAGCCCGCGCAACAGTTCGGTAACAGTCTTCGTTTGCTTCGGCAAAACTAAATCCGGCGCAATCTCGCTCAACGGCTGCAACACAAAACCGCGTTCGTGCGCTCGCGGATGCGGCAACTTCAAAGTTTCCGCGTCACGAATTTCATTTCCGAACGCGATCAAATCCAAGTCCAGCGGACGCGGCTCGTTGAAAGCTTTTTTTGGTTGCCGGCCAAATTCCTTTTCAAGCGACTGCAATTTTTCGAGCAACGACTCCGGCGTTTCACCCCCGCGCGGCGCAAGCCCGGCGACAGCATTCACAAACATCGGCGAGTTCGGCGGACAATTCACCGGCGTCGTTTGCCAGAGGGAAGATTTCAGAATCGGCCCGTCGGAAAGCTCCTGCAACCGCGCCATTGCTTGCGAAATGATTTTTCGCGAGTCACCGAGGTTTGCGCCGAGAGCAATGATAGCAGAGTTCTGCATGTCTTTAATGTAGGACAGGCTTCCAGCCTGTCCGGGCAGGCAAGATGCCTGCCCTACTTCAATCCCAACACATCCTGCATGTCATAAAGCCCCGGCTTTTGTTTCACGACCCAGAGCGCCGCGCGCAGTGCTCCGTTCGCAAACGTCTCGCGGCTGGAAGCCTTGTGAGTCAACTCAACGCGCTCTCCTGTCGCGGCAAATATGACCGTGTGATCGCCAACAATATCTCCAGCGCGAACGGAATGGATTCCGATTTCTTCGTTCGTCCGTTCGCCGACGATTCCCTCGCGACCGTGCTTTGCGATTTTGCTCAACTGGACTTTGCGGACTTGAGCCAAAATTTCCGCCAGCGTTTTGGCAGTTCCGCTCGGCGCGTCTTTCTTGAGGCGATGATGCGTCTCGACAATTTCCAAATCAAACCCCGGCCCGAGAATTTCCGCAGCCTTGCGCGTCAGCCAAAACACTGCGTTCACGCCGACGGAAAAGTTCGAGGACCAGACTATTGGGATTTGCGATTTGCGATTTGCGATTTGCGATTTTTCGGAATCGGAATGGCCGGTTGTTCCGATGACTAGCGCCTTTTTGTTCGCCGCACAAAGTTCAGCAACGCCAGCCGTCGCATCGTGCGAACTGAAATCAATCACAGCATCCGCGCGCGAAATGATTCCGCGCAAATCATCGCCGACATCCACTCGCCCGGCGATTTGAATGTCGGGAAAGCGTGCCGCGCACGAGACGAGCGTTTGTCCCATGCGGCCTTTCGCGCCGGTGATGATGATTTTGGTCATTGTTCAAAACCTTTTACACGGATTTCACGGATTAACACGGATTCGATTGAAAAAGCAATTCGTGAAAATTCGTGAAATCCGTGTCAAAGTCTTTTCGGTTCAACTCAAAACTCCACAAGCCTTCATCGTCGCCCGCAACTTAGCGCGGCTCGCCGCGCTGATTGGCACGAGCGGCAGACGAAATTCATCCTGAATCAAACCCATCATCGCAAGCGCGGCTTTGACGGGGCCGGGATTGGTCTCGATGAACAAATCTTTGAACAGCGGAGAAAATTTTTCGTGCAGCTTCAGCGCGGCTTGCGATTTGCCGGCGGCAAACGCATTCACCATTTGCGAAACTTCCTTTGGAATCACATTCGACGCCACGCTCACGACACCTTGCGCTCCGACAGACATGAACGGCAGTGTCAGCGAATCATCGCCGCTCAAAATTTCAAATCGCACCCCGCACGCCGCGCGGATTTGCGTGACGCGGTCGGGATTTCCACCGGCTTCTTTGATGCCGACGATGTTTTTGCAATCGCGTGCGAGCCGTTTGACGGTATCCACACCGATTTCGACGCCGCATCGGCCCGGAATGCTGTAGAGCATGATCGGCAGTTTCGTCGCGCGCGCCACGGCGCGGAAATGCTGGAACAAACCTTCCTGCGTCGGCTTGTTGTAATACGGCGCGACCTGCAACGATCCGTCCGCGCCGGCTTTTTCGGCGCGCCGAGTCAGCAGAATCGCTTCGCTCGTGGAATTGCCGCCCGTGCCGGCGAGAACTTTGATTTTGCCCGCGGCGAACTTCACCGACAGCGCGATGATGTGGATGTGCTCGTCGTAATCCACCGTGGCTGATTCGCCAGTCGTGCCGACCGGCGCGATGCCGTCCACGCCGCCCGCGATCTGCATTTTGATCAATCGCGCCAGCGCCGGTTCGTCAACCGCGCCATTTTTGAACGGCGTCACGATGGCTGTGTAAGTTCCGGTAAACATGGTAAAATCCTAAGCGGCGGATAAAGTCTGAAAAACAAGGCGCTTTGGCGAGGAAGAATTTTTCGCAAAGGCCGCCAAATACGATACGACACACCATCGGCGGATGGACGGAAATCATTTCAGGTGAAATGAAATAGAGGCGGCG
Organism: uncultured Verrucomicrobiota bacterium; assembly: GCA_964389025.1. Lineage (GTDB taxonomy): Bacteria > Verrucomicrobiota > Verrucomicrobiia > Limisphaerales > CAYMCQ01 > CAYMCQ01. The sequence continues at coordinate 18,243 of CAYMCQ010000023.1, forward strand.
TTGCTCGCTTGCCGACCGGTTTCACGCGAGCTTTTTACTTCTCCTTTGGCGAATTCAAGCGTTGCGCAGGTTGCGCTGATGACGCCGGCTGATTCGTCCCTTTGCTCTTGAACGCCGAGCGCAGCAGCCAATGCCGCTTCAACCCTTGCACAAAATCGTCCGCGTCCATGACGGTTTTGGAAATGCCGCCCAGCATGTTCGAGTTCGCCTGCACTTGCGCGTTGAGATTGCTCGTGATGCCGGAAAGATTTTCCAGCGTGACGGTCAGGTTGCTGGAAAGCGCGTCAATGCCCGCGTGCGCGCTGGTCAACGTGGCGGTCAACTCGCGATTCAGGTTCGTCGGAATGAGCCATTCGCCAAGCGAGCCGTGCGGGTCGCGGATGTTTCCGGTGATGACGGCGAGGTTCGTGGCTGTTGGCTGCAAGTTCACGAGAAGTTCATCCGCGCGCGTGGCAGCCTGGCTCAAGCTGGCAAGCGCGCCAGTGAGCGCGTTCGTCAGCGCCAGGAAGTTCGGCAACGCTTTTTCGACGGCGGAGACGACGGCGTCGAGCCGTTCCGACAGCGCCGGAGACTCGGCGGGATTGAGCGTGACCACGGCGCCATTGGTCAACGGAAAATAAAATTGACCTGATGGTGTGCAGACAAGTCCGTTGGCGCGGGCAAGTCCGTTAAGTTCCTGCACGACTTCCTCCAAGATTTCTTCCGCGGTGGCGGTGGCATTTGTTGCCTTGATTTGTTCGGACAGCTCTTTCTGAAATTTTTCCACATAGTCGCGGTTCCAATAGCCGACGGGAATTTTGTTCGTTTCAAAAATGGTCGGCATTCCATATTTTCCCTTCGTCACTTCGAGATAACGGTTGTTGAGAAAATCCGAAACGACTTTCGCCTGGGAATCGCTCCAGAGATAACCGTAATTCGGGTCTTTGATCTCAAAGTAAACCGTGATGTTGTAATAGTCGTAAGGTTCGTTGGGAACAACGGCGGTGATCTGACCGACGTCGAAACCCATCAGCTTCACCGGGTCGCCCGGTTTCAAACCTGCGCCGCTCTGGACAAAAGTTTGATACTGGATTTTTTTGATGAACCAGCCTTTGCGCCCGGCCATCACGACGAGGTAATAAACGAAGCCGAACACGAGCAGCGCGGTGGCAAGCAGCACAAACCAGCCGACCGCGCGTTCCATCCGGCCCAGGCGCGTTCGCAGTTGCGGGGTTAAATCATTCAATGCCATGGCGTTCAGCCTAAACTTCAATTGCCGTTCCCGACAACAATTCTTTCACGAGCGGATCGGAAACCGCATCGAGTTGCGCGCGGTTTCCGAGAACTGAAAATTTCCTGTCGCGAAGAAAGGCAAACTGCCGCGCGCGCGCTTTCCACGGGCGCAGGTCGTCGGCAGTCACGACAAGTGTCACCGGTTTTTTGTCCAGCAATGGGTGTCCGGCAAAAAGTCCGTCCAAAAATCCAAGCCACCAGTTCGCGTGGCGAAGATCAAGTCCGCTCAACGGATTGTCCACGAGCAAAATCTCCGGTTTCAGCGCAATGGCGCGCGCAAGGCCGGCGCGCTGCCGCCAGTTCCGACCAATCGCGCCGGGCGTGCTGTTCGCCCACGGCGAAAGCTCCGTGGCTTCGAGAATCGCCGCGACCCGTTCGCTGATTTTTTCCGGTGGATCGTCGGTGTGATATTGCAACGGCAGCGCGATGTTCCCTGCAACGGTCAGGCGGTTGAGCAATTGCCCGCCGTCGAAAACCAGCCCAAGCCGCAACCGCCGCGCGAGCCTCTCATCGTCGAAGATCGGCATCTCCTCGCCGAACAGGCGATACGAACCTTTTTTTGGCGCGGCCAGCCCGCCAACGGTCATCATAAAATCACTCTTGCCTGAGGCGTGCCAGCCGCCGATGGCCCAAAAATCCCCGGCGTTCACGGTCCAGTCAACGTTCCCGGCCACGACGACGTCAGGGTTTTTCATGGCGGCGACGGTTACATCGCGCATTTCAATGACTGGATTTGTCTTCGCTCCGCTCATGCCGACGCCAGGTAGATGACGATGAAAATGGCATCGAGCAAAACGCAAAGGATGATGCTTTGCGCGACCGCGCGAACCGTTGCGGCGGAAACTTCCTCGAGCCGCAGCGGTTGCGCGAGTCCATGGTAGCAAGTGACGATGCCGATGATGAAACCGAACAGGACAGTTTTCAAACCGAGCAAAACGAAATCCATCATGGTCAGCGCGGCTGCGATCTGATGAAAATAATCGCCGGGTCGCAACGGAACATCCTGGATGAAAGCCCAGAGATAGCCGCTGAACAGTGAGGCGAGAATCAAGTAAATCGTCAGCGCGAAAAGACCGACGGCCATCCCGATCACGCGCGGCATCACGAGATAATGGATCGGATCAATGCCGAGGGATTCGAGAGCCTCGACTTCGCCGGTGGCGCGCGCCGTGCCAAGTTCGATGACGTTCGCCGTGCCGACGCGCGACAGAAGAAGAATCGCCGCCAGCAACGGGCCGAGTTCACGCACGACGACAATGACCATCACGGCGCCAATCTGATCCATCAGCGCCGGGACGCGGGCAAACCATGAAACCGTCTGGCCGATGACCACCAGCCCGATCGCGAACGAGAGAAACAGAAACATCGGCAGCAAACGAACGCCTGACCGCGCGATTTCGTATCGGATCACCGGCTGCATCACGGCGCGGGCGACACGAAATTTTGAGACGAGGACGCCCAGGGTTATCAATGCAAACGCGCCGAGTCCTTGAACCGTCAGCAGGAATCGGAACAGTTTTCTGCCGATGAAGCTGCTGTAAGATGCGGGCAATGGTGCCCGCCAAAACGAAGTTGTTGACGTGTCAAACGCATCGGCGCTCTCACTTTCCACGCGGCCAGCGTAGAGTTTCAGTCACGGTGGGTCAAAAGAGTTTTTCTGTGCCTTACTCTTAATCAATTGGTCCCAGGTTCGAGTCCTGGCCGGGGCACCACTTTGACTTTGAAACGCGCCCGCCCCGCGCCTAAGCTGCGCGCATGGCATCGAAAGTAAAAGTCGCCGTCCTCGGCGCCGGCTCGCTCGGCAAGGAACACGTCCGCCTCTACGCGGAACTGGCGAGTGCCGGGCAGGTCGAACTCGTCGGTGTTTACGATCTCGCCACGGAAACCGCGCGCAAGATCGCAGGCAAATTCAGCGCGCGCGTCTTCACTTCCGTCCACGAAGCTTCAGGACATTCCGATGCCTTGAGCATCGTCACGCCGACTTCAACTCACTACGACCTCGCCAAAGCTCTGCTCACGCGCGGCAAACATCTGCTGGTCGAAAAACCGATGACGGACAATACCGGGCAGGCCGCCGAACTCATCCAGATCGCGCAGAAAAAAAATTGCGTGCTGCAAGTCGGCCACGTCGAACGATTCAATCCCGTTTTCAAATATCTCCAAAGTGTCGCTACCGACCCGCGGTTCATCGAAACGCACCGCCTCTCGCCGTTTCCCGCGCGCAGCACGGACATCGGCGTCGTCCTCGATTTGATGATCCACGATCTGGACGTGGTGCTCGCGTTCGTGAAATCGCCGGTGACCAGCGTGGACGCCGTCGGCATTCCCGTCTTGAGCAAGAGCGAGGACATCGCGAACGCGCGGCTGCGTTTCGCGAACGGCTGCGTCGCCAATCTCACCGTGAGCCGCGTCAGCCCGGAGCGGATGCGCAAGATCCGCGTCTTCAGCGGGGGCGCGATGACCAGCTACGTCTCGCTCGATTACCGCGCGCAGGAAGGGTTCATCTATCGCCTCGCCCGCGACGACGAGGAAGAAAGTTCTCTGCTGAAAAAATTTCTGCGCGCGAAAGACGCCACGATTGTCAGCGCCTTCGCCGGAAAAAAAATCGTCCGCGAGCCGGTGCCGATCGCGAAGGAAGAGCCGCTGAAACTGGAGCTTGAACATTTCGTCGAGTGCGTCCGCGAAAAACAAACCCCGATGGTCAGCGGCGAATCAGCCAAGCGCGCGCTGGACTTGGCGTTTGAAATCACACGACAGATTCAAACCTCAAATAGAAAATAAATTTATGAAACCATATTCTCGTTCAATCTTTGATTTGTTCGATGGTAAGCGCCGCTACGAAGTGCCTCTTTTCCAGCGGCAATACGTTTGGAATCTTGAAGACCACTGGCAGCCGTTGTGGGAGGATATTGAGCGAAAATTTGTCCAACGTCTCAACGGTTCTCCATCAACCCCACATTTTCTTGGCGCAATGGTTCTTGATCAACGTCGTGTCTATGGAAACGCTGTTCCAGTTCAACTTGTAATCGACGGACAGCAACGCCTGACGACCTTCCAGATTTTCCTATCGGCGTTTCGTGATGTTTGCACTGCTGAGGGCCAACAAGCTTACGCCGAGGAGTGCGCACGCTATCTAAAGAACACGGGCATCATGGAAAACGGGGAGGTCGAGCAATACAAATTATGGCCGACAAATCTTGACCGGAAACAATTTGCCGATGTCGTTGATTCTGCGTCGAAGGATGAACTCAACAAACGCCATCCGGTTGTTTGGAGAAAGTATCAACGTAAGTCTGATCCCCGTCCAAAAATGATCGAGTGCTATCTTTACTTCCATAATCAGCTTACGGCATTCCTGAAAAGTGAGGAGCACCAGCAGGCGCTTGCGGATCGAGTTGCTACAATGCACGAAACTTTGCGCGGAGCATTGCAGGTTGTGACGGTTGAATTGGAAGGTGATGACGACCCTCAAGTGATTTTTGAAACCTTGAATGCACGTGGCGAGCCACTGCTGCCATCTGATTTGCTTCGGAACTTCATTTTCTTGCGCGCAGCGCAGAAGAAAGAGTCACAGGAAGAATTATACGCAGAGTTCTGGTTGCCGTTCGATGATGAATTTTGGCGAGCACTAGAGAAACAAGGCAGACTACTCCGTCCACGCTCTGACATTTTTCTCCAACACTACCTAACTTTACAGCGTCGGCAGGAAATTCTTATTTCCCGCCTTTACAACGAATACAAGGACTGGATTAAAGTTGCGAATCCATTTCAGACCGTCAGGGCAGAGCTAGAAACCCTGAGTAAACACCGAACTTATTTCAGGGAGTTGATTCAGCCCGACCCGAATACTCCGATTGGCCGCTTTTCCGCTTTCCTGCGCGTTTTTGACTTGAGCACGGTTTATCCACTTGTGTTGGGAATGATGGGTGCGGAATCTGGTGATGAAGAACTTGCGGGAATGCTGGAAGACCTTGAGTCATACTCTTGCGTCGCGCTGTATGCGATTTAGGGTCGAAGAACTACAACCGTTTCTTTTTGACCGTGCTTGGCAAACTGGCCAAGTCGCAGTTCAACAGACAGAACTTGCGTTTAGCGCTCGTGGAGCAAAAAGGCGACAGTGTAGTTTGGCCTGATGATGTAAGATTCAAACAGGCGTGGCTTAGTAAGCCTGCTTACAACTCTGTGGGTGCAGGACGAGCCCAGTATGTGCTGCGTGAAATCGAAAGACGACTGCACCAACCTCGTGCTGAACGCATCGAAATCTTGTCCGATTTGACGGTTGAGCACGTTATACCCGTTGAGTGGATTGAGCAGTGGCCGTTTCCAAATGGTAATCGTGGCGTGACTTGGCTTGAGCAGTTTGACAAGTCGCGCAGTGTCGAGGATGTCGAGGCTACTGCAAAGCGTGACCTTGCAATACACACCTTTGGTAATCTTACTCTCTTAACCCAGCCGCTTAATAGCTCTGTCTCTAATTCAGCGTTTGAAATCAAGAAGCCTGAGATTCTAAAAAATTCCGCTTTGGCGCTAAATCGCTATTTCCAAGACAAGGCCGTTTGGAATGAATCGCTTATCATAGCCCGCGGTGAGGAACTCTTTGCACATGCTTCTGAAAAATGGTCTTACCCCTCGCAACTATGAATTATTCTCCGCATCTCTGCGGTAAAATAAAATCATGAAACCAAAAACCTTCATGCTCATCGCGGGCGAGATTTGCGGTTGAAACGCTGCGTCTGGCGTTGTAATCTTTTTCCGTGAGCGCGACTGTTTTGACCAAACCAAAAGCCCGGCATCCCAAGCCCGCCGTGGTCAGGCTGCTGGAAACGTGGGGGCGCGAGGCGGCTTATGACACCCAGGCGTGGCCGCGCGTGCGCCGCGCCTTGTCCAAACATCGCCTTTCCCGCCGTCCGACTTTGAATGATTAAGCCGTGGGTTCTCGATACCGGGCCGCTCGGCCGATTGACACATCCGGCGCGCAACCCGCAAATCGTGATTTGGCTGGAGCGGCAGCTTGCCGGGGGCGTCTCCATCATCATTCCTGAAATCGCCGATTACGAATTGCGCCGGAGTTTGCTGCTGGAAAATCTGGAGCGCTCCATCGCCCGCCTCGATAAACTCAAGACGATGCTCGTCTATCTGCCGATCACAACGTCCGTCATGCTGCGCGCCGCCGAACTTTGGGCGGAAGCCAGGCAGCGCGGTCGTCCCACCGCCGATCCGCAGGCGCTGGATGGCGATGTGATTCTTGCCGCGCAAACTTTGTCCGTGAACGGACGGGTCGCCACGGAAAACGTCGGTCACTTGTCGCTTTTTGTTGAAGCCGCCGATTGGAATGTCGTGGAAGAAAATTAAAATCATTCTTCCATGAAACCAAAAAGCTTCATGCTTATCCTGGGCGCGGCGAGTCGAGATTTGCCGGCGGCGGAATTGAATGCGGCCTTTACGGAAATGGCGCGCTGATGTAACAGTTAATCATGCAAAGCATCCGTTATGTGTATTGGCAGGACGGTGACGCGTGGCTCGGCCATCTGGAGGAATATCCCGACTACCTGACGCAGGGCGGATCGCTGGCTGATTTGGAGGAGCATCTCCGCGACTTGCACAAGGATTTATCGAGCGGCGTCATTCCGCACGCGCACGAAGCGGGTGAACTCCAGGTCGCGTGAAGCGAGTCGCGCTCATCCAGGAAATCACGCGAATGGGTTGCGTGTTCATTCTCAAGGAATACCTCGCGCGTTCGGTCATCAAAAAATTGAGCGACCCGGCTTGATTTCTTTCTCTGTGTCCCGCGTCTCTGCGTTTATTCCAATGAAACAAAAACCCGCCATTGATGATTTGCTCAAAGTGATGTCCCGCCTCCGCTCGCCGCGCGGCTGCCCGTGGGACCGCGAGCAGACGCATCTCACGCTCCGCTGGCACGCGGTCGAGGAAGTTTATGAATTGCTCGACGCCATCGAGTCGCGCGACGACCACGAACTTGAGGAGGAGCTTGGCGATTTACTGCTGCAAGTCGTCTTTCACTGCCAGCTCGCGAAGGAGCGCGGCGCGTTTGATTTCAACAAAGTCGCGCGGCACATCACTGACAAATTGATCCGCCGCCATCCGCACGTTTTCGGAAAAACAAAAGTCAAAAACGTGGACGAAGTCTGGGCGAACTGGGAAAAAATCAAGCGCGCCGAAAAGCACGGCACCAAACGCGCCCGTCCGTCCGCGCTCGACGGAATCCCAAAACATCTGCCGGCGTTGCTGCGCGCGGAAAAACTTTTGAAGAAGGCGAAGAAGGCGAAATTGGTGGGAACGAAACCGGCGAACAACAAGATTTCCCGGGCGAACTTCGCAAAAAAATTATTTCTCCTCGCACAACTTGCTCAAAGCAACGGTTGGTCTGCGGAGGAATTGTTGCGCGCGGAGACAGGCAGGCGCGAGCGCAGCTTACGAAAAAACGAATCGCGCCGAGGCGGGGATTAGCGGCGTCGCGCTGCTTCATGAACACAGGCTTTGCAAAAAAATCCACGGCTGGTTATCTTGACGGCATGAGCACCGTTGCTGAAATCAAAACAGCGTTCAAACGGCTTCCCGAACGCGACCGCTCGAAATTCGCTGAATGGGTTCAGGCAAGCGTGAAAGAACATGACCCGGAATTGGAGGCGGCCTTGCGTCATTCGCTGCGCAGCCCGCTGAAGAAATACAAGCCCGGCCACTTCGCTGCGCTTGCTTCGCGCAACCGCCGCCGCGCAGCCGCTGCGTGAACAAGGTTGAAATCTTCGTCCGTCACGACGCGGAGTTGGACGCGTTCGGTTATTTCCAATACATCTTCGAACGCAACCCTGACGCTGCGCGGCGTTTCCTGGAAGCAGTTGACCGAACGGTGGAAAATCTGGCGCTGCAACCGCTCAAAGGACGGCTGCGACATTTTCGTGGCCGTGACTTGAAGAACATCCGCTCATGGCGCGTGGATGATTTCGAGGACTATCTGATCTTTTATCGTTTCACCGAATCGCGGTTGGAAATCATGCGGGTCAAGCATGGCGCGATGAATTTTCCCGATGCGTTGTTGTGATTGCGGCGTTGTCTCCTTGCATTTCCCCGGCTAAACTGCGCCGCTTGAAACGATCAAGCCCGCGCCGCAATCGCCACGCGCTTCGTGCCGGCGGTGATGCCGTGCGGCAGATGGATGTTCCAGCTTCGCTCGCTTTTGTCCACCTGCAAGACCACGCTGGCATCGGCAGGCGGATGGTTGACGGGATTTTGCAGAAGAACAAAGTCTGGCCCCATCTGCGCGACGGGGATGGATTGTCCGCCGACGAGCAGGCGCATTTTCACCTGCGCGGAATGCCCGCCGTGAGTTGACACCGGAAATATGGAACAGGATTTCATTCAACAAAACGCGCTGACTTACGCTTCGCGCCACGGACTTCAACTCGCGGAGCGCCTCGGATTCGGGGTTCACGGTATTATCTTCGTCGCGGAAAACAAGTCCAAAAGCGGCAAGACCGCCGTGAAGGCGCACTACGAACGCGAGCCGTATCTGCGCGAGCGGGCGATCTACGAGCGGTTGAAAAATGAAGGTGTCACCGACGTTCTTGGCTTCAACGTCCCGCAATTCATCCACGCCGACGACGAGTTGCGCGTCATCGAGATGAGCATCGTCACGCGGCCGTTCGTGCTGGATTTCGCCGGCGCGCATCTCGGCGCGCCGCCGGATTTCCCGGACGAAATCTGGGCGGAATGGGAAGCCGGGAAGCGCGAATTGTTCGACGCCCGCTGGCCGGAGGTCAAAAAAGTTCTGGCCGCGCTGGAGGAATGGAAAATCTACATGGTGGATGTGTCGCCCAGCAACGTCGCATTCTCTGGTTGAACGGAACAATCATTTTCCAAGCATGCCCCGAACGCGTTGGGAATAAATTTTCAGGCCGGCAAATGCGCGTTGACGCTTCAGCGGTCACACAAAGCGCGCGCTACGGAGTTCATTCCTTGAGGCGCCTCGTAATAAACGATTGCATTGGGCGGCTGCGTTTTGTTTCCTTCCGCTGTGTCCCACGCGCGCTCCTTCGCAAAATTCTGGCTGCCGGTCATCCTTTGGATGACTGGTTTATGAAACAGGCGATCGCTCTGACCGGAAAACTGGAAAAAATTGCAGAGGTGTTCTGCGCCGGATCGGAACTGGTTTTATCATTTCCGCGCGGAAACATCAGTGAACGCAGCCGGGCAAACTGTCCGACTCACTTTCCCTTCCCGGGAGTTTTTTTGCAAAGTCGCTGCCAAGTGGACATCGGCAGCGAACTTGGCCTTGACGCGACGAAGAATGGGATGGGGAATCCCAAAGCTTTCGGGTTAATTCTATTTCCGAATGTTTAAGGTCGCCTCGGCAAAAAAATTCTGTTGACGGGAATAGGGTTTTTACATACCGTCCAGTATGTATGGCAGTTGCAAGCGCCAAAACATCTGAATCCGACACCAAGCGGAAGCTGTTGGACGCCGCCGTGAAGCTGATGCTCTGCAAAGGCTTCAAGGCGACGACCGTGGACGAGATTTGCGCCGGCGCGGGCGTGACCAAGGGAAGCTTCTTCCATTATTTTGACGGCAAGGAGGATCTCACCAAGGCCACGGCGAAACATTTTCAGGAGTTTCAGCAGCGGATGTTCGACGGAGCGGATTTCCGGTCGCTCGGCGATCCGCTGGACCGTGTGCATGGCCGCCTCGATTTGCTGGTTGAGGTGGCGCGCAATCCGGAACTGCCAAAAAGTTGCCTCATCGGGAATCTGGCGCAGGAAGTTTCTGGCACGCACGAGGAAATCCGCTGCGTGTGCGAGTGCGCGTTGGACGCGGCGGCATCGGATTTCGAGCGCGACGTGTCGGCGGCGAAGTTGAAACACGCGCCCAAGGCGGATTTCGATCCGGCCAGCGTCGCGCGGCTCTACATCTCGCTCATCCAAGGCTCGATGATTCTGGCCAAGGCGTCGAAAAGTCCGGAAATCTTTGAGGAAAACGTGGAGCACTTGCGCCGTTACATCGAGGCGTTGATCGGGAAGCGGCGTTCGGGAGCAAAATAACCAATCGCACGGTCATAGCTTATGACAACTAACAACTGGTAGAGCGAATTCCAACAGCCGCACTACTCAAAAAAACAAAATGAAAAATAAACCTATGCTGAAAATCCTTCTCATCGCCATTCCGGTGATCCTCGTGGTCTTCCTCATCATCGTGGCCCTGCAACCGTCTGATTACCGCATCACACGCTCGCTCGCCATCGGTGCGCCGCCGGACGCGGTGTTCCCGCACGTCAACGTCCTGAAGCAATGGGAGGCGTGGAGTCCGTGGGGCAAGGTTGATCCAAACATGAAACTCACCTACGACGGCCCGGCATCGGGTATTGGCGCGAGCTACGCTTGGGTCGGCAACAGCGAGGTCGGTGAAGGTCGCTCGACCATCGCAGAGTCGCGCGCGAATGAGTTTATCCGGTTCAAGCTCGATTTCGTCAAGCCGATGGCCAGCACAGCGACGGCGGAGTTCACTTTCAAACCGCAAGGCGATCACACCGAAGTCACTTGGGTGAACAACGGCGAAAAGCCTTTCATCATGAAGGCCATGTGTTTGTTCATGAGCATGGACAAAATGATTGGCAGCCGCATGGAGTCGGGACTCGCCGACCTCAAGAAGGCTGCGGAAGCAACCGGGAGCAAATAGCAATGCCCATGGCTTACGACGAACAACTGGCAGCGCGAGTGCGGAGCGGCTTTAGCACGGCGCGGGTGCGATTCGAGGAGAAGCGCATGATGGGCGGGTTGTGTTTTTTGGTGGATGGCAAGATGTGCGTCGGCGTGGAGAAGAATCGCCTGATGGCGCGCATTAATCCGGAGGTGTATGACGCTGCGCTGCGCCGAAAGGGTTGCGTGCCGATGGACTTCACCGGGCGTCCGATGCGCGGGTTCGTCTTCGTCAATCCGGCGGGGCTGGGAACAGACGGTGAATTGAGCGACTGGTTGAAGCTGGCACTGGAGTTCAACCCCAAGGCAAAGTCATCGAAGAAGAAAGCCGCTCCTGATCGAGCTTCGCAAAAACATTTCGCTCGTCCCCGCATGCGCAGGGGCGAGTCGTCACGCAGGCAACCGTAGCAGTCGGTTTTCAAAAAAAAGAATCCCATGATCACTCCAGAACAGTTTTTTTGCGGCCACAATTTATACCAACCAGTAGGTATGAACTCGGCGGGTTCGGTCGGCGACCTTGCCCGAGAACAATCCAAGCCGACGAAGAGACAAAACAACAAAATGAAAACTCCATGTTCAACCGACTGCTGCCCGACGGAGGCAGCGGCAACTCAACAGTGCTCAAGCGGCCCGGCACAATGTCTGGCCGAAGCGGGCTGCAACTGTCCCATCGAAGGCGCGACCCAGATGTGGGGCAGGTCGTTCGGCGAGGCCATGTGCCAGGCGCAGACTGAAATCCTCAAAGCCAAAATCATCAAGGCTTGGGGACCGATGCTGGATCAGGCCGCAGACGGCATGATGGAAACGATGAGCGCGCTCTGGGCGGAAAAAATCGCCGAGGTGCGCACCGCCGAGGCGAAGTCCGCGTTCCAGCAACGCCTGCGCGACCTGTGGTTGCAGGAAAAGAAAAAGTAGCAGCAAGGGCGGGTTCTCCGAACAATGCCTCCGCATCGGCAACGTGAGGAGAACCCGCTCACAGCTTCCCGCGACGCCACAACCGGGAGCGTCCCGCAATAAACGATTGCTTTGGGCGGCTGCGTTTTGTTTCCTTCCGCTGTGTCCCACGCGCGCTCCTTCGCAAAATTCTGGCTGCCGGTCATCCTTTGGATGGCGGTGATTTTTATCGCCTCGAGCAAAGCCGGTTCGGTGCAGCACACGTCGCGAATTCTTGGGCCGTTCATCCATTGGATGTTCCCGTCGTTCTCCGAACAGAAGGTCCGCGAAATCGTTTTCTCGATCCGCAAAAGCTCTCACGCCATCGAATACGCCATCCTCGCCGTGCTGGTCTGGCGCGCGCGGCGAAAACCGTTCCGCAACGACCATCGCCCGTGGTATCTGTTCGACGCGATGGTGGCGTGGGGCATCGCCGCGCTCTACGCCGTGACCGATGAATTTCACCAGACGTTCGTCGCCTCGCGGCAAGGTTCGTTCTGGGACGTGTTGCTCGATTCGGCTGGCGCAGCATTGGGACTTTTGCTTTTCTGGCGCGTCGGAAAATTTTTCAGACGATGGTGATCCAAACCGGCTGACGAGGAATTATGAAACGACCACTCGTGGTTGTGGCGTTGCTCTATGGCGGCGGAATCGTCTTGGGCGATTTCGTTTCCGCGCCGCTGTTTCTTCTTCTTTTCGTTTCGCTGGCGCTGGCGCTCGCGGCACTGGTCTGGAAACGCGCGCGTCTTGTCCTTCTCACTGCGCTGCTTCTGTTGACGGGCTGGACGAATTTCATTTTCCGCACCGCCGTCATCTCGCCGCACGATGTCCGCAACCTCATGGAACAACGGACGGAACTTGTGACTGTTCGCGGCAAACTTTCCGAGACGCCGTTCCATCGCGTCTATGAGCACGATGACAAGGAATCGTTCCGCACGATGGCGCAAATCGAGTTGAGCGAACTTCGATTCAACCGGCAGACGAACTGGTTGCCCTCCGTCGGAACCGTTGCCGTGAGCACGCCGGGGATATTGGCGAGCAACTTCTTCGGCGGACAACAAGTCGAGGTCACGGGGATTTTGTTTTCGCCCAAGCCGCCGGTCGCAGAAGGCATTTTTGATTACCAGACTTATTTGCGGCGACAGGGAATATACTACCAACTCAAGTCTGGCAGCGTTGCCGACTGGAAGGTGGTTGAAGGTGAAAAGCCTTTGCCGACGCCGGTTTCAGACAGATTTTGCGAGTGGGCGAAACGAACGCTCGCAATCGGCCTGCCGAACGAAGACGAGCCGCTGCGCCTGCTTTGGACGATGACGCTTGGCTGGAAGACCGCGTTGACCGGGGAAGTCGCCGAGCCGTTCATGCGCTCGGGCACGATGCACGTCTTCGCCATCAGCGGGCTGCACATCGCGCTCATTTCCGGGATTCTCATCAGCGTCCTGCGCGTCGCGCGGGTCCCGCGCGGAGTTTGCGGCCTCATCGTGATTCCGCTGATCTGGTTTTACACCGGCGTCACGGGCTGGCAGGCGTCGGCGATCCGCTCGACGATCATGATGACAATCATCATAGCCGGCTGGTCGTTGAAACGCCCGAGCGATTTGCTCAACTCACTTTCGGCGGCGGCGCTGATAATTTTGCTGCTCGATCCACGGCAGCTTTTTCAGGCGAGCTTTCAACTTTCCTTCTTCGTCGTGTTGAGCCTTGCGCTGTTTGTTCCCGTGCTTGAAAAAATCCGCCGACGCTGGCTTCAGCCCGACCCGATGCTGCCCGCGCAATTGCGTCCGCGCTGGAAACGCTGGCTCGACCTGCCGATTGGCTGGGTGAGCGCAAGCTTTGCGACTTCGCTGGCGGCATGGCTCGGCTCGATTCCGCTCATCGCGTATTATTTTCATTTGTTCACGCCGGTCAGTCTGCTCGCGAACTTGATCGTCGTGCCTTTGAGCGGTTTTGCGCTGGCGGCGAATCTCGCGAGCCTCGTTGTCGGCGGATGGTTTCCCGGCGGCGCGGAACTTTTCAATCACGCGGCGTGGTTGTTCATGCTGCTGATGATCCGGGTCAGCGAATGGGCGGCGCATTTGCCGGGCGGCTGTTTTCAAATCACCGCGCCGTCGGTGTGGGCTTTTGTTTTCTATTACGGGCTGCTCATCACTTTGCTTGCGGGCTGGCTGAAAAAATCGCGCGTCCGTCCGTGGGCGATTGCGGGTTTGAGCGCCGTCGCGGTTGCATGGCTCGTCCACTGGCAACACGAGCGAAGCGCCACGCGGCTCACGATTCTTCCGCTCGGCGGCGGCAGCGCGATTTATTTCGACGCGCCGGGCAAGGACAATGACTTGCTCGTGGACTGCGGCAACGAACCCGCCGTTCAGTTCGTGATGAAACCATTTCTCCGCGCGCAGGGCGTGAATGAGATCGAGCGCCTGCTGCTCACGCACGGCGATTTGCGGCACGTCGGCGGAATGGATTTCATGGAAAAGAATTTCCCGGCCAGACAAATTCTCACCAGCGATTTCTCGTTCCGCTCGCCAGCCTACCGCAAAATCATCGGCGAACTTGAAAAAGCTCCCGGGCGCTGGAAAAAAATCAACCGCTCCGACCAGCTTGGCGAATGGACTGTTTTGCATCCGGACACGAAAGACCGCTTCCCGCAAGGCGACGACGGCGCGATGGTATTGCTTGGCGATGTGAAAGGAACCCGCGTTCTGCTGCTTTCCGATTTGGGTCGTCCCGGCCAAAAGGTTTTGCTTGAGCGCGCGCCGGATTTGCGCGCGGACATCGTCGTGGCCGGCTTGCCGCGCGAAAACGAACCGCTCGGCGAAGCGCTGCTAGATGCCATCAAGCCGCGTCTCATCATCGTGGCGGACTCGGAATTTCCCGCGACAGAGCGCGCCAGCCCGGAGCTTCGCGGGCGTCTGGCGCGAAGAAATATTCCCGTGCTTTACACGCGCGAAGTTGGCGGAGTGAAATTGACATTTGGTTCCGGCGCGTGGGATTTGCTGGCCAGCGACGGGCAGAAGTTTTCAAGCCGGACAATCGCCGTGAGAACGCCGAGCTTGCCTCTGCAAAATTCTTCAGCCGGAGATGGACGGGAGCAATAGTTGCTTTTTGAGCAAAACCAACAAAATGTTCCCGCCAACCGTCGTGGCGTAAGATGGGTCCGCTTGTCGAGCGCGGCTGGGGAGACATCAATCCCGACGCGTTCCAACTCACGCATCGCGGCCTTCGTTTCGCAGAGAGCGCGGCGGAAATTTTTTTGCGTTGAAGCAAGCCGGATTTTCCCCGGGGCAGAAAATACTTGCGGTGAATCAAAAGCCCGCCAATCTTTTGCCCAATCAACTCGAAATCTCTGGCGCTGTGTTGGCAGAATTATTCTGACTGCATCGCGGATGTTTTGTCCGTCATTCAGTTATTTCGAGCGGTTGAGTTCAATCAGGATTATTTCAATGAATACGGCCATCCACAGTTCTTCCAGAAACCAAAGCCTGCATTTCGCCTCAGGAACAAGGAGCATGCTTCTTCTGTTCACGTTTTTGCTGGTGTTGACACCTGCCCGCGCGGCGACCGTCTTCTGGACGAACATCAGCGGCGGCAATTGGAGCGTCGCCGCCAACTGGCAGCCAAATCAAGTGCCGGGCAGCAATGACGTTGCCACGATCGCTCTGGACGGCACTTACTCGGTGACTCTCGATGTTTCCGCTGTTGTTGCCGGGCTGACGATTGGAGGCGCGAGCGGGACGCAATCCTTCGTTCAAAACGCGAACACGCTCACAATTGAAGGCGCAAGCAGCGTTGGAACAAACGCCGTTTTTAGCTTGGGCGGCGGAACACTGACTGGCAGCAGGACATTGACAGTGAACGGGACGCTGAGTTGGACGGGCGGGACGATGACCGGCGCTGGGGCGACGACGATAGGAGCGGGCGGATCGCTGACGATGAGCGGCGGCAGCATCAAAAGTTTTTCGCAGCGAACGATCAACAACGGCGGGACGATGACATGGAGCGGAGGGACGATCAACAGCGGTGTTGGAGCGACGCTCAACAATCAGGGAGGCGGATTGATGGATATGCAGAGCGACGACCTGTGGGCGAATAATCTGGGAGGAGCGGCGCCAGTGTTGAACAACGCGGGCACGTTGAGGAAGAGCGCCGGGAGCGGGACATCGACGATCCAGGCGGCGTGCAACAGCAGCGGGACGGTGGAAGCGCGGAGCGGGACGTTGAGTTTGAACAACGGCGGAACGAGCGGGGGCGGTTTCAGCGTGACGAACGGAGCGGCGCTGAACTTTGGGGCGGGGACGATGACACTGACCAGCAACAGTGTTGTGAGCGGGGCCGGGACGATTGGTTGCAGCGGCGGCACGGTGAATATGAACGGCAGCTACAACGTGAGCGGCGTGACGGTGATCAACGGCGGGACGATGAATTTTGAGAGCGGAGCCAGCAGCCAGAATCTGACGTTGAGCAGCGGCACGCTTGGTGGGGCAGGGACGTTGACGGTCGGGGGGACGATTAGTTGGACGGCAGGGACGATGAGCGGCAGCGGAGCGACGACGATAGGAGCGGGCGGGGCGCTGACGGTGAGCGGCGGCAGCGTCAAATCGTTCACGCAGCGGGCGATCAACAACGGCGGGACGATGACATGGAGCGGAGGGACGATCAACAGCGGTGTTGGAGCGACGCTCAACAATCAGGGAGGCGGATTGATGGATATGCAGAGCGACGACCTGTGGGCGAATAATCTGGGAGGAGCGGCGCCAGTGTTGAACAACGCGGGCACGTTGAGGAAGAGCGCCGGGAGCGGGACATCGACGATCCAGGCAGCGTGCAACAGCAGCGGGACGGTGCAAGCGCAGGTTGGGACGTTGAGTTTGAACAACGGCGGGTCGAGCGAGGGCGGTTTCAGCGTGACGAACGGAGCGGCGCTGAACTTTGGAGCGGGGACGATGACGCTGACCAGCAACAGTGTTGTGAGCGGAGCCGGGACGGTGGGGTGCAGCGGCGGCACGGTGAACGTGAACGGCAGCTACAACGTGAGCGGCGTGACGGTGATCAACGGCGGGACGATGAA
>CAYMCQ010000023.1:35319-49653 GCA_964389025.1 uncultured Verrucomicrobiota bacterium
ACAACGCGGGCACGTTGAGGAAGAGCGCCGGGAGCGGGACATCGACGATCCAGGCGGCGTGCAACAGCAGCGGGACGGTGGAAGCGCGGAGCGGGACGTTGAGTTTGAACAACGGCGGAACGAGCGGGGGCGGTTTCAGCGTGACGAACGGAGCGGCGCTGAACTTTGGGGCGGGGACGATGACACTGACCAGCAACAGTGTTGTGAGCGGGGCCGGGACGATTGGTTGCAGCGGCGGCACGGTGAATATGAACGGCAGCTACAACGTGAGCGGCGTGACGGTGATCAACGGCGGGACGATGAATTTTGAGAGCGGAGCCAGCAGCCAGAATCTGACGTTGAGCAGCGGCACGCTGGGTGGCGCAGGGACGTTGACGGTCGGGGGGACGATTAGTTGGACGGGCGGGACGATGAGTGGCAGCGGAGCGACGACGATAGGAGCGGGCGGAGCGCTGACGGTGAGCGGCGGCAGCGTCAAATCGTTCACGCAGCGGACGATCAACAACGGCGGGACGATGACATGGAGCGGAGGGACGATCAACAGCGGTGTTGGAGCGACGCTCAACAATCAGGGAGGCGGATTGATGGATATGCAGAGCGACGACCTGTGGGCGAATAATCTGGGAGGAGCGGCGCCAGTGTTGAACAACGCGGGCACGTTGAGGAAGAGCGCCGGGAGCGGGACATCGACGATCCAGGCAGCGTGCAACAGCAGCGGGACGGTGGACATTTTATCAGGAACATTGACGTTTAATGGCTCAAGTTTTTCCAATACGGCAACAGGCAATATTCGCGGGGTTGGAACATTGAACATTGCCACAACGACATCCGGTTCAAGCGGTCAAATCAGCCCCGGCACTTCTCCGGGAATCCTGACGGTGATCGGAAATCTTCCCTATGACGGCACCAGCTTGTTGAACATTGAACTTGGCGGCACGGCTGCGGGCGCTGGATACGACCAGCTTGTGGTCAACGGCAACGCCACATTGGCAGGCACACTGAGCTTGAATCTAACCAATGGTTTCGCGCCAAATACGAATAACTCCTTTGAAGTGATGAAATTCACGTCCCGCAGCGGGATATTCAATCAAGTTGTTTCAGGTTTTGGTTCTGTTGAAACTACATATACCTCCACGAACGTTCTTATCCGTCCCACCGGCGGCGGAACGGCTCCACCCTTCTCGGTTCAATTCGAATTCAACCAGAAGCTCCAGGGAACCAATTTGCCCAAGTATTCCCTCAACCCCTACATCACCGCGTCGCCGGTGCCGACGAATTCCTATCATCACATCGAGTCGCCGACGGGCGCGTTCAAGGGAAATTTCGGGAACCTCTTTGGCACCAATCCCATCGTCAGCAGCTTCAGTTACACTTCCTTCGGGTCTGTGCTTCAGGAAATGACCAACGGCCTCTGGAAAATCACGTTGGATAACAACCTGCCATCGGCATCGAACTATTTCTTCCGTGTCACCAGCGTCAGCGTGACGACCGACACATTTGGCCAGGCGCAAATCCTCTTTCCGCCGGACGGCTTCACGGACGCGCCGAAGAATTCGGATTTGTTTTGGACGGGCCCGAACTTTCCGGGGTTGTTCATCCAACTTTTTTCCGCCAACTTCGCATTCAACATCTTTTCCAACGCGAACCCGGCGCAGTTCACGCTGCCGTTCCCGCCGACGATGCCGCTGGGCACGAACATTTTTCAGATCTCTTATCTGAATACGAACGCCACGAGCACCATCACGGCCACACCGACAAATTCTTCCGGCGCACAACTTCCCGGCTGGAGTGTTTCGACCAAGATTGTATCGCTCGACAGGTCGCAGTTCACGGTCTCCTCAAATTATCTGTGCGAACCGCCACCGTCCGGATTAGCGGCGTGGTATCCGGGGAACGGCGATGCGAATGACGTGGTCGGTGCAAACAACGGCACACTGCAAAATGGCGCGACGTTCACGACTGGCGAAGTGGGACAAGCGTTCAGCTTGGACGGAGTCAATGACTATGTCCGCGTGCCTTCTTCTTCCACGCTTAACCCAACTGGCAGTTTTTCCCTCGAAGCGTGGATCTTTCCAACAAGGGATCAGACCGGATCCATAATTCACAAATGGGGCGACCAATCCGACTATACCAATCAACGAGCCTATGCTTTCGAATTCACATCCGGAGGCGGCCTTAGTTTCGGCATCTCGGATGACCCACATCAATTGGACGCTTCCTTTCACCTGTTCCAAACATCCGCAGGCTTGGTAACGCTTAATGCCTGGCATCATGTCGCAGCCGTTTACGACCAGACTACGGGCAAGCGCAAAATCTTCGTCAATGGTGTCCAGGTGGCGGAACGCACCGACACACCGATAACGCTCACCGCAAGCATCGCTGATCTTGGCATCGGCGCGCAGCCGCGGTCTTCGACGTCGGTCGAACGGTTTTTCACTGGTGCGATTGACGAAATGTCCCTCTACAACCGCGCGCTTACTGCGGCGGAGATCCAGTCCATCTATAACATCGGTAATGCGGGTAAATGTCCGGCGGGCACCGGGTTGAAAGTAGCCGTTTACGCTGCGGATTTTGACGTTTACGCGCAGGATGTGACGAACAAGATCGGAGACTTGGGATTGTTCAGCCAGGTGGATCTTTACACCGGAAACCCTCTTCCAACGCCGACGTTGGCCGAGCTTCAGCAATACGATGCGGTTTTGGTTTATTCAGACACTTCCTTCAGCAACAGCGCGACTTTTGGAAATGTGCTTGCCGATTATGTGGATACGGGCGGCGGGGTAGTCGTCGCGACCTTTGCTTTGGACAACGCGCTGACCTATGGACTTCACGGGCGGATGGAAACGGCTGGTTATCTGCCATTCAAGCCGGGCAACGCTGGCGGCAATATCGCGGAGACAAACCTGGTCAAGGACCTGCCCGGCCACCCGATCGTCGCGAACGTGGCATCGTTTGATGGCGGATCAGGTGCTTTTTACAATTCAGGAATTGCGATCACCAACGGCGCGACGCTCGTGGCGCATTACAGCAGCGGGCTGCCGCTGGTGGGGGCGAAGGAATTGCCGAATGGCCGTGTCGCCGGGCTGAATTTTTTCCCCCCATCAAGCGATATCTTCTCCGGCAGCTGGGATTCCAGCACCGACGGCGCGTTGCTGATGGCCAACGCCCTGGTCTGGAGCGCGGGAAGCGGCGGCGGCGCGCCCGACGTGACGCAATTTCTCGTCGTCAAAGGCCAGCTTTTCTCCCAGACCGGCGCGACTCCAACGGCGCAGACCACCAACGCCGAGATCAACATGAGCGTCAGCACGCCGGGTTCTCCCGCGAGCAGTTTCGTTTCAAGCGCGTCCGTCGGGTTGCCGAACCAGAACGTGGTGAATCTCGCCAATCAAACCGACTCGTTCGAATTTCAAGACGCGAATCTCACGACGGCCGGACTGAATTCGATTTATCCGAACGGCACTTACGCAGTGAACATCCAGACGGTGCATGATGGAAATTTCTCCGTGCCGCTGAGTCTGACGGGCGACACTTATCCGAACACGCCGACCATCCTGAATTTTTCCGCCACGCAGTCTGTTGATCCGCTCAATGATTTCACGCTTCAGTGGGGCGCGTTCACCGGCGGCTCCAGCAATGATTTCGTCCGCGTGACGGTCAGGGAAATCTCCGCTATTTTTGGGGACACGACTGTTTTTGAGAGCGCCAACGTGGGACAGCCGGGCGCGTTGAACGGCACATCCACATCCGTCCTCATCCCGGCGAACACTTTGACCTCCGGCACGACTTACAAGGCGGAACTGCTCTTCGGCAAACTCGTCGCGATGGACACCACGAGTTATCCCGGCGTGCTGGGTTTCTCGGCGTATTACAAAAAGACCGAGTTCGACATCATCACTCCCATCGTCATCGCCAACCCGGACGTGCGCAATTTTCTCGTCGTCAAAGGCCAGCTCTTCACACAGACCGGCACCACACCTGCCGCGATATCCCCCAACGCCGTCATCAGCATGACCGTCAACACGCGCGGCGATCCGGCCAGCAATTTCATTTCCGGCGCGTCCGTTACGTTGCCAAATCAAAACGCAGTCAATCTCGTCGAAGAATTTGATTCCTTCGAGTTCGACGACGTTCGCACCACGACAGCGGCGTTGAACGCCGCATATCCCAACGGCACTTACACAGTCAACCTTTCGACGGTGCATGATGGCGATTTCCAGATTCCGTTGAGCCTCACCGGTGACACCTATCCGAACACGCCGACGATCCAGAATTTTTCCGGCTCGCAGGCGGTGAACCCGTTCACCGATTACACGTTGTCGTGGGGCGCGTTCACCGCTGGCACGAGCAACGATTTCATCCTGGTGGAGATTGACGAGACCACGGTGAACGGAACCGAGACCATCTTCAAGACCGGCAGCAACCCCGGCGACCCCGACGCGCTGAACGGAACGGCGACTTCGGTGGTGATTCCAAGAGGCATTTTGGGGTTTGGCAAGACGTATCAAGCACGGCTGCTCTTCGGAAAACTCGTTTCGTTCAATGTCACCGCTTACCCTGGCGTTCCCGGCTTCTCCGCGTATTTCAAACAAACGGTGTTCAACCTCGTCACTGCCGGCATCGGCACCGTGCCGCTCATCACCAACCCGCGCCTGCCCGGGCGTCAGGTCGGCCTGCCCTACTCCGCGCAACTCACGGCCACGGGCGGCACCGGCGGTTTCACGTGGTCAATCACCAGCGGCGCGTTGCCCGCGGGACTTTCGCTCAACACCGCCACCGGCGTCATCAGCGGCGCGCCCGCGGCCACCGGCACGTTCAACGCCACCTTCCGCGTCCGCGATTCTGGCGCGCGCACCTTCAACCAGGCGTATTCAATCACCATTTATCCGGCACCGCCCGGATTCCCGATCGCGACGACCATGGAAAGCGAATTCGCCGCAAGCGGCGCGTTCGACGGCACGAACTACCTCGTCGCAATCCAGGGCGACTCAAACTCGCCGAACAGCATCATCGCGCAACTCGTCGCGCCGAACGGCGCGCTCATCGGCTCGCCCATCAACGTCGGACGCACCGGGGCGCGCCCGAGCGTTGCGTTCGGCGCCACGAATTATCTGCTCGTCTGGCAGGACGACGCCACGGCCCCGAGCGACGACATCTATGGCCAACTCATCAGCCGGTCGGGGCAACTCATCGGCGCGCCGTTTCCCATTTCCACCGCGAACGGCCAGCAGGAACTTGATTCCTTCCAGCACGTCATCAAAGCGGGAGACAATTTCTTTGTTGCGTGGCGCGATGGCCGCACCGCGAGCGTTCCCGACGATGGGCCGACTTATGTTTACGGCCAGTTCGTCAGCCCGGCTGGAAATCTTGTCCGCTCGGACATCCAGATAAGCGACAACACCGGCAGGGCGCTGGGTCTCGGCTTCGATGGAGCCAACATCCTCATCGCCTGGAACGAGGACGACAACAACACCGACATCTACGGCCAGTTCATTGACATCAACGGCGCGCGCGTTTCCGGCGGCAACTTCGTCATTGATTCCAACTCGTTGTTCAGCGACAACCCGATTGATGTCGCGTTCGACGGCTCGCGTTTCCTCATCGCCTTCCACGACGAAGTTTCCAACAACAACTGGGATCTCTTCGCCCGTTTCGCCGACGCGGAAACGGGCGTCTATCCAGACCGGCTGACCATCGCGAACGGCACGGTGGACCAGCATTTCCCGCGCGTAGTCAACAGGTCGGGAAGATTTTTCGTCACCTGGCTCGAAGGGCTTGGCGGAACGGCGGCGAAGACCAAAGCGCGCTTTTTTGAGCCCGATGGCAGCGCAAGCGCTGAGTTTGTCTTGATTGACAACACCACCACGCGCGCGCCGTTCACCGGAATCGTTGGCGGCGGCAAAAAACTTCTGGCAGTCACCGACTGGCTCGCGATAGGCGTCGGCAACGATGAGATCAATATCTTCGACGGGGATGTTTACGGCCAGTTCTTCAACATCGGCGCGCCGCAGATTCTGGTTCAACCCAGGAGCCGCACTGTCACCACCGGCTCCACCGTCAACTTCGGCGCCATCGCTTCCGGCACGCAGCCGCTCCGCTTCCAATGGCAGTTCAACGGCGTGAACATCGCGGGCGCGACCAACGGGATATTTTCAATCGTCAATGCGCAGCCCGCGAACGAAGGAAGTTATTCCGTAATCGTCACGAACATTTTCGGCGACGCGACCAGCGACGCGGCTACGCTGACCGTCCTCGCTCCGCCGATGATCACCATGCAGCCCGTCAGCCAGATCGTTGCGATAGGCGCGAACGTGACCTTCAGCGTCAGCGCGACTGCCGGCGGCACCATCACCTACCAATGGCGCTTGAACGGCGTGAACATTCCCGGCGAAACAGGCAGTTCGCTGACGTTGTTGAACGTCCAGCCGTCG
This sequence comes from uncultured Verrucomicrobiota bacterium, assembly GCA_964389025.1. GTDB lineage: Bacteria > Verrucomicrobiota > Verrucomicrobiia > Limisphaerales > CAYMCQ01 > CAYMCQ01. The sequence continues at coordinate 41,748 of CAYMCQ010000023.1, forward strand.
AACAATGGAAATTACGCCGTCGTCGTCGGCAACGAGATCGCCGCGGTGGACAGCCAGATCGCGAGACTTTTCGTGACGGCGGACGCGCTTGGCCTGGCGGACAATTTTGCGGATCGAGTCATCACCAACTCTTCCTCCGGCGTCGGCAGCGGCTCGAACGTGTCCGCGACAAAAGAAATCAGCGAGCCGAATCACGCGGGCAATCCCGGCGGGAAATCCGTCTGGTATGCATGGCAGGCGCCGGCCACCGGCATCGCCACGTTCGCGACGCTCGGCAGCAGTTTCGACACGTTGCTGGCGGTTTACACGGGAACGAACGTGAACAACCTCACGCTCATTGCGCGCGACAACGACCGCGCCGGATATCTGACCAGCCGCGTGATGTTCAATGCGATTTCCAATGAGGTTTACAACATCGCGATTGACGGTTCGTATGGAGCGAGCGGGGATGTCATTTTGAGCTGGAGCCTGGAAGTGACGGCGAACCTGCTGCCGGAAATTCTGGTGCAGCCGCAAAGCCAGATCGTCGCGCAAAGTTCAAACGCGACGCTGACAGTCGTCGCGAATACAAACGCCGGGCCGCTCGCGTATCAATGGCTTTTCAAAGGCGATGCGATCTCCGGCGCGACCGATTCCACGTTCACCATCTTCAACGTGCAGGCATCAAACAGCGGGCCTTACCGCGTGCTGATTTCCGCAGGCCCGCGCTTCGTCCTTTCCGCGGCTGCGCTGGTGCAGGTCGGCGAATTGGCGACGGTGATCGCCTTGGACAAATTTTTGGATGTGACCCCGCTGGGTAGCGGTCAGCCCGGACAAAATTCTTTGATCGGTCAACTCCGGGGAAATCCCCGCCCCACAGCGGCTCCCGCTGGCGGATTCACCGGCACGCAAATCTTCAACACCTTTGGCGCGACGAAAGAGCCGGGCGAGCCGAACCATTGCGGCGTTCCCGGAGGCGCGTCGTATTGGTATGCGTATCAGGCACCGGCAGCGGGAAGATTGTTTGTGAACACCAGCAACAGCACGTTCGACACGGTGCTGGCGGTTTACACAGGGCCGGCCACGATCACGAGTTTTTCTGACATCGTCTCCGTGGATTGCGCCAATGAGCCGGGGTTCGGCACTGAATCGCTGTCGGTTGCCGCGACCAACGGGGAAATTTTTTATCTCGTCGTGGACGGCGTCGGCGGAACTTCGGGCGTGGTGACGTTGAATTTCAATCTGGTTTCATCGCCTTCTATCACCGCCCAGCCGGAGAGCAAGGCGGTGACTCCCGGCTCGAATGTGACTTTCACCGTGACGGCCAGCGGCGGAAGTTCTGTGACCTATCAATGGCGGTTGAATGGCAACGACATCGCGGACGCCACCGACAGCGCCTACACGGTGGTGGCTTCGAACGCGGCCGTGGCCGGCTTGTATTCCGTCGTCGTCAGCAACGATGCGGACGTTGTGGTCAGTTCAGTGGCCACGCTCACCGTTGTCGGCGAAACAACTAGGCCGAAGGTTGCGATCACCTCGCCCGCGGAAGGTTCGCGCGCGAGCAACACCGTTGTGACCGTTTCAGGAACGGCGAGCGACAACGCCGGGATTTACCAGGTCCTTTGGCAGATCAACGGCGGCGACAATCAAGTGGCCGATGGAACCACGAACTGGTCTGCGTCCGTTCCGTTGAATCCGGGAACAAACACCTTCCGAGTTTACAGCGTTGATACCTCGGGGAACACCGCCTCGCCGACAAACTCGCGTAAATTTGTTTATGTGGTTCTACAACCCTTCGCTTTGATTACAAACGGCATTGGCAGTGTGACACCGAGCCTCGGCGGACAAATGCTGGAGATTGGAAAAAACCACACCGTCACGGCCACGCCGGGCGCAGGCCAGCTTTTCATCAATTGGACAGGCGGGAGCACTTCAACAAATCGAGTCCTCACGTTCACGATGCAGACCAACCTCATGCTTCAGGCGAACTTTCTTCCCAATCCATTCATCCCACGGCAGGGAACCTACTCGGGACTGTTCTATCAGACGAATGTGGTTGCTCACCAGTCGTCGGGATTTTTCACCCTCACGGTGTCATCGAGCGGCTCGTTCAGTTGCAAGTTGCTGACGGCGGGCTTGAAACCATCGGCCAAGGGCGCGTTCACCTTCGAAGGTTTTGCCAATGTGAGCGTCGTGCGAAAGGGTCTTTCGCCGCTGACAATGTCACTGATGCTGGATGTGACCAACCAGACCGGCAAAGTGCTGGGAACGGTGAGCGACGGCAGTTGGGTCGCGGCGTTGGAAGGCGACCGCGCCGTGTTCAACTCCGTCTCGAACATCGCGCCGCAAAACGGGAAATACACTTTGGCCTTCGTCCATCAATCGGAGGGCGGCGCTCCGCAACGCCCTGAAATTCCCGGCGGCGACGGGGTTGGAACCGTGACGGTGGACGCTGCGGGCAAACTGGCGTTGAAAGGCACGTTGGCTGACGGTGTGAAAGCCAGTCAAAAGACCGGCGTGTCGAAACAAGGCCAGTGGCCGTTCTACCTGAACCTTTACTCCGGCCAGGGTTCGACGATTGGCTGGCTGACGTTCACCAATCGCGGCACGAGCAGCATCGAAGGCGATGTGAGCTGGATCAAGACCGGCGTCGTGCCCGGCAAGAATTATTTTGGCGGTTTCACGAATGAAGTGACCGGCGCCGGCTCGCATTATCCGAATCCTGTTCCCGCCGGGCGGATTTTGAGCATCACCAACGGTGAAGTCGTTCTCTCGGCAAACAACTTGGATCCATCGCTGACGAACGGGATTTTCCTGAACACGAACAACGCGGTGACGGTGACAAGCGGCTCGAACAACCTCAAGCTGACGTTGACGGCATCATCCGGCGCAGTCAAAGGCACATTCACTCATCCGACGAATCTGGCTACGACGAAGATCACAGGAATCATATTACCCGAACAAAACGTCGTGCGCGGTTTCTTCCTCAACACAACGAACAGCGGCGCGGTGATTTTGCAGGGACAATGAGTTTTCCTGGCAGGATTTAAGTTGGGATTAATTCGGACGCAAAGGGGTCACTGCGAATCCCAACTGCTCGCCCAGCGCGAACAATTTCTCCACCCATCCACGCGTCTGTTCGTCGTCCTGTTTCGCCTTCTCGCGCAACCTCGGCAGAATCCTTTGCAGCATTTCCCAGTAGGTGTTTTGCACCTTCCATAAATTCAGTTCGAGCGGCAGCGGTTTCGCGACGGTGGCGATGCCGATGAGATTTTGCAGCAGCGTCAAATCGTCAGGCTTCGCGGCGAGGCGCTCGATCATCGCTTCCATCCGGCTTTTGATCACGAAGGCGAGGTCGGCGTCAAAGAGGTTCATCCCGCCGTGGCGGGACGCGTGCGCCTCCTCGATGAGGCTGCGAAGCTCGTCGAAGTCCGGCGCGTCGGAATCAAACTGGCGGCAGATGTCCACGTGCAGAATAAAATCCGACACCGTGCGCATCGCGGGCAGGAGCGGCGCGCCGATGTCGCGAAGAAAACGCATCAGTGGCGTGTAGCGACCGGCGATGTTGCGGAAATGTTCTTCGAGATCGTCGCGCGTCGAGACGAGAATCTGGTCGAGAATTTTTCGCTGCTCGTCTTTGAAAAGTGATTTGAGCGAGTAAGTCGCGCCGCCGAAATGATGGTCCAGCCTGCGGATCGTTTCAGGAAAATCGGCGCGGCTAAAAGATTCCTTCAGATCGGCGGCCATCTTTTCGCGCTGCTTCGCGGAGGCAAACGCGCGGACGCCGCAGGTCAGGTTGTGTTCGCCCATGAACAGCACGGCGTAGCTCAGCGTGGCGGATTCGCGCGTGATGTCGAAGGTGACGCGCGCGGTGCCGATGCCGAGTTTGGCGCGGCCGGCGGAATCGAGCTCGCGATTTTCATCCTCGAAACTGTAGAGAAAAATTTTCGTGCGGTCGGAATAAGTCTCGAACACGGAGCTGATGGCGTAGTGCGCCACGACTTTCTCGAAATCCACCATCGCGGGCTTGACGAACTTGCCGTAAATGACGCGGCCATCGGCGTATTCGGCGATGTTGCTTTTGGCTTTCTCCAGCAGGTTCAAAAATTCCGGCTCCAAATCTTTGTTGAAAACTTCCTTCGCCAGTTGGATTGCGCGGGCGGCGTATTGGATGACCTGCACGGTTTCGATGCCGGAAAGTTCGTCGAAAAACCAGCCGCAGCTCGTGAACATGAGCATCGCGTGGCGCTGGATTTCAAGAAGTTTGAGCGCGGTGATTTTTTGCTCGTCAGAAAGCGCTTGCGTCTTGGACTGCGCCAGTCTTCTGGCGCTTTCGGGAGCGGCGTCGCAATCCAAAGCGCCAGAGGACTGGCGCAGTCCAAAACCTTGCGGAGATTCGGCCGGTTCGGGAGAGGCGGAATCGTTCGTGGTTGAGTTTCTCTCAAAAAACTTTTCCAGAGTTTCAGGCGAACGGTCGAGGACGACGGCAATGTAATCGTTGCGCGCACTCCACGGGTCTTTGAAAAACTCGGCGGCCTTTTTTTCAAACAGCGGCGCGAGATGGTCGCGCAGCCAGTTGAGAGATTCGCGGAGTGGCGCGCGCCAGTTCTGGTTCCAGCCGGCGAAGCCGCCGGAGTTGCAGCCGCAATTTTCCTTCCACCGCCCGACGCCATGCACGCAACTCCACGCGCTTTCTTCGTGGATCTCGACTTCGTGCGTCGGCGGATGCGTTTCGAGGAACTCGCCGTAATTCGTCAGCCGCGCGAGCTTCTGCGTCTCGACGTGGTGCAGCGCGTAGGCCAGCGCCATGTCGCCGAAGCGATGATGGTGGCCGTAAGATTCGCCGTCGGTCGCCACGTGGACGAGCTGGCTCCAATCGCGCTTGTCGGAAAACGCGCTCATCAGGCGGCTGGCGAATTGTTCGCCGCTCATGAGCACGCGCTCGAACGCGATGGCTTTGGAAACCGGGCTGTCGTAGAAAAACAGATTGATCTCGCGGCCAGATTTCAGTTTTGCGAGGTAGGGGCGCGTCGGGTCAATGCCGCCGTTGCAATCCTGCCACTCTCTTTCGCCGAGCTTGCGGACTTTGGCGGCTTGATGCGGCGAAAGGATCGTGAATTTGATCCCGAGTTCGGCAAGCACGTCGAGCGATTCGGAATCCACGGCGGTCTCGGAAAGCCACAGGCCTTCGGGCTTGCGACCGAAGCGCGACTCGAAATCGCGGATGCCCCAGAGGACTTGCGTGAATTTATCGCGGCGATTGGCGAGCGGCATGATGACGTGGTTGTAAACCTGCGCGAGCGCGGAGCCGTGGCCGGAAAATTGTTTCCGGCTGAGTTTGTCCGCTTCAATGATGGCGTCGTGGATGGCGGGAGTTTTTTCCTTCATCCACGTCAGCAGCGTGGGGCCGAAGTTGAAGCTGATCTTGGAATAGTTGCTGACGATTTGCGCGATGCGGTTTTCGCTGTCGAGGATGCGGGCGCTCGCGTTCGGCGCGTAGCACTCGGCGGTGATGCGCTCGTTCCAGTCGTGGTAAGGCGCGGCGGAATCCTGAAGCTCGACGGATTCGAGCCACGGATTTTCGCGCGGCGGCTGGTAAAAGTGGCCGTGGATGCAAACAAATTTTTCCATCTGCGACCACGTTACGAGAGCGGCTTTTGCCGATAAAGAAATTTCGCGCTATTTTGGAGTGCGGTGACTTGTCACCGCTTTGCTGCTTCGCCGACTCGTCGGCGAAGCAGAGCCGCGTTTCAGCGGCTCGCGATAAAACGATGACACTCTACGTTCGACGGCGACAAGTCGCCTGCCAAAAGCGCGGACAAGTCCGCGCACTCCAAAGTGTAGGGAGCGGCGTGGACGCGCTCAACTTTCTGAATCCGCAGCATCGAATCGCCGACTCGAAACACCAGCGCCGGCGGTTCGTCCGCCACAAATTCCAAACCAAGCGCTCGCTCATAGAACGCTCGCGAAGCTGTGGCGTTCGCGGTCGCAAGGAACAAAATGGGGTTGTCGAGTTTTAGGGCAGACACAACTGGAGAACTGCCGGCGTTATGACGAACGAAAATTTGCCGCCTAGCACAGGATCAGGTATCATTGTAGCACCGCCTTGATGTAAACGGAGTCGACGCGATCAGTCTTAATATCGAGATACACCTGCACGAAGCGCGTATTGAAGCCCCCGTCGAATCCTAAGGGAGTGCTTGCCCCTCGGGACAAATTATAGTGTAGAAGACGTTGCGTCGGCCCTACACCGTTAGAGCCGAATCCTTTGTCGAGGTCAGGTTTACCGAGCGCGTTCGTAACGGTTTGATATGAATCTCCCGCTTTTAGCCTAATTGCTTTCTCCACTATTTTGCGCTGCTCGTCTGGAGGTCGTCCAATGAACCTCGTTTCCTGTGCGAGAGCGCCTATGATTCCGACTAAAAATAGGAAAGAGATTAATATTTTCATACGGTGAATGATACCTGACCTTTAGATTAGCTGCACGTTTTTCAGTCTAACACTTTTCATGGTTTTAAATTTCTCCACTGCGAAGTTTTTTGTCTGACAAAGGCTGCAAATCTTAAACCCCCAACAACATCCTCAGAATTTTCTTTTTCTCGATCGGTTCACCGAGGCCGAGCGGATATTCCTCCGGCATCGTCGCCGGGTCAACGTAAGTTCCAAACCATTTGTCCCACAGCACGAACGTGGTGCCGAGGTTCTTGCCGCGCTGCACCGTCGCCGAGTGATGGATACGATGATACTCGGGCGTGATGATGAGGAATTTGAGCGGACCGATGTTTATTTTGAAATTCGTGTGCTCCCAGAACTGGATCAGCAGCGCGATGGAGTAGCCGATGCCGGCTTCGGCGGGCGACAGTTGAAAAATCACGAGCGGCACAAAAGCTTGCGGGATGTTGTAGATGAACGAGTGGAAGAAGCTCGTGCGGAATCCGGCGAACCAATACATCTGCTCGATGGAATGATGCCACGCGTGCGTGCGCCAGAGGGTGTCGTATTTGTGCTGCGCGCGATGAATCCAATAGATCATGAAGTCGGCAATGAAGATCGCAGCGGCGATTTTCAAAGCGCTGGGAACGGTCGAGATGAAGCTTGCCCACGACTGCATGACCTGTGGCGTGTTGTGTCCGATGAGCGCGAAGAAAATTTTTGTCGAGATGCGGTTGACCGCGAGTGCGAAGGCGAACGAGAGAACATCAAGTTTCAGATCAACGAAGCGATTGACCTGTCGCGCCGGTCGGAGCCGCTCGCAAATCTCAAAGACGACAATCAGCCCGAAGAAGGCGATGATTTCGCAGGTGTCCTTGCTCAAGTGCATCAGTAAATCCTTTCTGGCTCAGCGAGTAATAACGGGTCGGTGAAAGCACGTCCAGTTTTCATTCTGCGGAGCGCCGCGTTCAAAACAAACCGCGCCATCATTTCCATTTCAAAAGCACTGCCGCTAATTGACTCCATTAACCATCCCTAAATTCGTGAAAAATTTCACAAAGTTCTTGCTCCGTTAATTTTGTCCGTTAAAAATGTAATTGTAACAAGCGGCGCTTATCAGCGGCGAGACAGCGAAAAGTTCTTCATGGTGAGAAAACCCCATGCAAAAACCGTTGACGCTGGAGATTAAAACGGAAAGATAGGCGCGTTTCCGGTTCGATGGTAAGACGCATTCAGTTGGATTTTTTTTCGCGACGCACGATTTAGATGTCAGCAATTTTTCCAAAGTGGACAAACCGATTGCCTTTGATGGTGATCGTCGGCGGGCTTTTTGTCGGGGCTGCGGTCACCGCAGGTTTCACTTATTACTTCACGCCGAAATACACGGACGTAGGCTACAAACCGATTCAGCCCGTCGGTTTCCTGCATTCAACTCATGCAGATCAACTTGGGATTGATTGCCGCTACTGCCACAGCGCGGTTGAAAAATCCTGGT
>CAYMCQ010000024.1:0-48895 GCA_964389025.1 uncultured Verrucomicrobiota bacterium
GATCAACATTCGCACGCCGCAGGAGGCGTTCTGCATGATGGCAACCAACGTGGCCACGGCGCTGGAGATCGAAGGCGAGAATCACATTCGCCCGGTCACCTGGGACGAGTGGATCACGCTGTCGGTGCGCGAGGGCGACTACGCCGTGCGCACCGCACGCGGCCCGATCCGCGTGCCGACGGTGATTGTCGCAGTGAACTTCGCCAAGGTGCCGAAGAAGCGCCCGAAGCTCTGCGCCAGGACGATTCGCGAGCGCGACGGCAACCGCTGCCAATACACGGGCCAGTTGCTCAAGCCGGATGAAGGCAGCCTCGACCACGTCCTGCCCCGCTCGCGCGGTGGTGCAGACACGTGGGAAAACCTGGTGTGGTCGAGCAAGGACGTGAACGCCCGCAAGGGCGACCGCCTGCCGCACGAAGCCGGCCTGAAGCTGCTCACCGTGCCGCGCGCGCCGAAGGAACTGCCGGTGACGGCGCTCATTCGCAACGCGCACGGCGTCGTCGAGTGGAAGCTGTTCCTCAACGAATGAAATCACGGGAGAGCGGGCGTCAAAGCTCGCTCTCCCGATGCCGACGAACTAAACTCAATGAACGATACTCAAATGATCGGCAGCAACAGACCCATCTTCAGCGAACAAGAGAGAAGTGCAGTTCGCGTGGCTGCATCCAAATCCCTCGTGTATCTCGATTCCTGCATCTGGATCGAACTTGCTGAACGATGCCAGAACCTGTCGCAGAAATGTCATTCTCTCGTTCAATCAGGGCACGCCCTCTTTCCAATCTCATTTTCAGCCGTCACGGAAGCGATCGAACAGCCAACGGCAGCAAAACGCGCGCGTGTGGCTGATCTCATGGATGATTTGAGCGGCGGACTTTGTTTCCGGCCGTCCAAAACAATTCACGACATGGAAGCAAATCTCGCGCTGCCTGTCGTCTTGGGCGCATCTGAAATCATATTCCCCCGAGCAGAAATCCTGACTTGGACCGCAGAGTTTGCTTCAAAGATGACCGTCCAATTTCCTCCGAGCTGGAAGTCGGCGGACGCCGCTAAGTTCACTCGCCTGCTCGCAGCAAGCCCAGAACTTCGTTCCGTTAGATGGCTTGTGGATCACTCTCCCCCAGGTCAGATGCGCGCCGAAAATGCTGACCGAATGGAACGCTATGTCCAGGAAATGGCAGCCGCGATGGCGAGAAGCCGCGCCCAAAATCAACGATTGAGCAAAGGAGCTCGGTGGAAGCAGTTGCTTCTCGAAGAGCGCACATCGGTCGTCAAGAAACTCATCTCGCCTCGAATGAACAAAAATGTACTCAACATTGTCGGGCCGGAAAAACTTTTGGACACGGTCGCAGCGCTTTCAAAGCAAGTAGGCGAAGGTGGGCAACAACGTCTTGATCAAATCATGAGGGCGATGCCGTCCTTGGATCTCTACTGCCACATTATGGCCGAGCGCGGGCGCAACCATACTCGGAAGGTTCGCGCACAAGACTTCTTTGACGTAGAGCATGCGGTCGTTGGCGGGGTCTATGCTGATTTCTTCGTTACGTCGGATCGGAATCTTTATGACCTTCTGACACAGCGTTGCACGATTTCCGCCAACCGTGGTTGCCGTGTTGTACGGGGTGTCACCGGTCTTGAAGAAGCAGTGAAGCAAGTCGCTAATGGATTTACCGCACGATGAACACCAAAGATTTTCTCCGACTCGGTATCCCGCTCGGTGAAGCCACGCGGCGGGCGACGGAATTTGTCGCGCAATATGTTTTGCAGGGCGGCGAAACGTCGAAGTTGACAGACGAAATCAAAGCCATTGTCGCCAACCCGGCGTTGTTTGCGGAAGATCCGTTGCGAAAGGAATTTGCCAGGGCCATCGCCAATTCACCTCCGCCGCCGCGCGCTGAACCCGTGAAGTATCGGCAGTGGGGCGAAGGGCTCGAACCCGACGCGGTAATGCAGATGGAAAAGGCGTGTTTGCTACCGGTGTCAGTGGCGGGCGCGCTGATGCCGGATGCGCATGTGGGTTACGGCCTGCCGATTGGAGGTGTTTTGGCCACGGAGAATTGCGTAATTCCGTACGCCGTGGGCGTGGACATCGCATGCCGCATGAAGATGACCGTGCTGGACATTCCTGTGCACGATTTGGAGCAGAAACAGGACCGGCTCACGCGCGCGATCGAGGCGGAGACACGCTTCGGCATCGGCGCCAACTTCAAGCAACGCCGCGAACATGAAGTGATGGATGCGGATTGGTCGGTCAGCGGCGTAACGCAGCAGAACAAGGACAAAGCGTGGTCGCAACTCGGCACAAGCGGCAGTGGAAATCATTTCGTCGAGTTCGGTTTGTTCACGGCGCACTCGAAGATCAACGAACTTGAGCCGGGAACTTACGTGGCGTTGCTGTCGCACAGCGGTAGCCGCGGCACGGGTGCGGCGGTGTGCGATCATTACAGCAAGCTGGCGTTTGGTTTGCGCCGCGCAGAATTGCCGAGTGAATTGCTCCGACTCGCATGGCTCTCGCTCGATTCGCAGGAAGGCCAGGAATATTGGAATGCGATGGAGTTGATGGGCAAATACGCCGCGGCGAACCACTGGTGCATTCACAAACACATCGCAGAGAATCTTGGCGCGCAGGTTCTGCTCGATTTGGAGAACCATCACAACTTTGCGTGGAAGGAGAAACACGTTGTTGATGGCGTGGAACGTGAGGTCGTGGTGCATCGCAAAGGCGCCACGCCGGCGGGTCAAGGTGTTCTGGGAATCATTCCTGGTTCGATGGCAACGCCGGGCTTTGTCGTGAGCGGCAAAGGAAATCCTGAATCGCTCGACTCCGCCTCTCACGGCGCGGGTCGCGCGATGAGCCGCAAAGCCGCAAACCAAAAGTTCAATTGGAAAGACGTGAACCGTTTCCTCAAACAACAAGGCGTGACGCTCATCAGCGCGGGTTTGGATGAAGTTCCGATGGCTTACAAGAACATCCGCGACGTCATGAAAGCGCAAAGCGACCTCGTCACCGTGCTTGGCGAGTTCATGCCCAAGCTCGTGAAAATGGCGCCGAGTGGCGAGCGGCCCGAGGACTGACGCGATGATCACGATTGACGGCTCCGAGGGCGAAGGTGGCGGCCAGATTCTGCGCACGTCGTTGGCGTTGTCGCTGGTCACGGGTCAGCCGTTTCGAATGGAACGCATCCGCGCGAAGCGACAAAAGCCGGGTCTGTTGCGACAGCACCTCACTGCGGTGGAAGCAGCGAAGACCGTTGGCTGTGCTGAAGTCGAGAGCGCGGCAATGAATTCGCAGACGCTGGAGTTTCGGCCAGGGCCGGTGACGCCAGGAAATTACCGGTTCGCGGTTGGCACCGCCGGCAGCGCGACTTTGGTATTGCAGACGGTGCTGCCTTCGTTGCTGACGGCATCCGGTCCGAGCACGCTGACTTTGGAAGGCGGAACGCACAATCCACTGGCACCGCCTTTTGATTTTCTCGCGCGCAGTTTCATGCCGTTGATTCACCGGATGGGACCGTCCGTGGAACTGGAGTTACGGAGGCCGGGATTTTTTCCCGCGGGCGGCGGACGTTTCCACGCGCGAGTTGAACCGGTGAAACGGCTGTCCAAAATCACTCTCCCAGAGTGCGGCGCAGTTCGGCGACGGCGAGCGCGGGTATGGTTGTCCAAACTATCGGCGGAAATCGCGGAACGGGAGTTGGCTGTCGTGCGTGAAGAGTTGCGTTGGCGCGAGGACGAATGCGAAGTCGAAGTAGTGCCGCATCCGAAGGGACCAGGCAACGCGCTGGTGCTTGAGATTGAATGCGAGCACGTGACGGCGGTGTTCACGGGCTTCGGCGAACGCGGTCGTCCAGCGGAAGAAGTCGCGCACGAAGCCGTGGACGCAGCGAGGGTTTGGCTAAATGCCAAAGTGCCGGTGGACGACTATCTCGCTGATCAATTGCTGCTGCCGATGGCTTTGGCTGGCGGAGGCTCGTTCCGCACCACCAAGCCTTCTCTGCATGCCACCACCAATGCTGCTGTCATCCAGCGGTTCTTGCCGGTGCCGATTCAATTCCAACAGGAGCCGGACTTCGCGTGGACCGTTGTTGTTGGCAAACAATGGATAACCAGCACTTCTCAACAAAGTGTCGCGCGCTCGAATGCGTGAACGGGGGGCTGGGTTTACTCGGATTTGGCAACGCCGGGATCGGGGCGATGCCAGATGCGCTGGGCGTTCCGGTACACCTCGCGCACGCGGTGGAATGGAATTCGATGAATCTCTCCCTCAACGCCAACGAGCTGAAATGTTTGCGGGCTGTCCTCAGGAAACGTGATTTCCATTAACGGAACCTGAATGATGCGGTCCTCGGCGCGATCGTAGTAGCCCAACTGGAAATCACCTTTCGCGAATTCCGAATCCCACCGGATGCGATTCAGCAGTTCGTGTATCGGTATCATAGTTCCAAACGGTTTGAAGCTGAACGATTACAAAGGGTACGTCACCTTGCCGTCCGAAATCTTGACCGCGCTCAAACGCTCCAGTTCTCCCACCAACCGATTCACGGCCTCTTCTGTTCCTTGCTCACCCAGGAGATGTTTTATGCTGGAGCGGAGAGTCTTTACCGTGCGTGGTTTGGCTGCCGCCCGTTTGGCCAGGTTCGCGATGATTCGTTGAATCGGGTCCGACGATGGCTTTATTGCTGCCTCTCGAAGTCCGGGGATTTCGCCAATCGCACTCAATCTTCGGCAGGAAATTCCTTTGGCTTTCAGGTGGCGCATCAATGGATCGAATCCCGTGTCTTTGGAAATCACGAACGATTCCCCAGCGGAACCATCAACCGAAGCACAACCGAGATAATACGCGATGTGAAAATCCAGCGCGTTCCGGCCACTGCCGTCGATTTGGACGTATTCCGCCGCGGCGCCGAGCGCCTGGACTGCCATCGCAAATTCGGTTGGAAGTTTCGCCTGAGTGTCGCCAATGAAAATCATCACGCGATAGTCCCGCCCCTTGAGCAACGCCAAATCCTTCGGCTGCACGTTCTCGAAGTCGATGAAGATAAGGCGGGTTTTCAAGGATAGACTTTTGCGTTGAACTGCAGTTTTGCCGAGCATACCATGCGGGTTGGATGGAGGTCGAGGTTCGAGTCACGCTGTCGCATTTGCGCAAATCCCCCTGAATTGACACACTGAAACCAGTTGCAATGCCTGCCGCCTGCGAAATTGTTGATATCGGGGTGAACCTGACGCACCGCTCCTTCCAGCGGGATCGGAAGGAAGTAATCGAGCGCGCCATGGCTGCCCGCGTCCGGACCATGATCCTCACCGGTACGAATCTCAAGGCCGGTGAGGAAGCACTGCATCTCGCGCGAAGTTATCCTAATCAACTATTTGCCACGGCGGGTGTTCATCCTCACGACAGCCGAAACTGCACCGAACAAACAATCCCAGAACTGCGGCGGCTGGCCGCGCACGATGAGGTCGTGGCGATTGGTGAGTGTGGTCTGGATTTCAATCGTGATTTCTCGCCTCGACCGGACCAGGAAAGATGCTTTGAGGCACAAGTAGCATTGGCCGAGGAATTGCAGATGCCACTCTTCTTGCACGAACGCGACGCCCAACAGCGCTTCAGCGAAATTCTCAAGCAAAAACGGAAGAGTGTGCCGGCCGTCATCCACTGCTTTACAGGGACGCGTGAAGAATCTAAGGCATATCTCGACCTGGGGCTGCACATCGGCATCACTGGCTGGATTTGCGACGAACGCCGCGGAATGCAGCTGCGCGAATTGGTGAAGGATATCCCGTTGGACCGGCTGATGATCGAAACCGACGCGCCATTCCTGCTTCCGCGAACGATGCCAGAGAAACCGAAAGATGGTCGCAATGAACCCGCCTTTCTGCCCTTTGTCCTTCAGATGGTCGCTGACTGCCTCGGCAAAACGACTGCGGAAGTGGCGGAAATGACAACGAGAACGGCGAAAGAGTTCTTTCAAATCGGAAGTTAACGGGCCGCGGAGTGATAAAAACTCGTTCGCCGTTCGTTCCTCAGCCCTCCCTAAGCCCGGAAGATTGATTCATCCAGTGAGTGCGAATTCCTGAGCACACATGTAGGTGTTGCGATAGGCGAGGACACCGGACTTACCGAGTTGCTGCTGTTAGTTTGATCTTCCGGGCCACCGCGAGGAGGTGATCCGGGCGAACGTCGCCATACACTTCGCTGATCAGCACTGGGCCTGTTTTGTCGCCGATGAGTTGAGCAGCTTCAGCATCGGTGAGGCCCGATTGTCGCGCTTGCGTCACGAAGTACGAACGGAGACCTTGCGGGGTCACATGAGACAGCCCACAAGTCGCTGCGGCCTGGGCCAAACGTCGCCGATATGAGGAACCATCTCGCGGTAATGTCCGATCGAACGGCGAAGGAAACATCAATTCGCCCTTTGCTTCCTTCTCCATGCGGTGCAGCAGCGCTTCGAGTTCGGGCAGGATGGGGACAAAGGGTGAAACGCCTCTCTTGGAGCGCCTGACGTAAATTACCTGATCTTTCCAATCCACCTGCGGCCAGCGGGAATTCAGCCCCTCGCCCAGGCGCAGGCCGGTGAACGCAAGATACCGCGTGAAATCAGCCTCTTGTTGAAGTCCGTTTCGCTCAAGCCAATCCACGATCAACACCAACCCACGCGGTGTGGGCGCTACTTCACGACAGTGCCGAACATCAGCGTCATCTGAATACCGCCCGCGGTCCTTGATCGGATTCGACGTCAAATATCCCTGCCGAATCGCGAGTTCGAGCGCGTTCGACAAGACCACCAGATTCAGGTCCACAACACGATTTCCGCCCTTGGTTCGCTTCTCGATTTGGTGGCCGCGCAAGCTGAACGTTGAAACGTAACCGCCCTGATTGCGCCACGCGTGATAGCCGTCACAGTCTGCGAGGGTGAGGCGCTCTCCGATCTTGCGCCCGAAGTAGATTCGAAGCGGATGAAGCGAATACTGCTCATTACGAATCGATATGGGCGACTTGGGTTTCAGTTTTCGCTTTTTGACCGTCGGTTGGCCGGCGGCTACATAGTTGTCGAGAATCTGGTCCACAATGAGCATTGGCGGTTTGGAACTGTTCTCCTGCTCTGAGCCGAGCGTGTTGTCATGCCCGTTAGTTTTCTGGTTCCGAAGGCACGCCGTCATGGACGAGTCCTCCGCGACGTGAACCAGCTTTTGGATCCGTCGGTTCTCGTCCCAGTTTTCCTTCCATTTCCGTGCCAGCTCCAGCTTATCGGTTTTGGTTGTGCGCCAAGTCCACCTGCCATCCAAGAACAGCTTTGCGAAAATGCGGGTTCCATTTCCTTTTGTGGCAAGGCTAGGTCCAATCATCTTAAATGCCGGGTGAGTTTTTCGTTCTTCTTTCATAAGCTGCGTGGTTCATACTTTTTTGGTGAGTGATTCCGCTGAATAAGTTTGCAGTTGCAGCCTCTCCCAAAAAGTCGCCCAATGCTATTGAGTTTGCTGCATGCCGCGTGCTGAGAACTGCTTGCACAACTGACGCCAGGTTCATTTACTCCGGTCGTGCAGTTTGAATTCATATTCGACCCGCTCAGGCGTTTGTCGGCGGATGGAATTCTGTCGGCGAACGGGCGTCAGATTCCAATGGTGCTGGTGCGGAATCGGCGAGCACGTCGTTACGTGTTACGGCTACGCCCGGATGGCGCGGCGCGAGTGACGATTCCGCGTGGTGGCTCGGCAACAGAGGCTCGACGCTTTGCCGAGCGGAACAGGGATTGGCTTGATCGGCAATTTCAACGCTTGGCGACGCAGCCGAAGCGGCCAGCCGAATGGTTGGTCGGAACAGAGATCCTTTTTCGCGGCGAACCTGTGAAACTTGAAGCCGGGGTGAACGGTGAGAGCGGCATGATTCGATTCAGCACGGAGGTCGTCAGAGTGCCTCACGCAGCGGCTGATTTGCGTCCAGTAATCGAAAAGCTTCTGCGGAGGTTGGCCGCGAAGGAACTGCCGCCGCGGGTTTTGGAATTCGCTGCGCTGCACCAATCGCCGGTGCGCCGCGTCACGGTGCGGAATCAGAGATCACGCTGGGGCTCGTGCTCGCGCCGTGGCACGATTTCGCTGAACTGGCGGCTCATCCAAGCGCCGCCATTCGTTCGCGACTACCTGATTTTGCACGAATTGTCACACTTGAGGGAGATGAACCATTCAGCGCGGTTTTGGCGGGAAGTCGAACGGGTCTGCCCGGACTACGAAACGGCCGAGCGATGGCTGAAACAACATTCTGCTCTGCTCAAGTAACCGCGCGCTAAAGCAGGGCGCTGCGTTGTTTGTATTTCTCCATGGCCTTGTCGCATTCAATCACGTTGAAGCGGATGAACCGGCGGATTTTCACGAACGGGAGGACGCGCCCGCGCATGAGATTCTCGATGGTCCGGATGCTGCAGCCATAGTGATCAGCCAATTGCTTCTTGTTTCGCCACGGACTGTTCGAGTCCGGATTTGCAGTCTGCCGCTTGCATTCGTCCATGTGTTTTTGAGTTCGACGCCATTTCGGGATATGAATCACAGCGGCAACGAACGAGATGAAAATGCAGAAGTCGAGGCGACCAGCCAAAAGCGGAGGAAATTTGAAACGACTTGAACGTTTCATTCACCTCTTGCGCGATGCCTGACAAATCTTGGAACAAGCTGGCGTAGCGAGCTCCAAACGATATGATCCAAAGCCGCCACATGAAGATATTCGACGCGGCGAAGAAACTAAAAAAGCAAACGCCCGGGGCCTCCGACAATCCGAATGAGCGATGAAGCCCGCCGAAAAATTGGCGCGCTGCTTGGGCAAACTGACGATAAACGACTTCAACCGCCATGGGCCATTTCTCGCTTAACCCGTTGCTAAGCGACTCAGACCCGGCTGAAGCCAGTGAAGGCGGCATTGACCCGCTCGGCACTGAACCGCTGGCCGACACGCTGGCGGTCAAATTGGCTCCCGGCGTTCGCGAGCGCCAGCAACATCCACGCTTCCTCACTGCAACTGCAGTCTCGCTCTCGCTGTGTGGGGAATTGGGTGACGACATTGTTGCGTGCGATGGCGTGACTGAGCCGTGGATAGTATTTGAGTGGCACGTCGTGCATGGGTTGGTGTGGACTCGTGGCCGAAATCCAAAAGAAATTCGCGGCTTGCCAGGACGCGAGAAGGCAGCACGGGCCATTGCGGACGGAGTTCCGCTCTCGGCAAAGCGGTATCTCAAAACGCCGTCCATCTTCGGTTTTCATGGGATCTATCGCTTGTTAGCTCGGACGCTCGGAATCGAGCAAGGTGGGCAGCTTGGAGAGCACGGTTACGAACTGTTGAGCGTCTGGGCGAAAGAACAGGGACTTGACGGGTTCGTCGGCACTGGGGGCGGGCCGGGCAGGAATCTCCGCATCCAGATTGGCGACGCGTTGCGCGGCGGCTTGGAAAAAGGCGCAGTCGCGCGCACCAACGGTTGGGCTGGCTGGAAATTCTTTTCAGACCACTTGGCCCCGTATGAATTCGGGAAACGCGAGGCAAGGTTTCTGTCGAGGGCATTGTTGGACGACGCCGAAGGTTTTCGGCGTGAGGTGCTGGAGTTCTTGGTTTCCGAGGCAGGATGCCAACTCTGGCAGCGGGAGATTTCTTCTCGCCGCTTCTCAGAGCGGTCGTTTCATCACGCGCTGCGACGACGAGCCAGCGCCAACCTTCGCCGACTGCTCTTGGCGATTGATGCCTACGAGCGATTCGCGCGGCTAGTGCAGGATGCTTTCGACGATTGCCTTTACGAAATGTCGCGGCGCATGGGAAGGGTTTCCCGAATCGAACTCAGTCGGCTGGATTCGGTGAAGCGCGCAAGCCAGAGTCTTCCACAGACGGCTGGCGAGGCGATGGACCGGCTCGATTCATTTGGTCTGGCGCTTCAATTCCAGCAGCTTTGCTGCTCGCTGGCTGAAGGCGGCACGGCCAGCCAGTGGCTTGAGCGACTCATGGAACACCACCGCAACACCCAGCGGCAAAAGCCGCCCGACGGGAAGATGCCGTGGTTTGAAGGTGACGAGAGGGGTTACATCATCCGTCCGCTTTATCGCCGAAACGAACCGGCCCGCTGCGACGGCACTTACGTGCATCTTTTTCGAACGGCTTCCCTGTGGTCATTCGCCTCAGACTTGAGGATGGTGAGACGATGAGCAAACGCGACAACGCAAGGCCGGGTCACGGCAAGATTCTGGAGGCTTGGGAGCCGCCTGATGGGGCGGGCGAACCGATAGGTTGCGTCGCTACCACGTTCACTTTCGCGCCGGCGTTATTCGAGGAGGAGTGCTTGGGCCGGTTTCTCTCGCTCGAAACGATGCCGTCCGATGGCGCGGCATATCTGGTCGAACGGGAGGAGAAGCTTGCGCAACTCACCTGCGCCGCCGCGCTGGTGGACCAGCACCATGCGCGCGGGATACGCAGTTTGCGGTGGGATTTGCTGTCCGCGCGCGTTCCCACCGCGATTCTTCACGCGAAAGTATCGCTTCTGCTTTGGAGCCGAAGCGCCCGCCTCATTGTTGCGTCGGCGAATCTCACCGAAAACGGTTATCGGCGGAACCACGAGGTCTTCGGCGTGCTGGACTACTTCCCCGGTAGTGAAGCGCCGCTGGCGGTGTTGGCCGACATCACCGACTTTCTTCGACGAGCCGTCTCGTTTGCCGCGCCGGAGCAGGCGAATCCAGGCCCCGCAGTCGCACGCTGGATTCGTTTCCTTGACAGCGTGTCGAAGGTGACTCGCCGATGGGGCACTCGTCATCCACCGCACAGCCTCGCCAAGACGCACGTTTTCGCCGTGACCACCGGGCCGAAGCGCCCCAGCGCTTTCGAGGCTGTGCGTGAATGCTGGCCCGACACATCTTCGCCAAAGGATGCGTTCGTCATCAGTCCTTTCTTCGACCCGCCTGAAGCGCCAAACACTCCGGCACGGAAGTTGTGGAACCTGCTCCGCCAGCGAGGTTCGGCGTCAGTTCAATATGAGGTCGAGGCCAGCGTCGAAACCTATCCCGATGGCGAGGGTGTTTTACTTCATGCACCGGAGGCTTTACGCAAAGCCCAGCCAGCGGGCCGTGATAATGTCGAAACGAGGTTTCGCGGTCTCAAGCTCGAAGACGGTCGTCCGCTTCACGCGAAGTGCCTGTGGATTCAAAACGAACAGTGGGCGCTCTATCAGATTGGCTCCAGCAACTTCACCACGGCTGGACTTGGCTTCGGCAAAGCGCCGAATCTTGAAGCGAACCTCGCTTTCGCGGTTTGTCACAGGCGCAATGCCAAAGCCTCGCGCTCTCTCGTGCAGGCGTGGTTGGATAGCGAGGATGCGCCGACGGATGCCCGCTTTCTCCGCGAGCCGCTCGACGACAGCGAGGATGCGCCGATGCCAGGCGAAATCCTGCTTCCATCTGAATTTGGCGAAGCGACGTTTGCTTGCGACTCGCAGCACCCCGGGTTCGTCGAGTTGACTTTTCAAGGCCGTCCGCCTGCCGGCTGGCGTCTGCTCTTGGAGGACAAGGAGGAAGTGTTCTTCAGTGAGACCCGCTGGCGGTCTCAGCGAGGAGCGTCACGATTGCGGTTGGACTGGCGGGCAGACCGTCCACCATCCGCGTTCCGTGTGAAGTGGAGCGGCTCCAACGGTGTTGCGTGGTGGCCCGTGAACGCGCGGGATGCGGCCTCACTTCCGCCTCCGAGTGAACTGCGGAACCTTTCGCTGGACACCCTCATTGAAATCCTCACGTCGGCTCGGCCACTGCATCAGGTTATGCGCCGCTGGCTTCGACGCCGGAGCGACGGGGCAGCGGACGGCGAGCCACTACACCTCGACCCACACAAGCGCGTGGACACGTCCGGCTTCCTGCTGCAACGGACGCGCCGCATCTCATGGGCGCTTGCGGCACTGCGCGAACGGTTGGCCCAGCCCGTGCCATCGCGTGAGGCGCTGAACTGGCGTCTGCACGGACCGTATGGTGTCATGGCGCTTGTCAACGCCATCGGCCACGAAGACCAGCTTGAGCAGGAAAAATGCTTTCTGCTTGCGGAGGTTGCCGTGGAACTGGCCCGCGTCGTTCCTGGCCACGCACCGGGCTGTCTTCAGCGGCGGCAGGTGAGCGCGGCGTTGCGCGAGTGTGTGCGGGAAATCCGGTCGCGCATTCTGGTGAAAACTCTCGGAAAGTTTCCAGAGTTGAAGTCTTACGTTAAGCGCGCGTTCAAGGAGGCCAGCGCATGAAACCGTGGCATCGTCTTGCCGAAGGAATCGAGTTGCACGGGTGTGAGCGCAAGTCGCGCGCGTGGGAACGCGTTTCGCCGGCAGACGCCCACCGTCAGGAAGTCACCGCGCGGGAGATTTTGCAACGACTGGCGAAGCAGCCGGGCTTGGTGCTCGCCGATGAAGTGGGCATGGGTAAGACTTTCGTCGCCCTCGCAGTCGCTGCTTCTGTGGCTTTATCGGACAGGCAGCGTCGCCCCGTCGTTGTGATGGTGCCGCCGTCGCTCAGAAATAAGTGGCCAACCGACTTCGATGTATTCAGTCGCGAGTGCCTTCCGCGCGAGTTGGCTGGCAGACTGAGGCCAGCGTCGGCCGAAACCGGCATCGAGTTCCTGAAACTGCTCGACGATCCGGTCCCTCAACGCAAGTCCATCATCTTTCTGACGCACGGCGCGATGCACGCCGGTCTTGGCCGCGGCATCGCGGGCGGATGGGCGAAGCTGGCGGTGATTAAGCGAGCCGTCCATCGGCGCAAGAATGTCGGTTGGCTTCGTCGCTTACTCCATCGTCGTTTGGGAGACTTGATGGAAATGGGATCCGTCCACCGCCACCACCCGGACCTGTGGGAGGACTTGCTCGATGCGCCTCACGCGGAATGGTTGGCAGTTTTACGCAAGCACGGCATTGACCCCGAAGGCGACGACTGCGCCGCAACCGACGATGACCCGGTGCCGGAATCCTTGGCCCGCGCTTTGGAGCGATTCGATAGCGCCCGGCTGGCAGACGTGCTGGAGGTACTCCATGAAATCCCCATTCGTGAATCTCCCAACTACACCGAGCGCCTCGCCACCGCCCGCCGCGCCATCAATGACACGCTTAAGGAACTCTGGCGCGAATGCCTCGGTAACCTTCACTTTCGGCTGCCGCTGCTAATCCTCGACGAAGCACATCATCTGAAGAACGCGGAGACGCGGCTGGCCTCGTTGTTCCAAGTGCCTGACGCCGCTGGTGACGCGGAGGAGATTGCCGCGCGCGGCCCGCTGGGAGGCGTGTTTGAGCGGATGCTCTTCCTGACCGCTACGCCATTTCAGCTTGGCCATCACGAGCTTTGCTCCGTGTTGGACCGGTTCGACGGAATTTGCTGGCGGCGATACTGTGCGCCCCCATCTGGCCGAGAGAGCTTCAAAAAGCAGATCGCTGCCGTTCGCAAACAACTTGACGATGCTCAGGAGGCAGCGCTGTGCTTCGATACCTCGTGGGGCAAATTGACTGCCGAAGACCTCGTTGTGGGCGGTCGAAAGTTTGACGACGCGGAAGCATGGTGGAACGCAGTCCAGGCCGACAAAACTCACTCGCAACAAATTAACCACGCGCTTGCCTGCCATGAGCGAGCGAAAGAGAAGCTTCGCGCCGCAGAACAAGAGCTGCGGCCTTGGGTCATTCGTCATCGCCGACCGGAGCAACTGACCGGGAAATTTGTCGGACAACCGAGACGGCGACGATTACCGGGACGTTCCATCCTCGACGATAACAGCTTTGCCTCCGAAGCCGGCCTGGATGTTTCGGGAGAAGCTTTGCTGCCATTTCTCCTGGCGGCACGGGCGAGTGTCTGCATGGCCGAATCGCGTCCCGTCTTCGCGGAGGGACTCGCTTCCAGCTACGAAGCGTTTCGCTACACCCGCCAACAGAACGCGGGCATGGATGCCGACACCGAACCGCTCGAATCAATCAGCATCACGCAGGCAACGGAATGGTACCTCGCGCAACTGGCGCGAGCGCTGCCGCTGCGAAACCATCGTGGTTCAGCGGAGCATCCGAAAGTAAGGGCGACCGCTGAGCGCGTGTTGGCAGCGTGGCGGCAAGGCGAAAAAGTGGTCGTGTTCTGCCATTTCATTCAGACAGGACGCGCGCTCCGCCGCGTCATCTCGGCCCGATTACATGAAGAGATTTGCCGACTTGGCGCGGCAAAGCTGCGGTGCTCCCCGAAACGAGCTGCCACCCTGCTTCAGCGAATCAGCCGCCGCTTCTTTGACACCGACTCGCCCGTCAGGCTTGCGTGCGACAACGAAATCAACGCGCTGCTGAAAACCTACCCGAGATCGGCGCAGCAAGGTTTGTTGCGCGAAACCATTCGTCGCTACGTCCGCACGCCTTCGTTCCTCGTGCGGTTTCTTCCATTAACGCGACGTGGCCTGAAACCCGTAGCCGTCCGCCGTGCCTTCCGTGGGGAAACGGGTCTGCGCGTCGTGTTGAAGGCTTTTCTCGACTTCCTTCAGGAGCAATGCACGCCGAAGGAGTCCCAGGGTTACATGGAGGCGGTGAGCAAGATTCAAACGGGCGACATGACAGGCCGTGAAGCTGAGAGCAGCTTCGAATCGGATGAACTGGCTGGGCGAGGCCGACGCGACCTGCTGCTGCCAAACGTACGTCTAGTCAACGGCTCAACCAGTTCGGAGACACGGCAAAGGCTGATGCTCACATTCAACAGCCCGTTCTTCCCCGAAATCCTCATCACCAGCAACGTCATGGCGGAAGGAGTGGACCTACACCGCTACTGCCGCTACGTCATTCACCACGACCTCGACTGGAATCCCAGCGTTTTGGAACAGCGGACCGGACGGCTCGACCGCATTGGCGCGAAAGTGGAACGATACGGCCAGCCCATCCACGTTTATTTTCCATATGTCGCGGAGACTCAGGACGAGAAGATGTATCGCGTCGTCATGGACCGCGAACGCTGGTTCAGTGTGGTGATGGGCGAGAAGTTCCGTGTGGACGCCCGCACGACCGACAAGTTGGCACAGCGCGTTCCGCTGCCTGCATCCGTGGCCAAAGAATTGGCGTTTCGATTGGAAGTTACGGTTTGAAGGCCGGGTTGGATTGTTTTTCGCGAGTTGGTTGCCTGCGGTCGCCGCGACGACGTCATCGAGAAAACTCCTACCTGCACCAGTCTCCAGCCACGCCTCGTGCTCAGACTTCGAGAACAAATGACGGATCGAAGCCGCTATGCGGTTTGGTTGGATAACCTCGCGGATTTGCGACTACACGAGTGGTGCCGACGTTGAAATCGGCACGATGGTGAATATGACCGTGAATCCACAATGCCGCTCCACATTGCGCAATAAACGGTTCGAGGTTCGATGCGTACGCCGGATTTAATTGGTCGTTTTGAAACCCCGATGGGACTGATTGGGGACTCGGTGCGTGATGAGTTACCACGATGATCTTCCTGCCTCGCGCCTTGCTCGCCTGTTGAGCCAGCCATTCGAACGATTGCGCGTGGATCCTTCGCGCATCTCTCGGACGAAAGCGCCGGTAGGACGGCGTTACGCGAATCCTTCGAAAATCCGTCATACCGGTCTGCGCGGCCACTTCAGCGAGGACGGGGTCGCCATTCAAACGGAAATCCGTCCAAAGCGTCGCTCCGAGAAACACCACATCCCCCATCTCGACGCCGTCGTTTTCCAGAACATGCACGTTCGTGCCTTGGGCAACTTCCTTGATTTCGGAAATGAGTTTCGGAATGTTCTGCCCGTAGAACTCGTGGTTTCCCAAAACGTAGATTACCGGCCGATCTGGAATGGTCTCAAGAATCCATTTGATTCCATTCCTGCCCGTGTGAACGTCGCCGGCGAGCACGACCACGTCAGCGTCCGCCTTGTTCGGTTGGAAGGGCGCGAACTCCAAGTGGAGATCGCTCAAGATGTGGATACGCATGATCCAATTTAAGTTAAATCGTTTTCGGATTCGCGAGATTAAAGCGCGGGCGGAAGCCTTCGCCTCCGCTCCCTGTTGATTGTCTCGTGGCGTCCTTGAGCTGTCCTGTCGGTTACGACCGGACAAAGTCCGCGATTACGGCCGGCACGGATCGTGTCGAATCCCAATACGTCGAGCATCTCGCGCTCGTTCCGGTCGAGGAGGGTGAAGCCGTTGGAGATCAAGTCCACATCGACCAACTTCGCGTCGCCGGAAATCTCGTCGCGATATTGATGTAATGCCTGCGCCGTATGGATGTTGCCCGTCCATGTTTCGCTGTCCTTGCAGATGATTGGCCAGTTGCTTTGTACCGACATGGGCTGTTTGAACCCGGCGTTGCAGTCTGCCGATTGTGCGGGTCCATGCGCTTTGGTTCGGTGACGTTCAGCCCGATCCACGTTGGGAGCCGCAAATTCCACGCTCATTCGCCGTCCTTCGCCTGCCATTTGCGCAACAGGATGGGCGCAGACGGACACTTGGGGCAGGTGACGATCCACGGGAACCTTGGCGGGCAGTCCCAACCAGCATGAAATGCCTCCGCCGCCGAGCTGAATTCAGCCTCGACTCCGCAGCCTTCACATTTCAGCTTCACCGGCTTCCGTGGCTGGTCATCTTTCATGCGCGTTTTGTTTGGCTCATTTCAGTTTTGAGTAGCGTGAGCGGCTCTTTCGTGAGCACCTCATTCCACCCTGAGACCCTTCTCCGCCAAGCACTGATGAAGTTGTTGTCGCACGAAACGAAGTGCCTTGGCCGGTGTGGCAAAATGCTGTCGCTCCTTGATCCAAGAGCGCAACTGGCGATCTAACTCCACAACGACGGATTTCCACTCCAGACCTCTTGCAGATGCCTCGAAGCGTTCTTGGGCCTCGGGCAGGTTGAATTCCAGAACCGCTTTCATCGTTGAACGGCTGCCACACCCGGCTTCGAGACCAAGGCCTCGCCGGCGACGAAATTCGTTTAGCGCCGCCCGCAGATCCGTTGTTCCCAACGAACGCAGAGTGCGCCGTCCGTTGATCCACGGGCGTTCGTAGAGCGTGCCCGCTTTCAAGTATCTGTAAATGCCGGAGGCAACCAGCTTCCAGACTTTGGGCGCAGGCTTTGGGTTTACGGGAACTTGTGTGTTTACCGCGTGAATGGAACTCGTTTGTGCAGGAACTGCGGGGGCGGTTTCATCCTTGGTTAAGGAAGCTGCCACTTCCTGGTCAAGCAACTTGACTGCATCGGCAGTCGGCGCGACATCAGGTGGACTTTCCTTCATGCCAGAAGTGTTTGACGGCGAAACGATCGAAAACAAGTACCACGGAGAGCTGTCGCCGAGAACGCATTCGCGACGGCGCGAGGCCAATCAGGGCTCGCCGGCACTCGGCAGCTCCATTCATTTCGGTTGAATTACGACTTGGGTTTTCCACGGAAAAGCCTCGACAGTAATCTTCGTCGGCAGACATGGCTTGGATTCCGGAAACTCGAAATCCAGCACGCAATAGTGCAAGCTCATCACGCCGCGACCGACGTTGACGCACACCGTAGCGCCCAGATCGCCGTACCAAGTGTTGAACTGCATGGGAGTATGATGATCGTGACCGCTGACGGTCAGCAACGGGCGAAAGCGTTCGACCGCCTTCGTCCACCGGGGATTGCAAGCGTGGGGGCGAGCAATCTCCCTGACTTGCGGTGGCTCGTGCATCAACCAGAGGGTGCGAGCCGCAGAGCCGAGACGCCGGCTGAGTGGCGACAGCCAGAACTCGTAGTCAGCCGGCAGCACCTTGCGACCGGATATGGAGATATCATGTGTGATTTCGTTGCCTACCTTGGGCAGCGTTTCGTACCAAGGTTCTTCCCAGCCGGTATGGCATGGAAAGCCGACGATCATGAGCGGGCCAAAAACGTGGGCCGTACCGTTGAGCGCCACGAGCGGACGTTCATGCAGCGGCCAAGCTGCGACAAACTTTGGCCAGTCCTCTTGCTCGTGGTTGCCGCGAACGAAGACCAACTGCGGACATGGCAGTATGCTCAACAGTTCCGCCGCCTCCGCCGTGGCCACGCGGTCGCGCTGGCTGATGCTTGGGTCGTTGAGAACATCGCCGACGAAGGCGACAACGTCGGGCCGCTTTGCCTCCACTGCATCACGCAACCAGTAGTAATGGGACCAAGATTGGTGAAGGTCGGCAACTGTGAGGACTCGGAGGTTCATGGCAATTCAGTCGGCATTTCTTCGATTCACGTTCAGATCGGCACGTCGTTGGTCGGTACGAAGACGTTGCTCCAAAGCTGCGGTTTGAATCTGTCTAACAGGTCCCACTTGCAGGTTGCAATCGTCTTGGCGCCAGTCGTCTCTGAGATGTGGCTGGGAGCTGTTTCGGTTCGCATAGCAAGGCTTCCACATCGGGTTCGTAGTACCGCCTCACCGGCTCTGCGCCCTCGCCCAAAACCAGATATTTGTAACGCACCTTGTATGGCTCGCCCGCATCTTGCCACGGGATCGCTCGCCGCTCGATGGTATCAGTGGAAACGCTGAGTTTCTTTGCAGCTTCCTTTGCGGAGAGCCAGATGGTGACGTTGATGCGGTTCACGGGACCGATGGCATCGGAGGTCTTCTTCATGCCATTCATGTTTGGCAGCGAACTGCCTATCAAGCGCGGGTCAGTGTTAGTTGCGGACTAATCGAGCTTCAGCACATCCCATGCGAGCTTTCGATGTGTGGGCAGCCAGTTCAGCTTGGGCGCTTCGCCTGACAACCAGTTCGGTGGAACGCCACCATACACGTTCTCAAGTGTGCTGCCACCCGAACTGTGGCCGATTTCCACGGCGATCTGGCTGTCCAACGTGCCCCATGATCTTCGGACGGTTACGAAAAAGGCGCGATTCCCATGAGGCTTAATTTTACGCGGCCTGTCATTGCTGATGCGCCTCAGCGCGTGAGCAAGCGCGCTTTCACAAACGGGTTTGTTTAAATCCTTTTCGTGGCCCGGGAAAAACCAGTCCGACTCGGGATAATACTTTGCTTTCCATTTTCGATGTGCCTCCAACAAGGCGGCCATGCCGGCGTTCACGGCGGTGTAAGGGTTGTTTAGATGCTGGTTCTTGCACCTCCAAACTCGCATGGATTTTCCGTCGGGCGTCACATAGCCAGGATCATCTGCGCCTGCGTTTGCGCGCCACTTCAGCACCTCGCACCCGCGGAGGCCGCAATAGGCTTCCGCCAGCATTTGGAAACCCAGCACTTGGCTGTGCCGGTTCTTGAACAACTCTTCAGCGATTGAGTGAAGGTCGTCCGCATCGGCCGGCATGAATTCCCGACAATGTTTCACCCGCGACTTTGGCTGGTATCTAGGCCGGTCTGCAACGGGGTTCACCTTCACGAGATCGCGGCGTTTGGCGTAACGGAAAGCGTTGTTCAATGTGTTGAGTTCCCGGTCAATCGCCCGCAAGCCTTCACCTTGTTTGACGCGTCGAATGCGCCAGTCACGATACTCGTCGCAGACTCCGTCGCTGACTTCTGCAACCGCAACCAACGCCCAGAATTTCAGCAGCATGGCACAGTGCCTCTCTTCGTCTTCTCGCGTTCCATCGGGGCGTGGGAGCAGATTACTGTCGAGGTAATTGTCTTGCTGATAGCGCCGGATCACGTCTCCAACGGTTTTTGCCTCAACTTGCGTGCCTTTGGATGGGACCTCGGCGTATGGATTTTTCCCGGCAGAAACGGCCACTCTCCGCCGATAAAACTCCTCTTTGGCGAATTTGAGGTTCTTCCCGCCGAGCGAGCGCCACGTGCGTTTTCCGTTCACGAGGGGCCGCTCGAAATATTTTCCATTCCGCGAACTCCTGTAGATGCCCGGCTCGATCTGCTCGAATCTTCTTCCGGCGGCGTTTTCGATTTTAAGCGATGGGCTGGTTCGCTTTTCACTTGTCCACGGTTGCTCGCAATTTGCTGCTTCGGCCCGTTCAATACGACTCATGTCTCTCCCGATTATAGAGCGCTGAACGGGGCTTCTGCGGTTTCCAGTGAACCATCACTGGACTACAGATTGGACTACAGACCGCTTTTTCAGCAGAGGGAGGACGGGCCGGACACGAGAAACTGTCAAATTTCCTAAGAAATTTGGCGCGCCCGCCGCGACTCGAACGCGGGACCCTCTGCTTAGAAGGCAGATGCTCTATCCAACTGAGCTACGGGCGCAGCCTGACCACTTTACCGCGCCTGAAATTGTCCGCAAGTTTCAGTTGCTCGACAGTTTCAGTTGCTCGACCTGCGTGCGGCACACCCCGCCGGTTGCGGCTTTCCAGACACGCTGGCGTCTGAAGTTTTTGCCACTCATTTATTCTTTTTCTGGCGTGTGGCAACGCGATTTCGCACAATGAAACGGTGCGAAAAAATATTTCAAAAAAGATTTTGCAATTTTCAAATGGAAGCGTAGAAATGACGGCGGGCAGGGGAATTAACGTTCACTGCCAAGCGTCCTCATTGGTTCCTCTCGACATGGTTGAATAGCGCACTTGAACTATGCATTGCTTTTTTGCCGTCGCGACAGGAACCGCCTCCAAACAAGGCGAGTTGAGCTACATCTGGGAGCAGGCCACCCCGGAGGCAAAGGTCATCATCGCGCTGCTTCTGGTGTTTTCCATCATAGCGTGGTCAACGATGATCTCCAAAGCCGTGCAAATGCGGCGCGCAAAAAAATTAAATTCCTATTTCTCAACGGAATTCAAAACGCAGAAACGCGTGCTGGATGTTTTCGACCGGCGCGTGCAGGCGGAAGGTTGCCCGCTTTTTGCCGTCTATCAATCCGGCAGCATCGAACTGGATGCGCGGCTGAAAAATCCCGACGGCGGACGGAAGCGCCACGTTTCACTCAAAGGCATGGAGCATGTGAAACGCACTTTGGAAAATACTGTCGCGCAGGAATCGCTCAAGCTGGAATCGGGTTTGATCCTGCTCGCGATTGCGGTGAGCGGCGCGCCGTTTCTTGGATTGCTCGGAACGGTTTGGGGCGTGATGAGCACGTTCGGCCACATCGCGCAACAAGGCAGCGCGACGATGGCAGCGATGGCACCCGGCGTGTCCGCGGCGTTGATCACGACAGTTGCCGGGCTGGTAGTGGCCATCCCGTCCATGTTCGGATACAACTGGCTCGTGCATAATTTGCGCGTGCTGACGGTGCAGCTCGACAATTTCGCGCAGGAACTCGTCTCGAAAATGGAGACGGAATATCTGGCCGAGGAAGATTCGGAGTTTGAAAAAGTGATTTGAAATGAGGCGATTTTCCCAACGCAGTCATCTGGTCACGCTGAGTGAGATCAACATCACCCCGCTGCTGGATCTGGCATTCGTGCTGTTGATCATCTTCGTCATCACGACGCCGCTGTTGGAGCAAAGCATTTCCATAAAACTGCCGAAAGGCGGTGTGCAGGACAGCAAACCGCCGGATAAACGTTTAATTCGCACAGTGGAAATCTCGCCGCAGGGAGCTTACTCGCTGGACAGAAGGCGGATGTCCATTGACCAACTTGAAAAGGAGCTTGTCGCAGCGTTTCGCATGAATCCCGATTCGGTCGTCTATATTCGAGCTGACGAAAACGGCTTTAACAAAGACACCTACGCCGTGATTGACCGCTGCCAGCGCAACGGCATCACGCGATTTTCGCTTCGCACCGAGGCTGCCCGCAAATGAACCGGCTGCAAAAAAAATGTTTCATCGCGTCGGCGGGTTTTCATCTGCTGCTGTTGCTGATTTTATTCGTCGGCCCGGCTTTTTTTTCAGGAAGCAAGCCACGCAACACTGAAGTGCTCACATTCTTCGATTTGTCGAAGGTGACTGACGGGCCAACCACCGGCACCGGGAATCCGAATCCGATTCCGCCCGCTCCGCAGCCTCAGATTCGGGAGATTGTCCAGCCAGCGCCGCAATTACCGATTGCGCAGCCCATCGTTAAACCGCGAGTGCCCGCTCCGCAACCCGAGCCTGAAAAAGAAGTCAAATCCAACGAGAGAAACCCATTCGCAGAAAAGCCGCCGACGAAGCCTCAAGTCAGCACGAGGATTGTGAAGGGAACCACAGCGAAACCGACAAATAGCCCGACAAAAGACAACGCTGAAGCCAAAACGCGGGAACAGGCGGCAAGACTTGCCGCTGAATTGCGGAGTGCGGCCAGCATCTTGAAGAACAGCTTGTCAAAGGGCACGGCATTTGAAATGCCGGGAACAGGCGGGCAGGCGTCGGTCAATTGGGCACAGGCCGTTGTGAGTATTTACTATGATGCGTGGATTCCACCCGCCGGGCTTGAGGCGAATGACGAGGTGAACACGAAAGTCTCGGTGACCATTGCTGCGAATGGCGACGTGGTTTCAGCGCGAATCATAAACGCCTCTGGCAATGCGGTCGCGGATGATTCCGTCCAGCGGACGCTGAACCGTGTTAAATCCGCAGCCCCACTTCCGGCAGGCTCAAAGGACAAACAACGAACGATCGTCATCATTTTTAACCCCGCCGTCAAAAAACTAGCAGGATGAAATCAAAACTAACTGCTCTCATCATTTTATGCACTGCCCTGCGGTCGTTTGGGCAGGACGAATTCAAGATCACGAAATACGTGCCGGAAATTGGCAACACAAAACCCATTCCAATTTCTCTCAGCGGCTTTTCCGGCGAGGCCGCATCCGTGCTTAGGTTCGATTTGGAGGTGCAAGGTTTCAAAATCGTGGACGGCGAGCCGCCGCAGTTTCAACTCAGCGGCAGCAACAATGGAAATGTCCAAGGGCGGCTCATCGATGCAATCAATAAATCGTCGCCACCGCTCGTCGCCAAGGCTTACACCGGCGGGACGACTCGCGCGCAGGCTCATGCGCTGGCGGACGAAGTCGTGATGGCCGTTTTGAAAATCAAAGGCATTGGTTCGACGAAGATCGCTTTCAAAGTTGATACGGGACGGACGAGCGAGGTTTTTATCGCAGATTTCGATGGGCACAACGAACAAGCTGTGACGCAAGACAAATCAATCGTCGCTGCGCCGGCTTGGATGCCCGGACATCTGACGCTTTACTACACTTCTTACAAACTTGGCAGCCCTTTCATTTTTCGCCACAACCTTTCCAGCGGCGAGCGGGCTGTGCCGGCAAAGTTTTCCGGCTTGAATACCAGCGCGTCCATTTCACCGGACGGGAAAAGGATGACCATGATTTTGAGCAAGAGCGGCAGTCCGGACGTTTACGTCTCGGATGCGGATGGCGCGAACCTGAAGCAGTTGACGGCCACGCGCGAAGACGAATCGTCGCCGTGCTGGACTGCGGATGGGCAGTCCATCGTGTTCGCGGGAAAAATCGGCGGACGCCGTTCGCTCTGCAAAGTGCCCGCGAGCGGCGGGCCAGTTCAACGGATCACCACGGGTGTTTTCAATCCCACCGAGCCGGACTGTTCGCCGGACGGGAAATGGATTGTGTTCACGGCGCAGATGGGAAGCTTCGAGCTATGCGTGATTCCTTCGGCTGGCGGCAGCGCCGTCATGCTTGGCGCAGGCGAAGACCCGTCGTTCGCGCCAAACTCCCGCACGGTGATTTTCGCAAGGCGTTCGGGCGGAGGCCGCACGTTATCTTTGCTTGACGTGTTCACGAAACAGTCCAAGGATGTCCGAAGAATTTCGGGCAGCAACTCTCAACCAAGCTGGGCGAAATAAATTTGCCCGATCAAAAAAATGAAACTCATTAAATGCACAAATCTGTTGGTTCTCGGTCTTGCACTCTCAATCTTCACTGGTTGTCATGGCAGGAGGTATAACAAAGTTACTGACATCCCGAATCCAAGAACGGGAACACCGAAAGATGACATCGGAACAAAAGGCATCGGGGGACAGGCTGAAAAACCGCTGGAAGGCCAGCCGATTCCAATCTCCAACCCTGACCGCACTGGTTGGACTCCCAACGCTGAAATCCTCAAAGCCGAAACTGTTTACTTCGACTTCGACCAATCCGCGATCAAGTCTGGCGAGACATCAAAAATCCAACATGTTGCCGATCATCTGAAGAAAGAATCGAGTGTCGCTGTGCGCGTGGAAGGTAATTGCGACGAACGCGGCACGGAAGAATACAATCGGTCGTTGGGTGAGAAGCGGGCGCTTGCGGTGCGTGAAGCATTGGTTGCCCTCGGCATTGCGCCGGATCGAATTGACACAGTCAGCTACGGCGAGGACAAGCCCGCTGCTGAAGGCCACACCGAGGCGGCTTGGTCAAAAAATCGCCGCGCGGATTTCGTGGTTCTCACTCCGCCGAAATGATTTGTAGCGGTCCCGCCTGGGCGGGATGACCGCCGCATTTTCCAAAAAATGCGACTCTCATAGAACGCCGCTTTGGCAAAAAGAAAGCTGGTTTTGGCGCTTTACTCCCGGCCGCGCCGGGAGTAATCTTTTCCACGATATGAATGTAATGTTTGCAGGCGTGTTGGGCGGCTGGGAAATTATTTTGATCTTGGCGGTTGTGCTGATTCTTTTCGGCGCGAAGAAATTGCCCGAACTGGCCAAGGGTCTTGGCACGGGCATCAAAGAATTCAAGAAGGCCACGCGCGAAGTCACCGACGAAATCCAAAATGCCGCCGATGACAGTCCGCCGCCGACCAAGCGGCTTCCCCCGCAAAACACGCAGGTCGCACAGACCGAACAGAGCGCCCAGCCTTCCTCGCAGGAGCACAAGTCCTAGTTCGTGACCTCGCGTCATGGTGAATGATTCATCCGAACAGGAGCGTTTCGATGAGGAAGAAGGCGGCCCGGTAAAATCCTTCCTCGATCACCTCGAAGACCTTCGCTGGATGCTCATCAAGAGCGTTTCAGCGATTGCGATTGCGGTGGTCGTCTGCCTGATTGCCGGCGATAAGCTTGTGGCCGTTGTCAAAAGGCCGATCGCGCGCGCCAAAATTTCGTATCCGGCCAACACGCAAATCGTAACGCTGCTGTTAGGAACGAATCTCCTTCAAACTTTTCAACTCGACGTGAACGAACAAAAAAAATTTTTGTTTGGCACAAACCAATTCGTCTCGCTCCAACTCGAACCGATCACCATCGGAACAAACGTGCTGCTCGGACTGCGCACCGACCCGGAAAGCAAATGGGCCGAGACAGCGCAGCAATTGAAGGTTGACCTGGTGAATCTCAGCCCCGCCGGCGGATTTATCGTGGCGTTTCAGGTTGCGATTTACGGCGGGATCGTTCTCGCGTCGCCGTTTGTTTTTTATTTCATCGCGCAATTTGTCTTTCCAGCGCTGAAGAAAAAGGAAAAGAAATATATTCATCGTGGAATCTTCATCGGGCTTGGGCTTTTTCTCGTCGGCGTGGCGTTTTGTTATTTCGTGCTGATGCCGATCGCGCTGGCGGCGTCCCAAATGTATTCCCGCTGGCTTGGCTTTTCCGCGTTACAGTGGAAGGCGGATGAATACATCAGCTTCGTCTGCAAATTCATGCTCGGCATGGGGCTGGGCTTCGAATTGCCCGTGGTGATTTTGATTTTGGTGAAGATCGGGATTCTCAGTTACAGCACGCTTAAAAAAATGCGGCCTTACATGATCGTCATCAATCTCATCCTCGGCGCGGTGCTGACAACCCCGGAAGTCATCACGCAGATTCTCATGTTTATTCCGCTCCAACTTCTTTACGAAATCAGCGTGTTGATTGCGTGGTATTGGGAATGGAAAGACAGGAAGCGGATGGAAGCGGATGGATTGCCGAGGGACTGACCCTTTTCCGGAGGGCGGAGCTCCACGACGCCATAATTTCTCTTGCGGAAAAAGTCAGGGCGTTGTGGAACTCCGCCCTCCGACCGCTTGTCACAACTTCGAAATCTTTTCCAGCAACGCGGTCGTGGATTTCCCTGGAACGAACGGGATGATTTTGATTTTTCCTCCGGCCTCTTCCACCGCCCGGCGCTCCTCTTTGTTCAACGTGTCCAAAGTGTAATCGCCGCCTTTGACGTAAATGTCCGGCCTGGCGCGCGATAGAAAGTTCGTCGCGGCCTTTTCAAGAAAAATGCAGACGCCGCTCACGCTTTCGAGCGCCGCCAAGACTGTGGCGCGGTCCGGCTCGCCGTTGACGGGACGGCCTTCGCCTTTCAACTCGCGCACGCTGTTGTCGCCATTGAGGCCGACGAGCAGCGCGTCGCCAAAATTGCGCGCGGTTTCCAGATAAACGACGTGGCCGGGATGAAGAATGTCGAAGCAACCGTTGGTCACAACGAGTTTTTTTCCGCTCGCTCGCATGGCTTCGCGCCATTGCGGCAGTTGTTCCCACGAAATAATCTTGTCGCGAAAATTCACCGGCGCAGTTTGGCGAAATGGCCGGCGCGTTGGCAATGACTTTCAGGCACGCGGCCTTTCTCCATAATTGATGCTCATCACGCCGCCGAGGAAATTCACGACGCGCACGTTTGCAAGTCTCAGTTCCTTCATTTTGCCGGCGACTCCGTTTTGCGCTGGAAAATGTTTGAGCGATTCGAGGATGTAGGCGTAGGCTTGGGCATTTTTGCAGAAAAGTTTTCCAAGCAGCGGAACGAAACATCGCAAGTAGGCAAAATAGACTTTACGCCACGCGGTGTTTTCCGGCTTGCCAAATTCAAGCGACAAAATTCGCGCGCCGGGTTTTGCGACGCGGCACATTTCTTCCAAACCAAGCTCCCAGTCCGCCAGGTTTCGCAAGCCATAGCCCACGGTGACGATGTCGAAGCTTTCGTCGGGAAACGGAATTTGCTGCGCGTCACCGCGAATGAATCGCAGACTTCGGACTTCGGACTTCGGGCTTTGGGCTTTGGCCTCGGCGACGGCCAACATCGCCTCGTTAAAATCCAACCCCACGACTTCCACCCGGTGTTTTGCCAGCGCGTAGGCGATGTCCCCCGTGCCGCAGCAAACGTCCAACGCCTTGTCCCCTGTGCGAGGTCGCGCCAGATTGACGAGGCAATTTTTCCACCGCCGGTGCAGGCCGAAACTTTGCAGGTCGTTGATCAAGTCGTAGCGCCGCGCAATTCCCGAAAATAACTGCAGGACTTTGTCGGAGCGGGCGCGCCCCGGGTCGTAAAACAGGTTGGGCATGGGGTTGTTTTTTCGGGTGAACTTGCAATAAAGTTCGTTGTCTCGCGACTTTAAATTCGGCATGTTTATCGCTGAAACAAGCGAAGACGGCTTGCCGTCGCAGAAAGCAGCTTATGAGTCCCAAAAAAATTTTAGTGGTGGATGACAATCCGGTCATCATCAAGACACTTTCCATGAAACTGAAAGCGAAGGGTTACGAGGTCGTCTCGGCACTCGACGGCGCTGGAGCTGCAGCATCAGTGCGCACGAACAAGCCGGACTTGATTCTTTTGGACATCAGCTTTCCGCCGGATCCGGCGAACGTCAGCGGCGTGGCCTGGGACGGTTTTCTCATTATTGACTGGATCCGGAGGATTGAAGGCGTGCAAAAAATTCCCATCATCATCATCACCGGCGGCGATCCGAAGATTTACAAGGAGCGTTCGATGGCAGCCGGTGCGACCGCGTTTTTTCACAAGCCGATTAACAACGACGAGTTGCTCGACGTGATTCAGAAGACGCTTGGCGAGCCGGCGGAAAAAACCCCGTAGCAGCCGAGGTAACGAGGCTCAAGTCAATTTGGATCAAACAACCGGAAATCCTTTGCGCCAGCAGCGGCTATTCTTTTGAAGCGTTTTCGGGTTCCAAATACTTTGCCCATACCAGCAGGAACGCGCTGGAAAAATCCTGGGGTCTTTCCTTGATCCAGCGCGCCACCGTTTGAGTGGCGAACCACCCGCCGGTTTCAATTTCATCCGGGTGCAGCGTGAACGGCCCTTCGGCTTCACAGCAATAAACCCAGACGTGTTCCTGCTCCGTCTCGCCGCACGCGGCGATTTTGAAAAGCCTTGCCGGACAATTATTCAATTGCAAACCGATTTCCTCGCGCAACTCGCGGACGGCGCAAGCGTCGTAATCCTCGCCGCAGTCCAGATGGCCTGACGCCGAAGAGTCCCACACGCCGGGATTGTTGTCTTTTTTCATCGAGCGCTTTTGCAGGAAAACTTCGCCGCGTGAATTGAATACCAGCACATGAACCGCGCGGTGCATCAGGCCGAGCCGGTGGACTTCGCTGCGCGAGTTGCGCGCAATCACTTCGTCGCGTTCGTTGACGACATCAAAGATTTCTTCGGGCATAAAGCGCTGCTTCTGTGGCAGCGGAGCAGCGAGGCTCTGGTTTTGAAAGGATCATGTGGCTTGTATTTTCGGATTGCATTCAGTTCGGTGTCGTTCATGGCGTGATGTTCTACCTCACACGCTCACACCTTGGTAGCTCACTTTATCGGGACAAGACCAGTGTTGGTGCACCTCAGATTTATTTTCACATCGGATCGCGGTTCACGTCCTTGTAATAAATGTAGCTCGCGGGCGTTTTGCCCATTGCCACGAACCATTGCGGGCAATAGCTCGCCATCCAGATCACGTCGCCCGCGCGCACCGGATGATAATCCTGGTCGAGCCGATACACTCCCTGTCCTTTGAGCATCAACAGCCCGTGCTCCATGATGTGCGTCTCGACGAACGGCAGCGTCGCGCCGGGTTGATAGGTGAAAATGTTCACGGCCATGTCGAACTCCGGCTTGTCCGGCAACAACACTTGCAGGCGCGCGTCTTCGTTGCCAAGGAACGGCTCGCCTTTCACGTCGCGCTCGGTGCCGATGACGGCGTTGGGCGCGGGATTTTTTCCGAGCGGAACAAATTCCTTTTCAAAGACCAAAAGGCGCGTGTTCGCCGCGCCGCTTTTGATTTGCATGTCTTTGTTCGGCGGAATGAAAGCGTAACCGCCCGCTTCAAGCCGATGCCGCTTCTCGTCCACCAGAACGCTCGCTGAGCCTTCGATGACGTAAATGAAAAATTCGCGCCTGCCGGTATTGCCCTCGGTCAAACCGTCCTCCGCGAACGTGACGTTCAATTGCGTGAAGCGTGGTCCGCCCATCACGGGCGAGATGTTCACGATGACGACGGCGTTTTTCCAGCCCGGCAAAACGCTCGGCACAAAACCGTCCGGCGTGATGAGTGCGTAACGCGATTTGACGACGGTGCGTGTGAATCCAAAAAGTTCGCTCATGATTTAATTCAAAGGTTTAACAAGCTTGCCCATCGCCTCCGCGACAATTTTTCCGCCCTTGAAAACCGTTTGTCCGCGAAGAATGGTCTGCACGACTTTTCCCGTCAAGCTGCGACCGACATACGGGCTGTGCTTGTGCCGATAAAACAAATCCTTTTCGCGAACCACGAAGTTTTTCCTCAAATCAACCAGCGCAAAATCCGCGTCCGCGCCGACCTCGATCCGCCCCTTGGTCTTCGGCAATTTGAAACGCTCGGCGACGTTGAAGGAAGTGAGCTTGGCGATTTGTGAGAGCGCGAGTCTCCGTCCGGCACTCGTAGCAGCCGACATGAGGAGGCTCTGACTCTCTTTGGCCATCGGCGATTGGCTATCGACTATTTCAGAATGAGCCTCATTACCTCGGCTGCTACAAGTCAACAGCAAGGGCAGCGTGTGTTGCGCACCGGAAATCCCGCCCCAGACTTTAAAGAAGTTTTTGTCCGTCTTCATCTCCGGCGGCGATGGCGAATGGTCGGAGCCGATAAAATTCACTCTGTCGCTTTCGACATATCGCCACAAGACGTCCTGCGCCTGCTTCGGTCGCAACGGCGGCGCGCATTTGGCAATCGCGCCAATCTTTTCCATGTCGTCTTCGGTGAGCGCGAGATAGTGCGGGCAAGTTTCACAAGTCACATCCGCGCCTTGCGACTGCGCGCTGGCGACAAGCGCCACGCCCGCGCCCGAACTGACGTGGACGATATGCAGCGCGCACCTTGTTTCTCGCGCCATCTGGATCGCGCGATGAATCGCCTCCAGTTCTGCATACATCGGCCGCGAGTTGAGATAGTCGCGAACGGAAGTTTTGTTTTTGGCGAGGATTTCTTTCGTCAGTTCGCTGGTCATCTTCTCGCTCTCCGCGTGAACTGCCACAAGCTTGCCGAGTTTGGCGCAGCGTTTCATCGCCTCGCGCAACGTCTCGTCGTCCACGCAGGAAAAATCTTCGATGCCGCTGTTCGTCATGAACGCCTTGAAGCCAATCACGCCGCGCTCGGAAAGTTCTTGGAGGCAATCAAGATTCCCCGGCACAATTCCGCCCCACAACGCAAAGTCCGTGACAGATTTATTTTCAGCAGCAGAAAGTTTTTGATCAAAACTGTCCGCGTCGCACGTCGGTGGATGCG
Source organism: uncultured Verrucomicrobiota bacterium (assembly GCA_964389025.1). Lineage (GTDB taxonomy): Bacteria > Verrucomicrobiota > Verrucomicrobiia > Limisphaerales > CAYMCQ01 > CAYMCQ01. The sequence goes on from CAYMCQ010000024.1 coordinate 30,239, forward strand.
CGTTGAGCGGCATGTCGAAAAACATCGTGCCGCCGCCTGCCGCCAGCGCTTGCGAGCCGGTCTCAATTCCTTCCCAATGCGCGCGGCCCGGCTCGTTGAAGTGAACGTGCGCGTCAATATGTCCGGGGAAAATGTGGAGGCCGGCACAGTTGATTTTCTTGCGCGCTGCACCGTTCAGTTCCGGCTCAATCGTTGCGATCTTTCCGTCCGCGACGCCGATGTCTGCAACACGCTCGTTGTCGTGCGAGACGACTGTTCCGCCGCATAGAATTAAATCCAGTTGCTTCATCTGCTGACAAAGTGGGGCAGGCATCTTGCCTGCCCGCGCCAAGCAAAGCGAGGCGAATGCTCCAACCAGCGTGCTCGTTGGGCAGGCAAGATGTCTGCCCTATTTTAGGCCTTCAATGAAATCAGCCAACACCTCAACAGCAACTTGCACATCAGCCGTCTTCACCGACTCAGCCGGATTATGGCTGATGCCGCCCTTGCAGCGCACAAACAACATCGCGACCGGGCAAATCGCGGAAAGCGCGGCGGCGTCGTGGCCTGCGCCACTCGGAAGTTTAAGGACTTCCAGCCCACTTTGAGCGACGCACTTGGAAAAAATCTGCGTGAGCTTTTTGTCGCATCGGACTGCGGCGGTTTGTTGAACGGGCGTCCAGGTGAGCTTGAGGCCGCGGCGCCTGGCGATGGTTTGAGCTTTCGCTTGAAGCGCACGCACAGCGGCGAGGCGAGGCGCGTCGTGTTGGTGGCGCACATCGAGCGTGAGTGTGACATGCGCGGGGATCACGTTGCTCGCGCCGGGCAACACCTCCAGCTTGCCAACTGTGGCAACCAATTCCGCGCGCCCGAATGCGAACGATGGGACAGATGCGACAAATTCGGCTGCAGCGACCAATGCATCGCGTCGCAAATTCATCGGCACTGTTCCAGCGTGTCCGGCGACGCCGTGAAATTCCACGCGCAATCGGCTTTGTCCCGCGATGGCCGTCACGATGCCGACGGGCAAGTTGTTTTTCTCCAGCACCGGGCCTTGCTCGATGTGGACTTCCGCGTAACCAAGAAATTCTCCACGTTTTCGCCGCGCTTTGACGATTTGCTTTTCCTTGATGCGCGCTAAATCTGCGGCGTTCAGCGTCCCTGCCAACGCGCGGCTTCCGAGATACGTCGTCTGATAACGCACACCCTCCTCATCGCTGAAGCCGACGATTTCCACGTTGAACGGCAAAGTTGCGCCTCGTTCACGCAATGATTGCACGGCGGCTATCGCTGTGACGACACCGAGCGGGCCGTCGTATTTTCCTGCGTCGCGAACGGTGTCGAGATGCGAGCCGAGCAAAAAAGTTTTTGCGCCACGCTTTGCGGACGGCCAGCGACCGAGAAGATTGAATGCCGCATCCTCGCGCACTTGCAGGCCAGCCTCGCGCATCCACGAGCCGACGAGTTTGTTCGCGCGGCGCATGGCGGGCGACGCGAACGTGCGGGTGATTCTTCCGCGCTCCTCGGAGATTTTCGCCAGCGCATCGCAGCGGCGCATCACGAGTTGGGCAAGATTCATAAGCTCCAGATTCCAAGCCTCAAGCTCCAGAGAAATTCCAAACGCCAAGGAGTAAAATCGTTGGCCGTGCCGTTTGAAGTTTGGAGCTTGAAGTTTCTCTGGATGTTGGATGTTGGTGCTTGGAGCTTCATTTCAGCTTCCCCGATACGTCGAATAACTCCACGGCGAGCAGAGCAGCGGCACATGATAACTCGCCGCCGCGTCGGCGATGCCGAAACGCACGGGCACAACGTCGAGAAAACGCACGCCCGATTGCGACGGCGATTTGCCCACGAAATAATCGCCGACGTGGAAGATGAGTTCGTATTCGCCGGTTGCCATTTCGTCGGCGTTCAAGAGCGGCGCGTCCGTGCGGCCATCGGCGTTGGTCTGGACGGTCTTGAGCAGCTTGAGTTTGCCGCCCGCGCGCGACCACAACTCGATCTTCATTCCCTGCGCGGGACAGCCGTTCGCTGTGTCGAGGACGTGCGTGCTTAATTTGGCGGGCATAATTATTCGTTCATAAAAGTTCGCGGAATTGTTCAGGTGTCAGACCGGCATCTCGCGCTATGTCTGCCATTGTGAAAGCGTTGATTGGGTTGTGACGCGGAATCGTCAGCCGGATTTTTGCCGTTTGACATGATTGTGTGCTTACCCTCGCGCGCCACGTGAAAACCAAGTTTCCCAAACACACGCACCGCGTGGGCGTGACTGATGCCGGGCAGCTTCGGCATATCACACGGTCACCACGGATTCTTCCACGCTTTTCAAGCCGCTTTCTTCGGCTTCGACTTCCAGCCATTCACGGATCGCGCTTCTGATATTTTCAACCGCTTCCTCGCGCGTGGCACCTTGCGAGTGGCAGCCGGGCAACGCGGGGCAACTCACCGCCCAGCCTTCATCCGACTGGATCAGTTTGATGTGGTATTGCATGGCTGTAATATGCGCCGCTCCGTTTTACGGGCAAGAATCTTTTCCACTCAACCAGACACCAAATCCTTCAACCGCAATTCGGCAATCTTGAAAATCTCCTCCAACGCCGTCTTGATCTCCTGCTCCCGTGAATTGTTTAAGCGAACTTTGAATCCGTTCAGAATCGCCGCCTTCTTGTTCAGCCGCGCGCAGATGATGAACGGGAAACCGAACTTCGCCTTGTAAGCAGCGTTGTTCTGTTGAAACAACTCGACTTCCTGCGGCGAAAGTTTGTCCAAGCCCGCGCTTGCCTGCTCGCCGGTGGATTCCTTCGTGAGTTGTCCAGCCAACGCGAGTCTGCCGACGAGGTCGGGATGCGCGCGAATCAGTGCGAGTTGTTTTTCCTCGCTGGCGTTACGGACGGTTTCGCAAAGCGCGGCGTGAAGTTGCTCCACACTTGCGAACGGTCGCTTCGGCCAAGTCGTTTCCGCAATCCACGGCGAATGCTCGAACACCGGGCCGACGATGCGGACGAATTCGTCGCGGGAAAGGGAATTTAGTTTATCGACAAATCTCTCCGCTGCTCGTTGAAGACTTAGATATTCGTTCTGCAATTTTCGCTGCTCCCGTCGCTCTTGATCACGGTTCTTTCCAAATTCATCACTAACATAATCTGCCTTTTGGGTCTTATCGGCCCTGTTGCGCTTATCTCTGGTGCTTCGGTGCGAACTCATAATTGACCGAATTATTTTTGTGTTTGCACCCACCTCATCGCCTTCTCCGCCAGCTTGTCGAACGCGGTCACGCAGAGTTCGAGATGTTCTTCCTTCGTGTCCTCGATTTTGTTGTGGCTGATGCCGTGCAGGCTTTGGACGAACATCATCACGGTCGGCAAGTCAGGCCGCGACCAAGGGGTGTTTGGCAGGATCAGACCAGAAATAATCCCGGATTTCCAGATTCATCCGGTCTATCTCGGCGAGGAATCCGGCGGCGGACAGACGGTAGCTCTCGCTGTCAGTCGCGGTTTTGCGAATCTGCGCGACTTGCTGCTCAAACTGGCGGATGCGCGCCTGTGTGACTTCCAGTTCGCGATCATTGCTAATCATATTTTTGTCACCTCCACGATGCCGCGTCTGCCGCCGTCGCGCTTGATTTGCCAGTGCGCAATGGTGGCGTCTTCGCCGCCAAGGGCGGCAGCCCGGCGAATCCAAAACACGCTCGCGCCGAAAAGATTCTGCGCCGCCGCATGATCGAACACCAGACGCGCCTCGGTTGAAACCTTGTTCACATCAAATGAATCCTCCATCAGCAGGAAAATGTCAACGTCGTTAGGTTCGGCCTTGCCCGTGATAAATGACCCAAAGACGATGAACCGGGCGAGATGACCTGTGGAATGGGCCAGTTGAAAAATCCGTTCGAGCCGCCGCGCAATGACTGCGCGCCGGGATGTTGAACCAAAGTGACGGATAACTTCTTCGAGCGTTGCCGCGTGAATGCCCGGAGGTAAATCGCCATGTTCATTGAATTGTGGCCAAGTTTTCATCAGTCATTCAACGGAATTGAATCCACCTCATCGCCTTCTCCGCCAGCTTGTCGAACGCGGTCACGCAGAGTTCGAGATGTTCTTCCTTCGTGTCCTCGATCTTGTTGTGGCTGATGCCGTGGAGGCTTTGGACGAACATCATCACGGTCGGCACGCCGGCGCGCGCGACTTCGGCGGCGTCGTGCAACGGGCCGCTCGGCAGGCGATGCGATTGGCCGCAGGTCTCGCGGATCGCCTCGTCGCACAGCGCGATGAGTTCGTCGTTGAACGGGCGCGGGTCAATTTGCCAGAGGCGTTCCCAACTGACTTTCACGTTGCCTTCCTTCGCGAATTTTTCGCTGGCGGCTTTGGCTTCCTGAAACATGCGCGCGAGCGCCGCGCCGTCGAGATGGCGCTGGTCGAGCGTGATGCGACATTCTTCGACGACGCTGGTGACGATGCCGGGCTTGGTGGTGCATGAACCGATGGTGCAAACGCCGCTGATCTCTCCAGAGTAGGACAGGCTTCCAGCCTGTCCGGCGAGCGCGTCAGCGCGAGCACTCGCCTCGCCTCGCCCGGCGGGGGCAGGCTGGAAGCCTGCCCTACTTTTACTGCGCTCGGCAATCTTGTAAATCTCCTGGCTCATCTTGGCAGCGGCGAGAAAGGCGTCCTTGCGGCGATTCATCGGCGTGCTGCCGGAATGCGCGGCCTGACCGTGAAACGTGATGGCGTGTCGCTCGACGCCGAACGTGCCGAGCACCGCGCCGAGCGGCAAATCCAAATCTAAAAGCACCGGCCCTTGCTCGATGTGCAGTTCGATGTAGGCTGCGGCGTTCTTGAGTTCCTTGCCGCTGTCCTTCACGCGCTCGAAATCAATGCCGACATTTTTGAGCGCGTCCGGCAAGGAGATTCCGTCTTTGTCTTTCAGACCGCGCGCCTCGTTCATGTCGAGATTGCCGGAGCAGGCAGACGAGCCGAACAGACTTTTCCCAAACCGCGCGCCCTCTTCATCGGCCCAATCCACCAGCCGCACCGTGACTGGCGGCTTGCCATTGTATTGCGCGTTGATGCGGCGGAGAATTTCCACACCCGCCATTACGTTCAGGCAACCGTCAAGCCAGCCACCGTTCGGCACGGAATCCATGTGGCCGCCTATGAGCAGACATTTTTCGGATTCACCACGCAATGTCGTCCAAAGATTTCCCGCTGCATCGGTGTGGATTTCGACTGGCAGTGCTTCAAGTTTTTTCTTCAGCCACGCTCGCGTCTTCACCCACATCGGAGTGAAGGCGACGCGTTGTGCGCCATTGTCGTCAGCGGTGAGCGCGCGGAGTTCCTTGAGTTCAGCGACGGTGCGTTTGGGATTCAGTGAAGTGCTCATGTTGGTTGTTGCGCGAGTTTAATCTTCGCAAGCGCCGTTTCAAGCACGACGATCAGTTGTTTTCAGAAGCCAGTTTTTTATTTTATACTAAGCTGGTGACGTCGCCATGAAAACTTACCAGTCCTACAAAAATCTTCCGTCGCTCGCGGGTATCTGCCCGATGACCGACTCCATGAAACCCGGCCTGTCCGTCGAAGAATGCGTGCGCCGCCTCAAGCGATACCATTACGCGTTCAAACGGCTGCACCAGATTTTCACCGCGCGCATCACGGCGGAGCCGATTTATGAATTGAAAATGGGCTTCAGCCATCACGCGCATCTCTGCGCCGAGCACGCAACCTCGTTGCGCAAGCGGGTTGGTGAAATGCGCGAGCCACCGCTCGGCCTTGAGCAAATTCCCGACTCAATCCTGGAAATCCTCTTCGATGAGATTCTCTGCGCACCGACGACGGAAGAATTGTTGCTCGGGCTTTATGAGCGGGCTGTTCCGGCGCTCGAAGCTGCCTTGGAAAAACATCTCGAAGACACCAATCCGCTGGCAGATGCGCCGTCGGTGAGAGTTTTACGTTTCGCGCTGCTTGAACTCGGCGACATGGCTGAATTCGGCGCGCGATGTATCGCGTCGGTCGTGGACAAGAACTGTCGCAAGCGTGTCGATAGTTGGCTTGCGCTATTGGATGAATGCCTCATCGCTGCCGGCGAATTGGATGGAACGCAACCACCCAGTGGCAAAAAAATTTCCCGCCATCACTCCGCCAAGCCCTACCAATACGACGGCGTCCCAAAACGTGACGAGCGTTTCCCCGACCCGTTCAACATGGGCGTGAATGCGGAAGTTTTTCTCTACGATAAGAAATTTCCGCCGCAGCCAAAAACGCTGATGATGTTTTACAAACGCCTCCGCGAAGTGGACGTGCCGGAAATGATGGCCAGCATCATCACCGAGACGCCAGACAAGCCGTGGGATTATTACCGCGACATGACGCGCCAGCTTTGGGACGAAGCGCGCCACGCCATGATGGGCGAAGTCGGCTTCGCGAATCTTGAAATTGACTGGCCGAACAAGGTGATGATCAACCACACATGGTCGCTCGCGCTCAACACGCAGCTCAAACCCATCGAGCGCCACGCCGTTTTGTATTTCATCGAGCAAGGCCTGATGCCAAAGAACGGGAAACGTTTCGAATGGGAAGTTGCGCTGGCATCGCACAATCCGCTCTCCGGCCTGTTTCAGGATTACGATTGGGCGGATGAAGTTTTGCACGCGCGCGTCGGTCGCGACTGGTATCTGAAAGATTTTTCCAACGCACAGGAAGCCGTGAAGTATGGCGATGAATGCTGGTCGCGCGTGCTGATGAACTGGGAAAACTGGCGCACGCAAGGCCTCACGCAACATCGCAACTGGTGGCCGGACGTTTACCGCGACGCGTGCGAGCATTGGGGCGTGCAACCCGACCCGGAAGTTTTGAAATACAACACGAGCTATCAGACCGTGCGGGCGGATTTAAAGAATCTCGTTGGCTCGGCTTGATTCGATTTCGGTTCGGGAAAAAGATTCAAAAACTCGCATGGGTCGTCCCTCCGAAATCAATCGCTTGAATTCCTCCCAAAGCCTGTCCATGCTGTCCTGACCAATCGGGACGCCTACCGCGTCTGTTGTTTATTGATGAGCACATTGACTGAAAACGAGCTGGATCTGGAAAAATTGTTTTTGCCCTCATGGGTCAAGGAAGACCCGTCGGCGAAGCGTTACGAGAATTTCAAAGGCGAACGGCCTCGCGACGACCGCGACCGCGGCGATCGCCGTGGTGGGCCACGCCGCGATTTCGGTGGCGGCGGACAACGCCCGCGCCCGCCGCAAAGCGGCCCGGGAAATCGTGGTCCGCGTCGCGAAGGCGGAGGCCAACCGCGCTTCGACAAAGGCCGGGGAAAATTTGGCGGCCCACGCCGCGAAGGCCGTTTTGAAAAACCAGCCGCGCCGCCGCCGCTCGTCGAAGTCAACGTCACGCTCACGCCAGACGAGAATGGCGTTGATTCACTCGCGCGCCAGATCAAGGCCACTGGCCGCGCTTATCCGCTGTTCGACATCGCGCGGATCATTTTGCAGAAGCACGACCGCTACGCCGTCACGTTCAGCGTGAGAAAAAATGCGGAAGGTAAACCGGCCCAGCCGCTGTTCGTCTGCGCGCTCGACGACTCGCTCTGGCTTTCCGAGGACGAAGTCATTTCCTACGCGCTCGGAAAACATTTCAACACGTTTTACAAAGCCGAGCGCACTGCCACCGAGCCGCCAAAGGGCACCTACACGTTCGTCGGGCAATGCGGCATGAGCGGCGTCATTCTTGGCCCGCCGAATTATCACGATTACCAGACGCGCCTGCACAAGTTGCACGCGGAAAAATTTTCAAAAATGCCGTTCGACCAGTTCAAGTCGCGCGTGAAAATCGTCCGCGACGAAGCCGTCGTGAAGAAATGGATCGAAGACCTGAGCTGGAAAACGGAATACGTCTGTTTAAATCTGCCGGAGCCGTTGCGGCTTCAGAGCATGGAGGAAGTGGAAAAGCATTTCCGCGCCACGCACAAGGAAACCATCGTCAAGCCCGTCGAATCGCACACGCTCAACGGAATGGTCGTGCGCGCGATGCGTTCGCCGCAGCTTGTGCGGCTCGTGCGCGAACGCTGGGAGGATCAGCGCCATTTCCCGCTGCAGATCGCCACCGTGCTGAGCCAGCAATTCGCCTCGCGCGGACTGCAATTTTTCAAGGTCAACAAGACCGTCACGCACGTCGCCGTCGCCCGACCTAGTTTTCTCGACCTCGAAACCACGCCCGTTTCCGAAAGCATCCGGCGCATCGTCGAATACATCAACGGCCATTCCAAATGCTCGCGCCGCCAGCTCATCGAAGCGCTCGCGCCGTCGCCGACAATCATTCCCGTCGCACCGGCCAAGACAGGCGAGGGGCAAGAGGCGAGCGGCGATGGGCGGCAAGCCGAAAAGCCTATTGCCGATAGCCTATCGCCTATTGCCACTGATGAACAAACCGCCATCATCTCGGATTTGCACTGGCTCGTGCATCAAGGCCACGTGATCGAATTCGCGAACGGAACTTTGGACACGGCAAAGAAACCTTTGCCCAAACCGCCAAAGCCGCAGAAGAGTTCGGGGTCCGGTCCCGCGACAAGCGGGACTGCGGGTAGCGGGGAAAAACCCGCCGAGCAAACTCAACCTACGACCGAGCAATCAACAGAACCAGTCAGCGAAGGCGCGCCAATCGTGACGGCTGCTGAATCTGAAACTTCCATGTTGTCTGATGCGCCGAGTGAAGAACCTATTTTATCTTCGCCGACTCCGGCGGAGTCACCTGCGACGACATAGTGAATAATCCAAATGGAAAATTTTGGTTTAGCGACCGTCAGATAATTGGCACCTATGTCGTTGTTTTGGCGGCGTTCATAGTGACAATTTTAATTTGGGGTTATTTTTCTAATCGCGAAAAAGCGCGCATTGATTGCATAAACCAATTGCGATGGATTGATGGAGCAAAGCAGCAATGGGCGCTGGAGAATCATAAGAGCACAAATGAAATCCCGCGCAGGGAAGAACTTTTATTATACATGAAAGGAGATGGGATTTCGTTCCCAAAATGTCCACGGGGCGGCACCTACACAATTGGTCGCGTTGACGAAGACCCGACGTGTTCAATTCTAGGTCACGTTTTGCCGCCAATCACAGCAAGCGAACAGCAGACAAATTCATCTCATCAAATGCCTTAACAGCGTGTGATAAACCTCCGTCGCTTCCATTTGCGGCGATTGAAGCAGTTCGGGAGAGTTGCTGATGAACACCGGCCAGTCGTCGGGATTTTTTGGACGCGCGCCGTGCGAGCCTTTCACGAGCGTCGCGTCGAGCGGAACCACGTCCATCAACATCCGGAAGCCGAGTTTTTTTTGCAGCAGCCGCCACGCGATTTTCGCCTTGATGAAGGGTTGCGCGGGATCGAGGAACAATTCCACGGGGTCGTAGCCCGGTTTGCGATGGATGTCCACTGTGCGCGCAAAATCCGGCGCGACGCGGTCGTCCAGCCAGTAGTAATAAGTGAACCAAGCGTTCTCCTTCGCCACGGCGATGAGGTCACCCGCGCGCGGATGGTCAATGCCGGCGGAAATTTTTTCCTTTGCGCCCAGCACGCTCGCAATGCCTTCGGTCTTTTCCATCAGCGAACGAACTTTATTTTCCAGCGAGCGATCTTTCAAATAAACATGCGCGACTTGATGGTCTGCCACCGCAAAAACTTTGCTCGCGCCGCAATCCAGAATTTCCAAACCGAGTTCGTCTTTGATAGTCAGCCACCCGCGCTTGCGAAACTCGCGGTTCAAATGAACCGGTGTGTCCACGTTCGTGATGCCGTATTCGGATAGCAAAACGACTTGCACGGATTGCTTCGCGAAAAAGTCAATCAACCCGCCGACCATGGAATCAATCTCGTGCAAGTCACGGTGGATGGCGGGATTGGTGGCACGGGCGTCCCGCCCGTCAAATTCGGCGTCCCGCCGAATTTCGTCACGAGATGTTGATTCGCTGATTGATTTAGATCCAACCGAAAGCGTTGCTCTCTCCACGCTTTCCGGCGGGACGCCAGAAAGAACAGGCGAGACGCCTGTGCCACCCACATAAGTTCCATGCCGTTGCAAATTGTAATCCAGATGCGGCAGATAAATCAGGTTCAGTGTCGGATGAAATCTGTTTTCAATCCACTTGGCGGATTCCGCGATCCAGCGCGATGCCGCGTCCGCTTTGCCTTTCGGCGAATCAATTCCAGCCGCCGGCCCCCAAAAGCATGGAAACGGAAACTCGCCCAAATCCTTTTTGATTTCCTCGCGGATGGAATACGGCCACGAGTAAATATCGAAAACTTTTCTGCCGTCAGCGGGATACATCGGGCGCGGCGTGATGGAATAATCCGCGCTCGAATACATGTTGAACCACCAGAACAGATTTGCGATTGACGATTTGCGATTTGCGATTTCAGACGACGCATGGAGCGCGTCCCAGATTTTCTCTGACTGGACGAGACGATTTGATTGTTTCCAGAATTGAACTTCCGCCAACTCGCGATTGAACCAGCCGTTGCCAACGATTCCGTGCTCGCTTGGAGTTTTGCCAGTGAGGTAAGTTGATTGCGCGGTGCATGTGACGGCTGGAAAAGCAGGAATAATTTTCGCCATCGCGCCACGCTTCAAAAACTCCACGATATGCGGCGTCTGCTGGCCGATGAGCGAATTAGTAAGCCCAACGACGTTGATGACAGCAGTGCGTTTCACGCCTCTTTGGTAGCAGCCGACGTGAGGAGGCTCAATTCATTTTAACAGAGCCTCGTTATCTCGGCTGCTACATTTTCTATGCGAACGCGCGCACGATCTTTTGCTCTCGCTGCTGATACCGCTCCTGCAATTCGTAAATGCTCTCGATGACCTTCGGCAGATTCATCTCGTGGACTTCAAAACCTTCACCAATGGCTTTGAGGAGAGTGATACTGAGTCGTCCGCCCAAATGCTCGCGGAATTCTTCGAGACCTTGCAGCACCATCAAATTGCTTTCCGAATCTTCGTGCAACAATTCATTCGCGAAAAGTTCGAAGCCGAGATTTTCTAGCAGCGCCAGCACGCGCTCGGCAGACACAGTGTCGAGAAAATTCATCTTGCGCGAATAAATCACGTCAAGCGCAATGCCGATGGCGACGGCTTCGCCATGGCGAATTTTGTATTCGGAAAGTTGTTCGAGCTTGTGGGCAGACCAGTGACCGAAATCAAGCGGACGCGCCGAGCCGGATTCAAATGGGTCTCCGGAACTTGCGATGTGATTCAGATGCAGTTCGGCGCAGCGAAAGATGAGCCGTTGCATCGCGGCTGGCTCGAACCCACGCAGCAATTTCGCATCGCGTTCCAAACATTCAAAAAATTCCCTGTCGCGAATCAGCGAAACCTTGACCGCTTCGACGTAGCCGGCGCGTTTGTCGCGTTCGGAGAGCGAAACGAGCATCTGACAATCGTTGATGACTGCGAACGGCGGGGCAAATGTGCCGATGAAATTCTTTTTGCCGAAGGCGTTGATGCCGTTTTTCACGCCGACGCCGGAATCATCCTGCGCGAGGGTCGTCGTCGGAATGCGGATGTGTCGCACGCCGCGATGCGCCGTGGCCGCCGCCAGCCCTACCATGTCCAGCAACGCGCCGCCACCGACGCCAATGACGTAGGAATGACGGTCAATGTGATGACGATCAATCTGCGAATGGATTTCCGAGACGTGGAAGTAGGAATTTTTCGTCCGCTCGCCTCCTTCGATGATGATTGGCGGGCAAACAAGCTTTAACGAGTCCGAGTGCGTCGCGAAATAGTTTTCAATCTGTGGCGCGAGTTGCGGTTGCGCCTGTGCGAGCGATTCATCCAAGACGATTAAAACTTTTTTGACTCCATCCGTTGAGTCGCGAGACAAAACTTCCTTCAGCACCAGATTCAGCGGATCAAAAACGTTCTGCGTGAAAAAAATCCGCAGATCGTAGCTGACTTGGATTGAACGCTGGATGATGGACATCGGTGTAATTTGCGAGGTTTGACGCGGCTTTTCGAGCTTTATTTGATCCCAAATTTTCAGAGGGATGAGTTCCACGAATCCTTGTCTGTTGAGAAAGAATTTTGGGCGTCGTGGAACTCCGCCCTCCGAACATTGACACTCCCTTCGCCGCCGCTATATTTCACGGCTTTTTATGAACCAAAATCCGCATGTGGCAGTCGTCGGCGCAACGGGCGCAGTCGGCGTCGAAATGATCAAGACGCTCGAGAAACGAAAATTTCAGGTCGGGAAATTGACGTTGCTCGCGTCGGCGCGGTCAGTCGGAAAAAAATTGAAATTTCGCGGCGAAGAAATCACGGTCAAGGAACTCAACAAGGACGCGTTCGCGGGAATTGACATCGCGCTGTTCAGCGCGGGCGGAAGCATCTCGAAGGAATTTGCGCCCGTCGCGGTGAAGGCCGGCTGCGTGGTCGTGGACAACTCCAGCGCGTTCCGCATGGACAACGACGTGCCACTGGTGATTCCAGAAATCAATGCGAGCGACGTGAAGCAGCACAAAGGAATCATCGCGAACCCGAATTGCACGACTGCGGTGACGTTGATGGCGCTGTATCCGTTGCACAAGGCGTTCAACGTGAAACGAATTTTCGCTTCGAGCTATCAGGCGGTTTCCGGAACTGGCGCGAAGGCGATTGAGGAATTAAAACGGCAGGTGAATGAAATCGTCGCCGGGAAAAAAGCGACGCTCGAAGTTTATCCGCATCAGATCGCGTTCAATGTGTTGCCGCACGTGGATTCATTTTTGCCATCGGGTTACACGAAGGAAGAAATGAAGATGGAAAATGAAGGCCGCAAGATCATGCATCATCCGAATTTTCGCGCGAGCGTGACTTGTGTGCGCGTGCCGGTCTATCGCGCACACTCGGTCGCGGTCAGCGCGGAGTTCGACAAACCGATCACCGTCGAAGCCGCGCGCGACGTTTTGAAAAAAGCTCCCGGCCTCGACGTGATAGACGAGCCGTCGAAGAACGAGTATCCGCTGCCGCTTTACTGCGCCGAGAAGGACAACTGCGCCGTGGGCCGCATCCGAAAAGATTGCGCGATGGAGAACGGCCTCGCGTTCTGGGTCAGCGGCGATCAACTTCTCAAAGGCGCCGCGCTCAACGCGGTGCAAATCGCGGAAGAGTTGATGAAGTAGGTTCGGGAGCCGTTCTTGATATGTAAATGCCACCACCATTGGCCGTCGCGACGATTTGTTTTCCATCTGCTGACGTAGCGAGAGCACTCCAATTTAGAAAAGGTGCGGTTGCTTCGAATAGCGTCTGACCCGAATCCGGCGACGTGAAAATGCGATAATAGTCCGGCGCGATGCCAGCCAGCGTCGTTCCGTCGCCGGAAAGAGTAAGCGAATGAAGTTGCGGGTATGTCCATACCGCCTGCCAATTGTTCGCTGAATTTGTCGAGATTAAGGTTCTTGAGTATGTAATCGCAGCCAGCACGCCTCCGTCGGCCGAGGAAGCAATCGAAAAAATTTGATAGAACGGGAAACTGTATCGTCTTGCCCAAGTTTGCCCTGAATCTGTTGAAGTGTAAATCGCGCCAAAGGTCACTCGCCCATACGGATCAAGGCCGTAGGATGTCGCCGCGAGTTTGTTTCCGTCTGCCGAAGAAGCGATGCTAGTCCAAAAGATAGGCAGCAACAATCCGTAAGGGAAGCTGCTGACGTAATTCGAAGGCGCGCCGCTTGATAGCCACGTTACTCCGAAATTTGTTGAGGCGTAGATCATTCTGCCGCTGATTGCCGCCAACTTGCTCCCGTCGGCAGAAACTGCAAGAGAAGAAAAACTCGCGGGTGTGCTGTTCGATGCCCAGCTTTCGCCGAAATCGAATGAGCTGAAAAGCTGGCCGTTGTTCAACGTGAATAAAATCATTCCATCCGCTGACGAGACCACAAGTGTCCCGGTGCCGCCGCTTGCTTCCCAAGTGTCTCCAGAATTGGCTGAAAGATAAATCACACCGCCACCTGCCGCCGCCAGTTTCACTCCGTCTGCAGAAGAGGCGATGGAAGTCCAATTTGTTTCAGGCGCACCTGTTTTCGCGAAAGCCAGTGCGGTTCTGAGAGATTTGTCGTCGCCGAAAACCAAGCCAAGGCTGTTTGAAGCGATTGCCCGATAATGGTAGGTCATATTTGCAGTCAATCCGTTGATTGCGCTGGCGATATTAACTGGATCCGTGTTTTCACCTGCATTGGCGGCTGCGGTTGCGTTTCCATAATTGGTGTCGGCACCCCATTCAAACCAGACGACGGTGTCGCTCAAGCCGCTTGTCACAGAAGCATTCAAAACGGCACCCGTTGCGGAGATACCGCTTGCAGGTTGCGTTGTGATGAGAGCGGGCACGACGGTCAGGAGCGCGTTGCTGCTCAAAACGTTTCCAAAATCGTTTCCGACCAAAACGGAGTAAGCGCCCGAATGAGAGAAATTGATGTTACTCAATGTCAGCAGGGAGTTCGTTTCACCAACGATGTCAACGCCGTTGAATCGCCACTGATAAACGATTGGAACTGTGCTCAAAGTGTCCAGACTGAATGAGATATTCATTCCGGCGACAGCGGTTTGGCTGGCAGGTTGCGGCTGCTGCAATACCGTCAATGGGAAAATCATCAGCCATGCGCCTTCGCTCGAAACGCTTCCAAATTTGTTGCCGACAACCACAGAATATGAGCCAACATCGGACAAGCTGACGTGATCAATTGTGAACGATTGGCTCGTCGCTCCGGACAGATTTGTTCCGTTGAATTGCCATTGATAAGTGAGCGGAGCCAGCGCGACTGTGTTTATGGAGAACGTCACATTGGTTCCACCAAGAACAGCCTGATTCATCGGTTGCGACGTGATCAACGCTGGCAAAACGGTGAGGACGGCGTCTGCGCTCAATGTCCGGCCAAATTTATTTCGCGCTTCAACTGAATAAGACCCGGAATCTGACAGAGTCACTTTTTTGAGCGTGAGTTTTGGTTTGCTCGCGCCTCTCAGATTTGTGCCGTTGAACTTCCAATGGTAAGCAAACGGACCGACCCCGAAAGCACCGGAATTAAACGTCACGTTTGTTCCAGCCAACACAACCCGGTCTGCTGGAGCAGGCACAATCTCCGGCAGTAGGGGTTGCCACACATAGATTCCGCCCGAATCATAAGGGGAAGTTGTAGCCACCCATTTCGTTCCATCCCGCGACGAGGCAATTGAATTCCAGTCGGCCTCGGGCGCGGTGGTTAAACCCCAAGTCTCACCTGAATCAGCCGACGCGTAGATGTCATTTCCATCTGTTGCCAACAACCGATTTCCATCTCCGGATGAAGCGATAAATCGCCAGTCGCGTTGTGGAGCGCTCGTTCGCTTCCAAGTGGCGCCGGAATTCCTCGAAACAAAAATTCCACTCCCGTCACCCAGAGCAGCCAATTTTCTTCCGGTGCGCGAACACGCGACTATGCTCAAATACTCCTCTGGCCCGATTGGGATTGTTCGTTGCTTCCAGGTCATTCCCGAATCTGACGAGGTATAAATCGTTTCGCCGTCGCTTGCAGCCAATCTTTTTCCACTGGCAGACGACGCCACACTGAACCACGACCCGTCTGGAGCGCCAGCTTTCCTCCATGTAAGTCCCGAGTCTTTTGAGAGGTAAATGCTGCCAGGATCTTCCCCAAGCTGATCGCCTTGATCGTTTACTGCAACCCACTTCTCTCCGTTGGCTGAGGCTGCGACGGACAACCAATCTTTCTGCGAAGCGAAGGTTTGCTGCCAAGTCCCGCCTGAATTCAGAGAGGTGTAGATTTCACCTGTGTCAGCAACGGCCACGAGTGTGGTTCCATCAGCCGACGACGCTACAGACCACCATTCCGCTTCTGGAGCATCGGTTTTCCTCCACGAAGCGCCGGAATCTACAGAGACATAAATACCGCTCTGAAAAGCCGCCGCGACCAATTGTGTTCCACTGGATGAAGAGGCCACAGAGAACCAGTTCTCATCTGGCGCGGTAGTTTTTATCCAACCTTCGCCGAAAGAAATATCAACATAAGCAAAAAAGCCGCTGCATGCGACCACACCGACGAACAATTGTTGAATAGGCTTCATCGCCTTTTCCTTCGAGTGAATCAATCTTACCGCCGCGCCAGCGCTTATGCCAAGTGCATTTGGCTTACATTTTTTGTCCCGCGAGGCCAGTTTTAGGCTTTCAATAATCCCCGCTTGAAGGCGCTGCGCTCTACGCCGTGCAGATTGCGGAAGATTTGTTGAAATAAAATAGTGCAGGATTCCAGTCCGCGAGCGTTGCTTTGCGCGACTCGAATTCGTATAAAGGCGCATGTCCGCACCGCTTCACGCAAACGACACGAGCGATGACTGGCTGACGCCGCTTCGATTCGGCGGTTTGCTCGGGCTGCTCATCCTCGTTGCTTTTCCGCAGGTCATATTCGGCCTGCAAACATTCGTCGCCCGTGACTTCGGCTACTTCGGTTATCCGCTGGCGAATTATTTTCGCGAAAGTTTTTGGCGCGGAGAAATTCCGCTCTGGAATCCGCTGAACGACTGCGGCATCCCGTTCCTCGCGCAGTGGAACACGCAGGTTTTGTATCCGCCCGCGCTGTTTTATCTTTTGCTGCCGCTGTCGTGGTCGCTCGGAGTTTTTTGCCTGCTGCACTTGTGGCTCGGCGGGATGGGAATGTTTTTTCTGGCGCGTCGGTGGACTGGAAATAATTTCGCCGCCGCAGTCGCGGGAATCGCGTTCGCGTTCAATGGACTCATGCTTAACAGTGTCCTGTGGCCGGCGACGATTCCCGGCCTTGGCTGGATGCCGTGGGTCGTCTGGCTTGTCGAACGAGCGTGGCGCGATGGCGGAAAAAGCTTGGTCGTCGCCGGAATCGTCGGCGCGCTGCAAATGCTTTCCGGCGCTGCGGAAGTCATCATGCTTACTTGGGGGTTGCTGGCGGTGATTGCGGTGGGAGAAATTTTTTCAGGCTTTGGCCATCGGCAATCGGCAATCGGTGATGCGGAAATGCCAATAGCCGATAGTCAATGGCCGATAGCCAATCGCAATATCATTTTGCGGCTTGGAACCGTCGTTCTCCTCATCACAGGACTTTGCGCAGCGCAGTTGCTTCCATTTTTCGAACTGCTGCAAAATTCCAACCGCCAGGAAAATTTCAACGCGGCACAATGGGCGATGCCTGTGACAGGCTTCGGAAATTTTCTCGCGCCGCTGTTTCGCTGCGAAAATCCCTACGGCGGCGTCTTCCTCCAACACAATCAATACTGGACGACTTCCTACTATGTCGGCATCACGACGATTGCGCTGGCGCTCGTGGCTTTTTCGCGGCAAGGAAACTGGCGGGTCTGGCTGCTCGGCGTGGTTGTTGTGCTTGGTTTGTTGCTGGCGCTCGGGGACGCGACACCGATTTACAAATGGGCGACCAGAGCCATCAGCGTTTTGAGCGTGATGAGGTTTCCGGTGAAGTTCGTCATCCTGCCGGCTTTCATTTTGCCGCTGCTTGCGGCGTTCGCAGTCGCGAAATTTTCGGCTTTGGAAACCGGGCGGGACAAATCCGAAAAAACTTTTTGGCTCATTTCGCTTTGTTTGCTTGCGGCGCTCGGCGCAATCGTCTGGCTCGCGTGGAAATCGCCGCGACCACAGGAGAACTGGCCTGCGACGTGGCACAACGCCGCTGTGCGTGGAGCTTTTTTCATCGCGACAATTTTCGTTCTCGTCTTCTCGAGGAAAATTTCCACGCCGAAGCTGCGGATTCTCTGCCAGCTTTTGCTGTTGCTGCTGATCTGGCTGGACTTGTTCACGCACATGCCGTTTTCGCAGACGATCAACCCGCGTGTTTACAGCTTGAAATTGTCGCGAGGCGTGGCTGCGCCCGCGCACGGAAACTCGCGCGCGATGATTACGCAACAAGCGCGAAGCACGCTTGCGACTTCGGGCGTCATAGATCCGCAGGAGGACTATTTGCGGCGGCGGTGGGCGCTTTTTTCCGACTGCAACCTGCTCGAAGGCATTCCGAAAGTGGATGGATTTTTTCCGCTCTATCCGCGAGAGCACATGGACATTTTCCGGCTGCTGTTCGCGGGAACCAGTCATCCAGGCGCCGGGCTGCTGGACTTCGTCGGCGTCTCGATGATCACGTCGGCGACGAATGTTCTGGCGTGGGACTCGCGAACAACTTTTCTGCCGATGCTGACTGGCGGACAGAAGCCGATTTTCACCGACTCAAAAGAAACGCTGCGAAGTTTGGCTGCAACAAATTTCAATCCGCGCGCGGAAGTTTTTTTGCTGAAGCAGGCGGCAATGGAGATTTCTGCCACCAACGCATCGAACGTCGCGATTCGGCCAAAAAAAATATCGGCACACTCAATCGAAGCAGAAGTTGAAACGACTGCGCCTGCGATGATTGTCGCCGCACAAACTTTTTATCCGGCATGGAAAGCGTTTGTAGATGGAAAACCGGTGCGTCTCTGGCGCGCAAATCACGCATTTCAAGCAATTGAAGTTCCGGCGGGAACGCATCAAGTGAAGTTGGCTTACCGCGACAGAAAGTTTTATCTCGGCGCGGCGGCTTCGCTGGCGACGCTCGCTATATGTGGCATCTGTCTGTTTCGCAAACGGCGTGGAAGGAACTCATTGCCCTCACCTTGAATTGATTTGGCGTTCCCGTCATCGCGCCAGCGTCTTGGACTGCG